>NZ_JBIUYQ010000009.1:0-214212 GCF_044744605.1 Kitasatospora sp. NPDC087271
GAAAGCTACCTCGCCGGCCTTCACCTCCGCGGCGCAATGATCTGGATCAAGGACCTCACCCGAACCCATTGATCACGACCGAATACGCGGCCTAGCCGCCGTGCGGACGGACGGGACTGGCTGTACCTGCCGAGGGCCCTTCCCGGCCGCCCGGCAGTACTCACCGACCCTTACCGCCTCGCGGAGGCCGTGAGCCTTGCTCGATCCCAGCTCATGGCCGCTGGATATCAGTTCGGCCCGTGAAGCCTCCCGGTGCCGGCCGCTGCCCACGGGGCGTTGCCGGCACCGGGGCACCAGGGCGGTCCGACTGCCGATGCCTCGCACACCTCAGAGCACCGCCCAACCAAGCCCACCCCAGCAGGGGCCAGGCAGCACCGCCCCGTTTCCGCCGCAGCGACAACTTCCTTGATGGATCGGAGCCTTGTGAAACCCGACGAAAGGTGCGCTGCCGTCGTCGCAACGGCCTGGCGCCAGGGCCTCGACCCGCGCCGAGCCGTCCTCCTGCAGGGCGGCCCCCACCACACCTGGCGCTTGCCCGAGTCGGGGGCCGTCGCCAAGGTCTGGCGTCCGGGCACCGAAGCCGAAACGGCCTTGCGTGAAACGCGGATTGCGCGATGGCTGCTGCGTAACGGCATCCAGGCTCCGCGCTCGGCCGGCACATCCGCCTACCCGCTCGTGCACTCCGGCCGCTACCACCTCCAGGTCACCTTCGTCGAGGACCTCGGCGACCGCACGCCCCGTCCGGCCGACCTTGCGGACGTCCTGCAGCGGCTGCACCGGCTGGCTATCCCCGCGGGCCTGGGTCTGCCGAAGTTCAACCCGTTCAGCTCGCTGTCCCAGCGCATCAGGGACCTGCCCCCGGGCACGCTGTCCTCCGACCAGGAACAGCACCTGCGCGTGCTGCTGGCCACCACCCGGTCCACCTGGCGCGCCACGCCGCCCGGCCCGATGTGCGTGATCCACGGCGACGCCACCCCGACGAACTGCATCAGCACCCCACACGGTCCCGCCTTGATCGACTTCGAGCGCACGGCGGTCGGACCCGGCGTGTGGGACCAGGCCGCCGCCGGGTGGAGGCGTGACATCTTCGGCACGCCGGGCGAGGAGTGCGACGAGTTCTTCACCGCCTACGGTCACGACGTCACCAGCGTCGACGACGGCCGCTCCTACCGTGCGATGACCCCGCTCTTCGCCCTCGGCGCGTGGCTCTTCCTTGCCGAGTACACCCGCATCGACCCGGACCTCCAGGACGAGGCGGACCGCCGGCTGGCCACCATCCTCGCTTCCCCCCTGCCGCCGTTCCCGTGGCGCTGGCGCCCCGCCTCCCGCGCCAAGGCCGAAGCCGCGATGGCCACCTGACCCGGCACGACGGACAACCCTCCGCCTGCCTGCGAGGTCCGAAGCCCGACCTCCCGGCAGGTCACGGCAACAGGCCGGTCACCGATGACAGGCCACTCCGCAACGACCTGCTCCGCAGGACACCCGAGAGAAGGAGACAGCATGAACCCCACGAGCACCGCGCTGGCGCCCATCCAGAACGACTTCCTGGAACTGCACCGCTCCGCCAACATCGTTCAGTCGTACGAAGGCAGCATCGTCCACGGCACCCTGCAGACCGAGAGCTACGCCCGCGCCGTCTTCGAGCACGCCGGCGAGTTCTACCCGGTCTCCAACGAGGACATCGAGACGGCCATCCAGGCGAGGATGGCCCGGCGGGACCTCATCAACGGAGAGCGCAAGTTCGAGATCATCATGAGCGCGCGGGCCTTGACGGCGGACATCGCGGGTGCGGCCGTGCTCCGCGAGCAGCTGACCTACCTGCTGGAGTGCATCCAGCGCCCGGGCCTCACCCTCGGCGTCATCCCCGCAGGCACCCTGGTCCGCACCTACTGGGACTTCACCATCATCAACTCGGTCCGGGTCGAGATCGACCAGTACGCGGGCCCCCGTACCGTCACCGACCCGGCGACGGTCGGCCGCTTCCGGGACGTCTTCGACCGCCTTCGCCGCACCGCGGTCGACGGCGACGACGCGCGCGCCCTGATCAGCAGCCTGATCTAGAACCGGCCGAAGCTCTCCTTGGGGGTACGCCCTCGCCCCATGCGGAGCGGTCACCGCGAGGACGCAGGCCGCGCCATCCGCACGACCTGGTGCGGCCCGCCAACGAATCGCAGTTCGCCCCGCCAAGGATGAACAGCCAGCTGACCCGCAACCAGAGCAGCCGAGGCCGTCTCCCGGCGCTGCGGCTGATCGGCGCAGACTCCCTGCCCGCCGGCCGCCCCGGACACCCCTGCCGCCCCGCCCAGTAAGGCACGACACCTCTACCCCTTGGACCGTCAATGACCATCTTCGAGCACCGCAACGACGCCGATCTCGACGTCGTTGTGTTCGCCCGCTACTGCGGCCTCATCGAGGCCGCCGCCCCACTGGTGGCGGAGTTCTCCGGCCTCGCTCTGCCCGGGCGCATCATCGCTTGTCCGGTCAGCCCGGAGCAGTTCATCGAGCGGCAGGTCGAGCACTCCGTGCTGATGACCTCCATGGCCATCGGTACCCTGCCGGACGGCACGTTCCCCCGACGACGCGGTCACCGCCATGATCGCGCAGACGCGTGCGTACACCGAGCAGATGGTCTCCCGGCTCTACCCGACCTCCCGGGCAGCGATCATGTGGCGCGAGGACGGAGCAGCCGAACTCACCTACATGCCGCAGGTGTACGACGAGCACCTCCACCCGACCGAGCGGCAGCTGACCACGATCTTCGCGCACCAGCTCGCGCACCTGTCCCAGTACGCGCTTCACGTTGAACTGGCGTACGCGCTGCTCAGGTGCAAGCTCCGGGACTCCACTGCGGGTCTGCCGCCCGAGCAGCATCGCAACCCCGCCGCCCTCACCTTCGGGCACGGCCAGTACGTCGAGCGCCTCGTTTCCAAGGCGCTGTGCGGGCAGGACGTCATCGGCGCCCTGCCCGGCGACCCGGAACCCAGCGCCCTGTACACGGAGCTGCGACGCGACCCGCATGCCCCGACGAACAGCCCGTACGTCAACCTCGGTGAACAGTTCGTCAAGGTACTGGTGACCGCCGGCGGGTTCCCTCTGCTCCGCGCCGCTCTGACGCAGGAAGAGCTGTACCCGACCGACGCCGAAGTCGAAGAGCCGACCCTGTGGCTCACCCGCCACCACGCAGCCGTCGAGTCCGCCGCGGCTGCGGACGAGGGTGCTTCCGCGCTTTCCGCGTAGAGGCCAGCACGCCGAAGACGGTGGGCCGACCCGATGTCCGTTTCGAGTCGGCACCACTGCTCCCTGGCCAAGACCTCACATCAACGGGCCGAGATGGAGGCTGCACCGTGATGGACCACCTTCTTCACTGTGGCGTTTCTGTCGCGCCGCAGGGTTGGCAGCCACGGCACGAGGTCGTGATCGCTTCCAGGTGGGCAGGGCTTGCGGCACCTCGCCGGTCAGGCCGCTATAGCCGCCTTGAGCTGCGACAAGGCGGCCTGTGCCTCCTCGCGGACGTCCGGCAGACCTCGGCTTGCGCGCACCACTCGCTGGATCTGGTGCGGCAGCCGGTGCGCCACCGCTCCCCGCACAGCCGCTGTCAGGCTCTCCCGGGCAGCCTGGTGGTCGCCCCGAAGGGCCAGGACCTGCCCGGCGGTGATCGCGGAGATGATGCGCCACTGCGTGGTCGTGTGAAGTCGAGGCGTGGGTGCACGCTCAAGGATGCGAACGGCCTCCTGGACACGGCCGGTGGCGGCGAGTCCCCGTACGTGGACCTCGTGGTGGCTGAAATCGGAGAACAGGGACGTCGTCGGCGCCACGTCCAACAACCGGAAGCCTTCGGTCACCGCGTCGTCGAACGCGGCCCGGTCTCCAGCGCTGCCGGCGGCGCGGGCCAGCAGGATCACGGCCTCGGCTCGCTCATCAGGTGTGCGGGCGGCATCCCGGGCCTGGGTGAGCCGGTCAACTGCGGCTCCCAGGAGACGGGCCTTGCGGAGTTCGTTGCCGTGGTGGCGCAGGGCGTAGGTGTGCAGGGTCGGATCGCCGAGGCGCCGGGCGACAGCCAGTCCTCTGCCCGTCCAGCGGGCAGCGGTGGCCAGGCGCTCGTCCGGCAGGACGTGACCGAGGGCAACGCCGAGGCCGACGCGGGCGCGAGCGAGAAGCCGCAGTACGTCCGTTTCGGTGCGGCCGTCTTCGACCCGGGCCTCCAACCGCGCCACCAGAGGCCACAGCTCGTCGACCGCGGCGCTGGCCTGGCCGACCTGGCGGGCGATCTCGGCCAGGCGCAGGACGCTCTCCGCGAACTGGATCATGGCGTGGTGGTCTCCGTCTGCGTCGTCGGTGATGCCGAAGCAATGGGGCGGAAGGCGGAGCTGGTCGGCGATGTGTCGCAGGGCGCCGATGTCGGTGATGGTGCGCGAGCCGGTCTCCACCCGGGACACGTAGCTGCTGGAGTAGCCGAGCAGGTCGGCAAGTTCCTGCTGGGGCAGGCCGTGGAGTTCACGGTAGAAGGTGAGGATTCCCGCCAGGCTTCGCCGGCGCAGGATCTCCTGGGCTCGGGGCGTGGTCCAGTGCCACTGGATGCCGTCGCGTGGCGCGGGCTCCACGGCTCACTCCCGGTCGAGGAGTTCGTACCAGCGGGCAATGGAGTCCTTGTAGCCCTGGGGCATGACGAGCGCGTCGACCTCGCGCCGGTGGAAGAGTCCGGCCTCCTTGTGTTCGTGGCTCACAACGGGGGGCTTGTGAGCACCGGTGGCGGTGCAGCCGTAGGTGACGATGAAGACCTTCCGGCCGGGCAGCGGCTCGTACATCCACGTATCGAGCAGAGCACTGGCGTTGGCCGTCCAGCCGCTCTCTTCCTGGATTTCGGTCTCCACCCGCTCGGCGGGGGTCTCATCGCCTTCGAGCTTGCCTCCGGGCAGCTCCCACTCCTGCCTCTCGTTTTTCAGCAGCAGCACGCGCTGCTGGCTGTCGAGGACCACACCTTTGATCGAGATGGGGAACTTTGCTGGAACGTAGGGCTGTTCGAGCTGGGTCACGCCGTCCTCCATGATGTGCGACCAGGCGCAAGCACCCCGAACGTAGCAGCCCTGAGCCGGGCCGAAGCGCCCTACTCCTGTGATCGCGAATTGACAGTTTGTCACTGTACGGCGGGGGCGATGCCGACGACTGTTGTGGTCTCCCCATCCCCTCCACGCCCAAGGGAGATCCCCATGCCTTCGAACACCCCCGGAGTGGACTTCTTCACGCCGGACTCCTCGGCGGCCGGCCCCGGTGCGCTCCGGGAGCAAATCGGGGAGGCGCTCCGGGAACGCGGCGCGGCCGGCCTGACGGGCTTGCACTGCCGCGACGACGTCCTGGAAGCGGCGCACCTGCTGCTGGCCGAGCTACGCCCGCACCGCGACAGCGGCCCGGACGGGCTGACCACGATCCGCGACACCGGCCGCCATGGTCGGCGAGTTGGCCTGGCCGGGCTGGGCCGCAGCGATCTCGCGGTCCACACCGAGAGCGCCCAGCTGCCGTGCCCCCCTCGCCTGGTCATACTCGCCTGCCTCCAGCCAGGGCGTGCTGGGGGCGAGAGCATCCTCGTCGACGGGCGTGCCGTGCTCGGCGAGCTGGCCGGCTTCCGGCCCGCCGCGATGGCGGCCCTGTCTGCGCCGCGCGCAGCCTACTTCGGCGGCGCGGACGGGCTGTTCGCCCCCGTCCTGGAAGACCTTCCATCGCGGCGCTGGCGCATCCGCCTGCGCCAGGACGAGCTGGCCCGCTTCTCACCAGAGGCACAGGTTCAGATGCCCGCATTGCGCACCGCGATCGCTCGGCACACCGTTTCGGTGCGCCTGGCCGCCGGGCAGGCGCTCCTCCTCGACAACCACCGCGTCCTGCACGGCCGCGCCGCGTTCACGGGAGAACGGCTGCTGCTGCGTGCCCTCGGGCCTGCCCATGGCGCGCTCGGCCTCGAACCGGGCTTCACCGCGCCGTGGATCGCGACCGAAAGCGCCAGGAACCCGGCGTGAGCTGGGTGGGATCCCCCCACCCTGCAACCGCAGCCCTGCCCACGATGTACGAGGAGACTCGATGCTGCTTGTGATGGTTGATGGCATCGACCTGGCCGGCAAGACCACACTGGTCGAGGCCGTGGTGCGAGACCTCGCAGATCGCGGGGTGACGGCGACCCGGCACCGCGGGATGCTCACCCGGCGCCATCCGCTGGACCGGCCCCTGCGCTGGCTGTCCATGGCCCGCCAGCCGGACAGTGCGTTCACCACGACCGCGTACCTGTTCGCCGGGTTCGCTCTGGACAACCTGCTGGCGAGGGCACGGCCGCCGGAAGCCGAGGGCTGCGAGGTGCTGATCCAAGACGCCTACGTGGACCGGACCGCCGCCTTCGGCATTGCTGGCGGCCCGTACCTCGCGGCCCGCGCGGCCCTGCGCTGGCCACGGCTGTTCGCCCGTTTCGACCTCGCGGTCCACGTGACCGCCGACATCAAGGCCCGTGCCGAGCGCCTGAACGGCCGCGACCACGTCGACGTCCGCGACCAGCGCAGTGCGCAGGACGAGCCGTTCGCCGACCGCTTCCACCAGGCGCTCGCCGTGATGGGCCGCCGCCACCGCCGCCTGGTCACCGTCGACACCACCGGGCGGGACGTGACCGAGGTGGCCCGCGAACTCGGCGACGCGATCCTCGCCCTTCCCCGCCACTCCACGCGCTGACCAGCGCGCCACTGCCCAACCCCCACGACCTCACCTGGAGGCGATCTGTCATGCCCACCACTCTGCCCAGCCCGGTGCGCCGCGCCGATACGGGCCACCTGTGGCACCCGTGGAGCCCGATCCGCGTCGCCACCCCTCGCCTGATCCTCACCAGCGGTGCGGGCTGCCGCGTCACCGACGACACCGGTCGCAGCTACCTCGACCTGCGCGCCGGCACCCTGAATGCCATCGTCGGCTACGGCGAGCAGCGCGTCGTCGACGCGATTACCCGCCAGGCCCGGCAGCTGATGACGTGGGACCTGGGCGAGGTGACCACCGAGCCGGCCGCGCTGCTCGCCGAGCGGATCGCCGCCTTCTGCCCGCCGGGCCTGTCGCGCACCCTGTTCTGCAACTCCGGGTCGGAGGGCATCGAAGCCGCCCTCAAGATCGCCCGGATGTTCCACTGGATCACCGGTGACCGGGAGCGGACGGTCGTCGCGTCCTGGACGGACGGGTACCACGGAGCCACCACCGCCGGGATCGCCGCCACCGGGGCAGCGTTTCGCCGTGACGGAGCCGGACCGCTGCCGGACGGCTTCCTGCACCTGGCCACGCCCCGGTGCCCGGGCTGCGCGGCTGGCGCAGGCGGGCACGAGTGCCGGATTCCCGGCGCCCCGGAGTGGGAGGCGCAGCTCGCGGCAGTGGGCGCGCACCGGGTGGCGGCGATCCTGATCGAGCCGGTGTTGAGCGTCGGCGGGGTCGTGGTCCCGCCGGACGGCACGCTGGCTGCGCTGCGGGCGTTGTGCGACCGGCACGGCATCCTGCTGATCGCCGACGAGGTCGCCACCGGGATCGGCCGGACCGGGCACATGCTCGGCGTCCAGCACGACCTCGGCCACGGCGGTGGCCCGGACATCGTGGTCACCTCGAAGGGCCTGACCGGCGGGTACGCGCCGCTGGCCGCCGTGACGGTGCGCCAGGACGTCTACAACGTGTTCGCTGACGACCCGTACCTGGGCGGGCTGCGGCACGGGCACACCACCGGCGGACACGCGACGGCGTGCGCGGCGGCGCTCGCGGTCCTGGACATCGTCGAGGGCGAGGACCTGCCGGCCCGCGCCCGCAGCGTCGGTTCGGCCGTCCTGGAGTACCTGTCGAAGGACCTGGACGGCTGCCCGATGGTGCGGCAGGTCCGTGGCCGCGGGCTGCTGATCGGCGTGGAGACCGTGTCCGTCGAGGTGGCACAGGACGTGGCCGCGCTCGTCCAGCAGGCCGGTGTCCTGGTGCGCTCGTTCGGGCCGGTCCTGACGATCGCGCCGCCGCTGGTCATCACCGAGGACGAAGCCCTGGCCGGTGCCCGGACCGTCGCCGACGCCCTCCACGCCGTCTCCGGGGGTGCGCGATGACCAGCGGACGCGACACCGTAGTGCTGCCGTGCGCGGGCGCCGGCAGCCGCCTCAGCCTGCCGATCGCCAAAGAGGTCGTTCCCATCGGGCCGGGGCGCGTCGCCCTCGACCACACCCTGGACTTGCTCTCCCCGCACGCCGACCGGCTTCGCCTGGTCGCCGTGCTCGGCCCCGGCCGGGAGGCCACCGCCCGCCACCTGACGGCCCGCTGCGCCAAGCTCGGCCTACCGCTCGCGATCTGCGCGCAGGACGCGAAGCTGCCGGAGTCGACCGGCGCGGTGCTGAGCTGCGAAGCGTGGTGGGGCCCGGCCACGGCCGTCCTGCTGCCGGACCAGATCCTCAGCACACCGGCCCCGCACGCTGTCGGCAACCTCCTCGACCTCGTGGGCGCCGGGCACCGGGTCGCGTTCCTCACGGCCGCCGAGAACGACCCGCAGCGGCTGGCCGTCGACGGGGCGCTGCGTCTTGAGAGCACCGCAGGCCACGCGTGGCCGCAGGTGAAGGACTTCGCGGACAAGCCGGGCCTCGAACAGGCCGGCCGCTTCGACGCCGTCTGGTTCGGCTACGCCTTCGCCCGCGGGCACGGCCGGGCCGTACTCGACGTGCTGCACCGCGCGACGCTCTGCCAGCCGTTCGGGCCCGAGGGCATCGCCCCGCTGCTCGGCGCGCCGGCGCTCGACGTCGGCCCGTTCACCGACCTAGGCACCTGGCCGAGCCTCGCTGCCACGATCACCGGGAGCGCCCTGTGACGACCGTCCTCATCCACGCCGGCCCCTACCCGGTCGACGACCAGCTCGGCGGGATCGGCATCCGCCTGTGGGAGACGGCCCAGGTCCTCGCCGACGCCGGACACCAGGTCACCATCGCCGTCCCCCGCCCCTCCGGCTTCACCCACCCGGGCATCACGGTCACCACCCGGCCCTGGGAGGAACTCCTCGCCGGGCACCGAGCACTGGTCACCACCGACCTGCCCGACACCCGGCTGCTGCTCGCCGCCCACGCCGCCGGCCTGCTCCTGGTCGCGGAGAACTCGCCGCCGATCGAGCACCTGCACTACGACGCGCTGGCCGGCCCGGACGGGCAGGACCTGTACGCGGACACGGTCGCGCGCTGGCGGTTGCAGCTGATGCTCGCCGACCACTTCCTGGTGCGTTCCGAGGCCGAGCGCGCCTCCACCCTCGGCGCGCTGGTGGCCACCGGCCGCCTGTCCGCCGCCCACCACCGCGCCGGCCCTGCCCTGGACCACCTGCTCAGCCTGGTGCCGATCGGCCACAACCGCCACTCCGCCCAGGCCGCAGCCCAGACGCCAACCGGGCCTCCGGCAGACGTCGTGTGGAGCGGCGGCGCGTGGGAGTACTGCCACCCCTCCCCACTGCTGCCCGCCCTGGACCACGCCCGCGGCCTTGACCGGGAGCTGACGCTGCGCCTGCTGTACGAGCCCGGCCCCGCCTTCCGCGCCCAGGTGCACGCGATGGGTCTGGACGGCCTGGTGCAGCTGCCCGATGGGCCGCTCGGGCACCACGGCCGTGACCGGATGCTCAACGGTGCCCGCTGCCTCGCGATCACCGGCAGCCGCACGGCGGAGTCCCAGACCTGCCACCGGCTGCGCCTTCGCGATGCCGCCCTGTACCGGCTGCCGGTCGTCGCCGACCCGCACGGCGCCACCGGCGAGGTGGTCGCCGCCCTCGGCATCGGCCCCGTCGCCGACCCGGCCGACCCGAAGGCGCTCGCCCTCGCGCTGATCGCCGCGACCGACGACGGCCCCGCCCGCGACGGTCACCTCGCCGCCCTCGACCTGGCCGCGCCCCGTTTCGACCTCGACCGCCAACTGCAGCCGCTTCTGCGCCTGATCGCCGAGTGCCGGCCCGCGCCCGACCGCAGCGATCCGGCCCACCGTGCCGCCGTGGCCCGGCTGCTCGCCGAGACCCCGGCGCTGACCACCAGCGCTCCCGCCATCATCTGACCCCGCGTCCGATCGGAGGCCACCGTGCCCGCTCCCGCTATCACCCGCCACACCCCGGCCCGCTTCACCGCCCCTCTCCAGCTGCCGGGCTTCACCCCGGCACCCGCCGAGCCCATCGTCGCCAGTAGCTGGGGCATCCCCGAGCCCGCCTTCCGCCAGCGGATCGCCGAGGACTACCGCGCCCGCGGCTACGCCGTCGTCCACGTTCCCGGCACCACCCCGGCCGAGGCCGACCTCGCCGCGCTGGCCGACGCGCTCGGGCTCGGCCCGGCGTTCAGTCCGCCCCAGTACCGGGGCAGCACCCACACCCAGGGCGGTGTCAGCCGCCTCACCGCCGCCGCCGACCCGGCCCACCCCTTCCAGGACCGGGCCGGGCAAAACCTGCACTGCGACGGCACCCTCCAGCACCTCGGCCAGGTCGCCACCACGGTCATGATCTGCGTGCACCCGGGCCGATCGGGCGGCCAGACCCAGCTCTTCAACGCCGTCCAGGCGTTCGCCGAGCTGCAGGCGGCGGACCCCGAAGCCGCTGCCCAGCTCACCCACGAACGCGCGCTGGTACGCACCTCCACCTTCGTCGACGGCCTGTCCACCGCTGGCCCGGCGTTCGGCCGCGACCCGGCGGGCCACCTGGTCACCCGCTACAGCCTCACCGCCACCGACTCCTACCACCCCACCGCCCCGGGCCGGCAGGAGCACATGGACCGCGCCCTCGCGGCGCTGGCCGACGCCGCCGCCGACACCTCCTGGAACCGCACCGCCTTCACCCTCGCCGCCGGACAGGCCCTGGTCCTGGCCAACGACAAGCTCTGCCACGGCCGCACCCCCTTCACCGACGACCCCGCCGCCCCGCGCCTGCTCCTGCGCGGCCTGTTCACCACCCGACCCACCGCCTGACCCGTCCGCCACCCACGCCAGGAGCACGGCATGACCCTCACCACCAGCACCGGCCCGGACCTCGGCTCCGGTACCGGCGACCCGAGCGGCGCGCAGCTGCTCACCACCGCCCTGACCGTCCTCGCCGGGCACGAGCGCGCGGCCCGGCAGGTGATCAACCTGGTGCCCGCCGAGAATGCGATGTGGCCGATCGCCCGGCTGCCGCTGGCCTGCGACCTCGCCGGCCGGTACATGTTCGACCAGCACCCCGACCCCGACTTCGGCGAGTGGCGCTTCCCGGGCGCCCGCGACGCGCAGTGGCTGGAAACCGGCCTCGCCGTCCCCCTGTTGCAGCGGATGCTCGGTGCCGCCCACGTCAACGTGAGGCTGCTGTCCGGCCTGCAGGCCATGGAGATGACCCTGGCCTGCTACCCGGCCGGAGCGCCCGTCGCGGTTCTGTCCCCGTGCCAGGGCGGGCACTACGCGACCGCCGACATCGCCCGCCGCCTCGGCCTGCACGTCCTGACCGTCACCGGCCCCGACCCGCACCGCCTCGACCTCGGGCAGCTCGCCGAGCTGTGCGCCAGGAAGCGCCCGGCGCTGCTCTACATCGACCAGTGCCATGCCCTCGTGCCCTACGACATCGTGTCGATCACCACCACGGTGAAGAAGGCGTCGCCCGGGACCGTGGTACACGCAGACATCTCCCACCTGCTCGGCCTGGTCCTCGGCGGCGCCGTCCCGAACCCGCTCGACTGCGGGGCGGACAGTCTGTCCGCGTCCACCCACAAGTCGTTCCCGGGTCCGCAGAAGGGCATTCTGGCCACCAACCGGAGCGGCATCGCGGCAGCGTGGCAGCAGGTACAGCCGCAGCTGATCTCCAGCCACCACTTCGGCTCCGTCGCGGCGCTGGGCCTGGCGCTCGCGGGCTTCGCCGACCGCGCGGGCGACTACGCGCACACCGTCGTCGCCTGTGCCCGCTCGCTCGGTAAGCATCTCGCCACGGCCGGTTGGGACGTCGCCGGCGCGGACTTCGGCTACACGCGCACCCACCAGCTGTGGGTCACCACCACCCCGCGCCTGGCCGCTCGGGTCGCCGCGCAGCAGCTGTACGCGGCCGGAATCCGCGTCAACTGGCTTGACGACCTGCCGCTCGGCCACCCGGCGCTGCGCCTGGGCCTGGCCGAGGCCGTGTGGTGCGGCCTCACCGCCTCGGACATGCCCTTCCTCGCCCAACTCATCGACCAAGCCCTCACCGGCACCCGCGAGCCGGCCGACATCGCGGCCGACGTCGCCGTCCTGCGCACCGGTGAGCGCTACCCGTTCGCCGCCCGCCCCGGCGAGGAGGCCATCGCTGCCCTGTCCGAGGTCACCGCGCTGCTCGGCGGCGGGGACGGGGGGACGTGCTGATGGCGCTGCCCGCACCCGACCTGGCGGCCGACGCCTCGTGCGTCGCGGTGTACCGCGATCTGCGCGACGGGGTGGCCCGCTCCTCCGCACAGATCGGCTACGGATACAACCTCTACCCGATCTCGACGGCGACCGCCCGACACCTGCAGCAGGTCCTGCGGGCGTGCCTGCGCGACGGGCGCATGCACGAGTACGGCACCGTCCACGACGAGCACGACCGCGCCCTCGCCGCCACCCTGGCCGGCGAGTACCTCGGCGTCGCCGTCGACGAGGACCAGGTGATGTTCTGCGCGGGCGCGAGCGAAGGGATCGGGCTGGTCTCCCGGTACCTGGCGGCGTGCTGCGCCAGCATGGTCCTGCCCGCGCCGTGCTACTTCGCGTTCGAGCAGACACCGCGCCGCCACCCGCTGGCCGTCGCCGGCCGCTACCGCGGCGACGGCGCCGTCCACTGGTCCGGCGGCGGAGCCAGTCACACCGCCGTCGTCGAGATCCTTCCCAACGGCGTCACCGGCACCGGCTTCCGCCCGCCCGCCGTCCAGGCCGATTTCCGTGTACTCGACCTGGTCTTCCAGGCCGGCGGGCACAGCAGCGGGCGGCACCTGGTGGCCGACCACGCCCGCACCGCGCTGGCCGGTCGACTCACCGACACCGCCGTCCTGATGACCCCGTCCAAGGACCTGTCCCTGCCTGGGCTGCGGGCCGGACTGCTCATCAGCGGGGACACCGCCCTGATCGCCGCCGCGCGCGACGACGTGTTCGATCGCGTCGCCAGCGCCAACCCGATGGTCGGCCATTTCGTCCTGCTCTACCTCACCGTCCTGCTGATGGCCGAGGCTGCCCACGACAGCGACCCGGGTGCCTTCGCCCTGCGCCACGCCTGGGTCCGCGCCCAGTACAAGCGCCACCGGGTGTCCACGTGCCCGACCGAGTTCACCTGTCGGGCGATCACCGACCACCTGGACCGCATGGCCGGCCACTTCTCTGAGGCGTTCCGCCTCCTCACCGACCACGGCTCCGGCCTGCTGCGGGTCAGCGACGACATGCGGCCCATCGCCGGGTACTCGCTCCTACCGCGCCTGAACGTCGACCTGCCCACTCCGCAGGACCTGGTGGGCTGGGTCAACGCGGTCGGCCGACGCTTCGACCTCAAGCTCAACCCCAGCCTGCTGTTCGGCGGCAACCTCGCCTCCTGGAACGCCCTCTACCCCGGTGAGCCGCGCATCCGCGTCAACCTGTCCGTCCCGCACGCGGACCTCGTCCGTACCCTGGACCTGCTGCGCACCGCCCGACGCGAACTCGACCGGGTGGGGGCGAAGCGATGAGCGCCCTCACTCGCCTGATCACCGCCGCCGCCGAGGCCCGGCCCGACGCGGTGGCCGTCGACAATCCGGGCGTCGCTTCGCGGACGTGGGCGCGCCTGGACGCCGAGACCCGCGACTTCGCCGCCGCACTGCTGGACGCCGGGTTCGCCGAGGGGCCGTTGCTGCTCGCCGTGGCGCCCGGCACCGGCTGGGTGGCCGCTCTGCTCGGGGCGTGGCGGGCCGGTGCGGTGGCGGTACCGTTCGACGCCGGGCACCCGCCCGCCCGCCTGGCCCGTCTCGCGGCCGGTTGCCGGGCCCGCGCGGCGGTCACCCCGGACGGCACCAGCCCGCACTGGGCGCCCGCTCTGCCCGCCGTCGCCGCCGGTGCCCGCAGCTGCGGCGACCTGCCGCGCGTTCCGGACGAGGCGGCGGCGTGCCTGTTCCACACTTCCGGCTCCACCGGCGCCCCCAAGCCCGTCGTCCTCTCCCACCGGGCCCTCGCCGAGCGGGCCCGGGAGATGCCGGCCGCTTCCGGCCTCACCCAGGCCGACCGGATCGCCCAGCTCACCAGCCCGGCGTTCGACGCCGTGCTGTGGGAGGTGCTGTGCGCCCTGGCCACCGGCGCCACCCTGGTGACTGCCCCGTCCGCGGCCCGCACCCCCGGGCCCGCCCTCGTGCGGTTCCTCGCCGAGCAGCGGATCACCGCGCTGACGTGCACCCCCAGCCAGCTCGCCGCGACCCCCGCCCCGGCACCGGCCAGCGCTCTGCCCGACCTGCGGCTGATCGTCCTCGGTGGCGAAGCCCTCCACGTCCGCCCGCTCGCCGCCTGGTTCGCGCCCGGTCGGCGGATCGCCAACGCCTACGGGCCCACCGAGGCCGGCATCGAGGCCTTCCTTGCGCCCGACGTCGACCCGCACGCCGATCCGGTGCCGATCGGCCGGCCTCTGCCCGGGGTCGTCCCGATCGTCCTCGACCCCGAGGGCCGGCCGGTGCCGGACGGCGAAGCTGGCGAACTCCACCTCGCCGGGAGCGGACTCGCAGACGGCTACCTGCACCGGCCCGAGGAGAGTGCCGCCGCGTTCATCACCGTCACCGACCCCGCCACCGGCCAGGCGGTGCGCGCCTACCGCACCGGCGACCGCGTGCGCCGTCTGACGGACGGCCAGTACACGTTCATCGGCCGCACCGACCAGCAGCTCAACCTCCACGGTGTGCGACTCGAACCCGGCGAGATCGAGGCCCGCGCCCTGGACCACCCCGAGGTCCTGGCCGCGTGCGCCGTCCTCGACCCCGACCGGCAGCAGATCGCCCTCCACGCCGAAACGGCCACCGGCCTCGCACCGGCCTCGCTGCGCCGCCACCTCGCCGAGCACCTGCCACCGGCCGCCGTCCCCGCCCGCATCACCTGCCGGCCCCGGCTCCCGCGCACCGCCAGCGGCAAGATCGACCGCCGGGCCCTCGCCACCGAACCCTCCGAGTCCGACAGCCCGCCGGGGACGGCCAGCACCGTGCTGCCCGAGCCGCTGGCGACCTGGTGGCACGACGCCACCGGTACCCCTGCCCCGGAGGGCGGCGACTTCTACGCGGCCGGCGGCGACTCGCTGGGCGCCGTCGCCCTGCTCGCCCGCCTCAACGAGCACTACGACACCGACCTGACCATCGCCCAGTTCGCCGCCGACCCCACCGCGGCCAACCTGCTGCGCACCATCCGGAGGAACCGATGAACCGCACCGCCGCCGAGCCCCGCATCCGCGGCATCCTCGTCGACCTCGACGGCGTCGTGCGTTTCTGGCACCGGAAGGGCGCGACCGCCGCCGAAGCCGAACTCGGCCTGCCGCCGCGCGCCCTCAGCGCCTACACCTCCAGCCGCCACAGCGACGCCGCCCACTCCGGGGCGCTCACCTGGGGGCAGTGGACCGCCGGAGTGCGCGAGCGCATGGTCGCCAGCCTCGGCACCGAGAGTGCCGACCGCGCCTTCGCCCTGTGGAGCGCCGACCGCGGCGAGCCCAACGCGCCGATGGTCGCCCTGCTGCGCCGTGCCCGCGCCGCCGGCCTGACCATCGCCCTGCTCACCAACAACACCACGATCCTCGACAACGACCTCGCCCACCACCGGCTCGATGTTCTCTTCGACCACGTCCTCAACTCGTCTACCACCGGCCTGACCAAGCCGTCCCCGCGCGCCTACGAACACGCGCTCGCCACCATGGGGCTGAGCGCCAGCGAGGTTGCCTTCGCGGACGACTCCGACATCAACGCCGACGCGGCCCGCGCAGTGGGACTGCACGCCCACCACTTCCGGGAGCCCGGCGGCGCCGACGCCTTCGAGCAGTACCTCGCCAGCCTCGGCGTCACCCTGCCCAGCGACCCGGTCCACCCGACGCTGCCGGAACCGGTCAAGGCAGTCGCGCCGCCGCCCGGCCACGCCGAGCACGACGACCACCAGAGCGTACGCACCCGCTACCTCTCCACCGGTCTGCCCGCCGTCGCCGTCGCCACCCGTCTCACCACCTGCGGCGCCGCCTGGGCGCAGCCCACCGGCGAGCACACCCTGGCCTCCGTCGACGACAGCGGCCACGTCACCCAGTGGCGGCTCGTCCCGCCCGGTACCGAGGCGGCCCACGTGGCGGGGCACCCCGGCGCCTGGATGCCGCAGCCAGCGCCGCCGGGCGCCGAGTACCTGCCGCCGTGGACTGCCGCCACCCGCGCCTCGGCCGCGCGGCACGCCACTGGCCTGCTGACCGAGGCCGCCGCCGCCCTCACCCGCACCGCAGGCGCCCACGGCGCCGGGGACCGGCTGTCCGCGGCGCTGCACCTGGAATCCGCACGCCATGCCCTGACCCGCTTGGCCTCGATGCTCGCCCGCCGCCAGCCGCGCCCCTGGCCCGATGCCGCAAGCGCCCGCTACCTGGGCCAGGCCGCCACAACGCTGCTCACCGCCTCCCTGCGGGTCGACCCGACCACCCCTGCCGGGCTCTCCCGCTCGGTGACCGCCCTGTTCCACCTGCTCGGCCGCCTCCGCCAGAATTCGGCCCTGCTGCTCGGCGCCGAGACCGCCTGGCCCTGGCCCGACCTCGACCGCCATCTCGTCCCCCTCCTCGACGCCACCTTCACCGCGCCCGGGCCCGACGTGCTGTACGGCGCGGGCCTCGCCACGCCGTACGACGACCACCGGCCCGTCGCACCCGCTCTCGCCGCCGCCCTGCGCACCTTCGCCACCGACCACCTCGCCGGACGCGACGTCCTCGAACTCGGCGCCGGCACCGGACGCATCACCGCCCACCTCGCCGCCGGGCCCTCGACCTACACGGCGCTCGAACCGTCCCCGGACATGGCCGCCCTCCTGACGGCCCGGAACCTGCCCGGCGTGCGACTGTTCCTCGGGACCGCGCTCGCCATCCCCCTGCCGGACGCCAGCGCCGACGTCGTAGTCGAGCACGAGGCGCTGCTGTTCACCGATGACCCGCTCGCCGCCACCGACCAGGCTCTGCGGGTGCTGCGTCCCGGCGGCCAGCTGGTGCGCCTGCTACTGCACGCCCACGGCGACGACCCGGCCGGCGATCTGGACGCCGCCTACCGCAAGGCGGCTTTCCAGGACCAGCCCGCGCCGCTGATCACTGGCAAGGGCACCGACCACCTTGTCACCGCCCACCTCGGCGCCCATGGCCTGGACACCACCGTGACCCTCCTCGCCGAGTACGACGACCACCGAACCCCGTCCAGGCCCTGGCCACGCTCGCCGCCCGGGCCTGGCCCTACCAGCAGCAGGCCGACAGCGAGCAGCACGCCGCCGGGATGGTCGCCGCCGAGGAACTCGCCCAGGCCTTCCCGCTGGTGGGAGGACCGGTGCGCTACCGCCTGCGCGCTCTGACAACCCGGCTGGAGGCGCGGTGAACGCCGCTGCGCACCTACCGGACGGCTACGCCTGGGCGATCGGCCTCGACCACGCCCAGGCCCTGCTCACCGACGCGACCGTTCCCCTCCTGGCCACCGGCGAGCAGGCGCGCGACGAGCGGATCGCCGCCGTCCTCGCCCGCTACGGGACCGCCGCTGGGCCCCTCCCGCGCCCGGCCCGGGCGTGCGCCCGCGTCGTGTCCACCGGCGACGACCCGCGGCTGGGCCGGCTCGCCGCCACCGCGCTTGGCCGCCCCCACCACCACTACCCGACCCTCACCCAGGCCCTCGCCGACCCCGGCCCGGCCGGCGGCAGCGTCCTGCTCACCGCCGACCCCGCCCACCTGACCCTCGCCGACCTGCTGCCTGCCCTCGACACCTGGACCCGCCACGGCACCCGCCTCGGACTGCTCACCGGACGCGACGTACCCGCCGCCGTGTTCCTCCTCGCCAAGATCCTCGCCGCCCCCTCGACCCCGAACGGGGCATCTGCGCTGATCGACGGCACGACCGGCCGCTCCCGCCACCTCCACAAGCCCGGCGCGCCCCGGCTCACCACCGCCGACGCAATCGGCTCCCCCTGGCGCACCCTGCTGGTCGACGCGCACGGCTCCGCCGCCCACGCCCACCTCGGCACCGCCGTGCTGTGCGGCCTGCCCGGCGACGCCGAACGCACCACCCGCACCGGCCACCTCGTCCCCGGCGGCTGCACCCCCACCCGGTGCAAGGCCGCCCCGTCCAGCGGCCTCACCATCCACCACCCACACGACCTGCACGCCGACGTCCTGGGCCTCTACGTCTGCAACGCCATCACCCTCGGCCCCGACGAGCAGTACCCCACCACGGTGAACCTCGCCTTGGACGCCGTCGACGGGCACCCAGCCGCCGTGTTCGGTCTCCTTCGTGGCGACGCCGACACCGCCACCGAAGACCCCCACGCAGCCGCCGACCTCCTCCACACCGGGGCCGACCTCGGCACCGTCACCATGGACACCAACCGACGCGCCGCCGAACGCGGACTCACCGGACCGGCCGCGATCCTCCTCGGCGACCCCGACCACCACCCCCATCCGGTGCACAGCGACCGCCCCGCAACCCCCGCACCCCGCACCAGCCCCCCACGTCCGCCCGCCGTCCTCGCTCTCGAGCAAGACCGGGAACTGGCCGACTGGACGCAGCGCACTGCCGAGGCCGCCCTGTTCGAGGCGGCCCTCGGCGACTCCCTCGCCCGCCGTCCAGACCCGGGCCTCGACCAGTGCCTACGGTCCATGGGCGAAGCGCGCAGCGGTGCCCAGACCCTCCTGCGCCGCGCCGCCCCCACCGGACTCCTCGACCACGAGGAGCTGGAACGCCTCGCCGACCAGTGGGCCGAGCACGCGCTCGCCCTGCTCACCCGCACCCGCGGCGGCGCGTTCGGCCGCCAGCTCACCGCGCTGCGCGCCACCCACCGAATCCTCCGCACAACGCCGGCTCAGCCGTGCCCGCACTGCGCGATGCCGCTGACCGCGGAGCACCTCACCAGCGTGCTCGGCCCCTGCAACCGCATCGCCGTCACCTGCCCGCGCTGCGGGCCCGCCCACAGCCGCCCCGCAGACCAGCCCCCGCTGACCGTCCACGCCCCCGCCGCCGTCCACCCCGGTCGGCGCTTCACCCTCACCGTCGACGGCCCCGAACGCGGCCTGCTCGTCGTCCACTTGCGCCCGCGCAGCAGCCGCTCCGGCAGCTACGCCCACGCCACCACCGACCTCGCGCCAGGGCCGCTGACCGTCGACCTCGACGTCCCCACCGGCCTAGTGCCCGAACTCGACCGGCTCTGGCTCGTCAACGCCGACCGGTTCCACCTCGCCCTCCACCAGCGGCGCGTGCCCGTCCTGCCCGCCGGGTGCAACCCTGGCAGCAGTACCCGCACGTCGTAACCCTCGGCCAGCTCCCGCAGTTGGCCCAACAACCAGCACCCAGCGACGAAAGCGAGACCCCGTGATCATCTGGCTCAACGGGCCCTTCGGCGGCGGCAAGACCACCCTCGCCACCACCCTGCAGGACGAGCTGCCCGGCGCCATCCTCTTCGACGCCGAGGAGGTCGGCTTCCTCCTGCGCCAGGTCTTCCCCGGCAAGTACAAGGACTTCCAGGACAACCCGGCCTGGCGCCCCTTGGTCGCCGAGTTCGCCGTCCACTGCCACCGGGAAAACGACGGCCACCCGGTGATCATCCCGATGACCCTGCTGCGCCAGGACTACGCCGCCGAAATCCACGGTGCCATCCGGGCCGCCGGTATCCCGCTCCAGCACCTCCTGCTCCACGCCGACCCGGTCACCGTCAGCGCCCGAATCGACGCCAGCGTCGAGTTCCCCGACAACGAGGCGCGCAGCGAGAAGGTCCGCGCCTTCCGCCGCAAGAAGCTGCCGGTCTACACCGAGGCGTACGACGGCTGGCTCGCCGCCGACGCCAGCGTCATCGACACCGCCCTCCTCACCCCTCGCCAGGTCGCCGACCAGGCGTTGAAGACCATCGGCGCCCTGTGACCACCGCCGTCTCCGAGGCGATAGCGCGCCTCACCGGGCCAGCGGAGGTCGTCGCCGACCTCAGCTGGCCCGGCACCACCGCAACCGTCCGCCTCCTGCGTCGCCCCGGAGGCCAGCACTTCGTCCTCAAGGCGAACAACAGCCCGGACTGCTTCACCCGCGAGCTGCACGCGCTGCGCACCTGGACATCCGTCCTCGGCACAGCGGCACCCCAGCTGGTCGACGCCGACGAGGACGCCCGAGTGCTGCTCATGACCGCGCTGCCCGGCATCCGCCTCGACCTCGCCACCCTCACCACCGCCCAGGAGCAGGACGCCTACCGGCAGACCGGCCAACTACTGCGCCGTCTCCACGAAGCCGGCCCGCCGCAGACGATCACGGACTTCGGCCGCCAGCGCGCCGCTTACCTGCGTGCCCAGCTCACCGGCCCGACCCACCCCCTCAGCACCGCCGAACTCGACTTCGCCCTGGCCGCCATAAACCAGCTGGAGACCCTGCCTCCGCAGACGGCCCAGCCCTCCCATCTCGACCTCACCGCCCGCAACCTCCTCGCCAACACCGACGAGCGCGGGCGGCTCAGAATCGCCGTGATCGACTTCGAGACCAGCCGCTACGAAGCCGCCGGCCGGGACTTTCTCCGCATCACCCAGCGCACCCTGCGCCACCGGGCCGACCTCGCCACCGCCTTCTACGACGGGTACGACCGACAGCCCACGGAGGACGAACAACGCCTCATCCAGTGGTGCGGGATCGGGGACGCTGCCGCAATCGCCGTCTCAGCTGCCGCCGCCGGCCATGACGATTTCTCTCAGGAGGGCCACGCTGCACTTCGTGCCGCCATGGCCGCCATGTAGCCCAGCGGTCGGTGCCAGGGGTTCACGGGCCCTCGGATCTGCAAATACGGCGGGCGGGGCGCCAACCAGTCAGCGCCACGCCGGGCCACGGAGTGCACGGAACGATGCTGTAGGGATCTTCGCTCGCTTGGGCAAGGTTCCGCGGTCTGTCGTTAGTGCTCGTCCTGCCTCCCCGGCCGCCACCAAAGGCGGCTTCGTCGAACTGGAGGAGACTGGGCAGCCGGGGCTGTCGGCATCGCTCTCATGACAGGTGGGCGGACTGGCTCAGCCGGTGGCCCTGAACCTGCGGGCCGGGAGCACCCGTTCCAGCCAGACCGCGTTCGCGCGGGCGGCCGTCAGGGCGGCGTGGACCTTCGGTTCGTCCTCAACGCGGGGGGCCTCGGTGTTGAACCGTACCTGGATCACGCCGGGGTGGTCGGGGTGGTGGAACTCGAACAGGCACTGCCGCCCGAAGTCCGGGTGCGGTCGGTTACCCGGGTCGGGTCGACGGTGGTGACAGTCGCAGTGGGACTTCAAGATGGTTAGCGGGTGCCCCCATACCGGATTGCGGAACGCCGCCGCGAGTTCGTCGTGGGCCGGGCGGACGCCGTAGGCGTGGCGCAGTTCCCAGATCATGGTCTGGTCTCCGCGCTGCCAGTAGCGGCTGCAGAAGGCCGTGGAGACGGTGTGCCACAGCCCAATGCGGCGCAAGAGACCGCTGGTGAGCCAGCGCATCTTGGCCTCTTCGTCGTCCCATTCACCGTGGTGGTTACGGAAGTCGCGCTCTACCGCCGCGAGTTGCGGACGATCCCACAGCACCGGCGCCCCGTCCTCGGTCGTGTCGTTCCGCAGGTCGGCGAGAAGTTGGCGCCATCGGCTGGGCGGAGGGCCGATGAGGGTGAGGTGTGCGGTCGGGGCCTGGAGCAGGCGAAGGTGCAGGCCCCGGTCGTCGATGTGTCCGACCCGTAGTCCGCAGACGCCGGTGAGCTGGTGCGGGCTGGTGCCGGAAGGCAGGATGCTCCTGATCGCGTGGTCGGCGACGTCGTAGGGGTGGTCAGGGCGGCTGGTGTACGCGTGGTCGTCGAGGAGGACTTCGGTGCGATCGTCCAGGACGCGGGTGGCGCGGATGGCGACCGGGTGGGCCGCGTAGGCGAAACCGCCGCTGAACTTGGTGAGGAAGTGGTACTCGATGAGGGCTTGATCGTCGCCGGCGGCCCGGATGCCGGCGCGGGCGTCCCGGCTGCTTCGGGCGAAGTACCAGGCCGAGTCGCCGGTGTACCGGCAGAGGAGTCGGCGGTTGGCGCGCGTGCGCATGAGGGTCCTGTTCCCGTGCTGCCGCCGACCTCGGAGCACGACAACGGGGTGTCGGTGCGGCGAGTACTGAGGGTGAGGCACGGGCTGCCTGGCCGGCTTGGTTCGCCGCGGTTCACCGAGTGGTCGGTTCCGGTGGGGCGAAGGGATCTCCCGCAAGACCTGGGCAAAGGTTGCCGGAGTGGGACCTGCGGGAGCAAGCCGCCCGGCAGTCTTCCACCCGATCGGCCGCAGGCACCGTACGCGGCGACAGGACGGCGTGTCCCCGAGGTGTGGCTCGCCTAAGTGGGCATTTCGTCGCTGCTTGTCGAGGTCGGGTTCTGCGCCAGGTCGGGGTGGATTCGCCGGTGAGGCGGCGGGTCATGAGGCTGATCATCGCGACGCAGCACGAAGATCTTCGCTAGAGCAATGAGACTTGGCCCAGAGAGCGCCGAAGCAAGCCATGGCTGAGTCGGGGCCACGGCTACGGCAGCCCCTAGCAGCGCCAGAGAGAGGACGACGCCCGCGATCATCCCGCTCATTCGGTATACGTGAGTCCGCCGACGATCCGACTCGCGGAGCGCTAGCTCAGCTTTCATCTTTTCCAATGCCGCAGAGCGCTTCGCTTCGACGTCATCTGCCGAAGCACGCCTCTCCTCGCGCGCGCGAAGATCATCCATTCTCCTCATGCGTGCTTCATGTTCGCGCTTAAGCTGGGGTTCAAGGGCCTGCAAAGCAATTTTCAGCTTCTCAGGCCCTACCGCCTCGCCCCACCGCGCGGCAATCTCCAGCCCCGCACTCACCATAAGGTCCTCTGGCGGCTGCTTCTCGACCGAGCCAGTCACTTCTGCGCCCCTCCACCATCGGACCCAAGATCGGCAAAATGATTGTTCGTTGGCTCGGGCGGAGGACCCAAACGCATAAACAGTCGCGCAAGCGCGCCATCGAGGCTGCTGTGCGCCGCCTCGATTTCACCATCAGTTATCTGGTCGGCGAGCAACCCGGCATCTTCGCGGCCATCTTGCCGAAGCAGCGCTGCCTTTCGCCGAAGCTCCTGCAGTCTCCTCAACTCGACCGGCCCCGTGATCCCCAGGGCGGCCAGGGGAGCCGAGCTTACTGGGGGGCCGCCCGAGGCTCTGCCTGCTTGGGTGCGCGTGAAAGTCTCATCGCTGATGGGAGCTCGCACTTTGAAGGCCGAGGTACCGTGCCCCGAATGCAGGCGTTCGGGATGAGTCCAACTCCCTGGGGGCATAAATGGGATAAGCGCTTCTCCCACCTCCGCCGCCGATGGCCTGGCATCCGGCTGCCTGTCCAACATTCTCAAGATGAGGGAATCAAGCCCATTCGGGATATCGCCGCGGTAGGCCGATGGCGGCTCCGGAGCCTCGTTCACCTTCTTCTCAAGAAGCTCCAACGGCGAAGCCGCCTCTGCCGCGAATGGAACTTGGCCACTGATGAGGCGAAACAGGACGACGCCAAGAGAATAGACATCTGCACTGGGGGCAGCAAAATCATCCGCTAGCTGTTCCGGCGCCATGTAGGACGGGCTGCCCGTGATGCCTTCGCCCCCGAGATCAGTTGCTCTCACAGACCCAGAAGGGATGGCGATCCCGAAGTCAATCAGAGTAACGGCGCCAGTCCTATCAATAATCAAGTTGCTCGGCTTGATGTCGCGATGGACGACCCCTCGTGCGTGGACACCTTCAAGGACTTGGGCGGTCGATGCTGCAAGAGCCACGGCTTGCGAGACCGTCAACCGCGCCAGGTCCTCCGCGAGGGCGGCGACAAGGGCTCCAGAGACGTACTCCATCGCCATGTAGTCGACCCGCGCGTCGCCCCACCGTGCAGCGGCGCCGAGCTGGTACACCTCCGGGATGCGGAGGTCGCGCAGCTTCATCATCAGTTCGGCCTCGCGGGCAAAGCGACCTCGAACGGCAGCATGAGCGCGCGACGCCCGGGTGAGCTTGAGTGCGACCTTCCTGTCGAGCATCCGGTCGTGGCCGGCCCAGACTTGGGCCTCTCCGACCGAGAGGTTTTCCAGCAGCTCATACCGATCGGCGATCACGTCGATGCTCATCACCCCCTCGTCCGCATCCCCAGCCAACCTCGCTGTCCTCATGTCGGCGAACGCCACGATACCTGTGGGGAACCTACAGCCAAGCCCGCTGTCCGCGAACCGGCAAGGACGGCGCGTTGTCCACCACCGTGCACGCTCGCTGCACGGATGCCCACCAGTTGTCCGCCGGGAGCGATCATGAAGCGATTTCCGCGGGCGACCCTTTCTCGCCATCCAAGCAGGGCACCCTCAGCCTGCCCCGACTCTTGGTCCCTCAAGCGACCGACTCCGGTGATCCAGGCCCCGGCCGCCGGCCGCCCACCAAAGATCAATCCGTGGGACTTTTCAGGGACTTTCAGCGCTGTCTGAGGGATGTTCGAGGGACTTTCGGCCGCGTAACACGGCAAGCCCCTGAAAGAGCGGAAAGGGCCTCCGACGCAGGTCAGAGGCCCTTCCGGGGGCAAAGCCCCTGGTACGGCGGATGGAGTCGGCCTGTACGCCGGGTTCAGTCCGAGTTGAACCACACCAGCACTGCCGGGCCGTCCGACGTGATCACCGGTACCCAGGCCTCATGGGCCTCGCGGATCCGGCTCTCGTCCAGGAACAGAGTGTGCGGCTCCTCGGAGGTTCCGCCGCAGGCCCAACGCGTAGTCCCACCGCATGACGCCCGCCCGCCTCACCAGCCTCGCAGCCCACCCCACCTGACCCACGAAGGACGGCGAACCCACCCCCTGCGCCCTCGAGCTTCACCGACACGAAAGAACCCGACGTGCCGTCAGAAAGGTCAGCAGAAAGTCAGCATCGATCCGGCCAGGCCCTGCCGCAGACAGTCACACATGAGATTCGCCAAGCCCTGAATGCCGCTCTGTCGGGGCACCCAGCCGGGCGGCCAGCCCCAGCTCGCGCCGATCCCGGGTCACTCCGGTCACGTCCGCCACCAGGAAGGCTTCGCAGACTAAAGCGAGGGGCATCGCCGCAGGTCAGCGCATCCGACCGCGCGATTTCAGCGGGACGCTGGGAAGCTCCGGAGCCGGCAGTCGGGCGCCGTCGTAACCGTGCACCTCGCCGAACCGAACACCCTTCTCCCAGTCGTTTCGTGCCTGTACGATCTCCTCACCGGATCGGCCGATGAAGTTCCACGACAAGGCGATCCTGCGCCTGGCCGGCGGGGAAGTGCACGTGAGCACCATGCGCGAACGCACCGTCCCCAACCCTGGAAAGCAGTTCCCGGTGGCGATCGTCGGCGGCACCGGCGCCTACCGGACCATCGCCGGCGACGGCACCCCGGAGTACACCACTGCCGACGACCCCACCATCATCCTGAACTACAGCGTTCGATAGGGCGCCGGGAGTTGAACCGCGAGCCGAGCTCGTTGCGTGAGCTCGCAGGTCACGGGACCTGTTGATCTGCTGACGGGCCGTCGCCCCTCCCGGCCGCCATCGCGCGCAGGGCGTCGACGGCGAGGCGGGCGGTGGTGCCGATGGCGGCGTCGGCGGCGGGGAGGGTGATGGTGGTGGCGGCGGCGCGGGTGAAGACGGCGAGGGCGTAGCGGCCGCCGTCGGGGTATTCGACGACGCCGACCTCGTGGCGCAGCGTCGGGAGGGTGCCGGTCTTCCCGTGGACGCGGACGTCGTCGTAGGGGAAGCCGGAGGCGAGGCGGTGCGGCCAGACCTGGAGGCCGAGCAGGCGGCGGAGGGCGGCGCCGTGTTCGCCGGGGCAGGCGTCGCCGTGCCAGAGGGCGGCGAGCAGGGTGGTCATGTCGCGGGCGGTGCTGCGGTTGGTGAACGCCGGGTCGAGGACTCTGAGGCGGGCGACGACGGCGGGGTCGACCGGGGAGTCGTGGCCGGTGTCCTCGGCGAGGGCGGCGATGAGGTCGCGGAGCTTGTGGACGGCGACGGTGCGGGTCAGGCCGAGGTCGGCCATGGTGCGGTTGACGGTGTCGAGGCCGATCTCGTCCCAGAGGACGTCCGCGGCGGCGTTGTCGCTGACGGCGACGGTCAGGTAGGCGAGGTCGCGCAGGGAGAGCCGGGCGGCGTCGAGCATGGCGGCCAGGCCGGTGCCCCCGGAGGTTCGGCCGGCGGCGGGGACGTCCACCTGGCGGGTCAGGTCGATCCGTCCGGCGGCGGCCTCGCGGAAGAGCGTGACCAGGAGGCAGAGCTTGTGAACGCTGGCGGTGCTGACCGGGGTGTCGGCGTCGAGGGCGATCTCGGTGCCGGTGTCGAGGTCGCGGACGTGCAGCCGGCCGCTGACGCCGGCGTCGGCGAAGGCGGCGGCGATGCGGGCGCGTGCGGTGCAGGCGCCGGCGGGGCGGTAGCCGGATGCGCGGTTGCCGTGGGCGCGGTCGCTGGTCACAGCGGGAACTCCATTGCGGGCCGGGGGAAGAGCGGGGGGTTGGGCGGCTGGGGCAGGAGGCCGCCGTGTTCGGTCAGCGCCTCGTGGGCGGCCTCGGCGAACAGTCGGACGGCGGGGCCGCCGCTCCCGGTCGGCCAGGCCGTGGAGGTGCGCCAGGCCAGCGGGGTGCCGGTCAGCGGACGCCAGACTGTACCCGGTGGCGGCGTGGTGCGTGGCACCAGGGCGACGGCGCTGCCGGTGAGCACGAGTGCGCCCGCGACGTCCGGGCCGGGCGGGTCGACGACGGCCTCGGGAGTGCAGCCGTGCCGGGTCAGGGTGGTGAGCATCTCGTCGTACAGCGCGGGGGCGGTGGCGCGGGGGAAGAACACCAGGCGTCGGCCGGTCAGTTCGGCCACCGCCAGCTCCGGGCGGTCGGCGTCCGGGCTCCCGGCGGCGAGCAGGACGCCGAGCGGCTGGTGCAGGACCGGCCCGAACGCCAGCCCGGCGGCCGGGCACGGGTGGCGGACGACGGCGACGTCGACCGTGTGCTGGGCGAGTTCGCGCGCCATGACCGCGACCGGCAGTTCCCGCAGTTCGAGCCGGGTGCCGGGGGAGGCGCTCTCGAAGCCGGTGAGCAGCGCGGCCAGGACGGCCGGCCCCAGCTCGGGCGGCACGGCCGCGCGCAGGGTGCCCGCCCGGCCGGTGCGCAGGTCGGCGGCGGTGGCGAGGAGGCGGGCGGTGCTCTCCAGCACCTCCTTCGCCTCCGCGAGCAGCAGCAGGCCCGCCGGGGTGAGCTCGACTCCGCGCGGGCCGCGGTCGAACAGGGTCACGCCGAGCTCGCGCTCCAGGCGTTTGATCCGCTGGGAGAGCGAGGGCTGGGCGATCCGCAGGCGCTCGGCGGCGCGGCCGAAGTGCCGGTCCTCGGCGACAGCGCGGAAGTGGCGTAGGTGCCCCAACAGGTCCATGGCCAGCAATCATAGGCATTCTCGTATCGATCTCTTCACCATAGTGGTCTTGGACTGATGGCCCGGTGGCCTGTTTAGCTGAGGGTGACGACACGAACCACCTGGGAGACCACCGATGACGCCTGCCCTCCGCCGCCCCCGTACCGCGCTGCCCGCCGTGGCCCTGCTCGTGGCCACCCTGTTGAGCGGGTGCGGCTCTGCGGGACTCAGTAGCCATGCAGCTGCCGGCACACCCGCCCCGGCATCCAGCGCGACGCCTTCGACGGATACGACGAGCGCTTCCTTCAAGGGACTTGAGCAGCAGTTCGGCGCCCGCCTCGGCGTGTACGCGGTGGACACCGGCAGTGGCCGGGAGATCGCCTACCGGGCCGACGAGCGGTTCGCGTTCGCGTCCACGATCAAGTCGCTCGCCGCCGGCGCCCTGCTGCGCAAGGCCTCCGACGAGGAACTGGAGAAGGTGGTCGCGTACCGCCAGGAGGACGTGTTGGCGTGGGCGCCGATCACCTCGCAGCACGTCGCCACCGGCATGAAGGTGCGTGATCTGGCCGCCGCCGCGATCCAGTACAGCGACAACACCGCCGCCAACCTCGTCATGGCCGAGCTCGGCGGCCCGGCGGCCGTCCAGCAGTCGCTGCGCGACCTCGGGGACCCGACCACCAGCGTCGACCGCACCGAGCCGACGCTCAACGAGGCGACCCCGGGCGACACCCGCGACACCAGTGCCCCCCGCGTCTTCGCCGCCGACCTGCGCCGCTACGCCCTCGGCGACGTCCTCGCGGAGGACCGGCGCCGACTGCTGACCGACTGGCTCATCGGCAACACCACCGGCGCCCCCTACGTCCGCGCGGGCGTGCCCACCGACTGGAAGGTCGGCGACAAGACCGGTAACGGCGGCTACGGCACCCGCAACGACGTCGCCGTCGCATGGCCCCCCGGCGGCCGGAGCCCGGTCGTGATCGTCGTCATGTCCGACCGCGGCAAGGCCGACGCCACCTCCGACGACGCGCTGATCGCCCAGGCGACGAAGACCGTCGTCGGCGCCCTCGGCTGAACACCCCCGACCGCCAAGAGCCCCGACCGCCAATACCTCCGACCGCCAAGAGCCCCGACCACCAGGAGCCCCGACCGCCGTGATCCACCCCACCCGCCGGACCGCCACGGACGCCGACTTCACCAGACGCCGCTTCGCCCAGCTCGCCGCCCTGGGCATCGCCGCCGGAGCCGTGCCGATCGCCGCCTCGACCCCGGCCTCCGCGTCGGCCCCGGCCTCCACCTCCGCGGGTACGCCGTCCGCCTCCCGCCCGCACTACGACCGCGCCCGCCGCCTCGCCGGCGACGACCCCGTGCTGCGCGCCCTGGTGACGGCGCTGACCCCCGGCTCCGACCTTCCCCAACTGCCCGCGCCGGCGCCCGTCAAGCTGTTCGACAACCTCGTGCTCCTGAGCGCGGGCTGGGTCTCCGCGATGGCGGTGCTGACGGACGACGGTATCGTGCTGATCGACGCACTCACCTCCCCGGCCGACGCCGACGCCGTCATCGTCCCCGGGCTGCGCGCGGTCGGAGCCGATCCGGCGGCGATCAAGCACGTCGTCCTCACCCACGGCCACTCGGACCACTTCGGTGGCGCGCAGACCCTCGCCGACCGCTACGGCGCCCGCGTGCACATGTCCCCGGCCGACTGGGACCTCCTCGCCCGCACCCGCCCGGCCGACGCCCCCGCCCGGGACCTCGACATCGCGGACGGCGAGCAGCTCACGCTCGGCGGCACGACGATCGAGCTGCACCACACCCCGGGCCACACCCCCGGCACCGTCTCCCCGGTCATCCCCGTCCGGGCCGGCCGCCGGCACCACAGCGCGATGCTGTGGGGCGGCCTCAACCCGCCCTCGACGGAGGAGGAGCTGCGCACCTTCCTCGCGTCCGCCCACGCCTTCCGGGCCGTCATGCGCCGGGCGAACGTGGAGGTCGAGCTCTCCAACCACCCGAACGACCACGGCCTCGAACGCGCCGAACAACTGCGCCACCAGCCGCCCGGCGCCGCGAACCCCTTCCTCCTCGGCGGCCCCCGGACGCAGCGGTACATGGCGGTCATGGACGCGATGCTGCGCGGCCGGATCGCCGATGCCGAGGAGCCGACGGCCCGGGCCGTCGCGGCACCGCACACCTGCTGCTGACCGTCCGGATCATGCCCGGCCAGGGGCAATACCGGTGAGTTCGACCTCCTGGCGTGGAGCCGGGGGGATCGCCGGTGAGCGGCTGGTCCGGGCGGGGCTCACGGAGTGTGGGCGGGGTGTGGTGGCAGGGGGAGTCGGAGGAGGAAGCGGGCGCCGGTGGGGGAGTCGGCGAGGGTGAGGGTGCCGTGGTGGCGGGTTGCCAGGTCGCGGGCGATGGCGAGGCCGAGTCCGGCGCCGCCGGTGTCGCGGGTGCGGGCCTCGTCGAGACGGGTGAAGGGGGCGAAGACGCGCTCGCGGTCGGGGGCCGGGATGCCGGGGCCGTCGTCCAGGACTTCGAGGACGGCCCAGTGACCGTCGGGGCCGTGGTCCTCGGTGAGGGTGACGGTGACGCGGTCGGCGGCGTGGCGCAGCGCGTTCTCCAGCAGGTTGCGGAGCAGGCGGTGGAGTTGGGCGGCGTTGCCGGGGACTTCCAGCGGGCGGTCGGCGTGGACGGTGATCCGGCTGGTGCCCTGCGGGAGTTCTGCGGCGACGTCGCGGGCGAGGTCGGTGAGTTCGACCCGGGTGTGGTGGGCCGGTGCGGCGACGGGTGGGCGGGCGAGCAGGAGCAGGTCGTCGGCGAGGTGCTGGAGGCGGACGGTGTCGGCGCGTGCGGCGCGGACGACGGTGGGCCAGTCGGTGCGGTCGGGGTGGGTGAGGGCGACCTCCAGGGAGGTGCGCAGTCCGGCGAGGGGGCTGCGTAGTTCGTGGGAGGCGTCGGCGACGAAGCGGCGCTGGGCGGTGACGGCGTGGTCGAGCTTCTCGAGGGTCTGGTTGGTGGTGGTGGCGAGGTGGGCGATCTCGTCGGCGGTGGGCGGGACGGGGACGCGCCGGTCGAGGTGCTGGGCGGTGATGGAGGCCATCTGGGCGCGGATCGCCTCGACCCGGCGCATCGCCTGGGCGGTGACCGCCCAGGCGATGGCGGCCACCAGCAGGACGGCGAAGGGCCCGGCGACCAGCAGCAGCCGTTGGACGGATTCCTGGACGCGTTCGGCGTCCCAGGGCGGTACGAGCAGGTAGGCGGTGACGGTGCGCTCGCCCCGGTCGGGTTCGCCGAAGCCGGACCGCAGGGAGTAGCCGTCGATGCCGCTGGCGCTCTGCCCGTACAGGGGGAGGGTGTGGTGGGCCAGACGGCTCGCGGTGCCGGCGGCCGGGGCGCCGAGCGTGAGGGTGCGGGAGACCTGCTCGCCTTCGGGCAGCGGCGTGAGCTGGGCGGCGACCTGGGCACGGAAGGGTTCGAGGTCGGGGCTGACCTCCAGGAGCCGGCCGGAGTCCAGGACGAGGGCGTAGGCGCGGTCGCCGCCGAGCAGCCCGCTCGCCGGGACGTGGCCGGTGCGCATGTCCGCGACCGCCACGTCGAGGCGGGCCTGCGCGGCGGCCTTCGCGTCGTCCGACTGGGAGTCGTAGAGGCTGTGGCTGAGCCAGAACGCGCCCGCGGTGAAGGCGGCGGCAGCGGCCAGGCCGGCCGCCGCCGCGGAACGGGCCCGCAGCGAGCGCAGTGAGCGCAGCAGCCGCGGCGGCCTAGCCACGGGAGTCCAGCCGGTAGCCGGTACCGCGCACGGTGACGATGGAGTTCCGGTCGAACGGGACGTCGATCTTGCGGCGCAGCGCGCTGACGTACACCTCGACGATGTTCGGGTCGCCCTCGTAGCCGCTCTCCCAGACCTGGTCGAGGATGGTGGTCTTGGCGACGACCTCGCCGGGGCGTTCGGCCAGGCACTCCAGGACGGCGTACTCGCGGGGCGTGAGCGCGACCGGGGTGCCCGCGCGGCGGCAGGAGCGGTCGGCGGGGTCGAGGACCAGGTCGCCGACGGTCAGCTCGGGCGGGCGTTCGGCGCCGCCGCGGCGGACCAGGGCGCGTAGCCGGGCGACCAGGACCGGGTAGGAGAAGGGCTTGGCGAGGTAGTCGTCGGCGCCGGTGTCCAGGGCCTCGATCTCGTCGTACTCGCCGTCCTTGGCGGTGAGCATCAGGATGGGGGTGGTGACGCCTTCCTGGCGCAGCTGGGCGCAGACCCGGTAGCCGTTGAGGCCGGGGAGCATGACGTCCAGCACGATCGCCCGGTAGTCGCCGGTGCGCGCGTACCAGAGGCCGGAGCGGCCGTCGTGGACGACGTCCACGGTGTAGCCCTCCGCTTCCAACCCGTCCCGGAGGGCATCGGCCATCCGGGTCTCGTCCTCCACCACCAGTACGCGCATGCGTCTCAGCATGTCACGGGGGGTGTCACGGTTCCTGAAGGTGCTTTCAGGCTCTTTCAGCGGATCTTCAGAGGGCGGGTCGGACGCTTCGGGGGTCGCCCCACGTCCGCCCTACCGCGAGGTGAGCCCCGTGACCCTGACCCTGACCCGCGCACCCCGCGCCACGGTCGCACCCCAGTCCCAGCTCCAGTCCCAGCTGCGGACCCGGCCCGGATCCCGTCCGCTGCCCGAGCCGCCGCGGCGGGGCCGGACCGCCCTGCTGCCCTGGGCGCTCGCCGCCGTGCTGTTCGCCGCCTACACCGCGCTGTCCGTCTCCCGCCACCTGCACCTGCGGACGTCCGGCTTCGACCTGGGGATCTTCGAGCAGGCCGTGCGCGGCTACGCCGAGGGCCGCGCGCCGGTCTCCGAGCTGAAGGGGCCGGGGTTCCACCTGCTCGGGGACCACTTCCACCCGATCCTGGCCACCCTCGCACCGCTCTACCGGGCCTTCCCCTCCCCGCTGACCCTGCTGGTCGCCCAGGCGGCGCTGCTCGCCGTGTCCGCCGTCCCGGTGACCAGGGTGGCGGCGCGGGCGGCCGGTCCGTGGGCGGGCGCGGGCATCGGCGTCGGGTACGGCCTGTCGGTCGGCCTGCAGCAGACGGTGGCCTTCGACTTCCACGAAATCGCCTTCGCCGTACCGCTGTTGGCCTTCGCCCTGGAGCGGCTGACGCTGCGGAGGTGGCGTGCGGCCGCGTGGTGCGCGCTGCCGTTGCTGCTCGTGAAGGAGGACCTGGCGGCGACGGTCGTGGCCGTCGGCTGCTACCTGTTCTGGCACGGTCGCCGCCGACTCGGCGCGGGCGTCGTCGCGCTCGCCGCCGCCACCGTGGCGCTGGTGGTGCTGGTCGTCATCCCGGCCCTCAATCCCGACGGCGTCTACACCTACCTCTCCAACGTGGACGGCCCGGTCGGCGACCCCGTGACCAGGCTGCTCCTGCCCGCCCAGAAGTGGGGGACCGTCGCCGTGCTGCTGGCCCCCACCGCGTTCCTGGCGCTGCGCTCCCCACTGATCCTGCTCGCCCTGCCGACGCTGGGCTGGCGGTTCTGGTCCACCAACCCCGCCTACTGGGGGACGGGCTTCCACTACGGCGCCGTCCTGATGCCGATCGTCTTCCTCGCCTTCGCCGACGCCCTGGCCCGGCTCCGCGCGCGGCACGGCCTGCGGCGGTGGACGGCCTGCGGCCTCGTGGCCGTCGGGCTCGCGGTGACGGTCGCCGCCCTGCCCTTCCGCCCCCTCGCCGAGCTGGCCCGGCCCGCCACCTGGCAGCGCGACGCGACGGCTGACGCCGTGCGCGGGGTGCTGCGGGTGATCCCGGACGGTGCGCAGGTGGCTGCCGCCAACGGCATCGCACCCCAACTCACCTACCGCACACGGGTTTTCCTCTTCCCGTACTACCCCGGAGGCCCGGGTGTGAAGCCCGACTGGGTCGCGGCCCCCGACCACCCGCGGGACGGCCTCTTCCCCGCTGGCCAGGAGGCCGAAGCCCTTCGCGCCCTCCCCGCCGCCGGCTACCGTCCCGTCGCGAGTGCCGGCGGCGTCACCGTCTACCACCTCGGTGTGCGGGAATGACAAGGCGGCCCAGCGGCCCAGCGGCCCAGCGGCCCAGCGGCCCTGTCGGCCCTGTCGGCACTGCCGGCACTGCCGATGGGGCCGGGGAGGCCGGGGAGGCCGGTCACGGTGCCCGGACCGGCCCACGCCCTACCTCCTTCTCCCGGAACTGCTGCGGCTGAGTGACAAAAGGAGGGCTCCCCCGAGATGTTCACGATATGACGAGTCGACTCCTCTTAACTTCTTCCGAGATTCGGATGCGTCGCCCAACAGGCGGTCCAGCGCGTTCGCCACCCATGGAGGTCGTTGGATGAATCGTCGTCCCCGGGTCGCAGCGTCGCTGGCGGGTGCGGTAATCGCCCTGGCGTCTCCGTTGGCGGACGTCGCTGCGCAGGCATCCGCACGGCATGCGTTCGGCTCCATGTGGCTCCAGGACGGGGATGGGGAGGGGGAGGGGCGACACCATGACCACAATCCCTTGCGTGACTGCCACAGTTCCCGCCGTGTCGTACTCATCGACCAGAACTTCAGAATCATCCTGAAGAACGGCCGGTACGGGCCGGAGGCTCTCGTTCTCCAGGGGGACGCGTCATCCTCACCCTCGTCGCCGGCAGCACCGTGGGACAGCTTCAATGTTTCAACGTATTTGGACGTGAACTACCCCACCCAGACCAGCAACCAGTACGAGTGGCAGATTCGTGACTTCTTCAGGGAGCACCCGCTCTTCGTGGTGAAGGCATTCGACCGCCACGAGCGAGTTTTCTCCTTCCCGGCTGCCCACTGCATCGACAGGCACGACGACGGTGACCGCGGTGACGGCGCTCCTCCGTACGGGGGTGGAGCTGCCGACGGGAGCGGCGCGTCCGGCTCCCCGTCGCCCCAAGCAGGGGACAATCCCCAAGGCGGCCAGCCTGGGCCGGAGACTCCCAGCTCCGGGGCCACCATCCCCCCTCCTCCGCGCGATGCTGCGGCTGAAGGCAGGAACAACCGTCTGCTGAGCGCGAAGCACATCGGGATCGCGGTCGGCGGTTTGCTGGTGGTTCTGGGAATGCTGGCCACGGCATGGCTCCGACGTCGTTCTGACACGTGACAGTCGGCCGGAAGGGGAACCGGCAGCGCTGACGACGTGTCGAAAACAAGAAGATGACATCGAAACCGGGGCGGTTGAACGGCGCCGGGATGAGCCCGGCGGGTTCCCGTCCATTGGTCAGGCGGTGTCCGGCACGGAGACGGCGCGAGTCCGGTCCGCGGCCGCCGCCCCGCAGTCGCCGGTGCTGGGGGCCTGGACCGGCAGCAGAAGGCGGTTTGGGTGACGGCCCCGGGAGACAGCGCCACCTTGTGCTCCCCCTGGAAACCGAGCCGTTCCGCTGAGCCATGGGGTGGTTCACGCCGTGCCCCGCCCGGGCCTGTGGGGTCGGCGGGGCACGGCGTGCGGTGCTCAGCGGTCGTCGCCGAGTTCCTGGTGCATCTGCGGCTGGTCGTCCTGGTCGTGGGTGAGCGCGAACTTCTGGATCTCGTTGAACGTCTTGGAGGCCATGCCGAGGACGTCCTTGTAGGGGTTGACTCCGGTGGTCTTCTGGACGGAACCGCCGAGGAGCCCGCCGCCCAGGCCGCTGACCACGCCGTGGCCGGCGGCGAGCGGACCGGAGGCGAGGTCGAGGACGCCCTTGGGCACGCCGGCCATGTCGGCGTACTCGTCGGTGAGCGCGTGCCGGACCAGGGCCATGAGCGCGTCGTGCGTGGGGCCGGGGTAGAACTGCTTGTAGAAGTCGACGGCCTGCTGCGTCATGAAGACGCCGTCCTCGGTCTTCTTCCACTCGTCGTTGCGCGCCTGGTTCCAGATGCGCGTGACCAGGTCGGCATCCTTGGGCAGTTGCCACCGCTCGGGAGTGCCGAGGTAGTGGTTGACGTAGTGCCAGGCACACATGAACCCGTGGGCGTCTTCCTTGGAGACGTCGATGCCGAGGTTCTTCATCGCCTCCAGGATCTGCACGCTGAACACGCAGGAGGCGCCGGTGGTGTATTTGATCGACACCGGCTCGCCCCACTTGGCGTAGTCCCACGTGCCGCTCTTCTTGTGCAACTGCCGTACGGAGGCGTGGACCAGGCGGACCTTGGTGACGTTCGCCGCGAGGGTGCCGTCGCGCAGGGCGTTCTTGTTGCCCATGTCGAGGAACAGCCGGGACGACTGCGACAGGCGCCGGCCCGGGCCCTTGACGCCGCCGAGCCGCCCGGTCGAGCGGAGCGTGAACGCGCCGGTGGGGGAGAGGTAGGTACCGATCAGGCCGACGGTGCCCTGGAGCATGGTCACTTCGCCGTGGTGGTGGCCGAAGAAGCCCTCCGCGGCGTCGACGTCCGCCTCCGACCAGTCCGGCGGCGGCGCCGCGGCCTCCCGCAGGAAGTCCGCCAGCCGCTGGGGCAGCTGGGAGAGGTCCTGACCGGGCTTGAGCGTCCCGATGGTGCGGAAGAGGGCGTTGACGCCGTCGATTTCCTTGTGGTCGATCAGATCGGAGACGAGCTGATCGGCCTGCGGGTCACCTGCCTGGCCCGCGGCCTCCAGCTCTTGCGTCGCGTTCTGAGTCGTCAAAGCCACAGAAGGGCTCCTTCCTTCGCTGAGGGGGGAAGCCGCCGGTCGGCACGTGCCGGGAACCGTGGTCGACATGGCGTCCCGGGCAGATGGATCAGCGAGCAGCGGCATGCTTCCGACCCTGGCGGAACGTCGTACCTCAGCTGAGCGAAAAAACGTTTCGCCCTCCCCCGAACGAGTGAAGGGCACCACGGTGGACCCGTCCGGCCACGGCACGAGGCGCGGTGGCGGGCCGTCTGTCGTGCTACCGGGACGCCGCCACGACACTGTCCCGCAGCACCTCGATGGCGGGCGTCCACGTGTCCACTCCGTCCAGGGCGTGCAGCCAGTGCCCTGTGGGGTTGGTGGACAGCGGCTGGGGCCGGGTGCCGTATCCGCGTCGGGGCTCGTGGCGTGGCCCGGGGTGTAGTTCTGGGCGTGCTCCCGGTCCCGTCGTCCGCCTACCGCCCTGCGGATCGGCCTGTACCCGGCCGGGCTGCGGGCCGAGATCGCGGCGAACGCTCCGGCGTCCGAGCCCGGGCCCGCCAGGGAAGCCGCCGGGTGAGGGCCTGCCCGGCGGCCCGGAAGGTTCGTACGCCCCACTACCTTCTCTGACCATGAACATGGGGGAGCGGCTTGTCGCCGCAGCAGCAGTGATCGTCGCGCTCGGGGGAGCAGCGGCCCGCACGTCGAGCGGGGCGCCGGCGACGGCCGCCGCGCCCGTGTCGGCCTCGGCGTCGCCTGTTGCGGGCACCCCGGAGTGGGCCGCGAAGTGGCTCGGCGACCCCGAGGGGAGCCGCAACGCCTCCCGGGTCCTCGGCTGCTGCGCCCGGCTCGCCATCGTCCAGAGCGGCGGGCGTCAGGGCGACACGGCTCTGTGCGACGCGGCTTTGTGCGACGCCGAGTGGGCGAAGTCCGCCCCGGCCCGGAAGGTGGTGCTGGACCGCGACGGCTTCGACGAGGGCTGCCAGGTCGCTAGCTAGTACAGGTCCGAGCTGCGGATCGTCGCCCAGCTGATGCTCCGGCCGCCGCTGGGGTTGACGAAGACGACCTTGAGGCCGCCGCGGGCGGAGACCTGAAGGCTGGCCTTCTGCAAGGAGCTGGACTTGAAGGTGTTGGCGGACCAGCAGAGGCGGCTGTTGGCGTCGTAGACGACGAAGTTCCCGTCGCCTTGCATGATCGCCTTGTAGCCGCAGCCCCAGGTGTTGGCCTGCCACACGGGGTGGACGAGACTTGCCTCCTGGTAGGCCCGGTAGAGGACGAGGTTGCCGTCGTTCTGCAGGATCAGCTGGGTGTCTCCCGCTTCGATGTGGCCGCCGCGGTAGAGGATGCCGGGCTCGTCCATGTCCGCGGTGGGCAGGTCGTAGGCTTGCGCGGTCCCTGCCGACGCCACCGTCCCGACCAGTGCCAGCATGCCGGCCGCCATCCCGAGGGCCATGTGCCGCAGCGTCTTCGTTGTCTTCATTTCCCCGTGTGCCTTTCTCGTCTGTTCGCGCCCGTGAACGCGTGGGGCGCCCTGTGCAGGAAGGATCATGCGCGAAGGCGGTAAACAAACGATCAACGCCCACGTGGACCGGCGTCAGCCGAGGCCGGCCACCGAACGCGTCGAGCCGGCGTCAGGCGGGGCGTGCGTCGGCCGGTAGGGAGTCCGGGCGGCTCGACGACCTGGGGTGCGAACGCGGCACAACTGTCCGACCGCCGCGTACGACCGGGCGCCGACCAGGGCTTCCGGCGCAGCGATCCGCACCACGTGAAGCACGGCTGGCACCTTCCACGACGGTGCCGCATCAGCCAGGCCCGCAGGCTCCGTCCGTTCGATCGCCGTACCAGGCTGATGAACGGGTGACTTGACGACAGACAGCGACGGGACGGGCCGCTGCTCGTGCCCCCGCACCGGATGGTGGGGTCCGCCCCGTCGGCGCCACGTGGACGACCAGCGTACGGCTCGGGCATTTCCAGCTTCCCTGCCCGGACATGCCAACCTCGATCGGTTGTCCATCGATTGTCTGCTCGCGACCGGTGGGCTGTGGGCACCGGCTTGTGGACCGCCCCGGTTGTGCGGTCGGTGCCCGGCGGCCGGTTTCCGAGAGGTGTAGAGGAGTGCATTCATGACGAGCTCGTCCCTGTCCGTACGGCGCAGCCGGTTGGGTGGTGCCGCCCGCTGGATCGTCCCCCTGGCCATGGTCGGCGCGCTGGGAGCCCAGGGTGTTCCGGCCTTGGCCGCCGAAGGGCCCGCCGCCCCGTCCGTCCAGCAGCCGCATCAGCCGGCGCCTGAGGGATTCGCCTCCTGGGACGATCTGTTCGCCCTGCAGCGGAGTATGAATGCCACGGTGCGCCATGTGGAGCGTTTGGCGGCGCTGGAGACGGTGAACGGGTATGCCGGGGCGGTGGCCTCGCCGCAGGCGCGCAGGGTTGAGATCTTCTGGAAGGGTGAGGTGCCGGCCCCGGTCAGGGAGTTCACCGAGCGGAGCAAGATCCCGGTCGATGTCAAGCCGGCGCCCTACAGCAAGGCCGAGCTCGAAGACGCGGCGAAGCCGGTGATGGAGCAGATGGGCCGTTCGTTCGGCAGCGGCCGCGTCACCGAGGTCGCGGTCCCCGTGGACGGCACGGGCCTGCAGGTGCAGGTGGCCGGACTCGGGCCGGCCGGTTTCGCGGCTGCGGGGCCGCAGGCGAAGCCGCAGGTCCTCTCCGACGTGAAGGTGCCGGTCACGGTGGAGGTTGTCTCTGATCCCGCCCGGCCGCTGGAGGGCCGTTGGGACGACCAGTCCGCCGCCGGCGCGTACATGCGCGACCGCAAGGGGCCGTTCGGGGCGGGGCTGTGTTCGACGGCGTTCACGAGTACCAACGGGAGGGCGTTCACAGCGCGCCACTGCTTCCCCGATGAGAACAGGAAAGACGTATACGACGGTTGGGGCGGGTGGTTCGCGAACCTGGACTCGGCTGAGGTCAGCCACCGGAACACCACGGTGGACGTGGCGCTCGTGAAGGCCAACGACGCCAACTTCTTCAAGCCGACTGTGTGGCGGGGCGCCAGTACAAACAGTAGCGGCTCCCAAGGACAGACGAAGTCCGCGGTGGTCGGCGCCGACAGTCCGGTGGTGGGCAACATCGTGATCACCTCCGGGGCCAGTTCCGGCGAGCTGGGGGGGATCCAGGTCAAGCGCAAGGTTCTCCAGTACGAGGCCCAGGACGGCAATGGCAACAGCAAGCTGTTCGGGCCTGCGTGGAGCGCGAAGCAGCAGTCGAACGGCCCGGCGGCCGGAAGGGGAGACAGCGGCGGGCCGGTGTTCGTCCCCGCGCCTGAGGGCGTCACGGCGGTCGGGATCATTTCGGCAGGTGACCAGCCGGTCTCCTGCCCCGAAGGGGGCGGCCGGTTCTGCGGGAGCGTCCTGAAGTTCGTCGACATCGCGGACGCGTCGGGCCTGCTCGAGGCACCCATTGAGTACCAGACGTCCGGCGGGGAGGCCGCAGCCCAATTCTCGCCCTCGGTCCGGGATTCCGGCAGCGAGTTGCCGTCCAGCGGCGTCCATGAGGAACTCATGTCGGCGAACAACGGATTCGAAGCCGATCTCGAAGGCGGCAGCACCGCCCCGGGTACCGAGGTCCAGGCCGCCCGGGGCGAAGCGGAGAATCCCAACAACGAATGGGTCTTCTGGGACAAGGGCAACGGGATGTGGCAGATCGAGACGGCCTACGGTGGCGGCATGGTCATCGACCACAACCCGGATACGCACCGGACCCATCTCGCCCAGGCCCAGGACGGCAACAACAACCAGCTCTGGTCGTTCCAGGGCGTGGGCGACGGCTGGAACCAGCTCGTGAACGCGGCAGGCGGCTGCCTCACCGCTGACCGGGAGGGCGACGGGCTGGGCGTGTGGGCCTGCGACTCCAACAACGCCGGCCAGAAATGGCGAGTCGGCTGACAGCGTTCGTAGCAGTACGGCTTCAGGGGTGGCGGGCCCGAGATGCCTGCCACCCCCGTGGTGCCTCTCGCGGCCTCGGGTAGGCCCCGGGGCGCCGATCGAGCGGATCTCGGCCCGGCGTGCGAGGCGGCGGTCCGCCGCGCCGGGCGCAAGGCTGGTGAGTTTGTCGGCAGGATGCGGTCCCGCGCGGCTGAGGCTGAGGCTGAGACCGCGAGGCTGAACTACGAGCGGAAGCGCATGGAACCGCCTGTCCTCGCCTGGCTACAATCCCAACTCGGCACGACTCGGCACCGCCACCCCGCCGACGACCTCACCAGCCGGTACAACCGCCTCGGCGCTGCCCGCGCCGTCGCGACCGAAGTCCTGGCCGAACGCCGCGCTGGGCTGCTCGCCGACCCGCTGCGCCGCGTCGTGGACGGCGTCGTCACCGTGGACCGCACGGCCAGGTTGACCGGCGTCGAACGTCAACTCGCCCAGCTCCAGACCGCCCTGGGGTCGGACGAGGCCGCGCCCGGCGACGACACCACCTGGACATCGGCACCCTCGTACCTGCGCGCCGCAGCCGATGAAGCGCCCCACCGACACCACCACGGACGAGCCGGACGACGCGGACGTTACTGGCGGACTCGACACCGCGTGGCAGCAGTTGGCCGCCGCCCAGGCCGCCGTCCTCCTACGCGTCGGTGCCGGTCCTGGATGAAGGCCGGCGCGGTCTCGTTCGCCGCTCTCGTGTGAGGCGTGCCGCAGTGGTGCCGCCCGTCTCCGGGGCGACCAGAGCGTGCAGGGTGAGGTCGTCCGCCCCGTACGGCCCTGTGCGTGGGCCGTACGGTTGGGCGGAGCTGTGGGCCGGTTGCCGGATGCCGGTCAGGTGTCGGTTGCGGGTTCCTGGTCGTGCGGGGTGCGGCGGAGTTGTTCGTTGAGGCGCAGGGCTTCTTCGAGTTGGTCTTCGAGGATGATGATGCGGCAGGCGGCTTCGATGGGGGTGCCCTGGTCGACGAGGTCGCGGGCGCGCATGGCGATGCGCAGTTGGTAGCGGGAGTAGCGGCGGTGGCCGCCTTCGGAGCGCAGTGGGGTGATGAGGCGGTGTTCGCCGAGGGCGCGTAGGAAGCCGGGGGTGGTGGCGGTCATTTCGGCGGCGCGGCCCATGGTGTAGGCGGGGTAGTCGTCGTCGTCGAGTTTGTCGGGTGTGTCGGGGCTGGTCGTTGTAGTCACTGCACCTCTCTGGTTCTCGGGGAGAACGCGTCGAGGGGCCCCGGGGCCGTATCGGCTCCGGGGCCCCGAAGGGGAACAACACCATCTACCGGCCTGGGCCGGTCCTGTTGCTTCCGCGCTGTCCCTGGGGAGGGTCGTGCGGGGATCGCGTATGCGTGACCGGAAACCACCGTCCTTGCGTTGGGGTCTGCGGTGTCCGCCCGGGCGAGTGTTCACGGGCCGGGCGATCCTGATGGCGCTTGTGCCCTCCGTTCATCCTCTGTACTGAACTGTCACTTTCGTACTGCTGGTACTGCTGGTACTGCACTCACTGAACTGCGTCCTACCGGTACCGCTGGTGGCGGCCCCTGATACCTGCGGGCCGCCCGGTCCGGAAGCCAGCTCCGTTGCCGTCCTGCACTTGCCTGGCTTCGGAACTCCACTGCCGGACCGACCTGCGAACTTCTGTCCAACAATCCCGGCCAGTTCGTGTCTGGCCGGTATCGCCGACTGCTGTCTACGAGAGAAACGTTAGACCCACCTACGAGCAATGTCTACTCCGGCGCACACAGATTTTGCGACGCTCTCGGGTGAGGTAGTCTCCCGCTGCGCGGCGGCGGCAACCCCCCGAGCCGCCGCCGCGCGCGGCCTTGGCCGCTGGGGCCACTCTTTCTCAACAAGCGGAGCCGCCCCCGTATGGGCAACGGCTGCACCACGTGGAAGCTGTTGCGGAAGGCGGCGTCCGACTGGACCGTCATCGACCTGCCTGCCATCGCGGACAGCTCCGACGATGCCCTCGGCCGCAAGGTCGGCGAGTCGCTGTAGCTGGCCCGGTACGGCTGCACGGCGTCGGTCGGTATCTGGCGCGCCGTCGGCGAGCGGCTGTGGTGGTTGTTGTTCATGTAGAAGCCGCGCCCCGTCGAGGGGTGGGGTGTGGCGGCGGGCGTGGATCGACACGGCCCGGATCGTCCCCGTCGAGTTCTCGGGCCGAGGGCATCACGTCGGGCACTACCCGGAGCTGGAAGGACAGATGATGACCTGGGTCACCGGGATGGACAGCCCCGACAGGATGGACGCCGCGGTGCACGGCCTGACCGAGCTGGCCGACGCCGGGCAGCTCGACGCACTCGCGCAGGGCATGGACGACAACCGCCTGTCCGAACGCCGCTGACCAACCCGGATGGGAATGGGGTGCGGGGGTGCAGCCCCAGGGCCGCACCCCAGACTGTCAACGCCGAGGTCGAGACCCTGCTCGCCGCCCGGAGGAACGGCGACTTCGCGATGGTGGCCGCTGCCCTGCAGTCGTCGGTGCTGCGGGAGCTGGACCAGCAGCAGAAGGGGCTCGGCAACCTCAACCTCGCCTATGCCTTCGCCGCGCTACTGGCCCAGGAGACCCCCCAGAGGAGTGCGACGTCTCGGCGTGCCGGACCTGCGCCGGTTGGTGCGGGCGGCGACCGACGAGACCCTTCACGCCCGACTGGAGATCGCCGACGAGATCGGGACGCTGTTCGGCATCGCGGATGCCAAGGCCGACGACGCCCGGTTCATCGCCGCCGTGCCGCTCGCGCAGGAGTTCGTGAAGCTCTGCCGCCTTCAGCCTGAGGCCACCGCCGAGTTCGTGCGGCAGGCCTCCCGCCGGTCCGCCGTGATGGTCGACGAGGTGTGGGCTGTGCGGTACGAGGCGTGCGCCACGGTGCGCGGCCACTGCCTGTAAGCGGCGGTCCGGCCGCGCCGGGTCCTACCCGAACGCTACCGAGACGCTGCCCCGCAGCAATTCGACGACGGGCGGTGCTGGGCCCCTTGTCCTGGCTGAGCGGGGACTTCGTCGCGGCGTGGAGGATTTCTTCTCAGAAGTGCCTTGTCGATTGTGCGTGCTGGGAGCGTGAAGAACTCCCATCATCGCATGTCACAAGGCACTTCCTCGTTTCTGAGGGAACTATCCACGGGCATCAGGCCGGTGGATCCAGGTTCAGTGGACCGTCACGCTCGGCCCTTCGACAAGGGGGTCCAGGGTCGTGTAGTTGTCACTATCATCCCACGGTTGAACTTTCGCGGTAATCCTGGGCGAACCGTTGGGATTGTTTAGGGTCGGAGTGTAGAGTTGATAATCACCTGGACCATGAAGGGAGAGTGTGTTGACCTTTACTTCACCGGCCCGGGTGTTAAATTCCGCTTTATGATAGCCGGGCTCCTTTTTTATGCGACTACCCTTTTTCCTGAGTGAGAGGCCATCGCGTCCCATGACGCACTCCACGTTGTCCCCCCACCCTTCGGGCGTATAGTACCAAAGGGCTTTCCCGAAAGGACTTCGATAGTGCCCGCATCCGCGGATCCTGAGGACCGGGGTAACCTCTTTTTCGGGGGTGACTTGCAGGCAGGACTGTAGCCATGCTTGAACCCAATTATCGCGGTAATGGGTCCGTGTCAGTTCATTGCACTTTGTCCTGTTTCGCGCCCTGGGGACGTACTTGTCTTCTTCTCCGATGGTCGTTTCGGCGAGTGTGTCCAGGGTTTTCTCTTGCGTCCATGGGTCGTTATAGTATTCGCCATGGGGCAAGCATGCCGTGACGATATTTTCTGCCCCTCGGAGGGCGGAGGTCTTTCCGCCTCGCACATTCGGGCCCTTTCCCTCGTACGCCCAGGCGCCCTGTTCGGTAATTCCGAATACGACGCCGTCGCACAGGCCAATCTGGGGCTTAAATTTGTTTCTGGTATTGAGGTAGACCGCCGGCTCGTCGTCTATGTTGGAGCGGAAGGTTGTGTACCTGGGGTACCCATCGGCCCCATGTGGCGCCTCGTCTCCCGAGTTCAGCGACCGCAGGAAAGCTGACCCGCTTGCCATATCATGGCATTGAAAATCGCAATTCTCGGCAAGTTCCTTTGCGTAGCCAACCAGGATATTATGGTCCCCCAGGAATGCTCCGATTGCACGGACGGCTTCGGATGCTCCAACTCCCACGTCGGCCACGATTGTTCCATGGTGGGGGCTTCCCATGGATACGAAGTGTTTCACTTTTTCTGCTCCGCCCAAATTCTTGATATAGGCGCGTGCTACGAGACCTCCCATCGAGTGGGCCACAATATCGACCTTGCCGTCCGGTGACGTCTTTGCGATCTCGTTGACTTCCCTGGCGAAGTCTGCGGCGATGTGGTCGATTCCAGGATTGGGAGGATTGGTCTGGCCGGGCTTTGTCATCTTGCTGTAATCGTAGACGTGCAGTTCGCTTTCTTTGTATCCCTGCGTTTCGGCGTATCCTTTCATCCCGTTCCAGACCGAACCTTCGGAGTGCCAGCCATGGACGAAGATGATGGGCCGGTGTGGGCCGCTGGCGTATGCGCTCTGCTGGGCCTGAGCCGGGGCGGCAGACGCCGGTAGTGCGCTAGCGGGTGCGGCCGTCGCCATCGAAAGGCAAAGGGCGCCGGCTGCCACCGCGGTCCACGCGGGGCTCGGCCGCCTCCTCTGCTGGACGGTGATATTGTTCAGGCTGGCCGGCAGGAGCCGGGCCTTCAGTTCACTGTGGATCATGTTCAGCAACCTTTCGCTGTAGCTCGGGTCGGAACTTTCACCGTGCACACTGAAGATGCCAACACGCGACCGCCCCGACAGTGGCCGCGCATAATGAAGCACGCTTCATGAAACTCTCTTTCCTTCATTGATGTAGGCCAGCTTCCAAATACTCCTCAATGTGGACGAAAATTCCTCACATGCGGAATGGTGTCGCGCCTGATGGTGCGGCCAAACAGCGATCATCAGGCCGAGATCCTCTTTCGCAACGTGCCCTCGGCGGTAGGGCGGGACGTCTGGCGCACTACCTGGACGCCGCCGCAACGCTGTCCCGCAGCACCTCGATGGCGGGCGTCCACGTGTTCACCCCGTCCAGGGCGTGTAGCCAGTGGCTTGTGGGGTTGGTGGACAGCTGCTGAGGCCGGTCGCTTCCGGGGGTGCCGTAGGCCAGGGCGGCGACCGTGCGCAGGTCGACCTGGGATCCGCGTGCGCGGGTGGCGTCGTGGACCAGCCGGGACATCGCCTGCCGGCCGGAGCGGCTGAGTTCCCGCATCGTGGCCCGCACGGTGGTCTCGTGGATGCCGCCGCGTCGGGTCAGGTTGCCGAGGACCGTGCCGATGCTGGGGCCGCCGACACGGTGGGCCTGCCGGTCGGGTGCGGTGACGGTGAGTGCGGCGTGGACGGTGAGGGACGGCGGCGAGGGCGTTCTCCTCGGCGAGGACCTGATCGCGGTGTTCGCTAAGTGGAACATAAATGCACCATCCTGGATCTGGCAAGGCGAGATCAGCCGAGTGCGGCAGGATGGAACGGTCAACACGGTCCCCGCGCGAGAGGGAAGCGAGTGCCGCGCACGCAGCAGTCGGCCGCCGGATTCGTGGCGTCCGGGACCTGGCCGGACGTCGAACTCGCCGAGGACGCCCCGCCCGAGGCCGTCGTCGGACTCGCCTTCGTACTGCGGCTCCGCGACGCGATGACCGGGCGGTCGTGGTCGGCGCGGGAACTCGGCCGCCAGGCTGGTGTCACGCACACCACGATCAACCGCCTCCTGGCCGGCGAGGTGCTGCCCGACGTGGCGACCATCGTCCGCCTGGAGATCGCCCTGCGGATCGACCTGTACCCGGCCGGGCTGTGGGCGGAGATCGCGGCGAACACTCCGGTGGTCGAGCCCGGGCCCTCAGGAGAAGCTGCCGGGTGAGGCGGACCGACGGCATACCGGCGGCAGGACGCGATCGGGCCCGGCACCGCGCGGTGCCGGGCCCGATGGGACGTGGTTCGCTTACCAGGTGATGAGGGCGTAGCCGGGGCCGCCGTTGGCGGTGGAGGCAGCGGCGGCACCGGCCGCGCCGGCGGAGCCTGCCTGGCTTCCGGGGCTGGGGTCGGGTCCGCCGCCGTGGCCGCCGGTGCCGCCCGTTCCTCCGCTTCCTCCGCTTCCGCCGGCGCCGCCCACCCCTACGCCGGGGGGCAGCGTGATCATTTCTGTGCCCGGTACGCCGCCTGCTCCTGCGTTCCCGCCCGCTGCGCCGCTACTGCCCGGGCCGCCGTCGCCGACGCGGCCCGCGATGCCGGTGCCGCCGGCGGTTGCGGCGAAGCTGTTCGCTCCGGCCGCGCCGGCCTGGCCCGCCAGGCCGCCTTCCGCCGCGAGTTCCTCTCCTCCGATGCACTCGACGTCCCCGCCGCCGTCTCCGCCGCCACCCGGCGTTCCGCCGGTGACACCGGTGCCACCGAGGCCGCCCACCCCGCCCCTCGACCCGCCCGCGCGCTCGCCGCGTCCGCCCCCGCTGCCGCCCGCTCCGGGCGAGGCGCTCCCCCCGAAGTTGCCTTCACTGGCAGACACGAAAATGTTCTGGCCGTTGAAAATCTGCGTTTCGGTGTAGTACGTGCCGAGGATGCTGCCGCTGGTGCCGTTTTGGCCTGCGCTTCCCGCTTTGCCTGGGGTCAGCAGGGCGTCCGCCCGGCCTCCTGCGCCATCGGCTCCGCCCTGGCCGTTGTTTGCGCCGACCAGATTGCTCTGCCCGATGCCTACCGTGAACAGCGTGCCCGCGGTCACCGGCACCGTGCACGCGACGAAGGATCCGCCGCCACCACCGCCGCCGCCGCCACCACCAGCCCCGCCCGCGCCGCCGCCACCGCCGCCACCGGCGGCAGGGCCGAGTACATAGCTGCCGCCGCCGCCTCCGCCGCCACCACCACCGCCTCCGGCGCCCAGGCCACCGGCCCCGCCCGCGCCGAGTGCGTAGATCGTCAGTTCGGTGACACCGGCGGGGACCGTGAAGGTGCCGCTCTGGGTGAATGCCTGGCTCCCGGTCACCTTTGGTGCGGTGGGCCGCGGTGCCTCCCGACCGCCGGAAGCGGGTGCGGCACCGGCCGCCGGGGCGGTGACGGCCAGAGTGAGGGCGGCGGCGCCGAGCACCCTGGGGATTACGTGTGCCCGGCCCGGGGCCGCGACATGAACGGGTGCCATCAGGATGAGGTCTCCTTCATTGTGCGGGGCCGCGACGGCGGCGCCTGGTGGGCACGTTGGGACAGCCGGCCACAATCACAGTCATCCGTGCACGTCCCAATGCGCGGTCATCCTGACCCGCCTGCCACCGCCGTGCGCCTTCGACGCGCACCCGGCCCGAGGAAACCGCCTGGCCGGGTGTACCGGACGGGAATGGGAAACGTTTCAGGCAGGCCGCGGCCGTAGACGTAACCGGTGCGGTAGCCGTGCCGACTGAGGTCCTTGAGGGCCGTGAGGACTCTGGAGGCGGGGGCGAGGCCGGGCTGGTGGACGGCGAAGGCCAGGACGAGGGCGGGCGGACCTGGGGTGCTGTGATCGTTGTCGGGTGGCCTTTTACCCGATGAGGGTGCACCTGGCCTTCTTCCTCGCCATTCCGCCGCGCCGGGGCCAGTGTCGGCGGGGTCGCGGCGGCTGCACCAGGCGGCCTCGGAGTCGGTGGCGGGGTGCATGGGACGGACGTTCTCCCTGCTGCCGGGCGCGCCGAACAACCCGCCGATTGGCCGGGCGATCTTCACCACGGACGCCTCGAACACGCTCGACCAGGAAAGTGACCTGAGCCGCAACGTGTGGGAGTTCGGGTTCGCACGCGCCAGTCTCGGGGCGCCCGCGCCGGGCAATGCCAACCTGTTCTTCGCAGCCCCGCATCCCTCTGGCTGCCCAGCGTCTGATCAACAAGCTGAAGGCCTGGCGAGGTATCGCCACGCGATATGACAAGATCCCCGCGAACTACCTCGCGGGCCTCCACCTCTGCGGCTCGATGATCTGGATCAAGGGCCTCATCCGAGCCGTCGCTTGATCACGATCCAATACGCCCTGGACCATCAGGCGAGTCCAGGCCAGGGCGGACGGCGAGGGGCAGTGAGCTATCCCAGGTTATTGCAGCCACCGCATCGCGCCCGGTACGTCCGGGGCCACCGGTACGCCGTCCGGGGCCGGCGGACGCCGCACGATGATCACGGGCAGGTGGAGTTCGCGTGCGGCGGTGAGTTTGGGTGCGGTCGGGGCGCCGCCGCTGTCCTTGGTGACCACGACGTCGATGCGGTGCTCGCGCAGGAGCATCCGTTCGTCGTCGAGCGTGAACGGCCCCCGGTCCAGCAGGACTTCGAAGGACGGCGGCAACGGGGGCTCGGGCGGGTCGACTGACCGGGCGAGGAAGTGGACCCCGTCGAGGTGGGCGAAGGCCGCCGATCCTCACCTCTCCGGCGGGCGGCCGGGGTTGGGCGACCCGGCCGGCCAGCGAACTGGTGACCCGCGGGGACGACAGCTCGGCGAGTGCGGCGGCCAGCGCCCGCCCCTCCGTCGTCCCGCCGAGGATCAGGACGTGCCGGGTCATGGGGTTCACGCCCCGCAGGGCTCGTGCGGGCGTTCGCGCTCCGCCGAGTAGAGGTGGCTGTCGCGGAACTGGTCGGCGGCCAGTGTCCGTCCGACCAGGATGACGGCGGTGCGCACCACGCCCGAGGCCTTGACCTGCCCGGCGATGTCGGCGAGGGTGCCGCGCAGCACCAGCTCGTCCGGCCGGCTGGCCATCGCGACGACGGCGGTCGGGCAGTCGGCGCCGTAGTGCGGGAGCAGCTGCTCGACGACGTCGTCCACGTATCCGGCGGCCAGGTGCAGTACCAGCAGGGCGCCGCTGCGGCCGAGGGTGGCCAGGTCCTCGCCCTCGGGCATCGGGGTGGCGCGCTTGGCGATCCGGGTGAGGATGACGGTCTGGCCGACGGTCGGGACGGTCAGCTCCCGCTTGAGTGCGGCCGCTGCGGCGGCGAAGGCGGGCACGCCGGGGACGATCTCGTACGGCACGCCGGCCGCGTCGAGGGACCGTCATCGACGCGAAGGAGCCGACGGCCGGCACCGTCGGCCGGACCTGGCAGGCCCTCGATCCGGGCGGGGCCAGCACCGTGGAAGTCGCACGGATCACCAGGCTGGACGAAGTAGTTCTGTCCTGACCGGTCCAGGTGCGGTCTCGGTCTCCGGTGGGGCCGGTTCACAGAGCGGTCCCACCGGACGTCGTCGTGGTGTCGGTTACCCGATGCTCTCCGCGACGTGGATGAGTTCCTCGTTGGTGAGTCGTGGGGGGCCGCCGGTGGTGACGACGAAGGTGTAGGTGCCGTCGGACCAAGTCAGCGAGTGGGGGTCGCCTTGGGAATCCGAGTGCGTGATGGTCGCGGGGCGGCCCTTGACGGTGGCGGCCTTGCCGGGTGGTGGTGTGCTGCTCCGGAGGGTCTGGCTGATGATCAGAGAGCCTGCTTCGGGACCGGTGCCCAGCCGGTAACCGACGGCCCAGGCCGGGGTGTCGGTCGGGATCGCTTCCAGGCCGGGCAGGAAGACCATCCTGCCCGCGGGGTAGGGGTAGTAGTTCTCCGGCAGGGACGCGGGCCGGAGAAGGTCGCGCTCGTCGAAGTGGACGGCGGGCTTGCCCGTGGCGTCGTTCAGGGTCCTGGTGCCGAGTGGTTTGTTCAGGTGGGTGGTGATCTGCGCGAAGCCGCCCGGGTCGCAGAACCCCGGACGGACCGTGTGCCGCAGGGAGACCTTCACCACGCCGGTGGACTCACGGGTCACGAGCTCCGGTCGGTCCTCGCAACCCCAGCCGATGTTGAGTGTCAGGGTTTGGCCGTCGGAACTGACCAGTAGCGGGTAGCCGGCCACGGCGCCTTCGTGGACCTTGCTCTCCGGGCCCCGGTTCATCCATGCATTGATTGCGAACCCGCTACCGAGAACGGCTATCGCAGCCACGGCGGTCAAGCGATTCCGTCGCCCGCGCTTCGACTTCTGACGGACGGTACTTGGCGTCACGGGCCCTCCCCGGCAGTCATGGCCATGCTTGCGGTAGGTCGCGCCTGCCGGATGCAAGCCCGGCAGGCGCGACCACTCCGGCCTTCACCAGAGGTACAGGAAGGTCCGGATGTCGTCGTAGCCGTCGAGGGCCCGTCCGTCCACGTCCGCCGGGTCGGCGGCGGCCCGCTGCGCCAGGGAGCGCGCCAGGTCGAGGGCTTCGTCGCTGAGGCGGCCGAAGCGGCGGGCGATGTGGCTCAGGCACAGGACGGTCAGCCCCAGCAGGGGACTGCCCGGTGCGGCCCGTGTGCCGGTCTGCACGCAGCAGTGTTCGGCGAAGTCGCGGTCGTCTCCGTGCAGGGCGATCCCGACCAGGGCCTCAGCCGTGTGGTCAGCTGCGGATCGGCCGTCCAGAGCCCCTTCCAGGGCTTCCGTCACCACCTCGCGAGCCGGCGCGGGCGGGTTCTCCAGGGTCCTGTGCATGCCGCGAGACTACGGCCTCCGCCACGGTAGCGTTGGCCAACAGCCAGTGGTGAGCGATGGGTTGGGCGAAGTGGCGCTGGAGTGCGAAGCCGGCGTGCGGTGGGCGTGCGCGCCGGGCCACGGTCGGGAACGGCCGTCGTGTCCGTCGAGGCTCCTAGGCTCGCGACCATGACCCCCACCACCAACCCCGCCGTGCAGCGGCATGTCCGTATCCAGGCGACCGGCCCGACCGCGCGTCTGGAGATCGACGGCCAGGACCTCGCCGACCAGGTCCGCTCGTACGAGCTGCGGCACGCCGTCGGGCAGTTCCCCGAACTCCAGCTGCTGCTGCGTCCGACCGCCGACCCGGAGTGGGAGGGCGCCGCCCGCGTCGTGGTCGGCGAGGACCCGGACCCGGACCCGGGCCCGGCGGCCGTGGCGTTCCTGGCCGCCCTCGACCCCGTCGACCCCGTCGAGACCGTCGAGACCGTCGAGACCGCCGAGACCGAGCGGGCGCTCCTCGCCCGGCACGACCTCCTCGACGGCGGCGCGCACGAGTTCACGAGGGCGCTGCTCACCGAACTGGGCGAGTGGGCGCTCGGTGTGCGTCAGCCCGGTGAGTCCGGGGCGGTGGACGGCTGATGGCGCAGGTGACCAGCAACGCCGGGGTCCTGGCCGCGCAGCTGGAGTCGAGGGCCGCCGTCGCGGTGCCGGCGGCCACGGCGGTGGTGCGGCACCATGCGATGATCCTGGAGACCGCGATCGGCGCCGGTGCATCGGGCCGTCCTGGCCCGGCGTTCAGAGCGGCGAGTACCGGAGGTCGTGGACCACGGAGGTCCACGCCACCGCCACCGGTGTGGAAGCGACCGTGGGCACCAGCCCCCCGCAGGCCGCGCGCCGTCGATGCGGACCATGTCCGCCAGCGCGTGGGTCGCCCTTGTCGCTCTTGGCCCCCGAGGTGCCGTACCTCTCCTTGAACCGGGCAGCCTGGCGGGGGTTGGCCGCGTGGCCGCGGCAGCCGGCGGCGATCAGGGCCTGCACCCACGGGCCCCGGTCGGTCTCGATGCAGACCGTCACCTGCCCGGGCTCCAGGTCCTGGCCGCCGTGGCGGGCGACGAGGCGTGCAGCTTCGCGGTGCCCTCGGAGCCCTCCGGTAGTCGTGCGCTCGCCGGCTTCCGGCCCGTCTCGTTCTGCAGCTCCACGTCGTGGTGGCCTTCGGCCCAGTCGCCGCCGATGAACAGCACTGGTCTTCTCCGGTTTCCCTTGGCGTTCTGTGTGTGCAGCCTGCGGAAGGCGTGGCTCGCGTTCTCATGGATCAAGTGCTCACGCCCAACCTGCCTGGCGGGCACGCGATCCCATCAGCAGTCAGGCCCCCCGACCGACCATAGGCGGCGTGGTCTGACCTCAGAGCTCACGATGGCTCCCAAGAAGGAAGTGCTCACCTGCTGGCGGCTACGGGCCGTAGTCTCTCCTACGGCCCGACGGGGCCCATGAGAAGGAACTGCTGCTTCCGGCGAAGGGGCTGGGCTCCTCCGAAGGACTGAGCTCGCCCGGGTGGCTGGGTGCAGTGAAGAAGCTGGGTTCCCCCGAGGGGCTGAGCTCGCCCGGAGGACTGGGTGCGGCCGGGGAAGCGGGCGTGGCCGAGCGGCTGGGCGCGGCGGAGGGGCTGAGCTCGTCGGAGGGGCTGGGTGCGGCCGGGGAACCGGGCGTGGCGGAGGGGCTGAGCTCGTCCGAGCGGCTCGGGTACGGCTGAGGGGCCGGCTGTGGGCGAGCGCCGCTGGGTGCGGCGGAGAGGCTGAGCCCGTTCGAGGGGCTGGGCGTGGCGGAGGGACTGGGTGCGGCCGGGGAACCGGACTTGGCGGAGGGGCTGGGCGTGGCCGAGGCGCTCGACGTGGCCGAGGCGCTCGACGTGGCCGAGGCGCTCGACGTGGCGGAGGGACTGGCCGTGGCGGAGGGGCTCGGGCGGGGGTCGTGGGGGCAGAGCACGGCAGGGTCTTTGAACCCGTAGCTCAGGCCCCAGTCCCTGTCGCAGCCGCCCCAGTAGGTCCTCACCCAGCCGCAGTAGGGGCCGCCGTAGCTGAAGCAACGGGGCACCGAGTCCTCCGAGTCCTCCGAGTCCGGATTCGTGGAGGGAGACCAGGATAATTCGGCTTCGCTCTGCGAGGTGCCGAGGGCGTTGACCGCGCGGACCTGCGTGGCATCGGAACTCTGGGACGTCCCGCCCGTGAAGAGGACGGCCAGGCCAAAGGCTGAGGCGGAAGCCGCCACGATTGAAGCGGCGAGAACGCGGCGGGTGGAGCGCATGGCTGGTCCTCTTGGCTGCGTGGTCTGTGGCACGTGGGAATGCACTCCGGGCACGGGCACCGCCGCTGTGAGCGCCGGAGTTAAACATATGGTCGGAAGACCTTTTCATCGCCGACGAAGCGCCAGTCAGGCGGCCTTGCTCCGGTTTTTCACTCGAAGAGGCTCGCCTCGACCCACGTGCCGCGACCGCGCGCAGATCTTCGCCCACGGGGGCCTCGGCCGGGCCCGGTGATCGGCGGACGACCGGCGATCGACACGGTCAGCGCAGGGAGCGGACCGCCGGGCTCGTGGCGACCAGGCCGGCGCAGGCCAGGACGGCGCTGCCGCAGACCAGGAACAGCGTGGTCGTGCCGTAGGGGAGCAGGGCGCCGGCGATCACGTAGGAGAACGGGTCGAACGCCACCGTGGCCAGCACGACGAGGCTGAGTACCCGGCCCAGCAGTTGCTCGGGCACCCGCTCCTGCAGAGTGGCCACGACCACCACTCCGAGGAACCCGGATCCGAGGCCGATGAGCGAGACGACCGCCGTCGCGGCGACGACATGGGTGACGGCGGCGAGTCCGGCCATGCCTGCGCCGATCGCCGCGACACCGCCGACCACGGTCCGGCCGCGCCGGGCGGGCGGCCGCCACCCGGCCATCAGTGAGCCGGCCAGTGAACCGGCACCGAAACCGGAGAGCACGACGCCCAGGGATCCCGCGCCGCCGAGGCGTTGATCGGCGAGCACCGCGCCGCCCACGAGCACGGGGCCCACGACCGCGATGTTGATCAGGGCGATGGCTGCCAGCATCCCTCGCACCAGCGGTTCGTGCCAGGCGTACCTCAAGCCCACGCCGAGGGCACGCGCACTGCTGAGCTGCTCGCCGTCGACGGTGGCCTGACCGGCGTCGTCCCCGGCACCTCCGCCACGTCGTACCACGCGGATCAGCGTGCTGAGGACGACGGCGGCCAACGCGGCCATCGCCACGATCCCACCGAGCGTCGCGGCGAAGCCGACTGCGGCGATGCATCCGGCGGCCACCGCCGGGCCGACCAGATCGCCCCCCGACTCCGCGCCCTGCACCAGCCCGTTGACCCGGGCGAGCTTGTCGGTCGGCACGACGGCGGGTAGCAACGCCAGGGCCGCCGGGAAGTACGCGGCGTCGGCGGCGCCGAGCAGCCCGCCGAGCAGCGCGACCGTCGTCAACGACGGTGAGGTGAAGGTGACCAGGGCGCCGAGGGCGAGCAGGACGGCGACCCGGAGCCAGGCGGCACTGGCCACGACACGGGCGGGACCGAGGCGGTCGACCAGTACTCCCGCAGGAGGCAGGAGCACCGCTCGCGGCAGCGCCACGGCCACGAGCACCAACCCCGTGGCGATTCCGGGTTCCGACAGGTCGAGCACGAAGAGCGTGAGCCAGACGATGAACAGGGCGTCGACCACGGCCGCCAGCCCTTGACCGACGATCAGGCGGCGCAGGTGCGAATCGCCGAGCGGTTCGCGCGGAAGAGACTGGGCGGTCGGCTCCGTCGTCATCGGTGGCTCTCCGGGGCTCGGGTACGGGGCGTCAGCCATGGCGTGGCGGCGGCCCACCGGCGACGCCGGCGGGTCCGGCGCCGGGTGTCACTATGCGATGTGGGTGCCCCCGTCGACCGTCAGGGTGGTGCCGGTGATGTAGGACGCCGCGTCGGAGACGAGGAAGACCAGAGCCGCGGCGAGCTCCTCGGGACGCCCGATGCGGCCTGAGAGCACCCGCGGCATCATCGCCTCCAGGTAACCCTCGGCGTAGCCGTCGGTCATCGCGGAGGTGAAGAGGCCCGGCGCGAGGGCGTTCACGCGAATGCCCTTGCCGGGGGTCCACTGCTGGGCGAGATCGCGGGTGAGCCCGAGGATCCCGGCCTTCGACGCCGAGTAGGCGGCCTGCGGCAGCCCGCCCGTGACCAGGGCGAGGATGCTCGAGACGTTGACGATGGAACTGCCGGGCAGCATCACCGCGCCCGCGGCCTGGGCCATCCAGTAGGAGCCGTTCAGATTGATGTCGATGACCTCGCGGAACTGCTCCGGGGTCTCCTCCGCCGCGGGTTGCTCACTGCTGATCCCGGCGTTGTTGACGAGAATGTCCACCCGCCCGAATGCCCGCACGGCCGCGTCGACCAGCCTGCGGCAGTCCTCCGGCTCGGCGACGTCGGTGCGCACGGCGACGGCCCGGCGGCCGAGCTTCTCGACGGCCGCGCGCACGGTCTCCAGCCGCTCGGTGCGCCGCGCCCCGAGCACGACGTCGGCGCCGGCCTCCGCCACCGCGGTGGCGAAGGCGACGCCCAGCCCGGAGGAGGCGCCGGTGACCACGGCGACGCGACCGTCGAGCCGGAAGCGATCGAGGACGCTCATGGCTGCCCGACCTCCTGGGGAGCCTCGTGGGGAAGGGTCGTCCCGGCGGAGGTCACCGGTGCTCGGCGACGTAGTTCACCGCGTCGCCGACGGTCCTCAACCCCGTGACCCGGTCGTCCGGGATCTTCACCTCGAACCTGTCCTCGACCGCCACGGCGATCTCCATCATGGCCAGGGAGTCGACGTCGAGGTCGTCGGTGAACGACGTCTCGGCGCTCACCTCGGCGGAGTCGATGCCGAGGACCTCTTCGACGATCTCGGCAATGGCGTTGAGGATGTCGGTGTTGTCCACCACGGGTTCCTTCCTCTGGGGATGGGGATGGGGTCGGCGTCGGTCATCGGTCGGTGGGGCGAGCCTCGGTGCGGCGAGCGTCGGTGGGGACGTCAGAGCCCGAGGCGTCGTCGGTAGGCGAGGAGGGTGTGCAGGAAGCCGTCCATCTGCTCCTCGGTGTGGCCCGCGTGCGGGAACAGGCGTAGGAGCGCCTGGTTGCGCGAGACGGCCGGGTAGGAGAAGACGGGTACGAGGTAGCCGTCCTCGACGAACCACTCCCGCATCTGCAGGGCGGCGGCGTCGCTTCCGATCGGCACCGAGAGCATGTACGACTCGGTCGGCGTCGTCGCCGTGCCGGCCTCGTGCATCTGTCGGCGAAGGCGGGCGGCATGTGCCAGGTAGTCGTCGACGATCCCCGGATCGTCGGCGAGGACGCCGATCGTGCGGTCGGCGGCGTAGGCGGTCGGCGGCTGGATGGCGGCCGTGAACATCGAGGTGCCGGAGAGCAGTTCGAAGGCGTCGATGGCCGCCGCCGGCCCGGCGATCGCGCCGCCTTCCAGACCGATGGCCTTCGACAGCGACACCATGACGAAGTCGGCCCGCTCCCGGATCGCCGCCGCCTCCCGGGCGTAGGGACGGTTCTCGGGCCCGTAGACCATGAAGCCGTTCGCGTCGTCGATCATGCTGACGGCGCCGTGCCGGTCGCACTCGTCGAGGATCTCCACGATCGGTCCCATGGTGCCGTCGGCCGAGTAGATGCTCTCGGCGATCACCACGGTCTTGTGGGTGCGGACCCGCTCCAGGACGCGGGCCAGGTCGGAGACGTCGTTGTGCCGGAACGCGTGGACGTTGCGGCCGTAGCCGAGCCCCTGGAGGCCCTTCCAGATGCTCCAGTGGACGTCGCGGTCGACGACGAACACGGTGTCGTGGTTGCGCACCTCGATCCCGGCGTCGAAGTGCGCGGAACTGCTCATGGCGTGGACGAACCCGATGTTGGCCAGGAGCCCCGTGGCGAAGCTGATGGCTCGCTCCTTGCCGGTGTGACGGGCGATCGTCTCCTCCAGCACCTGGTGCGGGCGGCAGATCCCCTGGGTCATCCTGGAGCCGCTGGTGCTCAGGCCGTGGGCGAGCGCCCCCTCCGCGAAATGACGCCGTACGGGGACGTGGCGCTCCAGGTCGAGGAAGCTGATGCTGGCGAAGTTCACCAGCTCGCGGCCGTTGCGGACGATGGTCGGCCCGACGGGACCGTCCACCACCGGCGGGCGGTAGGCCGTGTCGTGGGTGTTCGCCTCGACGAAGGCGGCGAAGGCCCACGGGGCCAGGCGGTCCGCGGACGGGCCGGCGGTGCGGGACGCGGTCATGGCGAGGTGTCTCCTCCACGATGGGCGCGGGGCGGTGAGGGCTCCAGGGCTGTGGCGAGGTGGCCGAGCGAGGCCGTCCCGGCCAGTTCGTCCGACGCGATCCCGGTGAAGCCGAACCGGTGGAGCAGCGCCAGCAGACGGGGGACGGCGACCAGGGTGACGCCGTGGTCGGCGAGGCAACGGTTCATGTCCACCGCGTCAGGGCTGTCGGAGGGGCCGTCCGGCGGATCGCCGGGTGCGACAGCGGCCACGGCGGCGGCCAGCGCCCGTTCGGCGCCCGTCGCGGGCGGGCGCGAGGGGACCCGCGGCGTTCCCGCGCCGGTGGTGGCGGTGCGGGACCGGTCGGACCAGGGGCCGGCCGGGGACAGGACGTAGCGGCCCGGGGCCGCGATGCCGGGCACTTCGTCGAGGTGGTCCAGGACGTGGCGGTGCAAGTCGTCGGGGGTGGCACCGGGGGCGGTGCGAGCGCGTGCGACGAGGTGCGGTTCGCCTTCCCCCGCTGCGTCCCCGCCGGGCGCCACCGTCACGTCGAGCACTCCGGGGTGGCCGCGCAGCACGGCCTCGACCCTGGCCGGGCGCACCCATCCCTGCGGGGAGCGCCACCAGCCGGAGGCGGCCGGTGTCGGCGGGCGCGCCGGAACCGGGCACTCGGCACCGTCGGCGAGCGCGCGCAGGAAGGCGCACAGACGGACGGGCAACGCCACGGCCTGCCCGGCGTCGAGCAGGTGGTCCCCGACGGTGACGTCGAGGGTGACGACCCCCGCGTCGAGGCCGAGGTCGACGTAGAGCGTGTCGCAGGGCTCGTCGGGCGCGCTGCGGATCCAGGTTGCGGACGCATCCGGCGGAGTGTCGTGCGCGGGGGCCAGGTACCCGGGGACCAGGTAGTCGCGCGGCCACGAGTAGCAGTTGTACTCGATGGTCGGTACGGTCACGACACCGCGGTGACGGTCCATCCGCGCCTGGGCGGCGACCAGTTCCGCGGGGCGCCACTGACCGTGCCGGTAGGCGGCGGAGGAGGCGGCGGCGACCGAGGCGACCACCTCGCCGAACGCCGCGCCCGGGCGGAGGTCGATCTGCACCGGAACCGTCAGGGCCCGGACGCCGACGCTGTTCCGCAGAGCGGCCCGGGCCCGGTTGGAGACCACCACCGACGCGAGGAAGCGGAGTTCGCCGGTGCGGGTGGTGACGTCGTGGGCCAGCGCCGCGAGCATCACGACCTCCGGGCTGACCCGATGACGTCGGGCCACGCGGGTGAGGTCGGCGTACGCGCCCGCCGAGCGGTGCTGGAGGCGGTGTCGCCCGGCGCCGTCGTCCGTCCCGCCGAACGGGGCCAGCACACCGGTCGGGTTGCCCGCGAGCCGCGTGAGCCACTCGCGCTCCGCCGCGCGGGCGCGTTCCACGGGCTGGGCGGCGACCGTGTCGAGGGGGTGCTGCACGCTTGCCTCCGCCGGTGCGCCGACGCCACGCAGTTGGTCGTGCAACTGGTTGATCAGCACCGCCAGCCCCCACCCGTCGATCACGACGTGATGGGCGGCCAGCAGGACCGCACGCGGCCTCCCCGCCTCCAGCAGCACCCTGGCGCGCCAGGGCGGGTTCCGCTCGGGATCGATCGGACGGGCGGCCAGCGCGGTGGTGGCGGCGTCCAGGGTGTCGGCATCGACGGCGCGGACGTCGACGTGGTCGACCGGCAGCGGCGCCCAGTCCGCACGGTGGACGTGTTGGACCGGGCGGAGCGGGTCGACCGTGGTGCGCAGCGCCTCATGGCGGGCGGTGAGGGCCGCGAGTGCCGCGTGGACGTCGGCGACGGTGGCCGGGGGCGGGACGTGGCAGTGGTCGGCGAGGGGCGTCGGGTTCACTCGCCGTGGTGCGGGAACGGTGCGCTCGAACCAGTGCCACTGCTGGACCCAGGTCAGCGGCCCGCTGCGGGTGACGGTGGCGGCGCTCGGGGGCGGCTCCGGGAGGCGGTTCACGGCCGGGCCCTCACACGGCTCGGACCACGAGAGCGGCATTGTGGCCGCCGAAGCCGAACGAGTTGCTGAGAGCGATCCGCATCCGCTCGTGGTGCTGCGCCCGGTGCGGCACGAAGTTGATGTCCGGGTCGATCGGCTCGTCGCAGTTGATGGTCGGCGGGACGTCACCCGTGCGCAGGACCTGGATCGACGCCACCAGCTCGACCGCTCCGGCGGCACCGATCATGTGCCCGGTCATCGACTTGGTGGAGCTCACCGGGATCCGGGTGACACGGTCGCCCAGCACCGTGCGCAGGACGGCCGTCTCGGTGGCGTCGTTCAGCAGCGTTCCGGTGCCGTGCGCGTTGACGTAGTCCACGTCCGCCCCCGTGATGCCCGCGTCGCGCAGCGCCGCCTCGACGGCGAGGCACGCGCCGCGTCCCTGCGGGTGCGGGGCGGTCCAGTGATGAGCGTCGGAACTCGCTCCGTAGCCCGCGAGTTCGGCCAGAGCCGTGGCCCCTCGCCGGTCGGCCACCTCGGCGGCCTCCAACACCACCACGGCGGCCCCCTCGCTCATCACGAACCCGTCGCGGTGCGCGTCGAACGGCCGGCACGCCGCGGTCGGGTCGTCGTTGCGCGTGGACAGCGCGCGGGCGTTGCCGCTGCCCGCGAGGTCGACGGTGGTGACGCAGGCGTCGGCGCCGCCGACCAGGACGACGTCGGCCTCCCCGTTGCCGATCATGCGCATCCCCGCGCCCACCGCGTCCGCGCCGCTGGCGCACGCCGTGCTCTGGGCCCGGCTGGGCCCCTGCGTGCCGAGACGCATGCTGATCTCGCAGGCGGCGCTGTCCATGGCGGTGGTGACCTGGGTGAACGGGCTGATGCCCCGGGGCCCTTTGTCGCGCAGCGTGTTGGCGGCGCGGTAGATCGACCCGACCGGGCCGTAGCCACTGCCGATGATCACGGCGACCCGCGGCGCCAGGCGGTCGTCGACGACGAGTCCGGCGTGCTCGCACGCCTCCAGTGCCGCGGCGAGGGCGTACTGCGCGTACGGGTCGGCGCGGCGGCTGACCGTCGGCGGCATGTAGCGGCCGGGTGTGAAGCCGCGCACCTGGCCGCCGATCCGGACTCCGAGACCGGTCACGTCGATCGCGTCCACGGTGGCGACGCCGCTGCGGCCGGCGAGCATCGCCGCCCAGGTCTCACCGACAGTGTGGCCGAGCGGCGTCACCGCCCCGTACCCGGTGACCACCACCTGGCGCCGGGGTCGGCTGGGCCCGGCGTCGCCCCGCTCTCCTGCGTTCGTCACTGGGGAACCACCTCGGCGTCGCGGATGCAGGGGAGGATGTCGTCGGGTGCGACGGGCACCATGAGCACGGCTGTGCCTCCCCGGGAGCAGAACCGCCGCGCGGCGAGAATCTCAGCGGTCAGCGCGGCCTTGTCGCGCAGCACTCGACAGTGGATGTCCGGTCTGTCCACCACGGGCGGCGGTGCGCCCGGACGGGTGAAGGGGTGGCGTTCGGCGTCGAGACCGAGGCGGGCGCGTTGGGCGTCCAGCCAGCCGTAGCCGCCGTTGCACAGCACCACGTACAGCACGCCGCCGTGGGCCGGAGCGGTGACGGCGATGTCCGCGCGGGCCGCGAGGAACGCTCCGTCTCCGATGAACGCGGTGACCTCGTGGTCCGGGGCGGCCCGTTTGACCCCGATGGCCGCGGCCGCGCCGAAGCCCAGGGGGGTCTGCTCCGACGGCACGACGGACCCGCCACCGACGTGGAAGGGGAAGCCGTAGGACCACATGTCCTGCAGCCCGTTCTCCTGGACCAGCACGCGGGGCTCGCCGGCGGTGGCATCGAGCGCGGCGAGCAGTTCGGCGATGCGGATCCCCGGGAGTGTCGCCGCGCGGACCAGTTCCGCCTCCGCCTCAAGTGACATGGCCTTGCGGGCGACGGCGATCCTGTTCGCCCACACCTCGGTCGCGGCCGCGCGCTCGGCCTCGCCGTCCTCCTCCAGTGCCCGCGACCAGCCGAGCACGGCGTGCCGGGCGTCCCCGAGCACCCGCGGGCCCGAGAACTCGGCCGACAGGCCGCCCGGGTCCACGTTGACCTGCACCACCGCGACCGGGGGCCACGGTGTTCCGCCTTCGACGACCGTCTCCTCCAGCCGCCCGGCGAGCGAGACCACCAGGTCGCAGGACGACCACAGTTCGCGGGCGGGGGCCGCGGCGTAGAGGCCCGCCACGCCGCAGAACAGCGGGTGGTGCTCGTCGATGGCACCGCGGCCGGACGCGGTGGTGAAGAGTGCCGCGCCGAGGCGTTCGGCGAAGCGCTCGACCACGCCACCGCCGTTGCGGTGCCGCATTCCGCCGCCCACCAGCACCACCGGACGCCGGCTCTCGCGGATCGCCGCCAGGGCCGGCCCTGGTGTCACGGGAACGGATTCGAGGACCAGTGGTTCGGGCAGCGTCGGCCACGGCCCGGTGACGAGGACCTCCGCCGTGCGGACGTCATCGGGTATCTCCAGGTACACGGGCCCGGACGGCGGCCCCACAGCCCGGGTCAGCGCCGTCACCGCCGCGGGGACGACCCGGTCCGGGTGCCCCACCCGGTGCGCCCACCGCACGAGCGGTGCTGTCACGGCGACCTGGTCGAGCTCCTGGAATCCGCCGCTGCCCCGGCGGCGTTCGGGCACGCCGGCGGCGAGCACGAGGACGGGTGCACCGGACTCCCGCGCTTCGAGCAGCCCCGTGGCCGCGTGGGTGACAGCCGGGCCCTTGCCCAGTGCGCATACGGCGAGGTGGCCGGACTGCAGCGCGTAACCGGTCGCCATGTACATCGCGTTGCGCTGGTCACGGCACGGCACGAGGTCCAGTCCGGCGGCGTCGAGGGCGCGGAGCAACTCCAGATCGTCGCCGGGCAGCCCGAAGCAGGTGTCCACCCCGTTCGCCACCAGCAGGTCGACGATTGCGGACCACGCGTCGGCGTACCGTTTGCTCACCTGGTTCACCTGGGTCACTCCCCACTCGCCGTGACGGGCGCAGCCGCCGGGAGGGTCTGCGCCACGGCCTGCGACATGAGCAGCGGTTCGGCGTGCCGCTCGCCGCCGTAGGAGATGTAGTTCGCCCGCATCCCGAATCCGCCGAACGGGCGGTTGCCGTCCTCGGCGTCGAGCAGCGTGTGGTCGACACAGGTCTGGTGACGCCTGGCCAGGACATCCACCGTCTGCGGATCGTTCCCGTAGACCATCGCTCCCAGCGCGCGTTCGCTGAAGTAGGGGTTCGACAGCCGTTCACGCAACAGCCTCGCGCTGGGGTAGGCCACGACGTTGAACACCGGGGCGAACATCTCTTCGAGGGGGATCTTGTCGTCGAAGCCCCAGAGCAGCACGGTCGGCTCGATCTTGCGGGACGGCAGGTCGATGCGCCCGCCGTGCCGGATGCGGCGGGCATGGTGCACCAGGTAGCCCGAGCAGTTCACCAGCGCCGAGTCGTAGAAGATCGGACCGTAGTCGGCGCCGGGGTCGCCGTTCTGCCCGAAACGCAGCGAAGCCAGTTCGGCGGACAACAGGTCGACGAATTCCTCGGTGCGGCCCTTCGGCGTGAACACGACGTCGGGACCGAAGCAGTCCTGTCCCGAGTTGTAGAGCCGGAGCCTCGTGACGTCGTGCACGGCGCGGGTGAGGTCGGCGTCGGGTGCGACCACGAAGGGATTGATGCCGTTACCGAAGAAGAGGAGGAGTTGGTCCTCCGCCAGCCCCTCGCGGACGGTCTCGGCATTGGTGTAATTGCCGGTGAAGACGATGAGGTCCGCTTCGCGTACCGGTCCCGTCACGAACTTGCGCTGGCTGAGCTCGGAAAGGCTGATGGGCAGGCCGTGAACCGGTGCCAGCAGGTCGTGCAAGCGCCGCATCTGGCTTTTGATCTCGGAGGACGGCCGAAAGGTGATTCTTTCGCTGTAAAGGGATGCTATGAGCATGTAGAGCGCGTAGGAATGGAGCGGCATGTTGGAGGGCATGAAGACCGCGACCCGAGGCACGCGGCCGGGCCGGACGCGACGGATCTCCTCCTCCGCTCCGTCCAGGGTGGCGAGGAACGAGCGGATCTCCGCGCCGGCGGTGTGGTGGGGGGAGATCTCGGTGAGGATCCCCATCACCGCGTCCTCGTGGTCGGCCACGTACCGGCGCACTGCGCGCAGCGCGTCGACGCGGTCGGCGAAGGGGATGCGGTAGCCGCTCGCACCGCTGGCCGGGCCGATGGTCGAGCTGGTGGTCGAGCCGGACGCGGTGACGTCGGTGGTCGTCCCGGGTGATGCGGACAGCGAGCTCATGGCGATCTTCTCCAGAACGGCCCGGTCGGGCTTTCCCGTGTTCGTGAGGGGCAGCGAGGGAAGCACGACGATCTGGTCGGGCTGCTCGTAGCGGGCGAACACAGGGCGCAGCAGCCGTTTCCAGTGCGCAGGCTCGTGAGCGTCCGGGTCCGCGATCACGAACACCAGGCGGCAGCCCAGACGGGCGTCGGGGACCGCGACGACCTCCGTCTGCGCGCCGGCCGACTCGGCCAGCTTGGCAAGGTGGTCGGGATAGAGCGTGTGACCGTCGCGGTGCGCGGCGTGCTTGCGCCCGACCGGGAAGACGCGGCCGGCGTCGTCGATCAGGCCGATGTCGCCGGTGCGGTGAACGGGACTCGAAACCGGAACGATCTCACCGTCAGCGCCGAGGTGGCCGGTCATCAGGCCGTCACTGCGGACGACGAGCTCGCCGAGCCGGCCGTGGGCAAGCGGCCTGCCGTGGTCGTCGTGGACTTCGACGACCACACCGGGCAGCGGCGTGCCGCACCCGACCGGATCGGCCGGGGGCGCCAGCGCGATGTTTCCGGCCTCGGTCGCTCCGTAGCCGTCGAGCAGGTGCCGGCCCGTGCGGGCGTGGAACCGGGCCGCCAGGTTGCTCCCCAGCGGCGCGCCGCCCACGCACCAGGCTCGTACCGTCCCCAGCGCGTTCACGAGGGCGGGGCGACGGTCGAGCAGGTTGAGCAGGCTGTAGTAGGTCGACGGCGCCCCGTCGACGATGGAGAGGCCGTGGTCCACGCCGACCGCGAGCGCACGGTCCAGGCGCGTGGTCGATCCGTAGACCACGAGCGTGCCTCCGCCCAGCCACCAGCAGAGGACCAGTGACAGACCGTACTGGTGGGAGTACGGCAGGATCGGCAGGAAGACGTCGTCAGGTCGGTACCCCATGCGTTCCGCACTGAGCGCGAGGTTGTCCAGAATCGAACGGCCGGAGCGGACGATGCCTTTGGGGCTGCCGGTCGTCCCCGACGACCAGGAGATCGCGGCGTCCTGACGCCGTGCCCAGCTCGCGACGTCGGGCACGGCAGCGGTGGTCGAAGCGGGGCGCGGCGCCGCGGCGCGGCCCGCACCGTCGCTGATTTCGAGCACCACGCGCGCCTGGGTGCGGATCTTCGATCGCTGTGACGGGGTGGCTCGATGATCGGCCAGGACCACCGAAGCGTCGAGGTGAATGAGCGCGAGCAGGGTGACGACCCATTCCGGGGAATTGGCCCCGCTCATCATCACCCGTGAACCGGGTTCGACGCCACGGCGTGCGAGAAGTTCGGTGGCGGCGAATACGCGGGCCACGATTTCGTCGGTCTCCCAGATGCGCCCGTCGGGCGAGATCAGTCTCCTGGAAACGGGCAACTTGTGCTCCTCAAAACCAGGTGGTTCAAATTGACTGTCCCATAACTGCGGAACGGTGTCGAGTGCTTCGACGAAATTCCGCTACCTGTGCAGGGTGATTGGGTGCGCAGTGACGAAAGAGGCATATGGGGAGTGAGATATTCTCAATAGAAATAATTTCATATGGCTATTGAAGGTGAGGGTGGCCCCGTCACCCTGGCACCCCGGCCCGCACCCCGGCCCGGCCCTGGCTCAGCCCAGGGCGTCCACCAGGGCGGTGACGTAGGCGTCCAGCCGCTGCTCCACGGCTCGCGCCGTCAGCTCCGTCCGTCCGGCCTCCTGCCAGGGCTGCGCCACCGACCGCACTTCCTCCGAGCACGCCAGTCCGTCCCGCACCCGCCAGTACAGCCGCTCGCTCGCGGTCGCGGCCAGCACCCCGCCGGCCTCCTCGTACGCCTCGGCGAACCGCTGACCCCACGCCGGGCCGTGCAGCAGCGCGAGATTGGTGGAGCAGTGCGCCACGTCGAGATCCGCCGGGCCCCAGGAGGCCGCCGCCCAGTCGACGACACCGGTGATCCGCGCACCTGCCGGCCCTGGGGGCGGCACGTCGAACAGCACGTTGCCGGGTTGGAAGTCCCGGTGCAGGAACCGCCCTTCACCGGGCGGCGGGGGCCTGCGGATCACGTCGATCGCCGCGGCCCATGCCTCCGCGTCGGCGCCCTTCGGTACCACGACGGTGTCGGCGGTCGTCAACGCCACGTAATCCCGGGGCCGTTCGGCGGGCCGCAGCGCGTGGATCGCCACGAGCTGACGGGCCAGCAGGGGGACGCGGTCCTCCACCCCCTCATCGTCGAGGACCGTCCGGCCCGCCAGATGCGTCATGAGGAGCGACGGATACTCGCACTGTGCGGCGCTCGGATCAACCGCGACCAGCGCGGGAGCCGGCACGCCGGTCCCCGCCAGCAGGGCCAGGGCGCCGGCCTCCCTGTCCAGCCAGTCCTCGGCGCGCTCCACGGAGAACTGGTCGACGAAACTCCGCAGCACCAGGTCGCGGGTGCCTCCGTCCCGCGTGCCGATGGTCAGCCTCCGCATTTCGGCGGTGATGCCGCCGTGCAGCGCCTCGATTCCGACGATCCGCTCGCCGGCCTCCAGGTGCCGGCCCACCCAAGCCAGTGTCAACGGCCGCACGGCTGACGTCTCATGAGGGTCGGTCACCCTTCCACCTCATCATCCGGGCGGCAGCACGCGCAAAGGATTTCAGCGGTACGACGGTCAACGGTCAGCCGCAGGGCCGCCGCGATGCCGCCGGACGGTGAGGTCCCCCGATCGCGGCGGTACCGCCCGTGCCGGCTTCCTGGCCTTCGACGACGGAAGTCAGGCCGTCGAGGAGCGTCTTGAGGCCGAATTCGAAGAGCGCGTCGAGACGCAGGTCGTAGCCGTCCTCGAAGGCTCCGACCGCCTTGGTGAAGGCCGGGAAGCGGCCGGATTCCACCAGCTCCTGGAGGGCGGGGACGCGGCTGTCCATCCACTGGTCTTCCGACTGGCCCGTGGCGGCTTCGGCGTGCGCCTCCATCTCCAGGTGCACCGCCAGGCCCTGGACATGGCTGTAGAGCAGGACGTGGATGTCGAACAGCGTCGTGGGGTCGAGTCCGTGGCCGTCGAGGGCGCCCAGCACCCACTCGCCGTGGACCATCAGATTGGGCACGAGCAGCGGGCGAGTGAGGCAGCCGAGCTGGGCCAGCCACGGGTGCTGCCGGTACAGGCTCCACAGGGTCCGGGCGCCCAGCTCGATGCGGGTACGCCAATCCTCGGGGGCTTCCGCGGGGTAGGACTTCTCATGGGCCTGCTGGAGCAGGCGAGCCGCGTGCGGACCCGGATGCGCGGCATGTCGATCCTCGACCCCGACGGCCGCGAGGTCGGCCGCTCCACCGAGGCGACCTTCAGCAGCGGACGGCTCGACAGCGAAGACATCGAGGTGCTGCGCGAGGACCTGGTGAGGATGGTGCACGAGCACACGCGCGCAGGCGTCGAGTACCTCTTCGGCGACAGCGTCACCGCGCTGGACGAGGACGAGACCGGCGTGCGCGTCGACTTCGCGCACGGACCGTCCCGCACCTTCGACCTCGTGGTCGGGGCCGACGGCCTGCACTCCACCGTACGGCGCCTGGCCTTCGGTCCGGAGGAGCACTTCGCCCACCACCTGGGCAGCTACCTCTCGGTGTTCAGCGCGGACAACTTCCTCGCCCTGGACGACTGGCAGGTGTGGCTGCGGGGCGGCGACACGGGTTTCGGCATCATGCCCGTTCGCGACAACACCGAACTCAGGATCGCCTTCGGCTTCGAGTCCGCGCCCCTCGCCCACGGCCTCCGCGGCGGGGGCGCCCTCCGGCAGCTCGTCGTGGACAAGCTCGCGTCGATGCGCTGGGAAGGGACCCGCTTGGCCGAGGCCGCCCGGACGGCCCCCGACTTCTACTGCGACGCCATGGCCCGGATCCGCATGGACCCGTGGTCGCGGGGCCGGGTGACCCTGCTCGGAGACGCCGGCTACTGCCCTTCCCCCCTCTCGGGGCAGGGCACCAGCCTGGCCCTCGTGGGCGCCCACGTGCTGGCCGACTGCCTTGCCCGGGCCGGCGGCGACCACCGCACCGCGTATGCCCGCTACGAGCGGCGGATGCGCCCGTTCGTCACCCTCAACCAGGCCCTGGCCACCGAGAACCCCGGCGGACCCGCCTCGGAGGAATCCGTCGCGCACGCCAAGAACGCACTCTCACTGGACGGCTGAGCCCTGCCCTGGACGGGCACCGAAGCCGACAGGGGAGGGCTTGAAGCGGTGGCGAGGCCTGCCCGACGCAGGCGTCGGCCCCCTCTACCAGGAGGGGGCCTCTACTGCTCCTGCGACTTACACTCTCGTTCTTGACGCCTGCAATGCTTTCGAATGCCTTCGTTGGTGCCGTCCGTGCTCACTGGCCGGACGGAGCGTCGCGTACGACGCGGCGAGATGCTGTTCCGAGAGCGACCCCCGCTGGGGGCCTCCGTCCGTGCGCAGTCGGACCGGACGGTTCGTTTTGTTTCACCCGGGTGTGCTCGGGATGGGCCGCTCCTCCGGACGGGCGGTGACGCTCCCGAACTCCCTGCTTTCCGTGGGGCTCTCGCCCTACGCGGCTTCCAGGGGACAGTTCCAGCCTGCGCCTTGCCGGCCGCGGAGGCAACCCCAACCGGGCCTTCACCGAAGGTGACGGCGGAGGAGCGCGGTGTCGCCGGGCCGCACGTGGGCGGGCAGTTGACCGGGCTTGCGCCTTCAGCCGGTGGGGGTGCCGACCTGGTCGCGTTCGAGCGCGGAACGCAGCCGGCGGAGGGCCCGGGCGGCGGCTGCCGTCGTGGACCGGTCGAGGGCGCCTTCGACCAGTTCGCTCAGGCCCGCGGTGAAGGTCGCCTCGGCGGCGTCCAGGAGCTGTGAACCGTCGTCGGTCAGGGCCAGGAGCGAGGACCGGCGGTCCGCCGGATTGGCCTGGCGGACGACCCAGCCCTGCTTCTCCAGGCGGTCGACGCCCTTGCTGGTCGCGCCGGCCCCGATGGCGAACTCCGCGGCGAGGTCGGCCACCCGGGCCCCCGGGTGCTCGCGCAGGAACCGCAGGAACTCGAACTGCGAGGTCACGATGCCGTGCCGCTCGCGCAGGCGGTCGTTCAGCGCGTTGTACAGGCGCGTCTCACAGCGGACGAGATCCGCGAAGAATCCCTGGAGGTCGGCGATGCCATCCGATGTATATTCCACGGCATATAGTGTAGAGGAAGTCATTCCATAGGAGGAACGCAGATGAGCAAGGAACAGCTCGCCAAGATCGACGCGATGCTCCGCCGGCCCCGGCCGGAGGGCCCGCGCTCCGTCGAGGAGCTGCGCGCCGGGTTCAGGGCGCTGATGGACACGATGATCGTCCCGGACGACGTCCGCACCACTCAGGCCGCGCTCGGCGGCCGGCCCGCCCTGCACGTCACACCGGACAGCGGCGCGCGCCCGGGCACGATCCTGTACTTCCACGGTGGCGGCTTCGTCTTCGGCTCTCCCGAGACCGCGCTGTCGCTGACCGCGCAACTCGTCTCGAGGACCGGGCTCGACGCGTACTCGGTGGACTACCGGCTGGCCCCCGAACACCCGTTCCCGGCTGGCCTGGAAGACAACCTGAGCGCTTACCGCGCCCTCCTCGACGGCGGCCTGGACCCGTCCGCCATCGCGTTCGCCGGGGACTCCGCCGGCGGCGGTTACGCGGTCACCACCACCCTCGCCGCCCGCGACGCGGGCCTGCCGCTGCCCGCCGCGATCGTGGCCTTCTCCCCGGGCGTGGACGCCACCCGGAGCGGGGAGAGCATGACGACCAAGGACGGCATCGACCCGATCTTCACCCGCGAGGCCGTGCTGCACACCGGGGCCATGTACCTCGCCGGCCAGGACCCCGCGCAGCCCCTCCTCAGCCCGGCCCTCTTCGCCGACCTGACCGGCTTCCCCCCGCTCCTCATCCAGGTGGGCGCCAACGAGATCCTCCTCGACGACTCCACCCGCCTCGCCGCCCGCGCCCGCGACGCCGGAGTCGACGTCATCCTCGACATCACCGCCGACGCCCCCCACGTCTTCCAGGCCTTCGCGGGCGGCCCCCTCGACGAAGCCGACCAGGCACTCGACCGCGCCGCCCTCTTCCTCGCCCAGCGCATCCCCGCTCCCTGACGCTCCGCGCCCTCACCGGCCGCCGGGCCGCTGGCGTGGCCAGGTGATCGTTCAGACCGGTGCCTGCGGTCCGGCTGCTGCTCGTCGCCGGGGCGACCAGTTCAGCAGCCGGACCGGGTTCACGGTGACGGCGGCGCGCAGGACCGACGGGCCGACGTACGCGGCCGGCCAGGCGAGGCACTCGGCGAACGTCCTGCCGCGTTCGTGGCGGGTCCAGGGCCAGTCGCTGCCCCACAGCAGGCGCTGGTGGCCCGCTTCCTCCAGCACGCGCCGCAGCATGAGGCCCGGCGCGTCGGGCGCGCCGGGGGCGCAGCGGTAGGGCGCGGAGGCCTTGATCCACACGTGGTCGCGCGTAGCCAGATCCAGTACCGCGCGGTCGGCGCCCTCGGACGCGCCCGGCAGACCGAGGTGGTCGATCACCACGGGGGACGGCCAGCTGCGGAGGGCGGGCGCGATCGCCGCCCACTGTTCGCCCGCCGCGTGCACCTCCAGATGCTGCCCGCGCCCGGCCAGCAGTGCGGCCACCTGCCGCCAGTGCGGCCCGGCCAGGTCGGGCACCCGCCGGCCGATCAGGTTGAGGCGGATGCCCGCGACGCCGTCGAGGGCGAGCGGGGCGAGCGCGTCCGGACGGCAGGGGCGGTCGTGGTCCAGCACGATGACGGCGCGGAACCTGGCGGGGTGCCAGGCCAGGCAGCCGAGCAGGAACTCGTTGCGCGATCCCAGGAAGCTCGGCTGGACGAGGACCGCGCCGCCGATGCCGTGCCGGTCGAGCAGCGCCAGGTACGTCGCCGGGAGGGCGTCGTAGTCCGGCACGTAGCGGGGGCGGTCGGCCCCGGGCAGGCCGCGGTGGAACACGTGGGCGTGGGTGTCCACCGACTCCACCGACTCGGCCGGTTCGCAGATCACCCGTCGATGGTAGGTCCGGGGGCCCAGGACCGGGGGCCTCTGGACCTTCATCTGACCGACTGTCATATTGGCCTGCATGTTCGACGACGTACTGACGTGCTCACGTCCAGGGCGGCCGGTGCTGCGGAGGCGCTGCCGCTGCGCCGTGCCGGTCGTTGGTTCCTTCCGGCACCGCACCGACTGCTACAGCACCGACTGCTACCGCACCGACCTCAGGTAAGGAGCGAGCATGCGTCAGTGGTACCGCTCGGCGTCGCCCGGGGGGCGACGGGCGTTCTGGGCCACCTTCGGGGGCTGGGCGCTGGAAGGGGCCGACGCGCAGATCTACGGCCTGGTGCTGCCGACCCTCACCGCGCTGTGGCACCTCACCAACGGCCAGGGCGGGCTGGCCTCCTCGGTCACCCTGATCTGCACCGCGCTCGGCGGCTGGCTGGCCGGGGCGGCCTCCGACCGGTGGGACCGGGTGGCCGTCCTGCGCTTCACCATCGCCTGGTACGCGGTGGCGACCGCGCTCGTCGGCTTCGCCGACGGCTTCGAGTCCCTGCTGGCCTTCCGGTGCCTGCAGGGCATCGGCTTCGGCGGTGAGTGGGCCGCGGGCGCGGTACTGATCAGCGAGTACGTGACCACGCGGTACCGGGGGAGGGCCCTCGGGGCGGTGCAGAGCGGGTGGGCCGTCGGCTGGGCCCTCACCCTCGCCGCCTACTCGGTGCTGGTCGCCGTCCTGCCGCAGGCCTGGGCGTGGCGGGCGATGTTCTGGCTCGGCGTGCTGCCCGCCCTGCTGGTGCTCGCCCTCCGCCGCGGGATCGCCGACCCCACGGCCGACCAGCGGCGGCGGGAGAAGGCGTCGCCGACGGAGATCTTCCGCCCCGGCCTGCTGAGGGTCACCGTCTTCGGCGCGCTGCTCGGGCTCGGTAGCCACGGCGGCTACTACGCCCTCACCACCTTCCTGCCCACCTACCTCCACACCACCCGGCACCTGTCGGTGATGGGCAGCAGCGGGCACCTCGCGGTCTTCATCGCCGGCTCGTTCCTCGGCTACCTCGCATCCGGGTGGCTCTCCGACCGGATCGGCCGCCGCCGCAACGTCGTCCTCTTCGCCCTGTGCTGCCTCGTGACCCTCGTTCCCTACCTGCTGCTGCCACTCGGCGATCTCGGCACCCTCATCGCGGGCGCGCCGCTCGGGTTCTTCTCGGCCGGCATCCCCGGCGGACTGGGCGCCCTGTTCGCGGAGTTGTACCCCACCCGCGTCCGGGGTACCGGGCAGGGCTTCTGCTACAACCTGGGCCGCATCGTCAGCGCCGCTTTCCCCGCCCTCGTCGGCTACCTCTCCGGACGCCTCGGACTCGCGGCGAGCATCGCCCTCTTCGCGGGGCTCGCCTACGCGCTGGCGGCCATCGCCGCCACCTGCCTCCCCGAGACCCGGGACCGCGAACTGCCCCACGACCCGGCCCCCGCCGCCCGCCCGGAGCGCATCGCCAAGCTCCCCAGGTAGGGGGCGGGCTGCGCGGACGCTCGGGAGCGTCCGCGCAGCCCAGGGGCGGGGCAGCGTGAGCCTGCGGATCCTAACCGGCTCTGCCGTCGCGCCCCTTCCGGGGCGAACGCCTCACGACACTCAACCGGCGAGGTCGCGCCGGCACCGACCTGGTGGACGTATGTGGTCACAGCGTCAGGAGGCGTCCTCGACGGTGTCGACGAGCCGCTTGCCGTCTCCGACCTCGTCAACGCCAACACGGCCGACCTTCTCGGTCACGGCGCGAGCGTTCTGCGCCGGAGGTCTGGGCGAACCCGTACCCGGGACCCACCGCGGCCACCGGCTGACGTGCGGGTTCCGGCTCCTCGGTGCTCAGCATTCCGGGAACCCGCGCGTTCTGCCGCGAACCGGGGCGATGCCCGCCATGGGCCACGAGGGTCACGAGGGTCACGCGGGTGACGCGGTGACCTTGGCGACGAAGGCGGCGACGTTGGCCACGGTGCGCCGGATCTTCTCCTCGGCGGTGAGCGACTCGTGCAGCCGGGTGCCGGTCTCCCGCTTGCCGCGCACGTAGAGCGAGCAGGCGAGGTCGCTGCACATGTAGGCGCCGACGGAGTTGCCCTGCTTGCCGGCCTTCCCGGCCAGGGGTGCGACCAGCAGCGAGACGCCCCCGGTGTGGGTGGTCACGCACAGCGAACAGATGCTGCGGCGGGCCTGCCAGGAGGCGGCACCGGAGGAGCGCAGCGCGACCGCCACCGCGCGGCCGTCCGACTCGGCCGCGAGGTAGGCGCGATCGGGCGCCTGCGGGTCGCGCCACCCGAGGAAGTCCAGGTCGTCCCAGGGCTGTTCGGCCAGGTCGCGGGGGATGTGCAGTCGCTTCGCCTCGCCCTTGGTGCAGTTCACGAAGGCGGCACGGATCTCTTGGTCGGTCAACGGCTTCATAGGAGTCAACGTAAATTACCTAGGGTTATTAGGCAAATGTATAATGGCCTCAGTCGATCGGAGGGAAGGCCATGGCGCGCGTAGGACTGAACGCGGAACGACTCACCCGGGCGGGAGCGGAACTGGCCGACGAGGTCGGCTTCGACAAGGTCACGGTCTCGGCGCTGGCACGACACTTCGGCGTCAAGGACGCGAGCCTGTACTCGCACGTCAAGAACTCCCAGGACCTCAAGACCAGGATCGCCCTGCTCGCACTCGAGGAACTCGCCGACCGGGTCGCCGCCGCCCTGGCCGGACGCGCCGGCAAGGACGCCCTGGCCGCCTTCGCCAACGCCTACCGCGACTACGCCCGCGAACACCCCGGTCGCTACGCCGCCGCGCAGCTCGAACTCGACCCCGAGACCGCGCGCGCCAGCGCCGGAGTCCGGCACTCGCAGATGACGCGCGCGATCCTGCGCGGCTACGACCTCGCGGAACCCGACGAGACCGACGCCGTCCGGCTGCTCGGCAGCACCTTCCACGGCTACGTGGCCCTGGAACGGGCCGGGAGCTTCCAGCACACCCCGCGCGGCACGGAGGACACCTGGGCGCGCATCCTCGACGCCCTCGACGCACTGCTGCGCAACTGGCCGGCGGCCTGACCGCCCGCTCGCAGGGCCGCCTGCGCCCCGGGGCGGCCGGTAGGAGGCCATCACCGCGAGGTGGGTGAGCCCGAGTCCGCCCCGGGCCCGGCGGCAGGTGGTCGGTGGTCGGCGGTCGGTGTCAGCGTCGCGGCCACACCGCCCCTCTGACGGGGTGACCCCAACCACCCCGAAGAACTCAATGGCGGGCGTCCGCTCCCGGGCCCCTCACCATGGAGCCATGACCGGATCACCGCACACCACGCTCGTTCTCGGCGGCACCGGCCGCACCACCGGTTGCATGCCGACCGCGTTCCGGGAGTTCGCGCAGCGCGACGCCCACGCCTGGACCGCAAAGGCGGGTGCGTGACCATGACCATCGGGAACCTCGAGGACTTCGCGGCGCTGGATCCGTTCTTCCGGATCGTCCAGGAAGGCCTCGCCGGTCTGGTCGACGGCGGCCACTTCTTCGACCTCCTGGCCGAGGACGTCGTCGTCGAGTACGTGGTCTCCGTCCCCGGCTACCCGCGCCGAGTCCAGGGCCGCCAGGCGCTCGCCGACCTGTACCGGGGCTACGGCGACGCGATGGTCCTGACCGGCGCGGACGAACTGGCCGTCCACCGGGACCCCGACACGTCCGTGGTCGTCCTGGAGTACGCCGTGCACGGGCACGCCGTCCACACCGGGCTCCGCTACGACAACCACTTCGTCTCAGTGATCACCGTCAAGGACCGCCGGGTGACGCACTGGCGCGACTACCTCGACCCCGTCGCCGTCTTCCGCGCCCTCGGATGGCCGTCCGATCACCGCTGACGGAGCGAGCCGCGGTCGCGCACGGGTGACACCGCCACGGCCGTGTCCCGGGCCGACCCGGCCGCCCGGGCCCGAGGCCCGCACCCGTTCCCGGGTCCTGGCCTGTCGCGACGGGCGCGGAGCGGCCGCGCGGTAGACATGGAGACCATGGAGCACGCGCGAGACGACGTCCCGGACCCGGACCGGGCCATGCCCAGGCCCGGTCGCCCCCGGGCCTGGGCTGGACTGTGGTACCCGGGCCGTGCGCGGCGGCGGGAGGAAGGTGGTCCGTGAACGTCGTGTTGAGCGAGGTGACGCCGCTCGCCCTGGCCATCGCGCTGTCGCCGCTGCCGATCGTTCCGGCGCTCTTCCTGCTGTTCACTCCTCGGCCCAGGGCGACGGGCGGAGCCTTCCTGGCCGGGTGGGCGGCCGGGATCCTCGTGGTGGCGTCGGTGTCCGCGGCCCTCGCGGCCGTCATCGAGACCCGCGAGGAGACGCCCACCTGGGCGTCCTGGACGAAGGCCGGCCTCGGCGTGGTCCTCGTCCTGCTCGCCGGGCGGCAGTGGCGCTCCCGCTCCAAGACGGGGCCCCCGGCCTGGATGCGGAGCCTCACGGATGCCACGCCGGCCAAGGCCCTGCGGCTGGGCCTCCTGCTGTCGGCAGCCAACCCGAAGAACATCCTGCTGTCCGCGGCGGCGGGGCTGACCATCGGCTCCGCCGAACTGGGTCCGTCCCGTGGCGTCGCCGCCGTGGCGGTGTTCACCGCGATCGCCGTTTCCACCGTCGGGCTTCCCCTGCTGCTCCACATCGCGGCGGGGGAGCGGGTCCTCACTCCGCTGGGCAGGGCCAGGACGTGGTTGGAGACCCACAACAGCGCCGTCACCGCCCTGGTCCTGGCCGTGATCGGCGTGCTCCTCGTCGTCGAGGGTGTCACCGGACTGTGACCGGTACGAGGACCTCCTCCTCGGCGGTCCCTCTCGGACCGTACGGCCCGGCCCTCCCGGCCGTCGCACGATGCGGCAGGAGGGCCGAGGCCGTGAGCGCGCGAGGCTAGAAGAACGTGGGCCGGCGCGGGACGTAGGGCTCTTCGAGAGAGTCGGTCTCCTCGGCGGTGAGCGTCAGGTCGAGCGCGGCGACGGCGTCGGCGAGGTGGTGCGGCTTGGTCGCGCCCACGATCGGGGCGGAGACGACCGGGTTCTTCAACACCCAGGCCATCGCGACCTGTGCCATCGACACACCGCGGGCCAGGGCGATGCGCTGGACAGCCTCGACGACGGCCCGGTCGCTGTCCAGGAAGATCGGCCGGTCCTGCTGATCGACTGTCCGGTTGAGCTCCGCACGTGGCGTGGAGCGTTCGCCCCAGGGCCGGGTGACCAGCCCCCCGCCCAGGGGGCTCCACGGAATGCTTCCCACGCCCTGGTCGGCGAGCAGGCCGAACATCTCGCGCTCCTCCTCGCGGTGGATCAGGCTGTACTGGTCCTGCATGGAGACGAACCGGGTCCACCCGTGGGCCTGCGCGGCATGCTGCATCTTGGCGAACTGCCAGGCCCACATCGACGAGGCACCGATGTAGCGGGCCTTGCCCGCCTTGACCACATCGTGCAGCGCCTCCATCGTCTCCTCGACCGGCGTCTGCGGGTCGAAGCGGTGGATCTGGTAGACGTCGACGTAGTCGGTGTCCAGGCGCCGCAGCGAGGCGTCGATCTGTTCCATGACGGCCTTGCGGGACAGCCCCGACCCGCCCGGTCCCTGGTGCATCGGCGCCCACAGCTTGGTGGCCACGACGATGTCCTCACGCCGGGTGTACTTGCGCAGCGCCCGCCCGACGACCTCCTCCGAGGTGCCCAGACCGTAGATGTTCGCGGTGTCCCAGAACGTGATGCCGAGTTCGACGGCCTGGCGGAAGACCGGCTCGGCCGCGTCGTCGTCGAGCGCCCAGGTCGTCCTCCTGGCCGGGTCGCCGAAGCTCATGCAGCCCAGGGCGATCCGGCTGATCCTGAGCCCCGACGTTCCCAAACGCGTGTACTCCATGGCGTACTCCTCTTCCCCGGTGACGTGGACGTGTGCACCTGCTCCGAAAGGCTGCTGCCCTCACTCCCCCCACCGTGAACTCACCCTCGGCTACGAGGCCCTGGAACTCGCCGCGACACCGGACTGACCCTCATGGCCTACGGCGCCGAACCCGCCACACCCGCGTGCGACGCCCTGAACCTGCTGGCCGGCTGGGCCGCGACGATGGATCGGGACCATGATCTCCGGCTCGGAAGCTCATCCCTCTCCCATCCCGCGGCCCGGCACCTCCGCCTGACCTCGCGCTCTCATCGCGCGTCCTCCCCGGCGACTGGTCAAGGGCGATCGTCGGCATTCATGGGGCCTGCTCTGTCGTCGGAGGGCCGGAGCGGCCGGCGGCCCTCGCGAGCGGTCAGGTGTCCGGGACGACGGCGACCGGGCAGCGGACGTGGTGGATCGCGGCGTGCGCCACCGGGCCGAGGTGGGCGCCGAGAGGCATCCGCCGGACGTGGCGGCCGAGGACGACCAGCCGGGCCGCTTCCGACGCTTCCACCAGGACGATGGCGGCGTTGCCCCGGACGAGCTCGGACGTCACGGTCACCTGGGGGTAGCGGGCGAGCCAGAGGGCCAGGACGTCGGCGAACCGCTTCCGCTCGGAGGCGGACAGCTCCTTCTCCAGCCCTCCGATGGCGTCGAACGCCATGTACTCGCTGCCGGCCGGCGGCGCCCAGACGTGGACGATCCGCAGGGGTGCCGAGCGGTGGGCGGCCGCCTCGAAGGCGAACGCGAGGACGTCGTCCGGCGGATGCGCGAGGTCGACGCCCACCAGGACGGGGTCGGTGGCGGCGCCCCGCTCGCCCTCACCGGCCCGGACCAGCACCACCGGGCAGGTGGCCCGGCGCAGCACCTCCTGGCTCACCGAGCCGACCAGGAAGCCGCGCACGGGCCCCAGCCCCCGGGAGCCGAGCACGAGGACCGCGGAGGTCCGGCCGGCGGTCTCCAGCGCCTTGGCCGGGTCGTCGGGGACCTGGCGGGAGGAGACCTGGAGGCCGGCGTGCGTGGCGCGCAGCTCCGCCTCGCGGGCGGCCAGGGCGTCCTGGCTGCGGTTGTACACCTCGCTGGTGCCGACCGAGTCCCGCTTGGGCCAGGGCCAGGCCTGGAGGAGTTCGAGGGCGAGCCCGCGGCGCAGCGCCTCCCGGGCGGCCCACGCGGTGGCGGCGAGGCTCTCCGGCGAGCCGTCGAAGCCCGCGACGACGGGACCGTTCACGGTGACGGGACCGTTCACGGCGACCTCCCAGGGGTCGGGTCCGGGCCGGTCGGGCCCGCAGCGAGTCGAGGGCGGCGGCGACCGTTTCGACCGCCCGCCGGAAGGGGCGGTCGAAACGGACGCCGCGACCGTGGTCCATGCCGCGTCCCGCAGGTCGTACGTGGCCCGGGCACCCCGGCCAGTATCGGCGGGAGCCGCTGCCGGCGCCTCCCGGCGCAGGGCCGCGCCCCGGGCGGTCCGGCCCCGGCTCGGCGGATCGGCCGGGGGAACGTGGGTGGTCAGAGCACCGGTCAGGCGCGCGGGGCGGTGTGCAGGACGGCGAACAGGCCCCGTGCGCGCGTGCCGTCGGGCAGCTGCCAGCGGCCGCCGAGGTGGCCGGCCGTCTCCGGGGCCGGGAGGGCCGCGTCGTCCGCGGCGGGGTGCAGCACCCGGTGCAGGCGCAGGGTCGCGCCCCGGGGTGCCGACAGCTCGGTGCCCTCCTGGTCGTCGGCGGCGGCGGTGGGGCTCAGGGGGGTGTCGCCGCGGTAGGAGCGGGTGACCTCCAGGTCGGGGGTGTCGCTGATGTTCTGGTCCTGGGCTTGGACCCGGCCCTCGATCAGGGCCGACAACTGGGCGACCAGCACCGGGTCGTGGCAGCCGTCGTAGGCCCAGCGCCGCCCCAGCTCGCCGTGCTCCATGGTGCCGACGAGCGCGTGCTCCGCCCCGTCGAGCGGGGCGCCGCGGTAGGTGAGCGGGACGAAGTAGGTGGCGGGGGCGGGGCCCGAGGTGTCGGTGACCACCATGAACTCGATCCCGACCTCGCCCTGGGGGTCGTCCAGCCGGAAGCCGCCGGCCTTGGCCAGGTCCGGGGCGCCCGCGCCGCCGCGGTACCAGGGGCGGGAGGGGAGCCAGGAGGCGAGCAGCTCCAGCTTGCTCGGCTGGAGGGTGGTCTGGTGGATGACGGACATGCCGGGGGTCTCCTCCGTTGTGCGAATGCGATGGTCATACCCTCCCACCCGTGCGGGGCTGACGGGCGGGCAGGTTCTGCCTCGACGCTCGTTGCCGTTCCGGCCCGGTCCTGGTCCTGGTCCTGGTCCTGGCCCTGCTCCTGGCCCAACTCGCCTCCCCGTCCTCCGTCGTCCACCGGCGGGCCTCCCGCCCGGCACCCGCGCGGCCGTCGGGCGGTAGGGCGTACCGGCACCAACTCGCCAGTCTGGCTGGAAAGATGGTTCCGGGTCGGCCGAACTTGCGATCTTTCGGACAAGCAGGCGATCAAGGTCTTGATCTGCTGAGGGGTCACCCTTAGATTGCAGTGCAATGTCACACTGAACCGACCGACACGGCGTGCCTGGGGGACCGGTGCCGGACACTGCACAGCAAGTACCGCACCAGAGCGCCGACAAGCTGCCCCGGGTGTTCTACCGGCTGGCACTGGGCGACGCCCTGTCCACGTACGGGAGCCAGCTCGACCTGGTGGCGCTCAGCCTGTTCGCCTACGAGGCGGCCGGGAACGCGCTCGGCACGGCCGGGTACCTGATCATCCGACTGGCCGGCGGCCTCGTCGGCGGCCTGGTCTCCGGGCGGCTGGTGGCCCGGACCGACCGGCGGCGGCTGATGACGGGCTGCGCGCTGGCCCAGGCGCTGGCCCTGGTCGTGGTGGCCCTCGCGCCCGTCCCGGCACGCATCCCGGTGCTCTACTCGCTCGCGCTGGTCTTCGGCGGCGCGGCCGCGGTGTGCGCCGTCGCGCTGCGGACCAGCATCCCGGAGATGGTCGGCTCCGAACGCAGGGCCCGTGCCAACAGCCTGATGGCCAGCTGCCGTTCGGCCGCCATGGTGCTCGGCTTCGCCTCCGCCGGCGTGGTGGTGGCCTGGGCCGGGTTCCGCGCGGCGCTGCTCATCGACGCGTCCAGCTTCCTGGTGTTCGCGGCGGTGGTGCTCCGGCTGCCGCTGCGCACCCGGGCCGAGCCCGCCGAGCAGCCCGCCGCAGAACCGGCTGATCCCGCCGGTCCCGCCGCGGGGGCGAAGTGGCGCGGGAGCCGGTGGCAGGCGCTGATCGTCCTGCGGGCCGCCCCGGTGGTCGGCGCGATGGCGGCGATCCGGCTGCTGGACGCCTTCGGCTCGGCCGCGCACAACATCAGCCTGCCGGTCTTCGCCAACCAGCACTCTCCCGGCAACCCGGCCGCGCTGCTGGGCATGTTCTGGGCCACCTGGGCGGTCGGCAACCTCGGCGCCCAGCAACTGGTCTCCCGGCTCCTGCTGCGCCGGGGCATCGAGCCGGGCGAGCGCGCCTTCGCCCTGGGCACCTGTCTGATGTCCGGCTGTTTCATCCTGGTCTTCACCGGACTGCCGACCCCGCTGTTCCTGCTGGCGGCGGTCGGTGCCGGGCTCGGCGACGGCTTCACCGAGATCTCGTACACCACCCGGATCCAGGCCCTCGCCGACGAACGGCGCGGCCAGGCCTTCGGGTTGCTGACCTCCGCCGAGAACGTCGGCATGGGCACCGGGATGCTGCTGAGCGGATCGCTGCTGGCGCTGCTCAGCCCGCTGACCGTGGTCGGCGTCTCGCACGCCGTCCCGATCGTGCTGGCGCTCGGCTTCCTGGTCGTGGTCGCCCGGTCCCGCAAACGCTGAACCCTCCACCCCGCCGCAGTCACCCCACCGCACCCCACCTCAAGCACCGCGCCACCGGATCCGCCGGCGCCACCGCGCCGCAGGCACCAGCCCGATCCGCTCACCCGCCGTACCCCGGGGCGGTCCGTACCCGCGCGCCCCGGCACCGATCCGAAAGGTGCCGTACCTGATGAGCTCCACCGGTCCCGACCGCGCCCGGCTGCGTGCCCTGGAGGCCCGGCTGCTGCTGCGTCCCGAGGTCGCCGACTGCGCGCTGCTGCCGGTCGAGCGCGCCGACGGCCGCCGCGGGCTGCTGGCCTACCTGGTGCCCGCCGCCGACACCGACACCGCCGCGTTGCGCCGCCGGGCCGCCGCTGCCCTGCTGGACGCCGACCCGAGCGCCGAGGTGCACCTCCTGGACGGCATCGTCCGCACCCCGCAGGGTGAGCCCGACCGCGCCGCACTGGCGGCTGCCGCCGCCCGGCCACCCGCCGAGCCCGGACCCGCCCTGCGCCACCTGCGCGAACTCACCGCGCACTGGCGGCCGTTCGGCGACACCGGGACGACGACGGGCCCCGCCCCGGACGGCCCGACGGCCGCCCCCGAGGGCGCCGGGGCCGAGGCGGTCGGCGCCCCGCTGCCCGACCCGGCGCCGGACGCGCCCCGGACGCTGCCCGAGGCGCTGCTGCGCGCCGCCGAGCGGCACCCCGGGCGCGGCCTGCACCTGGTCCGGGCCGACGGCGGGGCGACCCGGCTGACCTACCGCCGACTGCTGGAGCAGGCCCGGGAGACCCTCGCCCTGCTGACCTCCGCCGGGCTGCGGGCGGGCGACCGGGTGATCCTCCAAGTCCCCGACCCGGAACGCTACTTCCCCACCCTGTGGGCCTGCCTGCTGGGCGGGGTGCAGCCGGTCACGGTGGCCCGCCCGCCGGCCTACGACGAGCGCAACCCCGTGCTGGAGAAGCTCTGGCACGCCTGGCAGACCCTGGAGGAGCCGCCGGTACTCGCCTGCGGCCCGGCCGTGGCGGGCCTGGCGCGGCTCGGGGAGCTCTACCCGGCGCCCGGGCTGCGGGTCATCGCGGTCGACCACCGGCCCGCCGATACCGATACCGGTGCCGCCACTGTCACCGGTGCCGCCACCGTCACCGGCGCCGCGCTCGACACCATCGGCGTGCCAGGCGCCGAGCACGCCCCGGACCCCGGCGACGTCGCGATCCTCCAGCTGTCCTCCGGCAGCACCGGCCGGTCCAAGGCGGTGCAGATCACCCACCGCGGCATCCTGGAGTACGTGGCCGGCGCCGCCTCCCAGGGCAGCTCGCCCGAGGACGTCACCGTCAACTGGCTGCCGCTGGACCACGTCGCCGGGCTGCTGATGTTCCACCTGCGGGACGTTGCGCTGGCCGCCGACCAGGTGCAGGTGCCCACCGAACTGGTGCTCGCCGACCCGCTGGTCTGGCTGGACACGCTGGAGCGCTACCGGGGCGCCCACTCCTGGTCGCCCAACTTCGGCTTCCGGCTGGTCGCCGAGGCGGTCCGGGCCGCCGGCCCCGGCCGGCACTGGGACCTCTCCGCGCTCAAGTCGCTGATCAACGCCGGGGAGCAGTGCACCGAGGCGGTGCTGGACGAATTCCTCGCCGCCACCGGGCCGTTCGGCGTTCGCGCGGACCACGTCCTGCTCGGCTGGGGCATGGCCGAGACCTGCACCGTGATCACCTACAAGCGCTACCACGAGGACGGCGCGCGCCGTCTGGTGCGCACCGACTCGCTGACCGGCCGGCTGGAGCCCGCCGACCCGGCCTCGCGCGAGCGCGGCACCGGCTTCCTCAGCATGGGGCGTCCCGCGCCCGGCACCCGGATGCGGGTGGCGGGCGAGGACGGCCGGGCCCTGCCCGAGCACTGGGTCGGCCGGCTCCAGGTCAACTCCGGCCGGGTGACCCCCGGTTACCTGAACAACCCGGCCGCCGACCGGGAGTCCTTCGTCGGCGACGGCTGGTTCGACACCGGAGACCTGGCCTTCCTGGCCGACGGGGAGGTGGTGCTCACCGGCCGTCGCAAGGAGATCATCATCGTCAACGGGGTGCACTACTTCTGCCACGAGCTGGAGGACGTGGTCGCCTCGGTGGCGGGGGTGCACTCCGGGCACGTCGCCGCCTTCGGAGTCCCGGACGACCGCACCGGCACCGAGCAACTGGTGGTCGCCTACGTGCCGAACGACCAGGACGCCCCCGCGCCGCCCGTGGCCGCCGAGGTCCGGCGGCTGCTGGCCGCCCGCCGACAGCCCGCCCCCGCCCTGGTGCTGCCGGTGCCGCCGGCGGAGTTCCCGCGCACCACCAGCGGCAAGATCCAGCGCACCGCGCTGCGCCGACGGCTGCTCGACGGCGAACTCGACGAGCACATCGTGGCCCTGGACCTGGCGGAGGCCAACTCCCGGACCCTGCCGGACTGCGTGCGCCGACTCGCCTGGGAACCCCGTCCGGTGCCGCAGGCCCCGGCGGCCGGAACGGCCCCGGGCGACGGGGCTCCGGCGGGGCCGACCCTGCTGCTCGGCCCCGCCGGCCCCGGCACCCTCGCCGAGGCGCTGCGCGCCGCCCTGCCACAGGCCGTGGTGGTGGACCGGCCGCCGACCACCGACCCGGGGGAGTGGCTGCGGGCGCTCGGCGAGGAACGCCCCGCGCGGGTGGTGCACCTGTGGGGCGCGGGGCCCGAGGGCGCGCCGCGGCCCTCGGACGCCGCTGTGCGGGACGAAGCGCTGCTCGCCCTGCTGCGGGCCCTGGCCGGCCGGCCGCCGATCGGCGAGCTGGTCACCGTCAGCGCCGGGTTGCATGCCGTGCTGCCCGGTGAACTCCCCGACCCGAGTGCGGAGTTGACGGCGGCGCTGATCGCCGGAGCCCGGGCCGAGCAACTGGTGCCGGCCGCCCGGCACATCGACCTGCCGGCGGGCGCATCGGCCGCCGAGCAGGCCGCCGCGCTGCTCGCCCTGCTGGCCGAGGCCCGGCCGGAGCCGGAGTGCGCCTGGCGCGAGGGCCGCCCGTGGGTGCCCCGGCTGGGACCGGCCGGGACCGTGACCGGGACCGCCACCGACCCCGACGCCGGGATCGTGAGCGGGCCCGACGCCGGGAGCGCCACCGAGGGCTGCTCATTGCTCACCCCCGGCGCCCGCTACCTGGTCACCGGCGGCCTCGGCGGGATCGCCGCCGAGCTGCTGCCCGGCCTGCTCCGCGACCACGGCTCCCGGCTGCTCGTGATCGGCCGCACCGACCTGGAGGCGCCGACCGCCGAGGCGGCCGAGCGCCGCGCCGCGCTGCACCGGCTGTCCTCCTACGGCGGCCGGGTCGACTACCGCCGCGCCGACGTGACGGACCCCGAGCAGCTGGCGGCGGTGGTCGCCGAGGCCGAACGGGACTGGCAGGCGCCGCTGGACGGCGTGCTCCACCTCGCCGGCAGCTACCGGCTCGCGCTGCTCGCCGACACCGGCCCCGACGACTGGCGCGAGGCGGTGCGCGCCAAGACGACCGGCACGGACCACCTCGTCGAGCTGGTCCGGAAGCGGCCCGGCGCCCAGTTCGTCGGCTTCTCCTCGATGGTCGGCTTCCAGGAGGCCGTCGGCTCCACGGCGTACGCCGCCGCCAACCGCTACCTGGAGAGCGCCGTGGAACGGCTGCACCGGGAGACCGGGGCCCCGGCCTGGACGGTCTCCTGGGGCCTGTGGAGCGGGGTCGGCATGAACCGCGCCACCGACCACGAGCAGGCCGCCGCCGACCGGGGCATCGCCGTGCTGAGTGCCGCGCACGGCCGCCGACTGGCCTCGCTGCTGCTGGCCGCCGCCCCGGGCCGCTGGTACGCCGGGCCCGACCCGAGCGCTCCGGCCGCGCGCCGCCGCCTGCTGGCCACCGCACCGCGACCGGTCCGCGAAGCGCCCGCCGCGCGGCCGACCGACGAGCGGCCGACCGACGAGCGGCCGACCGCCGAGCGGGCCCCGCAGCGGGCCACCGAGCCGCCCGCAGCCGTGCCGTCCGCCGCCACCGGGCCCGCCGGCCCCGTCCACCCCGCCACCCCTGCCGCCGCCGAGTTGCGCCGGGCCGTCCTGGACGCCTTCGAGGCCGTCCTCGACACCCCGCTCGACCCGGGCCGCCCGCTCGCCGAACTCGGCATCGGATCACTCCAGTTGATGCGGGTGCACGGCGCGCTCGGCGCCGTCCTGCCGACGCCCCCGGCGCCCACCGAGCTGTTCCGGCACCCCACCGTGGACGCCCTGATCGCGCACCTGGCCGAAGCGCCCACCGCGTCCACCGCCGCCACGACCACCGCCGCCGCGCCCGGCGCCGCCCGGGACGGCGGCCCGGACGGCGGCGACCGCCGGGTGGCCATCGTCGGCCTGGCCCTGCGCTTCCCCGGCGCCGACACCCCCGAGCAGTACTGGCGCAACATCGTCGACGGCGTCCGCAGCACCACCCGCTTCACCGAGGACGAACTGGCGGCGGCCGGCCTGCGCCCGGCGGAGTACCGCCACCCCGACTTCGTCCCGGTGACCGGCGCGCTGCCCGACACCGACCGCTTCGACGCCGAGGCCTTCGGCATCAGCGGCACCGAGGCGGCGCTGATGGACCCCCAGCAGCGCCTGCTGCTGGAGATCTGCCGCCAGGCCCTGGAGGACGGCGGCTACGACGCCCCCGACCCGCGCCGCCGGGTCGGGGTCTTCGCCGGCACCGGGATGACCCTGTACGCGCTGCGCAACTACTACCAGCACACCCTGGCCGCCACCGCCGACCCGGCCGAGCCGGTGGCCGCGCTCCAGACCGCGATCGGCAACCAGGCCGACTTCGCCGCCACCAGGGTCGCCTACCGGCTGGGCCTGACCGGGCCGGCGATCGGCGTGCAGACGGCCTGCTCGACCTCGCTGGTCGCGGTGCACCTGGCGGTGCAGTCGCTGCTGGCGGGCGACTGCGACCTGGCGCTGGCCGGGGCCGCCGCCCTGCACATCCCGCAGGCCGCCGGATACCGCTACGAGGAGGGGTCGATCCTCTCCCCGGACGGCGCCTGCCGGGCCTTCGACGCGGCGGCCGGCGGCACGGTCGGCGGCAACGGCGTCGCGGCCGTCCTGCTCAAGCGCCTGGACCGGGCGCTGGCGGACGGCGACACCGTGCACGGCGTGATCCTCGCCTCGGCCGTCAACAACGACGGCGGGCTCAAGGTCGGCTACACCGCGCCCAGCGTGGACGGGCAGGCCGCCGTGGTCGGCCGGGCCCTGGACCTGGCCGGGGTGCCGGCCGAGAGCGTCGGCTACATCGAGGCGCACGGCACCGGCACCCCGCTCGGCGACCCGATCGAGTTCCGGGCGCTGTCCCACGCGTTCCGCGCCCGCACCGAGGCCGCCGACTTCTGCTCGCTCGGCTCGGTGAAGCCCAACATCGGCCACCTGGACACCTGCGCGGGAATGGCGGGGCTGATCAAGGCCCTGCTGGTGCTGCGGCACGGCACGATCCCGCCGCTGGTCAACTTCAGCCGCCCCAACCCCGCGCTGGAGCTCGCGGGAAGCCCGTTCCGGCTCTCCGCCGAGCGCCGGGACTGGCCGGCCGGCCCCACCCCGCGCCGGGCCGGGGTCAGCGCGCTGGGCGTCGGCGGTACCAACGCCCACCTGGTGCTGGAGGAGGCGCCGGCCGCGCCCGGCATCGCCGACCCGCGCCCCGCCCCGACCGTGCTGCCGCTGTCCGCCCGCACCGAGCAGGGCCTGACCGCCCTGGCCGGCCTGCTCCGCGACCGGCTGGCCACCGGGCCCGCCCCTGCCCCCGGCGACCTGCCGCTCACCCTCGGCGGCGGCCGTCGCGCGCTGCGCCACCGCCTCGCCGTCACCGGCGCCGACCCCGACGAGCTGCGCCGGGGCCTGGAGGCCCACCTCGCGGGCCGCACCTCCGGCGCCGCACCCGCTGCGGGCCGTACCTCCGGCGCCGCACCCGCTGCGGGCCGTACCTCCGGCGCCGCACCCGCTGCGGGCCGTACCTCCGGCGCCGTACCCGTCCACCGCGAGGCCCGGCGCGGCGACGTGCAGCCGGTGCTGCTCTTCACCGGCCAGGGCGCCCAGTACCGGGGCATGGCCGCCGAACTCCACCGCGCCTTCCCGGTCTTCCGGGCCGTGCTGGACGAGTGCGACCGGCTGCACCGCGACGCCTGGGGCGAGCCGCTGCTGCCGCTGCTGCTCGACGCCGTGCCCGAGGGCGCCGACGACGCCTGGACCACCGAGGCGGCGCAGCCCGCGCTGTTCGCCCTGCAGGCGGCCTACCTGCGGCTCTGGCAGGAGCTCGGGCTCCGTCCGGCCGCGGTCGCCGGGCACAGCGCCGGCGAGTACGCGGCCTTCCACGCGGCGGGCGCGCTCGACCTCGCCGACGGGATGTTCCTCACCGCGTTGCGCGGGCGGCTGATGCACCGGGCGACCGAGCCCGGCGCCATGACGGCGGTGATGGCCGGCCCGCAGCGGCTCGCCGCACTCGGTGACTGGCTGCCCGGGGTGGAGCTGGCCGTGGTCAACGGCGCCGGCCAGTGCGTGCTGGCCGGCGCGCCGCGCGAGATCGCGGCAGCCGAGGCCGTGCTGGCCGCCGACGGCGTGACCACCGAACGGCTCGCCACCGACCGGGCCTTCCACTCCCGCCTGCTCGACCCGGTGCTCGACCCGTTCCGCGAGCAGCTCGCCCGGCTGCGCCTGCGGCCGTTGACCGTACCGCTGGTGAGCAACCTGGGCGGCGAGGTGCTGGCTCCCGGCACCGTGCCCACGCCCGACTACTTCGTCCGGCAGACCCGGGAGACCGCGCGCTTCGACCTGGTCCTGGCCGCCCTGGACGGGCAGGGCCACGAGCTCTTCCTTGAGCTCGGCCCGCACCCGACGCTCACCGGCATGGGCCGCCGGGAGCTGCCGCACCGCCACTTCGTGGCCGGCGCCCGGCGCGGCGCACCGCCGGAGCGGCAGTTCGGCGTCGCGGCCGCCGCGTTGTGGTCCCACGGCGTCCCGCTCGACTGGGCACGCTTCGCCGCCGCCCGCGACTGGCCGGACGGCCCGGCCCGCCGCGTTCCCCTGCCGACCACCGTCTTCCAGCGCCGCCGCCACTGGTTCACCGCCCCCGACCGGCCGACCACCGAGGACTCCGCCATGCACCAGGCACCGCCGCCCCAGCAGCCCGTTCCGCCGTCGTCCATACCCGAGGCCGTATCGACGCCCGGCCCGGTGCCCGTCGTATCGGCACCCGCCGCAGTGGCGCCCGCAGCGAGCCCCGAGCAACTGGCCGAGGAGGCCGTGCTGCGCCAGGTGCTGGAGCAGACGGCCCGCCAGCTCGGCCACGACGAGGGGTCGGTCGGAGCCGACGAGCCCTTCTTCGACCTCGGCGCCGACTCGCTCTCGATGATCAACATGATCCGGGACCTGGAGCGGACCTTCCGGGTACGGGTCTCGATGCGCGAACTGTTCGAGGCGGCGGACACCCCGGCCCGGCTGGCCGGGCTGATCGCCGGCCGGCTGGAGCCCGCCGTCCGGGACGCGCTGCTACCGGCCGCCGCGCCCGAGCCGGCGGCGGCTCCGGCACCGGTCCCTGCCTCCGTCCCTGCCTCGGCCCCGGAAGCGGCTCCGATACCGGCTCCGGCACCCCCGCCCCAGGTGGTCGCGGCAGCCGCCGTCCCCGCTCCGCCCGTCCACCTCGCCCCGCCCGTCCCGTCCGCGCCCGCGTCACCGCCCGCGCTCGCCCCGGTGGCCGACGGCGCCGGTCTGATCGAGCGCCAGCTCGACCTGCTCGGCCAGTTCTCCGACCTGATGCGCGACCAGCTCGGCCTGCTGGCCGGGACCGGGGCGGCGCCGCCCGCGCTCCCCGGGGCTGCCGCCCCCGTCGCCCTGCCGCCGGCCGTCGCCCAGGTCGCCGCCGTCACCCCGGCCGCCGCTGCCCCCGCCGTCACCTCCTCCGCCGCCGCACCCGCACCCGCGTCGGCCACCCCGCCCACCCCGCAGGTGCACGGCCCCCGGGTGACCGTCTCCCGGGAGTCCGGCATGGCCTCCGGCGGCCTGACCGACCAGCAGCGCGCCCACGTGGACGAGCTGGTCGCCCGCTTCACCGCCCGGACCGCCGCCTCCAAGGCGGTCACCCGCCGCCACCGGCGCACCCTCGCGGACAGCCGCGCCGTGGTCGGCTTCCGCTCCGCGACCAAGGAGATGCTCTACCCGCTCGCCGCCCGCCGGGCCCGGGGCTCCCGCCTGGAGGACCTCGACGGCAACACGTACGTCGACATCACCATGGGCTTCGGCGTCCTGCTGTTCGGCCACGACCCGGAGTTCGTCTCCGACGCCGTCCGCGAGCACCTGGCCGGCGGGCTGCGGCTGGGCCCGCGCGGCCCGGAGACCGGCGAGGCCGCCGAACTGCTGGCGGAGCTGACCGGCACCGAGCGGGTCGCGTTCGCCAACTCCGGCACCGAGGCGAACGCCGGGGCGATCCGGCTGGCCCGCGCGTACACCGGCCGGGACAAGATCGTCATGTTCGAGGGCTCCTACCACGGCCACTTCGACCACACCCTGGGCCGGACCGTGGGCCGCGGCGCCGACCGGGAGACCGTCCCGGTGTCGATCGGCATCCCCGGCAGCGCGGTCGCCGACCTCGTGGTGCTGCGGTACGGCGATCCGGAGAGCCTCCAGGTGATCGAGGAACTCGGCGACCGGATCGCCGCCGTGCTGGTCGAACCCGTCCAGAGCCGCCACCCGGGGCGCCAGCCGGTCGAGTTCGTCCGCGCGCTGCGCGAACTGACCGCCCGCCGCGGCATCGTGCTGGTCTTCGACCAGATGCTCACCGGCTTCCGGCCGCACCTGCGCGGCGCCGAGGGCTTCTGGGGCGTGACCCCGGACGTCTCCACCTACGGCAAGGTGCTCGGCGGCGGCTACCCGATCGGCGCGATCGCCGGGCGCGCCGACATCCTGGACGGGATCGACGGCGGCCACTGGGACTACGGGGACGACAGCTACCCGCCCAGGGACACCACCTTCTTCGGCGGCACCTACATCCAGCACCCGCTGGCGATGACCGCGGCGGGCGCCGTGCTGCGCCACCTCAAGGCGTCCGGCCCCGGCCTGCAGGAGCGGCTGAACGCCCGCACCGACGAGCTGGCCGCGACCCTCAACGGGTTCTTCGAGGAGGAGGAGTTCCCGCTGCGGCTGGCCCACTTCGGCTCGCTGTTCCGGTTCGAGCCGCGGGCCGACATGGAACTGCTCTTCCCGCAGCTGCTGACCCGCGGGGTCTACGTGTGGGAGTGGCGCAACTTCTTCCTCTCCACCGCCCACACCGACGGCGACCTGGAGTTCGTGGTCGACGCGGTCCGCGACTCGCTGCGCGACCTGCGGCGCGGCGGCTTCTTCCCGGCCTCGCCCGGGGTACGGCTCCCGGCCCCGCGCCCGGCGGCCGCACTCCCGGAGCCCGCGGCGGACGACCGTACGAGCACCGGCACCACCGGCACCACCGGCGCCGGCCACACCGAGCCCGCCGGGACGCCGTACCACCCGGTCAGCGACCCGCAGCGCCCGGTCGACTTCAGCCTCTACTTCTTCGGCGACTACCCCCTGGACTCCCCGGAGGACGAGAAGTACCGCATCGTCCTGGAGAGCGCCCGCTTCGCCGACCGGCACGACTTCCACGCCGTCTGGCTGCCGGAGCGCCACTTCCACTCCTTCGGCGGGATCTTCCCCAACCCCTCGGTCCTGGCCGCCGCACTGGCCCGGGAGACCACCCGGATCCGGCTCAACGCGGGCTGCGCGGTCCTGCCGCTGCACCACCCCGTCCGGGTGGCCGAGGAGTGGTCGGTGGTCGACAACCTGTCCGGCGGCCGGGTCGGCCTGGGCTGCGCCAGCGGCTGGCACCCCAACGACTTCCTGTTCTTCCCCGAGAACTACGGCGGCCACAAGGAGCTGATGCACCAGCAGATCGACACCGTCCGGGCGCTGTGGCGCGGCGAGCCCTACCGGGGCCGCAACGGCAAGGGGGAGCCGATCGAGGTGACCCTGCACCCGCGCCCGCTGCAGGAGCAGCCGCCCATGTTCACCGCGATCGTCGGCAACCCGGACAGCTTCCGCGAGGCCGCCCGGCACGACCTGGGCATCATCACCAACCTGATGACCCAGGACGTCGCCCAGCTCGCCGAGAACGTCGCGCTCTACCGGCGCACCCGGGCCGAGCACGGCCTCGACCCGGAGGCCGGCCGGGTGGTCGTGCTCGTCCACACCTACCTGGGCGCCGACCTCGCCACCGCCCGCGAGCAGGCGTACCGCCCGTTCTGCCGCTACCTGCGCTCCTCGCTCTCGCTGTTCGGGCAGATGGCCAACAGCCTCGGCCTGACCCTGGACTTCGAGAACACCCCGGAGGAGGACCTGGAGTTCGTGCTGGAGCGCGCCTACGAGCGGTACTGCGCCTCCCGCGCGCTGATCGGCACCCCGGAGAGCGTACGGTCCGTCCTGGCCGAGCTGCGGGCGGCCGGCGCGGACGAGATCGCCTGCTTCGTGGACTTCGGGCTCGCCCCCGACCTGGTGGCCTCCGGCCTGCCGCAGATCGATGCCCTGCGCCGCTCCGCCCAGCGCGGCGCCCCGCTGTCCTACGCGCAGCAGCGGATGTGGTTCCTGCACCGGATGCTGCCCGACACCGGGCAGTACAACGAGGTCAAGGCCATCGAGCTGGACGGCCCGCTCGACCCGGCCGCACTCGACACCGCGCTGCGCGCGCTGGTCGAACGGCACGTCGGGCTGCGCACCGCCTTCCGCGAGCAGGACGGCGAACCGTTCCAGCAGGTGCTCCCGGTGCCCGAGGGCCCGCTGCTGGAGCAGGTCGCGGCCGACGGGCCCGAGCACGAGGCGGTGGCCGCGCTGGTCGCCGCCGAGGGCACCCACCGCTTCGACCTGACCGAGGGCCCGCTGTTCCGGGCCCGGCTGCTGGAGACCGGGCCCGACCGGCAGGTCCTGGTGCTGTCGATGCACCACATCGTGATCGACACCCTGTCCACCGTGGTGATCACCCGGGAACTGGGCGAGCTGTACCGGGCCGCCCGGGAGCAGCGCCCCGCCCGGCTGCCGGTGCTCACCACCACCCCGGCCGCCGAAGCCGCCCGGGAGCGGGCCGCGGTGGCCGCCGGGGCATACGACGAGAGCCTCGCGTACTGGCGCAAGGTGCTCGGCGGCGACCTGCCGGTGCTGGCCCTGCCGACCGACCGGCCGCGCCCGGCGGTGCCGGACGGCCGGGGCCGCTCCCACGTCCGCCAACTTCCCGCCGAACTCTCCGACGGCCTACGGGACTTGGCCCGCAGCCGCCGCTCGACCCTGTTCATGGTGCTGCTCACCGCCTTCGCCGGGGTGCTGCAGCGCTACGGCGGCCAGGACGAGGTGGTGCTGGGCACCCCGGTGGCCAACCGGACCGAGGGCACCGAGGACCTGGTCGGCTTCTTCGTCAACTCGCTGGCGCTGCGGCTGGACCTGTCCGGGGAGCCGGACTTCGCCGAGGCGCTGGACCGGGTCCGCTCCAGCGCGCTGGACGCCTACGAGCACCAGCAGTTGCCCTTCGAGGTCCTGGTCCAGGAGCTCAACCCGCAGCGGGACACCAGCCGCAACCCGCTCTTCCAGGTCCTCGTCGAGTTCGAGAACCACGCCGTCTTCGAACTCGACCTGCCCGGGGTGACGGCCCGCCCGCTGGACCACGTGGTGGACCGCTCCGCCTTCGACCTGTCCCTCTTCCTCACCAACCTGCCGGACGGCATCCGCTGCCACGTCGAGTACGCCGAGGCCCTGTTCGACCGGGCCACGGTGGACCGGCTGTTCGACGCCTTCGAGCGGCTGCTCACCGCCGCCGTCGCCGACCCGGCCCGCCCGCTCGCCGAACTGACGGCCACCCCGGCCGACCCCGCCCTGGAGTGCGGACCCGAGGCGCAGCCGGCGCCCGCGCACCCGCTGGCGGCGGTGGCCGCCGTCGCAGCCGCCCGTCCGGACGCCCTCGCGGTGGTCGCCGCCGACGGCACCGGGACCGACTACCGGACGCTGCACGCCCGGGCCGGCGAGCTGGCGGGCCGGCTGCTGGCCGCCGGGGTGTGGGAGGGCAGCCGGGTGGGCGTGCTGCTGCCGCGCTCGGTGGACCAGGTGGCCGCGCTGCTGGCCGTGCTGCGCCTCGGCGCCGTCCACGTGCCGATCGACCCGCTGCAGGGCCCGGAGCGCTGCCGGCTGATCGCCGCGGACAGCGCACCGGCCGTGCTGCTCACCGCCTCGGACACGGACCTGATGGGCCTGTCCCTGCCGACGGTCCTGACGGACTCCGATGCCGAGGCCGATGCCGTCGTCGCCGCCGAACTGCCGCCGCTGCCCGCCCCCTCCGCGCAGGCCCCCGCGTACCTGCTGTACACCTCCGGCTCCACCGGCCGCCCCAAGGGCGTGCTGATGCACACCCTCGGCCTGTCCGCGCTGCTGGCCTGGAACGTCGCCGAGCACCCGGCCGCCCGCACGCTGCAGTACGCCTCCTGTGGGTTCGACGTCAGCGTCCAGGAGGTGCTGACCACGCTGGCCGGCGGCGGCACCCTGCTGCTGATCGAGGAGGAGACCCGCTACGACGTGACGGCGCTGGCCGCCGTGGTCCGCGCGACCCGGGCCGAGCGGCTGCACCTGCCGTACACCCCGCTGGCCGCGCTGGTCGACGCCCTCGGCGGTGAACCGGTGCCCCACCTGCGCGAACTGATCACGGGCGGCGAGCAGTTGCTGCTCACCCCCGGGCTGCGGGCCTTCCTCGCCCGCAACCCCGGCTGCCGGCTGATCAACCACTACGGCCCCACCGAGACCCACGCCGTCACGGCCGGCGAGGTCGCCCCGGACGGACCGGACCACGCGGCGATCGGCCGCCCGGTGCCGGGCACCCGCATCCTGCTGCTGGACGCCGCCGGGCGCCCCGTCCCGCCCGGGGCGGTCGGCGAGATCCACGCGCTCGGCGTCCAGGTCGGGCTCGGCTACCCCGGCCGGGAGCAGGAGAGCGCCGCCGTCTTCACCGACACCCCGGACGGCCGCCGCTACCGCACCGGCGACCTCGGCCGCTGGCGGCCCGACGGCACCCTGGAGTACCTCGGCCGCGCCGACCGCCAGGTCAAGGTGCGCGGCTACCGGATCGAGCCGGGCGAGGTCGAGACCGTGCTGCGGTCCGTCCCGGGCGTGCGCGGCGCGGCCGTGACGGCCCGCCGCACCGAGACGGGCACCACGCTGGCCGGGTACGTGCAGTGCGCCGCCGCCGAACTGCCCCGGGTCCGCGACCACCTGGCCGACCTGCTGCCCGAGCACATGGTGCCGGGGCTCTGGGCCGCGGTGGCGGCGCTGCCCTTCACCGCGCACGGCAAGCTGGACGCCGCCGCCCTGCCGGAGCCGCTGCCGCTGGGCGCGGGCCGGGCCGCCGTCGCCCCGGCCACCGAACTGGAACGCGCCGTGCAACGGCTGTGGGAGGAGGAACTCGGCCGCCCCGCAGGTGTGGAGACCTCCTTCTTCGACCTCGGCGGGCACTCGCTGGCCGCCACCCGCCTGCTGAACCGGGTCCGCGAGGCCACCGGGATCCGGACCGGCGTCCTGGACTTCTTCCGCCGCCCGACCATCCGCGCCATGGCCGCCCAGCAGCCGCAGACCGAGGACCGCCAGGCCCCGGCCTACGAGGAGGGCACGCTGTGACCCCTGTCGACGATGGCTGGCACCGGCTCGTCCGGCTGCTCGACGAGCGCGAGATCGTCCTGCGCACCACCGGCGACCGGCTCGGCTACCTCGCCCCGCCCGGCGCGCTCGACGAGGAGGCCACCGGGCTCGTCCGGGCCCACCGGGAACGGCTGCTGACCACCCTGACCGGCGCCGGCACGGCCCTCGCCGCCGCGCCCGCCGGGGTGGCACAGCGCCGGATGCACCGGGCGCACGACCGGGCGGCGGACCCGGCGGTGTGGAACATCACCCAGCGGATCGCCCTGCGCGGGCCGCTGGAGCCCGAGCGGCTGGCCGCCGCGCTGACGGCGCTGACCGGGCGCCACGAGAGCCTGCGCACCAGCTACCGGGACACCGACCTGGGCCTGCTCCAACAGGTGCTGCCGAACGCCCCGGTGCGGCTCCCGGTCGCCGACCTGCGCACGCTCACGCCCGGTGCGCGGGACGCGGCGCTCGCCGAGGCCACCCGGGCCGAGAGCGACCGCCCCTTCGACCTGGCCACGGCCCCGCTGCTGCGCGCCCGGCTGCTGCGGCCCGCCGATGACGCGTGGGTGCTGCTGCTGACGCTCCATCACATCGCGGTCGACGGATGGTCGTTGGCCACTCTGCTGGCCGATCTGGGCACGCTGTACCGCCCGGACGGGCGGCTGCCGGAGGACCCGGGCCGGATGACCGACCACGCCTGCTGGGAGCGGACCGTGGTCACCCGCGCCGCCGTCGCCGAGGCCGCCGACCACTGGGCCAAGACCCTGGACGGCGTCGCGTCGGCGGTGGACCTGCCCACCGCCCGCCCCCGCCCCGCACAGCGCTCCGGGCGGGGCGCCACGGCCGCCTTCCGCCTCCCCGCGGCACTGGCCGAGGCGGTGGGCCGCTACGCCGCCGCCCGCTCCACCACCGCTTCGGCCGTCCTGCTCGCCGCCTACGCGCGGCTGCTGGGCGAGCTGAGCGGCGCGGCGGAGACCCTGGTGGTGCTCTCCCACGCCAACCGCACCCGGCCGGCCGACGAAGGGGTCGTCGGCCTGCTCACCTTCGGCCTCCCGATCCGGCTGCCCACCCGCTCCCCGGGCGGGTTCGGGGCGTCGGTCGACACGGCCGCGACGGCGATCGCCACCGCCCTCGACCACGCCACCGTCCCCTTCGGCCTGCTGGTCGAACCGCTGCGCGAACGCGGTGTCCGGCTGCCGGACGCCTACCCGCAGGTCCTGCTCACCGTGCAGAGCACCCCGCCCGCCGTCCTCGACCTCCCCGGCCTGACCGCCGAGGTCGAGGACGTGCCGGGCCCCTCGGCCCGCTCCGACCTCCTGCTGCTCCTCACCCCGGACGCGGACGGCTACGAGGGCCTGGCCGAGTACGACGCCGACCTGTTCGACCCGGACACCGTGCGCTCCTGGCTCGACACCCTGGTGAACGACCTGGCCCGGCACCTGACGGACCGGCCGGGCTGACCGGGCGGACTGGCCGAGCGGACTGGCCGAGCGGACTGGCCGAGCGGCGGCTGACCCGGCCGAGAGGGCCTACGACCGGGTCAGCCGCCGCTCGGGCTCCTCGGCGTCGGCTTGCCGGGGGAGTGGAAGCACCCCGGGCAGTGCGATCGGAGACCAGAATTTTCCGTGGAAAATTCTCCCAGCACGAGAGCACACCGGGGGAGCATCACCGGCACCCCGCTCACGGTCGGCTGTCCTCCCTGGCCCAGGCGCCGACGCCGAGCCGTCCCGTGGTACCCAGGTCGATCTCCGGGACGACCATCACCGGGGCCGCGTCAGGGGTAGCCCGGACCCGCACGTACGGGGCGTTCACCGGCCGGCCCGCCTCCACGGTGTTGCGCCACACCAGCGTGGAACGGGCGCCCTCTCCGGGGCGCAGCACGATCTCCTGCGGCGGGTCGTCCGCGCCGGTGCCGCCGGCGATCCCGGCGCCGCCGGACAGGAAGCGCACCCCGTCGACCGGCCGGTGCTCCACGTCGAGCAGTTGCAGTGTCGGGTAGCCGTTGACGGACACCGCGGACGTCCCGCAGTTGCGCAGGTGCAGGCCGACCGCGCGCAGGCCCATCGCGGCGTCGCCGTCATCCGCGTACAGCCGCAGGCCCGAGGCCGGGCAGGGGCCGCCCGGCCGCGAGGCCTCGGCGCTGGGCACACTGCGGACCTGGACGATCTTCACCAGCGGTCCGGCGCCCGGCCGCGCCTGCCCGTGCCCGTCCAGCTCGATCCGCCCCCTCGCGGTGGCCCCCGGAGCGAGCGAGGAGACGACCTGCGTCACGTTGTCCAGCGCACCCCCGGCCGCCGAGAGCCGGCTGAACACCGCTGTGACATCAGAGGTCTCGTCCTCCGGATTGGTGACCTCGTACTCGGCGCAGGCCGAACTGGCGGCCGTGATCCGCACCCCGCCCTGTGCGAGTCCGGGCGACGCCTGCGCATCGCGGGACGACGACGGCGACGGCGCCCCGCACGGCCCGGCACTGCCGGAGGCCGCCGGAATCCCCGTCGCCCCGTCTGCGCAGCCCACGAGCAGGGCCGCGCAGGCCGCGACCACCACAACCCCGGCAGCCGGCCGGCGGGCCGTCAGGTGATTCCCGGCGTTCTCGAACTGATGCATCAGCCGATGCGATCACGAACCACCCGGAACGCCTATGAGCTGCGCCACTGCCCGCGCAACAGGACCGCAACGATCCGCCCGGCACCCGCCGAACCGAGGCAGGTCGGAGCTGCGGGCGCCCCTGCGCGCCGGCCGGCACCGTAGCCATCGGTGACCGGACCCCGCTGTCCGATGGTCCGAACCGGTCGCCTTCCGGTGCGGGGCGTGGTCTGCCGCGCGCGGTGGGGGATGTTCCGCGCCGGAGGCGACCAACAGAAAGGATTCTTCATGGTGGAGCACGTGTTCGCGCGCGTGGTGCGGACGGTGACCGTCTCGGCCCTCGCCCTGGCGACGAGCGTCGGTGCGAGTGGTACGGCCGGCGCCGCCTCGCCGGAGGACCACCCCGTCGAGGTGAGCATCGGAGCCTCCGGTCTGCAAGCACCGGACACCGCGAAGGGCGGCCTGGTCAGTTTCCGGGTCAAGACGGACGACCCGAACGGCCGGCAGCTACAGCTGCTGCGTCCGCACGGGGGAGTGACCATCGACCAGGTCATCCGGGACCTCGCCGACGCGGTCAGCCCGTCGCCGGCCACCGCGAGCGCCGGGATCCGGGCGGTGAACGGTGAGGCGGACCTGCTGGGCGGGGCGCTGGTCACCTCGCAGGTGCACGAGCAGTTCACCGAGGAGGTCAGCCCCGGGCCGGTCTACCTGATGGACCTCACCGCGTTCCGGGCGGACCCGGCCCACCCGGTCTCCAGGCTGCTGAACCTGGTGGGCACGAACGGTCAGAACGACAACCAGGTCCGCTTCGACGACGGCATCGTGATCGAGAAGGACACGGCCGAGGGCCCGCGTTTCCAGACCGAGGACGTCGACCACGCGCACCTGGCCTACCTGGTGCACGACGGGTCCGAGCAGATCCACGAGATGCAGCTGCGGCCGATCGGTGCGGACACCACCGACGAGCAGATCGGGGAGTACCTGAGGGACGTCGCGCTGGGCGGCCTGCCGGCCCGGTCCCCGTTCACCGGGCCGGCCACCGGCCTCGGCGCCATGTCCGGCGACCGCACCGCCTCCGTGCAGGCCCACGGCCTGCAGCCCGGACGGTACGTCCTGCTCTGCATGATTCCCGACGAGCGGACGGGCGTCCCGAACGCCGGCCTGGGCATGCGCAAGATCGTCACCCTGAAGTGACCGGCAGGGCCCTGGCACGCCGGCGGCAGCGGGCTGCCAGGGCCGACCGCCCCGGTCGGCGCGTCTTCACGATGGCGGGCCGGGTCAGGCGCCGAGCACGTCGTCGGCGCTGCGGGGTTCCGTGCGCGGCTGCTGGTTGAGCTTGTGGCGCGCGATGGAGGACCGCCGGTAGACCTCCTTGCGGGCCCGCATGATGTTGCCCAGGGGCGCGTGCTCGGCGGTGACCCGCCAGGGCGTGAAGGACAGCGAGTCCATCCTCTCCAGGTTCTCGGGGCCGGAGATGTCCTGCTGCGGCAGCCGCAGCTTGGCCACGGTGACGGACGGCGAGAGCTGCTCGGGCCACTCCACGGTGGTGTCCTCCACCGGCATGCGCTCCAGGTCGGTGCAGAGCTGGACCTGGATGTCGAAGGCGTAGGGGCGCTCCTGGAGCTCGGCTTGCAGGGCCGGCCGGAAGACCTCCTCCCCCGAGGCCGGGTCGATGGCGCGCCGGACCACCGCCGCGGCGAAGGCCGGGTCGGGGGTGATGCGCACCTTGGCGATGTAGTCCCCGTGCCGGACCGCGCCCATCGTCCAGTAGCTGGACAGCAGCAGGTTCGCCGGAGGCGTCTTCGACAGGCGGAGGAAGGCCAGGAACTCGTCCCAGGCCCAGTCGTCCTGGTCCAGCGTCCCTTTTCCGGTCACGAACTCGGTGAAGAACCGATGTGCGCCGGGTCGGCCCTGGGAGAAGTACGCCGGCGCGTTCAGGAACAGTTCCTGGATGAACAGGTAGTGCTCGACCGTGTTGCAGAAGAAGACCGGTCCGTTGATGTTGGCGTAGTCGAACGTGCCCGTGTCCGGTTCGTCCTCCAGCAGGGTCGGGCCGGGGATGTCGAACATCTTCAGCGCCAGTCCGGTGGCGGCGCCCAGACGCGCGTCGGCTCCGGCGTGGGGCGAGCCGTTGGAGAAGCGGATCAGCGCGTCGTGGGTTCCCGCAGTCGCGTAGATTCCCTGGGCGTACTCGGGGGGCAGCCCGTCCAGGATCTCCACTTCCCCTCGGACCAGCCCGTAGCCCTTGGCGTGGGCGTCGCGCAGGGCCCGTCCGGTGCCACCGGCCTCGACCGACTCGGCGATGTAGCTCTCGGTCTTCTCGATCACGGTCTGCACGTCGCGGTCGAAGTGGGGGTCGTCGTCTTCGACGTCGGGCGTGTAGCGGACGAACTGTGCTGTCATGACTCCGACCTCTCCTCGGAGAGTGCGACCGGACCTCAGGGGGTGGGAATCGCCCTCAGCCCTCCAGCTCGGCGAGCCAGCGCAGGGCGCGCAGACCCGGCAGGAAGCAGTACTCGCCGCCGCGGGTGACCACGAAGCTGGGCAGGTTCTGCAGGCGGCGCCGGACCGGCTTCTCGGGGATGGTGACGCTGCCGGTTCCGCCGTGATGCCCGGCCACCGGGTCCTTCTCGCCGGGGTAGCCGATGAAGTTGCCGTCGTTGACCCACTCGGCCTTGATGAACTCGAACTGCCGTTCCAGATGGGCCCCCATGAACACTCCGACCAGGCCGCGGTCGGCGCCGTCGTCCTCCAGCACGCCCTCGGGCAGCGGCGGGCCGTAGGTCGTGCCGCGCCGGATGAGCCGGTGCATCCGTGCGTCGCCGATGATGGTGGAATCACGGGGGTTGGTGCGCCGGATGTGCGCACCGGCCGGGCACCGGAAGCCGCGGTCGTCGTTCTCCCGGTACAGGAAGTCGTTGACGCGGCGCGGATCGGCCGCCAGCTCCGGATCATCGCGCTCCGGCGCCAGCGTCAGCGGCGCCCCGCTCGGCCAGCGCCCGACCATCTTCGCCGCCAGCAGTGCCTCCTCCTCGGCGCTGGAGCTGTTCGCGCGCAGGTACCGGCGCCAGGCCGCCACGTTGGTGTGGATCTTGCGCACGGCCACGTAGGTCCCGTTGCGTCCCAGGACGTCAGGGCTCGGCATGGGCGGCAGGCTGCCGGTTTCGTCGGCGTAGCCGAGGATGAACTCGCCGGCCTTGATCGGGACTTCCTGCGGGTTGGAGCCGGGCAGCCCGACGCCCTCGATGTTCGGATGGCTGATGCCGTCACGGAAGCCGAAGGTGGTACGCCCGGTCGGGAGCTGGTGGACCTCCTGCTGCCAGATCACCTGGACACCGGGTGTGTCCTCGTAGGCGACACGGGCCCGCGCCAGCTCCCTCTCCAACTGCGCCGCGTCGGAGGAGAGGGCGCTCAACGCGATGTGGACCTCACCGGTTCCGAACGGTGCCTCCCAGTGGGCCGGTGCACTCTCGCCCGCGTCGCCGATCAGCCCGGCCCGAGCGGCCATGCCCTCGCGGAACGCCCGCGGAAAGCTGTCCAGCGACTCCCGGGGCACCCCCAGGGCCCTCAGCCCCTGGTAGGTGAACGCCACGGTCACCCAGGCATCCCGGCTCGGGTCCACGCTGGGCAGACCGCCCGAGGTCAACGGGAGCAGCCGGCGCAGCAGGGCGCGCCCGACGTGGCGGTCATCCACGCGCAGGAAGACGAACCTTCCCTCGTAGGGCACGGGCCGTGGACGCAGGGCCCCGCTCTGGACGTCGTCGATCTCGACGCGCCCGCCCGCCGCGCTGCCGCTGTCCGCTGTGTTCATGGTCGCTCGTGCCTCTCCACACCTGTCTCCGTATCTGTCTCTGCATCTGTCGCTGCCCGGACAGCCCGGCAACGGCGGACTCGCACCGGCCGAGCCGGTCCACCGAAGGCGGGTGGGCTCCGACGGTCGGCCGTGCCCGAGTGCTATGCCGAGGCTTCCTCCAGTAGCTTCTGGAAGGCCGGCGTGGCCACCAACTCCGCGTTGGCCGGGTTGTCCAGCGCCGCCCGGAACTGGGGGGTGTCCAGCACCTCCTGGAACGCGTCGTCCACGCGGTGGTCCTTGTAGATCTGCTGAACGGTGAGGTCGGGATAGGCGCTGACGAAGACCCCCGCGGGCTCCTGGTGGGCGACGAACCAGTCCTTCGCCCCGGGATCGGTGACGCCGGGGAACCCTTCGCTGTGCGAGAAGATCCTGTCGAAGCGGGACCCGACCACCGTCTGGGCGAAGTCGTCGATGTAGGTGTCCCAGGAGCCGTCGAAAACGCTGGCGAACATGAACCGGGTGTCGTTGTCGAAGATCACGTGCCGTGCGTCGTGCAAGGTGCCGATCTGGCGTACTGCCGCATGGACCTTCTCGTCGTCCGCCGAGTCGGCGAGCGTGGCCAGGTCCTCACGCAGCGCATCCGCATGGCCGGGCTTGATCCTGGTGAAGACGGTGAACTCGCTGCAGACCCCATCCGACCTGCCCGGGCGTTCGGGGTGAGCCGATGGCGTTGCGCCTGTCGTCGCGGTCATCATGGACCTCCGTGGATACCCCCGGCTTCAGCCGGGGGAGGAATTGGACTGCCCGCGTAGCGGGTCAGGTGGCTGCGTTTCGCCCCCGGGGCGGACCGCAGTGCTGTGACGTGCGGGATTCGAGCTTCACAGATTGCCCCGCTAGGTTGTGAGTCATGACCACGACTCACGTGAAGCGGGCGTTCAAGTACCGCTTCTATCCGACGGATGCGCAGGCGGCTGAGCTGTCGCGCACCTTCGGGTGTGTGCGGAAGGTCTACAACATGGCGTTGCAGGCCCGTTCGGAGGCGTGGACGCTGCGTCAGGAGCGGGTCAACTACGACGCCACGTCGGCGATGCTGACGGGGTGGAAGAAGACCGGGGAACTGTCCTACCTGTCCGAGGTGTCGTCGGTTCCGTTGCAGCAGGCGCTGCGGCACTTGCAGGGGGCGTTCACCAACTTCTGGCAGAAGCGGGCGAAGTACCCGACGTTCAAGTCCCGGAAGAAGTCCCGCAGGTCCGCCGAGTACACGTCCTCCGCGTTCCGGTTCCGGGACGGCCGGCTGACGCTGGCGAAGATGGACCAGCCGCTGGACATCGTGTAGTCCAGGCCGTTGCCGCAGGGCGCTGCGCCGTCCACGGTGACCGTGTCGCAGGACAGCGCGGGGCGCTGGTTCGTTTCCCTGCTGTGCGAGGACCGCCCGTCGATGCCCGCGCCCGTGAACCCGGCCGTGGGCATCGACGCCGGTATCACCAGCTTGGTGACGCTGTCCACCGGGGAGAAGATCGCCAACCCCCGGTACGAGCGCGAGGACCGGGAACGCCTGGCCAGGGCCCAGCGGGAGCTGTCCCGCAAGGTCAAGGGCAGCGCCAACCGGGAGAAGGCCCGGCTCAAGGTCGCCCGTGTGCACGCGCGCATCGCCGACCGCCGCAGGGACTTCCTGCACAAGCTCACCACTCGACTCGTCCGCGAGAACCAAACGGTCGTGATCGAGGATCTGACGGTCCGGAACATGCTCAAGAGCCGGACGCTCGCCCGTGCCATCAGTGACGCGGGCTGGACCGAGATGCGGTCCATGCTGGAGTACAAGGCCCGATGGTACGGCCGGGGCCTGGTGACCATCGACCGGTGGTTCCCCAGCTCGAAACTGTGCTCGGCCTGCGGCGCGACCGCCGCGAAGATGCCACTGAACGTCCGCGAGTGGGCATGCGCCTGCGGCGCACAGCACGACCGGGACGTGAACGCGGCACGCAACATCCTGGCCGCCGGACTGGCGGTTACAGCCTGTGGAGACGGTGTAAGACCTCAACGGAGAACTCCGGGCGGGCAGTCGTCGGTGAAGCAGGAAACATCCCGACCGCAGCGCTCACGCGCAGCGGCTCAGCCGCGAGGCTGAGGGGAATCCCCCGGCTTCAGCCGGGGGAGGAAGTCAACGTGACGTCCTCCTGCCATGGTCGGTGCGAGGGTCGCCAACCGCCCGAACATGAGGCGCCATCGCCCTCACCTCTTCATCCTGACCCGAGCGCGACGGGGGCACCACCGGGCAACGAGCAGGCCGAGGCCCTCAGAGCTCCGAGAAGCTCACGAGGACAGCTTCGTCAGAGCGCAGGATCATGGAACTGGGCCTGCCGGGTTCGTCGTCACGCGCTCTGGCTCCCGTCTGGAGGCAATCATGGGCAAAGTTCTCGGTGACGTCCTGGGTCTCGCAGCCGGCGTCGCGATCAGCCCACTGCCGATCATCGCCATCATCCTCATCCTCGCCACGCCTCGGGGACGCCTCAACGGAGTCCTCTTCGCCGTCGGCTGGATCCTGGGGCTCTCGGCGTTGGGCGCGGTGATGCTGGCGGTCGCTTCCCCCGCAGGCGCGTCTGCCCACGATCACCCGGCCACCTGGGTGGGAGTCCTCAAGCTCGTTCTGGGCCTGCTCCTCGTCCTCTTCGGCGCCCGGCAGTGGCACCGGCGCCCGAAGGATCCGTCGCAGGCCCAGCTGCCGAAGTGGATGAGCGCGATCGACCGCCTCACGCCGGTCAAGGTCCTCGCACTCGGACTGGCCCTGTCCGCGCTCAACGCCAAGAACGCCCCGCTGACCATCGCCGCGGGCGCCGCGATCGGCTCGGCCGGACTGCCGGTAGGGCAGCAGATCGCCTCACTGGCGGTCTTCGTCGTGATCGCCACCCTCGGCCTGTTGGCCCCGCTGGGAGTCTTCGTGCTCGGGGGAGAGCGAGCCCAGACCACGCTCGGTAACTGGAAGGACTGGGCAGCCCAGCACAACGTCGCCGTGATGGCGGTCCTGTTCTTCGTCCTCGGGTTGAAACTGTTCGGAGACGGGATCTCCGTCCTCACCTCCTGACAGGCCGCTCCGTGAATCCCTATTCCTGGCGCGGAAGTCCGTGACCATGGAGGCGTCAGGTCGCGCCGATCGACAGGGCGCGGCACTGCCTAGTTCTCGCGCCGGGTCTCGCGCCGGGTCTCGCGCTGGAGGTCGGCCACGTGGTGGAGGGCGGTCTTGAAGGCGGCGTACTCCTGTGCGCCCAGCGCCTTCGCGTGGCGCTCCTCGATCGAGCGCATGATGGCGGCGGCCGCCTCCATCTGGAGCAGGCCGCGTTCGGTGGGGTGGATCAGTTTGGCGCGACGGTCCGCGGGGTCGGGTCTGCGTTCGACGTAACCCAGGCGTTCGAGGTCGTCGACGAGGGTCCCGATGACCTGCTTGTGCTGTCCGGAGGCGCGGGCGAGTTCGCTGGCGCGGATGCCGTCGGTACGCAGGTAGGCGAGCACGGCGCCGGCGCGGGGCTGGATGTCGTCGAAGCCCTGCTCGGCGAGCACGGTGAACAGCTCGCGCTGGACGGAGAAGAGCACCCGGGCGGCGAGCACGCCGAGGTCCGGTTCCGCCGCCTGGTGTCCGCTCAACGCCTCTCCCGCTTCCGCCGTCTCTGGGCCCGCCCCGCGCTCCGCCCTGTGACCAGCAACTTTAGTCGCCCGCCCGGTGGGCTCGGGCGACACCCCAGGCGTTCCGGTGCCCCGCCCTGACCAGTGCTTGCGCCCCGGGGGACAGGGGTATAGCGTCAAAGTAGTCACTAATCTTGACTATCAATATCAGTGACTACTAGTGGCCAATGGAGCCGTGGCTCAACCCGAAGGAGCGCACGATGAGCGAGCACAGCAAGTTCCTGGAGCCGGTAACCCGGGAGAACGCCGCCGCGGTCCTGGTCGACCACCAGGTGGGCCTGCTGTCCGGCGTCCGGGACATCCCGCTCGGCGAGCTGAAGCACAACGTGGTCGCGCTGGCGCGCGCGGCGACCGTGCTCGGCATCCCGCTGGTCGTCACCACCACCGCGGCCGACAGCATGTGGGGGCCGACCACTCCGGAACTGGTCCAGGCCCTGCCGGCCGGACAGCGGATCATCGACCGCAGCACGGTCAACGCCTGGCACGACGGCCGGGTCCGCGAGGCCATCGAGGCCACCGGGCGGCAGAAACTGATCTTCGCCGGAGTGTCCCTGGAGGTGTGCGCGGCGCTGCCCGCGATCGCCGCGACGGCCGCCGGGCACCACGCGTACGTCGCCGTGGACGCCTCCGGCACCTTCAGCCAGGCCAAGCGCGAGGCGGGACTGCTGCGCATGCAGCAGGCGGGCGTCACCGTCTCCGACTACGCCACCCTCATGGTCGAGGCCCTAGCCGACAACGCCGCCCCCGAGGCCGGCGACCTCTACGCCGCCCTCGACATGCCTTTCGCCGTCCTGGTCGGCCAGATCTCGGCGGCCGCCCGCCCCGCGTAACGGCCGGCGCACTCACCTGACCCGGCCGTCACCGACCCACCCCACGGGGGGATGCGCCTCGCCCGTGGCCCGTGGCCCGTGGCCTGTCGGTGCCAGCTGGCATGCTGCCGGACGGAAGAGGACGGCAACGGGTGGCAAGGGCTGTGTGCGATGGGTTTTGAGGGCGGGGTCTGGCGTCTGGTGCGCCGGGAAGAGCCGTTCGAGGACGCGGACGGGCCGGGCGGAGGGGAGGCGGGCAGCGCCGGACCGTCCGCGGGAAGTGACGTCGACCTCGGCCTCGACCTGCCGGTGATGACCTGGGAGCGGTTCTGGCAGTTGATCGAGGTCCTCGGGGGTGGGGCCGTTATCGAGACGTGCGAGCACCTCGAAACCGCCTGCGCCCGTCTGACCGAAGTTCTCGCACGCGAACCGCTGGGCCGGATCATCGGCTTCGGTGAGCGTCTCGCCGAGGCGCTCCACCGCCTGGACCAGGAGCAGTTCGGGACGCTGCCGATCACCGGGGCGGTGTTGCCCGACGGCTCGCCGTTCCCTCAGTCGAGCGATCACTTCCTGTACGCGCGAGCTGCGGTCGTGGCTGCGGGCCGCGACGTGTACGAGAGCGTGTTCCACGATCCCGAACGGTTCGCTCCGTTCACCGCGCGACAGTGCGAACCGCTGCTCTACGTGCACGAGGAGGCGTTCGAGCTTGTGACCGGGACGGAGTGGGACCGCCTCACTCGCTACGACTACGAGTCCTGCTCGAACGCGGACGGCTGGCCCGAGCTCCGCGGCTGAGCACCAACCGTCGCAGAGCACCGTTCACCGTAGAGCCGGTCTCCGGTCGCGGGCCGGTCCGCGTGGCGGCCGCACAGTGTTCAGCGGGATCGAGGAGCAGGCCCGGGCCCCGCTCGGCGGGCGAGCGGGGCCCGGTCCCATGGCGGCCGCCGGTCCGGCAGGCAGGCAGACAGACAGGCAGACAGCTCAGGCTTCGATGTTCTCCAGGTCCGCGAGCAGGCCCGGGTGCGTCGGCTTCCAGCGGAGGGCGGTGCGGGTGTGAGCGCTGGAAGCAGGCTGGTCGGCCGCGAAGATCGGGCCGAGGGGACCGAAACTGTCCTGCGGCACCGGCTCGACGGGAAGGTCGAGCCGCCGTCCGATGACCGCGGCGATGTCGCGTACCGCGTCGCCTTCGTCGGCGACGGCGTGCCACGCGCTTCCGGCCGGGGCCTTCTCCAGGGCGAGCCGGAACAGGACGGCGGCGTCGAGCGCGTGGACGGCGGGCCAGCGCTGCGCGCCGTCTCCGGGGTAGCCGGCGACGCCGGTGCCGCGGGCGATGTCGGTGAGCAGCCCGGCGAACCCGCCCTGGCCCCGGTTGTGGACCGTGCGCGGCAGTCGTACCGCCGAGCTGCGTACGCCTCGTGAGGCGAGTGCGAGTGTGCGGTTCACCGACAGGCTGCGTCCGCTGACAGGTCCGTCCAGCGGCAGCGGGTCTTCCTCGGTCGAGGCGCGTCCCACCACGAGGGGCGTGCCGGACGCGGTGACGAGCGGCCTGTTCGTGCCGACGAGGGTGTCGCCGAGGGCCGCGAGTGCGGCGCTCTCCTCGGCGATCCCTCGCGCGAGTGCGTCGGGCGAGCTGAAGTCGTTGCTGAAGGCGAGGTGGATGACGCCGTCCGCCTGTTCCGCGCCGGTCCGCAGCACGTCGAGGTCGGCGAGCCCGCCACGGAGCACGTCGGCGCCGGCGGCTTTCGCGGTGGCCGCGGAGGCGTCGGATCGGGCGAGGGCGGTGACCAGGTGGCCTGCGGTGAGCAGTTCGGCGACGACGGCGGAGCCGATCAGGCCTGTGCCGCCGGTGATGAAGACGCGCATGGTGAGCTCCGAGGAGTGATGCGACTGTTGTCCCATCACTGTACGACGCGATGCGACACTTGTCCCGTCATCTAGACTGGCACTATGCCGCGATGGAAACCCGATGCCCGACAACGCCTGGTCGTGGCTGCGCTCGGCCTGTTCGCCGAGCAGGGCTACGACGAGACGACCGTCGCTCAGATCACCGAGCGGGCAGGGCTCACGCGGAGCACCTTCTTCCGCCACTTCACCGACAAGCGCGAGATCCTCACCATGGGACAGACGGCGCTCAGCCGCCTGCTGGCCGAGGGCATCGACGGCGCCCCTGCGGACGCGACGCCGATGACGGCCGTCGCGGCCGGACTCGAACGCGCATCGGGCGAGATGACGTCGTTCAACCGCGAGCTCAGCCCGCTGCTGCACGCGGCGATCGAGGCGAACGCGGAGTTGCAGGCGCGCAACGTGCTGAAGAGCATCGGCATGGCCACGGCTATGGTCGACGCGCTGAAGCGACGGAACGTCGCGGAACCCACGGCGCAGGTGGCCGCCGAACTCGGCGTCCTCGCGTTCAGGCTCGGCTACGCCCGGTGGGCCGACCCCAGCCGCGACGAGGACCCCGGCGAGCTGGAGCCCCACACGCGAGCCGCGTTCGACCAACTCCGCGCGGCAGCCGCTGAGCTCCGCTGAGCTCCGCTGAGCTCCGCATCAGCCGCCACGAGGAGTCCTGCCGCCGGTTGCCGCCGCGTAGAGTGGACACAGAGAGTGCTGGATCACGGCTTCCCTTCTCGGAGGGTTATCGGTGAGACGCACGGATGCCTCCGGTGAGGCGGTGCCGGTCCGGCCGTTCCTGGACTTGGTCGACGGCGGCGCGAGTCGCGCCCGGCCGATCTGATCTGCGCGTCGGCGCCTCGTCTCGGGAGAGGCGATCCTGCTCGCGGCGGTTGCGGCGCGCGGGAGGAGACCTTCGCCATGAAACCGACCGCCGAGCGGCTGCGGACCTCCGTCCGCAGTGCCGCTCAGACCTCCACGCATCCGCCGCCGGTGTCCGCCGCCGACGTCGGCCTGCTGGTACTCCGGCTCGCTGGCCTGCTGCTGGCCGGCCACGGTGTCCAGAAACTCTTCGGACTGTTCGGCGGCGCCGGCCTGAGCGCGACCGGCAAGGGCTTCGAGGCCCTGGGCTACCGGCCCGGTGTGCTCTTCGCCGCGCTGGGCGGCGCCTCGGAGCTGGGCGGCGGCCTGGGCCTCGCCCTCGGGCTGTTCACCCCGCTGGCCGCCGCCGCCGTGATCGGGGTGATGATCAACGCGATGTCCGTCAGCTCGGGCGGCGGCCTGTGGGCCGACAAGGGCGGCATGGAGTACCCGCTGTGCCTGGCACTGATCGCGATCGCGGTCTCCGCCATCGGACCCGGACGCCTGGCGCTGGACCGTTCGTTCCGGTGGGGCCAGGGCGGGTGGTGGAGTGCGGCCGTCGCCCTGGGGATGGGCGGCATCGGCGCGGCCATCGTGCTGTCCCTGCAAGGGGTGACCCTCTAGCGCCACCAGCAACCAGGCGCACCCCTCACCCGGGACGTGCTCGGCATCGACCTGGACGGCGACCTGGTCGGCACCGTCGAAGCAGGGTGTGGCCGCCGGGCGGCAGGACCGCGTCCAACTCGCTGAGCCCGGCACGCGGGCGCGCTCATCCGGCGTGGTCGTAGTCCGGCAGGATCACGCCGTTGTGGGCGGCGCGTCCCTCGGCGCCCGCCGGGTTGGTGGGGTTGCGCAGGGTCGCGTTGCGGGTGTCGAGCAGGTCCTGGGTGCCGGGGACGAGGGCGGTGCCGCCGGAGGCGGCCAGCGCCTGGTTCCACTCCACGAAGGGGCGTGCCTTGCGCTCGTAGGCCGCGAAGGCGGCCGCGTGGTCGGTGTGGCCGGCCAGTTCTCCGGCCAGGAGGTAGGCGCCGACGAGCGAGACGCTGGAGCCCTGGCCGGACAGGAACGAGGTCGCGTGGGCCGCGTCACCGGCGAGGGCGACGCGGCCGCGGGACCAGGTGGGCATGTGGATCTGGCTGACGACGTCGAAGAACAGGTCGTCGGCCTCGCGCATCGCGTTCACCAGGGCCGGGATGTGCCAGCCGCGCTCGGGGAAGGCGGCGGCGACGAGTTCGCGCTGCGCCTGCGGGTCCCGGAAGGCGTCGACGGGGGCGTCCTCCCGCTTGAGGACGAGGAACCCGTGTACGCGCTCGGCGGGCTCGTGGGCGTAGAGGACGGCCGCCCGGCCTGGCGTGTTCCAGATGATCCCTTCGTGGGCGAGGCCCAGGTCGTTCGCGAGGGTGAAACCGGCGAAGACGTGGCCGAGGTAGCGGTGGAACGCGTCCTCGGGGCCGAAGACCAGCCTGCGGGTGTTGGAGTGCAGCCCGTCCGTACCGATCACCAGGTCGAAGGTGCGGTGGGCGCCGCTGTCGAAGGTGACGTCGACGCGGTCCGCCCGGTCGTCCAGGGTGGCGATGGAGTCGCCGAAGAGGAATTCGACCCGGTGGCGGAGCGGAGCGTAGAGGGCGCTCGCCAGGTCGCCGCGCCGTACTTCCAGGTCCAGGCCTGCGGCGCCTCCGTTGACGGTTTCGGGGGCGACGGAGCCGATGGGGGCCCCGTCGGCGTCCACGAACGAGAGCTTGCGCGTGTCCACGTGGGCCTCGCGCAGTTGCGGGAGCAGCCCCATGCGGTCGACGACCTCGCGGGCGGCGCCGCGGATGTCGATGGCGTACCCGCCGCCCCGTACGGCTGACGCCCGCTCGACGACGGTGACGTCGAAGCCGTAGCGGTCGAGCCAGTAGGCGAGGGCCGGGCCGGCGATGCTCGCGCCCGAGATGAGGACCTTGCGGTTCGCGGAGTGGTTGTTCACGGTGTGCTCTCCTCCTGGCGGTCGCATCCTGGCGGCCACGCCGAAGATGCGTACCTTAGGTATCTTTGTGGACGGCACAGCGCACCCGCGAGAGCGGGCGCAGCCCCAGGATATAGATACCTAAGTTAGGTATTCAAGTGGAGGTGGTGGTCCGATGACCGCGGACTCGCCGGACAACCCCGGCGCGGACGAGCAGGCGGCAGCCGTCTGGGCGGCCCTGCCCCGGCTGGCCCAGCTGAGCAACGCCATGACCCGCGGCCGCCTGGCCGAACGGGCGGCCGAGGCGGCGGGACTCGCCCTGGACCGCCCCGCACTGAGCGCGCTCATGACCCTGCACATGGCGGACCGGCCGCTGCGCATCGGGGAGATCGCCGAACGGATGCAGGTGGTCGGCCCGCACGTCACGCGACAGGTCCAGGCGCTGGAGCGGCGCGGCCTCGTCCATCGCGTCGGCGACCCGCACGACCGGCGTGCCAGCCTCATCGAGGCGACCGCTGAAGGGACGAGGGCCGCGAACGCCTACGCGACGTCCATGATCGGCTGGTTCACGGACGCGACGGCGCACTGGTCGGACCAGGACCGCGGGGACCTGGGCCGATTGCTCGCGAAGCTGGCCGACGACGTCATCGCCCGCCTGGCCCTCCTCGGCGACGACACGCCACCGCCCGCCACCTGACCGCACACGGCCGCAGCCGCGCCGCTGAGCGTCGATCACCACCCGTCCGGTCCGCGGCGGCACGCCCCGCCGTTGCGCCCCGCCGTTGCGCCGCCTCCTATCGGGCGGCGGCCTCGTGGTGAATCATGGAGGCGGCCGAACGGAGCGAGGGCCTCGGGGCGGACGGCATCAGGCCGGCCGTCGGGGGTCCTCATCGAGTGGGATGGGAACAGCATGCCTCTTAGCGGCGAATACCAGCCGAGCCCGGAGAAGTGGGTCAGCGACCAGGTCGCGTTGTACGAGGGCTCCGGGGGCACCGAGGGCACGACGCTCCGGGGCGTGCCGGTGGTCGTCCTCACCAGCCTGGGGGCCAAGAGCGGGAAGATCCGCAAGAATCCGCTGATGCGGGTGGAACACGAGGGGACGTACGCCCTGGTGGCCTCGCAGGGCGGCGCGCCCAAGAACCCCACCTGGTACCACAACCTGGTCGCGCATCCGCGGGTCGAGCTCCAGGACGGTGCCGTGCGCCAGGACATGACGGCCCGCGAGGTCGAGGGCGCGGAGCGGGAGCTGTGGTGGTCCCGCGCGGTCGAGGTCTGGCCGGACTACGCCGAATACCAGACGAAGACGGACCGGGTGATCCCTGTCTTCGTGTTGGAGCCGGAGACCGCCGGCCGTTGACCCCGCCCGGCTCGGGCGGTAAACCGGTGGGTCGGCCCCCGAGCCGACGGGCGACGCGCACGGGATCGGTGACGTGGTCGCCACCACCGGTACGGCGGGCGTCGGATGACCCTGCGTCGAGACCTTCGTATGGTGGTCCGCCGCTGTCAGATCATCGAGGCGCGGAGGTGACGGCCTGCGAGGTGGCTCGCGGTGTCTTGCCGTACCTGGTGTGGGGCCTGCGGCAGCGAGGTGACGCCCTGGAGGGGCGGGTGTGAACCCATCGGCAGGGCGCGCCGCTGTCAGAGTTCTGGGAGCGGGCAGCCCCGGCCGCTGCCGATCAGCTTGTTGACGACGCTCAGCGCGTCCTCGTGGCGGAACAGCACGGCGTACGGCAGTGCCGCCGCCGAGTGCCGTCGGACCAGTGTGGTCTGGTCCTCGGGAAGTTCCGGGTCCGCGACCAGCTCGGCCTGTGCGAGCAGTTCGGGTTGGTCGGTGCGGACCAGCTCCGCAGCGCAGAACCGTTCGAGTTGGTCCGGCCACGCCACGGCGACGCTCGGGCGCGCCCCGGGGGCTGCCGCCGGGGTCGCCAGCCAGGCCCGCACCGGGTCGTCGGAGGGGACGCGGCCGGGTTCGAAGAACGACCAGAACGTTCCCGGCCACATGGCGGAGGCGCGGCAGGCGGTGATCGACACATGGCTGCCCGTGGTCAGGTCGACTGCCAGGTGCACCGCTACGGGCCGATCGATGCGGCGCCGTCCGTCAGGATGCCGAGGTGGTTGTCATGTGTCACGGTCTGGAAGGTGTCGTCGGCCGGGCGGCCGGCTCGTGCCGCGTAGGCGATCACCCGGGCCGGGTTGAACACCTCGTCCTGGGCCCCGATCCACACGCCGAGCGGCTTGGTCAGGCCGCGCAGCACGGCGGCGCCGTCGTCGGCGTTCTGCGCCAGTGCCATGTTCACCGTGTAGCGCGGGACCAGCTTCGCTGACTGGACCTCCTGGGACGTGTACGCGAACCCGAGTGCCGGTGTGGCCGTCGAGCACGTGGTTGCTGACCGCGTTGACCACGAAGGCGCGTGGCAGACGGTGGCGAAGTTCGAGCCGCCGCTCACCTGTTCGGTGTCGGAGTGCAGGCCGAAGTCCGGGGCGAGGATGACGTAGCCGGCTACCTGGTCGTCGATCCGGTCGAGGCTGTTGAGTACCAGGCCGGCGTCGGTCGAGTGGCCGCCGACGAAGAGCGGCAGTTACGGCTGCTGCCGGTGCACGAAGTCGACCATGGTCCGGGTGTCCTGCCAGACCTGTTCCGGCGTCGGCGCGCCACCGCGCGGGCCGCCGGAGGCGCCGTGGCCCCGAATGTCCACCAGGTACGTCGCGATATCGTCGCCACCCTGCTGGCCGGCGCCGACCCCGGGCGGTTGGTCGCGGTCGAACGGACCACGGGCGACGGGCACCGCCGTGGGCGCAGCGTCGCGGTGCTGCGGTTCGCCGACGGTACCCGGGTGGTGTACAAGCCGAGATCGCTGCGCGTGCACGGGCGCTTCAACGAGTTGGTCGGCTGGTTCAACGCGCGGCTCGGTGCACCGGGGCTGCGGGTCCTCGCTCTGCTGGAGCGTGACGGGTACGGCTGGGTGGAGTTCGTCGCGCCCGGTTCCTGTACGGCGGAGCGGCAGTTGGAGCGGTTCTACCTCCGGCAGGGGGCGTGGCTGGCGCTGCTGTACGCACTGGACGGCACCGACCTGCACTTCGAGAACCTGATCGCCTGTGGGGACGAACCCGTCCTGGTCGATGTCGAGACCCTCTTCCATCCGTGCGTCCCGGCCGACTCGCAGGAGGATCCGGCGGCTCGCGCGCTGGAGTCCTCGGTGTACCGCAGCGGCCTGTTGCCGCGTCTGTTGCTCGGCGACGAGAGGGCGGTCGACGTCTCGGGCCTGGGCGGTGACGCGGGGCGCCGCTCACCGGTGGAGGGTGTGGACTGGGCGGCCGGCGGTACGGACGAGATGAGACTGATCCGCCGGGCCGGAGAGATCACCGGCGCCGGGAACCGCCCCCTGCACGACGGAGCCGAAGCGGACCCGGCCGGGTACATCGAGGCCCTCGTCGCCGGCTTCCGCGCCGGATACCCACCGTGGCCCGGTGCGAGCGTGCCGAACAGCATCGCGACACCCGGCAACGGCCCGTGCGACCACAGCGACGAGAACCAGCTCTTCAAACTGGTGCCGGTCTTCCAGGCCTCCTTCACGTACGACAACGCGCTCGTCATCACCGCGTTCCTGCAACGCGGCGGAACCGACGACGTCGCCCACGCCACGGCGCTCGGCGACAGCCTGCTGTACGCCCAGGCCCACGACATCACCCCGGACAGCCGCATCCGCGCCTCCTACGAGCCGGACCCCTTCGTCAGGACCCCCTCCGGCGAGCCGTACGTCGGCGGGTTCTCCGTCTACACCGGGAACATGGCCTGGGCCGGCATGGCGCTCACCCGGCGCTACCGCGACGACGTCGAGCCGGAGGACGTGCAGACCTGGAGCTACCTGGCCACCCTCGACCTGTCCTGCGCGCCCGCCGTCGACTGGGCGGCCGGGCGGATGGCGGCCACCGACGGCCCGTACAGCGGGGTGGGCTTCAGCGGTAAGGACACCAGCGGCGTCTGGTTCGAGGGCACCGCCCACCTGCTGGCCGCCTACCAGGTCCGCCGCGCGGCCGCCGCGCCGACGGCGGCCGTGACTCGCGGGACCGGAGCGCCACCCCCCCAGCGACCAGCCCGACGGCTACGGCCGGGCCTGCGAGGTCGAGGGCCTGGCTGAGGCGATCGGCGTGCGCGTCCACGGCAGTGCCTCCGCGCCGGTGCTGGGCGACGATCCCGCCACCACCTGCTACCTGCCTGAGCAGGGGGCCTTCATGCGCCATCTCGGATGGCCTTTACCTGGTCGACCACTTCTGAAGCCCGCGACCTATTCGGTATTTTACCAGAATGGCGATGGAAAGTCATATCCGGTGGGGATATGGAAAATTGATGCCGCGTTCGCTATGTTGGCGCCCATGGCTGTGAGTGCTGAATTAATTGTCGAATCCGGTGAATTGCGACTGTGGACCGAACGGGTCGGCAATTCGAACGACCCGGCGGTCCTGCTGGTGATGGGGACCGCCGCACCCAGCATCGGATGGCCGGACGAGCTGGTGGATGCGCTGGCCGCCGGCGGTCGCCAGGTCATCCGCTACGACCACCGGGACACCGGCCGGTCCACCTGCCTGGACTTCGCCACCAACCCCTACACGCTGGCGGACATGGCCGCCGATGCGACGGCCGTGCTCGACGGCCACGGAGTAGCCGTCGCGCACATCGTCGGGGCGTCCCTGGGCGGCGCGATCGGCCAATGGCTGGCCGTGCACCGCCCTGAACGCGTACTGACCCTGACCGCGATGATGGCCGGCCCGATGGGCCACAGTGCGGGCCCGGCCTGGGCGCGCGCCATGGCTGGCCAGGCGCCCGACCCCAGCGACCTGCCGCCACCCACGGCACGCTTCCTGACGCACCTCGCACAACGCGCCGCTCTCCCGCAGGGGACTCGCGACGAGTACGTCACAGCGAACCTGGAGACGTGGCGAGTGCTCAACGGCGACATCCTTCCCTTCGACAAGCCTGCCGCCCGCCGCTTCGTGGAAGCCTCCTTCGACCGGACCGGCAACCACAGCGCGGCCCTCAACCACGATATGGCTGGACGCCAGATGACTGAGGACCGCCTTGCTCCGCTATCCTCGATCAAGGCCCCGACACTGGTCGTGCACGGCACAGAAGATCCCCTGCGCCCGCCACCGCATGGCCGTGCCCTCGCCGATGAAATCCCTCACTCCCGATTCCAGCCGATTTTCGGCATGGGGCACACGCTGTTCTCCCCCGGACTTCCCCAGCAGATCGGCGAAATCATTCGCGAGCACACCGCGTAGAGAGCGGAACGTCGACGTGGCGCTGGACCTCGCGGGCCAGAAGCGGTCCCCTGTCCCCAACGGCACCAACGGCCCGGCTGAGGTTCGGGAGGTCGGTGGAGCTGCCGCTCTCGGGGATGTCGGGCAGGCGGCCGTTGCGTGCGTGCCAGGCGAAGGACACGGGACGGACGGTCAGCCCGCGACGGCTCGCCAGGCGGGGCCGTCCCCGTCGAGGTGGACCCGGCCGAACACCACGTCCGCGAAATGGACGCCGAAGCCGATCGTGCCCGGTCGGGCCAACTCGGCGACCAGGCGCCGGCGTTCCCGCGCGGCCCGGTCGGGGTCGAGGTCGGCGGCGGCCGACCAGTCGGGGTGGTCCACCTGGACCGGCGAGTGCATGGCGTCGCCGAAGGCGATCAGCCGCTCGCCGCCCCCGGTGATGACGTAGGACGCGTGCCCGGCGGTGTGACCGGGGGTGAGCAGCACGTGCACGCCGGGGAAGATCTCGTCGCCGTCGAGGACGGTGCGCACCTGTGGTGCCATGGCCTGGAGGATCTCGTCGGTGATGCCGCGCGCCGCCAGGAGGTGGCGGTGTGCCCATTCGGGTGCGGCGACCAGGAGGTCGCGGCCGGCGAACGCGGGCAGGTCGCGGTCCGGGGCGGGGTGCCAGGCCCAGCCGATGTGGTCGAGGTGCAGGTGGGTGATGGCGACGGCCTCGATCGTGGCCGGCGGACGGCCCAGTGCGGCCAGGTTGTCGAGCAGCGCACCGCCGTGGATGGCCCCGCGCGGATTGCCCGGCTGCGCCGGAATCGACTGCGGGCCGAAGCCCGTGTCGATCAGCAGCGCACGGTCGCCGTGCTCCACCAGCAGCGCGCCGATGCCCGCCGCCAGGTTGCCGGAGTCGTCGAGGTACTCGGGGTGGGCGGCCCAGTCCTCGTCCGTGCTGCGGGGGAACCAGCCGCGCGCGCTGAGTTCCACCGCCCCGTCCGGCACGTAGGTCACTTTCGTGTCGCCGAGTCGCAGTGATCGTGTCAGCGCCGGTCGCCGCAGTCGCTCGGCCAACGGCGTCCGGTCCGTGCCCTGTTCCGTCGTGGTGTCCGTCATGGTCGCTCCTTAAGAACGGTTGGCGGTCCGGGAGGACCGGGTGCGGCGCCGGCCCGGTGGCGGGTGTGCCGGGCAGGGCACGGCCCGCGGATCGAGTGGGCAACCGTGGTCGGCGGTACCGGCCGCGTCGGCGGCGGTGACCCGCGGGTGTCCAGTTCACTCCGGTTGGAGCTCGCGATCCAGCAGCACTTCGAGTTCGCGGCGATCACGAATCGCGATCGTCGCGCGCCGCCTCCCGACAGGCCTCCAGCAGGAAGCGCACGCGCTCGGGGGCGGCGGCTCGGTGCACCGCCAACACGGTGGGCAGGGAGAGCGCCGCCTCTGCGCTCCGCTCCCCGGCCGGGGAGCGCACCGGCAGGAAGGCCACCTGGCCGGCGCGCAGCTGGTGGGCGTGCGCCGCGTACACCACCGTCCAGCCGGCAACACCCGCGCCCAGCGCCGCAAGGGTGTCCTGGAGCGAGCTGTGCGGTGGTCCGGGCGCGGGCTCGAACCCGGCGTCCCGGCAGGCAGCCGTGACCAGATCGACCAGCGGCGGGTTGCTCCGGCGTTCCGTCAGGTGAAGCGGTAGCTCCGAGAGCCGGGCGAGGTCGACCGCGTCCGCCCCGGCCAGCGGGTGGCGGGCCGGCAGGGCGACCACGAGTTCCTCCCGCCACACCGGGATCAGCCGCACGCCCTGCGGCGCCGCCACCTCCCCGCGTACGAAGGCCGCGTCCCACTCCCGGTCGGCGACCCGCCGCAGGCGTTCCTCCGGCGCCGCCGAGGCCAACTCCACCCGGGTGCCGGGCGCGTTTCGCTCCAGCGCCTCCAGCACCCGTTCCAACCGCACGCCCATTCCCCGGCTCGTCCCGACGCGCAGCACGCTCTCCCGCTCGGCGACGAAGCCGCCGACCAGGTCCAGGGCCCGCTGGCCGGCCGCCAACACCTCACGGGCTCCGGGCAGGAACGCCGCCCCCGCGGCACTCAGCCGCACGCGCCGCCCCGAGCGGTCGAACAACTCGACGCCCAGCTCGCGTTCCAGCCGGCCGATCTGCTGGCTGACGGCCGACTGCACGATCATCAACCGCTCGGCTGCGCGACCGAAGTGCAACTCCTCCGCCACCGCCACGAAGTACCGCAACTGACGAAATTCCATGACCTCGACCGAACCGGGAGCAGGGCACCGCCAGGCTACGGCAAGCACCAGCGCCCCGGTCCGACCGCTCACCTCACCCGGTCCCGGGGGGCCTATCCCTGGGCGGTGGGGCGAACGACGATGTCGCCGACGTCGACACCGTCCGGCTGCTCGATGGCGAAGGCGATGGCACGGGCCACTGCGGCCGGCGGGAGGGCGATCTCCATCAGCTTGTCGATCTGGGCCTTCGCAGCCGGGTCCATGTGCTCCGCGAAGTCGGTGCGGACAGCGCCGGGTGAGACGACGGTCACGCGCAGGTTGGCGCCGGCCTCCTGGCGCAGGCCCTCGGAGACGGTGCGCACGGCGTTCTTGGTGGCGGCGTACACCGACTGGAGCGGGACGATGCGCAGTCCGGCGGTGGACACGGTGTTGACGAAGTGCCCGAATCCCTGCTCCCGGAAGAGGGGAAGGGCCGCGGCGATTCCGTACAGGACCCCTTTGAGGTTGACGTCGATCATCTGCTCCCAGTCCTCGACGCGCAGGTCGTCGAGGGGGGAGATCAGGCCGATCCCGGCGTTGCTGACGAGGACGTCGAGCTTGCCGTAGCGCTCGCATGCCAGCTTGACGAGGCCGGGGAGGTCCTCGCGCCGCGTCACGTCCGTGCGGATCCAGGCGGCCTCGCCACCGGCCTGTTCGATGCGGGCGGCCAGGGCCGCGAGACGCTCCGGACGGCGTGCCCCGAGGACGACCTTCGCGCCGCGCTCGGCCAGCAGAAGCGCGGTCGCCTCGCCGATGCCGCTGCTGGCGCCCGTGATCGCCACGACCTTGCCTTCGATTCCCGGCATGCTTGCCCGTCCTTCCAGAGTGCGGAGTGTGGAGTGCGGAGTGCGGAGCAGAGGGGGCGTCCGGGCAGGTCGGACCATGCCCTAGAGTGAAAGTGGAGGCTCCGCCACTTAGCCCAGGCTAAGTGGCGGAGCCTCCACTTAGCAACGGAGAAGGGAACGAGCCGCCGATGACCCGAGAGGCAGGGCGCCCGCTGAGGGCCGACGCGCAGCGGAACCGGGACAAGATCCTGGCCGCCGCGGTGCGCGTGTTCAGCGAGGAGGGGCTCGACGCCCACTTCGAGCGCATCGCCAGGGAAGCGGGCGTGGGAACGGGCACGCTCTACCGCAACTTCCCGACCCGAGAGGCACTGATCGAGGCGGCGTACCGCAACGAAGTGGCCCGGCTGTGCGAGGCCGCCTCCGACCTCCTGGCGACGATGCCGCCCGCCGAGGCCCTGCGGGTGTGGACTCGCCGCTTCATCGACTACGCCACCGCCAAATACGGCATGGCCGACGCCCTGCGAGCCGTCGTCGCCTCGGGCGGCAACCCCTACGCCGACAGCCACGAGATGATTCAGGGCGCCCTCAACTCCCTGATGGAGGCCGGTGCCGCCGCCGGGACGATCCGCTCCGACATCCGTGCGACCGACATGTTCGCCGCCCTCGCCGGAATCGCCCTCACCTCGGCCAAGCCCGAGCAGCGCGAGCAGGCCGAACGCCTCCTCGACCTCACCCTGGACGGGCTGAAATCCGCTCCGCCTCAGCTGCCCGGACACTGACGACAGAACCCGGACGTCACCTCGGCCGGTGCCCGGGTGTGGTGGCGGAACGGGACCGCCCGGTCGCCGGCTCGGGTGAGGCGGCGACCGGGCGGTCGGGGTGTGTCGGGGTGTGTCGGGGTGGGTGGTGGGCCGTGCCTCGGGGTCAGGCAGCGGCCCGTTCGGGCTGCTCCGCCTGGCGGTCGGCGGGCTGTCCGGTGGTGGCGGGGGTGTTCTCCCGGGGGGCGGGGAGTGCTGCCATGATCGCGGCGGAGATCACGATGGTCGCTGCCCAGGCGAGCCCGTACCTGCCGACCGGGGTGTCGGAGAGCGGGCCGGCGAACCAGTCGCACTTGGTGAAGGCGAGCCCCAGCAGCAGGGCGAGCACCCAGGACACCATGGCCTGCCAGCAGAAGCCGCCCGTGTACCAGTAGCGGCTGTTCCTGCTGGTGTCCATGAGCCCGGCGGCGTCGTAGCGCACCGCGCGTGAGCGGCGCCGGAACATGTCCACCGCGTAGACGCCGATCCAGGCCGAGAAGGAGACGGCGAGCAGGATGAGGAAGGTGATGAAGGAGCCCAGGAAGCTCTTGGCGACCAGCATCAGCAGCAGGCCGCCGACCAGTGAGATCACGGCGTTGATGCTGACGGCCGTGGCGCGCGGCAGCTTGACGCCCATGGTCTGTGCGGTGAAGCCGGCCGAGTACATGGAGAGGCTGTTGATCAGCAGCATGCCCACGATCGCGGTCAGCAGGTAGGGCACGGCCAGCCAGGTCGGCAGCAGGTCGCCGAGGAAGGAGACCGGGTCGGCGGCCTGGGCCAGTCCGGGCGAGGCCACCGCCATCACGGCGCCCATGAGCACCATGGGCACCATCACCAGGCCGGCGCCGGAGACCGTCACGCCGACGATCTTCCTGCCGGAGGCGGCGTGGGGGAGGTAGCGGGCGAAGTCCGGGCCGGTGGGGACCCAGCTGATGCCGCCGGCGGCGATGGTCCCGATGCCGGCGATCATCATCGCGGTGGTGCCCGCGGGCTTGGCGAAGACCTCGCTCCAGTGCATGGTGGCGACCAGGTAGCCCAGTACCAGCACGCTGAAGACACCGAAGAGGTACGTCGACCAGGTGTTGCAGACGTTCAGCGCCTTACGTCCCATGCCGGAGACCAGGAAGGTGCAGGCGACGAAGGCGAAGAGCGTGATGACGATCAGCGCGGTGTTGGTCTTGACGCCGAAGAGCAGGTCGAGGACGGTCAGTACGGCGTAGGCGCCGGTGACGGCGTTGATCGTCTCCCAGCCGAACCGGGCGATCCAGAGCACGGCGCCGGGGAAGAGGTTGCCGCGCACCCCGAAGGTGGCCCGCGAGAGGGTCGCGCCCGGCGCCCCGCCCCACTTGCCGGAGACCGACAGCACGCCGACCAGGCCGAACGAGATGAGCGCGGCGCACGCCGCGACGATCAGGACCTGCCAGAAGTTCAACTGGTTGAACACCACCAGGGCGGCGCCCATGGTGAGCAGCAGAACGCTGATGTTCGCGGCGACCCAGGTCGGGAAGAGCTCGCGGACTCTGCCCCCGCGCTCGTGGTCGGGGACGGGTTCGATGCCGCGGGTTTCTATCGCGCCGCCGGTCTCGGCGTTCGACGGGTTGTCCATGAGGGTGGCTCCGTGCGTGTGAAGCGGAGATAAATCGAACAAATGGGGCATTTACGGAACTCTTCGCGCGTAGCGCGGGAGTTGAGCCATCCTACTTTGTCCGCTTCGGTTCCAGGTCGGCCCGATATCGGAGGGGAGGGCGCCACCCCCGCCCGCGCCCCCTCCGCAAACGCCACAAACGCCTTGACCGCCTTGAACACCGGAAATGCCGCGAACGCCTCGAACGCCTCGAACGCCGCGAACGGCGGACCCGGCCCACGGCCAGGCCCGCCGCGCTCGCGGCGCCGCCGAGGAGGAGATCACGGCCGGGATGCGCCGCCGGCCCGGGAGCGCGCAGGCCCGACCGGGCGCCGCCTGATCCAGGCGCTCAGCGCGCACCCGGGGGTCTCACCTGGCGAACAGCGAACTGCCGCTGACGACGCGGGTGGTGCCGTCGGCGAGGGAGACGGTGACCGTGTCGGGGACGGCGCGGTGTGACATGGTCCCGGGCCACCAGGCGGTCCAGCGGCCGTCCGCCACGGTGACCTGGAAGGTGCGTCCGGCGACCTGCATGGTGATCGCCTTCACACCGGCCCCCACGGAGCCCTGCGCGTAGTTGAACATGGCGTCCCCGTCACCGTGGGAGCCGCCCGTGTCGTACGTGACCGCATCGGCCGCCACGTTCTTCACCGGGTCGATCGCCTCCCACAGGCCGCTGGTCTCCGAGGCGACGTAGCAGAGCATGGCCTTGCCGCCGCGGTTGACGACCATGGAGGCGACCTTGCCCCGCAGGTCCGCGTTGGTGATCTTGACGGGTGCCCCGGCGCCCGGGCCGCCGGCCATCCGGTCCAGGCACCACTTCTCGGCGGTGGCGCCCGGGCCGGTCGAAGCGGCCAGCGGTGTCGGGACGCCGGTCCAGCTGGCCAGTTCCGCAGAGCTCAGCGGCCCGCTGACACCGCCCCGCGAGGACTGCGTCACGGCCACGGCCACGGCCGTACCCAGGACAAGCGCACCGGCGAGGGTGACGGCCAGCCGCCGCCGAAAGCGCGGCCTGGCCGGGGCCGGGGCCGTGGTGGGGGTGGAGGTGTCGAGGTCGATCTGGCGCATCAGGCGCTCCCGGTGTAGGGCGTGGCGTCCTGCGGGGAGGTCGCGTTCGGCCGGCACGGGCACCTGCCCGAGCAGTTCCGCGCGCTCGACCGGCTCCGGCCGCTGTCCGGCGTTCACTGGTGTACCTCCTTCGGGGACGGGGCCGCGCTCGCGGACCCACCCTGGATCTGGTTCCGGCCACGGCCGGGTTCCACTTTTTTCCGCTGCGCCCGGCGCTGGGCCGTCTCGGCGAGACGGTGCAGCCGGATCCGGGCCCGGGACAGGCGTGAGCGTACGGTGCCCACCGGTACGCCCAGGGCCTCGGCGGCCTCCTGGTAGTCCAGGCCCGCCCACACGCACAGGGCCAGCACCTCACGGTCCGGGCGGCGCAACCGCGCCAGCGACTGCTGCAGGACCGCGATCCGCGCCGCGTCGTCGATCCGCCCGGCCACCTCCTGCGCGAAGTCGGGAACGTCCTCGCGGGCCGGCGGGAGCTGCGCCAGTACCTGCCAGTGCCGCCGGGCGGCCCGGCGCTGGTTGCTGACCAGCTTGGTGGCGATGCCCAGCAGCCAGGGCCGCAGCGACCCGCCCTCCGCCTCGACCCGGTCGTGCCGGCGCCAGGCCTCCAGGAACGTCAACGACATCACGTCCTCCGCCGTCGACCAGTCCCCGGTGAGCCGGAACACGTGGTTGTACACCGCGCGCGCATACGTGTCGAAGAGCCGCCCGAACGCGTCCCGGTCACCGGCCCGCACCCTCGCGCGCACATCTCGATCTGAAGAGTCCACGCCCCCTATCTGGTGCCCCGCCCGCCCGGGTTCCTATGACCTGCGTCACGGCTCTGAGCTCGCACAGCTACGGCGAAGTGACAAGTAGCCCGGAGTGACGATCACAACTCTCTGCAATCGCCTTTCCGGGCCAATGGGGTGACGTAGAGGCGTCATACCGTCGGTAGCGCAACGGCTTCACGTCACGCTGCGAGCCGCGCCCGGCGAGCGGCGCGCAGGCGGTACGCCCGGGTCGGCACCGACCCGAGCAGAACCGCACGTCAATCCGATAGGTCGCCCCGGCGAAGGTGATCACCCCGCGCGCCGGGCGGGTCAGCAGCCGGATCATGCGCCGGTGTCCGCGATGCTCGGCCTCGGCAAGCATCTTCCCGAGCGTCCGGATCCGATCCGCAGCAGTGTGAGCATCGGTTCGAGCGAGGCGGCCTGGTGGAGAAGGGGCCCCGGTGGGAACGGAAAGTCCGGGCTGCTGTCAAGACTCTTGACGCCCGGCGCTGCGGTCCTGGCCAGGGCCTCCGGCTGTGTCTGATCATCGAATGTCGGACGCGGAGAGTAGTTGCGTGAGTACGCTTGGTCCATGCTTACAGATCTGATCGAAGACCGCAGTGACGACTCCTACGTCCTCGAAATCCAGGACATCACCCTGACGCCCTCCTCTCCCGAACCGGGGAAGGAACTGCGGTGGGAGATGACCGGCCGCCTCAAGGAGCAGGTCGATCTGACCCAGGTGCAGTGCCAGGTCCAGGTGAAGCTGGGACTCGTGACGCTGCTGCGGAAAACGGCCATGCTGCCCGAGGTGCTGAAGATGCTGGGGGCGGAGTTGGAGGGGGCCACCCGGCCGCCCGCCGGGAAGTGGAAGCAGACCTGGACCTTCACGCTTCCCCGGGAGGTCCCGATGGGGGACGTCCGGATCTACCTCCAGTCGTACACCGGGGGCGGGGAGGAGAAGGACTTCATGGACCTCAACCTGCGCATCGACTTCCGCCGCCGGTAGCCCGTACGCCCGCCGAACCGGTCCCGAACACCGCCCGCCACACGCCCCGTGCGGCGGGCGGCCACGCGCCAAGGTCGCACCGCCGCCAGCACCGCAGCTCGTCTTCGGACCGGTCGGCCGGCCCTTCGTCGTGCTCCTGGTCGCGCTCGTCGGTCCAGGTGCCGAACGGGCCGGGCTCGCCGTGGGCCTCGGCGCCGAGCAGCGGCGCGCCGCCCTTGAGCCGGTGCTCGTCGGTGCTCGCCGGGGATCACCGGGCGCTCGCTTCGAGCTGGGCAGGGATGCCGGTGCGGCTGGCGCGCAGCTCGCGCAGGTCGGGGATGTGGTTGCAGAGGGTGCCGGGGCTGACGCCGAGCATCTTGGCGATCGAGGTGATGGAGTGCTCGGGGCTGGGCAGCAGGTCCCGTGCCACCTTCAGGACCAGGGTGACGGTGTGGGCGGGCAGCGAGACGAGCGTGCTGCTGTAGTACGGGGCGGTGGTGTCGGTGGTGCTCCGTTCGGTCACGGGTGTCCTCCCGGGGGTGGGCGGGTGAGCGCGAGGTCGCCGACCTGCCCGCCCCGCCGTGTCCCCCGGGTTACAGGAGCCGGAGGTGGTCCAGGGCGAGGTAGGCCGCGGCGGTGTCGGTCATCTCGCCCGTGCGGAGCACGCGGGTGCGGAACTCGGCCAAGGCGAGGGTGGCGACGTCGATGAACTCGGTGCGTTCTGGGGTCGGTTCGGCGACCTTGGTGCAGCCGGTGGCGACGGCGATGTCACCGTTCGACCTTCCCCCCCGCTTGTAGCGTCCCGATGGCCAGCACCCTTGAGCTTGAACGCTCCGCTTCACACCCCGCCGTTACCAGCGACGCATGGGAGCGCGGGGGCGGGCCTTGGACACTGGCCCGAAGCTCAGCCGATCGACACCTCCCTCACGTGGCTGGCCTTCGTTACATGGTGCGACCTCGTGTCGCACGCTACAGAGAGCTACTTGTCACTTCGCTGTAGCTGTGCGAGCGCAGGGCCGTCAGGGCGATCGGGGGAGCGAGGCGAGGATGGCGTCGAGGCCGAACTCGAAGACGTCCCGCTGGGTGAAGGTCGGGAAGTCGACGGTGGTGGCGTGCATCGCCGGGTACACCTCGGCCGGGAGGCGGGCCCACTGTTGGCGGACCCGTTCCCAGTGCTGCGGGTCCTCGTCCCAGGCCCGGCGGACGGGGTAGAGCGTGGCGCAGCCGAGGACGAAGCGGATCAGCGTGGCCAGCAGGCCGATCGCCGTCCGGTGGTCGACCCGCAGTCGCTCCAGGCGGGCGTAGATCTGCTCGGACATGCGGGCCTCGATCTCGCCGACTCCGTCGGAGGGGGTGTTGATCTGCAGGAGGACAGGGTGCGTGATGAACAGTTCGAAGTAGGCGTGCATCACCTGCCGGAGCCATTCGACGTCGTCGAGGCCGGGGTCGGGCCACCGGAATCGGCTCAGCAGCTCCGCGGTGACGGCGAGGAGGATCGCGTCCTTGTCGCGGAAGTGCGTGTAGAGCGACATCGGGCGGACGCCGAGTTGGTCGGCGAGCCGACGGATGGTCACCGCGTCCAGTCCGTCGCGGTCGATCAGTTCGATCGCCGCGTGGACGATGGCCTCGGGGCTGAGGGTGCCGCGGGGTGCGCGAGCGGGCGTTGTCTTGCGCCTGGGCGATGGCATCGGGGTTCCTGATTCGTTCGGGACCGCAGTTCCATTACTGTACCGTACGCTGTACTGTTCCTGGATCGAGACTGATTCCAGGAGGTCGGATGTCCACACATGCACTCCCCGCCACTGCCTACGACCGAGCTGAGCGGATGCTGCTGCACAACCGGTCCCGGCTCGCCCTGCGGGCCAAGGCGAAGCCCGTCTGGATCGGCGGCGGCGAGAGGTTCTGGTACCGGGTCGAGACCGAGCGGGGCGGCGAGTTCGTGCTGGTCGACCCCGCCGCCGGGACCCGGGGGCCGGCGTTCGACCCCGAACGGCTCGCCGCCGCGCTGGCGTCCGCCGCCGGCCAGCCGGTCCAGCCGTACGCGCTGCCGTTCCGGGCGGTCGAGTTGGCGGACGGGACGGTCGCGTTCGACGCGTTCGACGCGCGCTGGACCTGCCGGCTGGCCGACTACCGGTGCGCGCGGGACGAGAAGCACGTCAAACCCTCACCGCTGGAAGTCGTCTCGCCGGACAAGAAGTGGGCGGCGTTCCTCCGCGACCACGACCTGTGGGTGCGTTCGGTCGAGACGGGCGAGGAGTTCGCGCTCACCGCCGACGGCACCGCGGATCGCAGCTACGCGGCCCAACCCGACGCGGCGGTCCCCACGCACCTGCTCGGCAAGCTCGGTCTTGCGGACATGCCGCCGGCGCTGCTGTGGTCGCCGGACTCGGCGCGCGTCCTCACCCACCGCACCGACCAGAGCGATGTCGCCCTGATGCACCTGGTCGAAGCCGTCCCGCCGGACGGCGGTCGGCCGCGCCTGCGCAGCTACCACTACCCGGTCCCCGGCGAGCCGATCGCCCGCGGCGAGTGGATCGTCTTCGACATCGCGTCCCGGACCGCGACACCCGCCAGGACCGACCCGTTCCTGCTGCCCTACCTGTCACCTGTCACGCTGAAGAAGGCGTGGTGGGCCAAGGACAGCGCGGCCGTCTACTACCTGGATCAGCCCCGTGACCTCCGGACGCTGCGGCTGCACGCACTCGACCCGGCGACCGGCGAGGTGCGCACCCTGGTCGAGGAGCACGGCGACACGCGGGTGGAGGCCGCGCAGGAGGTCGCCCAGAAGCCGATCGTGCACGTGCTCGCCGGCGGACGCGAGACGCTGTGGTATTCCCAACGCGACGGCTGGGGGCACCTGTACCGCTACGAGGACGGGGCGCTGGTCGAACAGCTCACCCGAGGGCCGTTCGCGGTGCAGGAGATCGTGCACGTCGACGAGGCGGAACGGGCCGCGTACGTCGTCGTCTCAGGACTGGTCCAGGCCGACCCGTACCGACGGTCGCTGGTCCGGGTCGGTCTGGACGGCGGCGGGACCGCCAAGCTCACCGACGACGATCTGGACCACGTGATCACCGCGCCGGAACACGGCCGCTGGTTCGTCGACTCCGCGTCGACCGTCGACACCCCACCGAGGATCACCGTGCGTGACCGGGGCGGAGCCGTGCTGGTCGAGCTGGAACAGGCCGACATCACACCGCTGCTGGCCGCCGGCTGGACGCCGCCGGAGCGGGTCAGGACCCTGGCCGCCGACGGCGTCACCGAGATCTACGGCGTCCTCTACAAGCCCCACGACTTCGACGCCGCGCAGCGCTACCCGGTGATCGACCACCCCTACCCGGGCCCGCAGACCCGCCGGGTGGCGGCCTCCTTCGACCCGGGCGCCTACGGCTACGACGCCGAGGCGGTGGCGGCGCTGGGCTTCGCGGTGCTGGCCGTCGACGGCCGCGGAACGCCCGGCCGAGACAAGGCCTTCCACGATCACGCCCACCGCAACATGGGCGGCGCGGGCGCACTCGAAGACCATGTCGCTGCGCTGCGCCAACTCGCGGAAACGCGTCCGTGGCTGGACCTGGACCGGGTCGGTGTCTTCGGCCTCTCCGGCGGGGGGTTCACCACCGCCCGCGCCCTCCTGGCGTTCCCCGACTTCTACAAGGTCGGCGTGGCCGAGGCCGGCAACCACGACAACCGCCACTACCACGCGCTGTGGGCCGAGACCTACGACGGACCGTTCGACCCGGACGCCGGGGCCCGGCTGTCCAACACCGAGCTGGCCGGGAACCTGGTCGGCAAACTACTGCTCGTCCACGGCGACATGGACGACAACGTGACACCGCATCTGACGATGCGGCTGGTCGACGCGCTGATCGACGCGAACAAGGACTTCGACCTGCTGATAGTCCCCGGCGTCGAGCACAGCTTCCTCGGCCGCAACGGCTACGTCGCCCGCCGCCGCTGGGACTACCTGGTGCGCCACCTCATGCACCGCGAGCCGCCGGCCGGCTACCGGCTGGCGGACGTCCCGCTCTCCCTGGAACGGCTCGAAGTCCTCTTCAGCTGACGTGGAAAGCACCTTCTCCATGCCCACCTTGATTTTGTCGGGTCATATGGGAGCCACTGCTCCGGTGTGAACGGGAGCCAGGTGTAGGCGATTCGTGGCGGTGATGTACTCGACCCCGGTGGGTGATCTTCGGCGGATTCGGGAGCCGTTCCGGCGAGATCGGGAGCCACTGATCGGGTGACCTGTTGGGCCCGGGTGGAGTGTTCATGGGGGTCAGAGTGGTGGCGTCGGTAAGGTGCGACAGGTCGCCTCCCTGACAAGTCGCGGCCGGGGCCTCACCCTGGATATGCGGAAGGGCTGGACCCGTGGGGTCCAGCCCTTCCGGCTGTGCCAGCAAATTGGACAGTGAGATTCGTTCTTCTGGGGTTAGTACTCCAGCCGTAGATTCTGATCACGGATGGGAAGGTCAGGCCCGGGACGTTCCGAGGAATCGCAGCACGGCCAGGACGCGGCGGTGGTCCGCGTCGACCACGGGCAGGTCAAGCTTGGCGAAGATGTTGTTGATGTGCTTCGCCACGGCGCTCTCGCTGACCACCAGCGCCTGCGCGATGCCGGCATTGGAGCGCCCCTCGGCCATCAGGCCGAGCACCTCCCGTTCGCGGGGGGTCAGCCGCGCGAGCGGGTCGCTGTCGCGCCGCAGCAGCAACTGGGCGACGACCTGCGGGTCCAGGGCCGTGCCCCCGTCCGCCACTCGCCGGACCGCCGCCACGAAGTCGGCGACATCGGCAACCCGCTGCTTGAGCAGGTAGCCCACACCGCTGGTGTTCGCAGACAGCAGGTCAGCCGCGTACCGCTCCTCCACGTACTGCGAAAGCAGCACCACCGCCGTCCCCGGCCAGCGTCGACGGATCTCCATCGCGGCCCGCACCCCCTCGTCGGTGAAGCCGGGCGGCATCCGGACGTCGACCAGGGCGAGTTCGGGCCGGTGCTCCGCCACCGCCGCCAACAGCCCCTCCGCGTCGTCGGCTTCGGCGGCGACCTGGAACCCGCCCATCTCCAGCACCTTGATCAGGCCGACCCGCAACAACACCGAATCCTCGGCGATCACCGCGCGCACGGCAGCTCCGCGGTGATGGTGGTGGGCCCGCCAGCGGGGCTGCTGACGTGGAAGGCCCCGTCGAGGGAGCCGACCCGCTTGGCCAGCCCGGTCAGCCCCGTGCCGGCGGCGGCGTCGGCACCGCCCAGCCCGTCGTCGGTAACGCGCACTCGCAGCACCTCGCCGACCTGACGGACTATCACCTCCGCATGCATCGCGTTGGCGTGCTTCGTCGCATTGGTCAGCGCCTCAGAGATCACGAAGTACGCGACCGACTCCACGCTGGGCGCCACCCGCTCCTCCAGATTGACCCGCAGCCGCACCGGCAGGGGCGTGCGGGCAGCCAGCCCGGACAACGCCGCGTCCAGACCTCGGTCTTCGAGCACGGCCGGGTGCAGCCCCCGCACCAGATCATTGAGTTCGGCGATCGCCTCCTTCGCCTCCAGGTGCGCTCTCGCGATCACCTCGCGGTCATCACTCGGCAGGTCCGGGCGGGTGGCAAGGGCCAGACCCAGGTTGACCGCGAGAGACACCAACCGCTGCTGGGTGCCGTCGTGCAGGTCGCGCTCGATCCGGCGGCGCTCCGCGTCGACGGCCTCGATCAAGTCGGTCCGGCTCACGGCCAGCTGATCGACCCGCTCCTGGAGCCGCTGAGCCCGGCTGGGCCCGAGCAGGCCCAACGCCAGCCGCGCCTCGGCCCGGGCTACTGCCCGCGCGGTCCAGGGCAGGGCGCACAGGAGGAGGAGTCCAGCCGCTGTGTAGGCCGGCAGCTGGGTCAGGTAGCCGAACCAGTCCTGGCGGATTCCGGTTGGCAGCGCCCATGACCAGGCGTAGGCGATGACGCCCGCCAGGCACGCCGCTGCCACCGCGAGCACCAGCAGCTCCAGCAGCGCGAGCAGCGGGCCCAGCAGGAGGTGGTAGCCGATCTTGTGCCAAGGCCGCGTCGCCGCGAGCCACCTGGTGGTCGAGGCCCACGTCCATTGTTCCGGCGCGGTGGGGGTGAGCCGGGGGACGTCCACACCGATGAGCACCCGGTAGCGAGCCCGCTGAACGGCCGTCAGCACCGGGGTTCCGAGCAGGACCAGGGCGGCCGACATGGAAACCGTAAGGAGCCAGTTCCCCGTCCTGGCGGTAGTCGCCGCCGCCCAGGCCCACACGGGCACCAGCGCCAGGTGCGGCAGCACACCAGCGGCAAGAAAGCAGGTGTCCCGCCGCGCCCGGAGGACCGTGCGTCTCAGTCGAGCTGGAATCGTCATGGCACGACGCTAGGGCACCGCAGGAGGACGGTGCCATGAAACCTGTACCCGATCTCATGGTGAACCTAGTACCAGCTGTAGATCTTGATCTTCACCTGTGGGCGGACAGCATCTCGGGTCGGTAGGTCGGCTTCTGCTGGCCGCCGGCAGGTAGACCGGGCCCGGTGGAACAGGCACTATGCCCCGGTGCGAACGCGCTGGTGATCAGCGCCAGTTCGCCTCCCGCGACGAACTGGCCGAGGCCATCGACACCTTCGTCTTGGCCTACGACGAAGACGACGCCAAGCCCTACCGCCGGACCTACGACGGCAGCCCGCTCAAAGCCGCATGAACCCCCGAAGGATCAACGCGGTGCTGGACTAGGGCTGGAAGGCTACTTCCGGATTGTTCGGCGAGGGGCCGTCCAGCAGCGGACTGTGGATCCCCTTCAGCGTCTGGTCGAAGAACGCCGTCACGTACTCGCGGGTGATCGCCACCCCGCGTTCCGGGGAGAGGGGCCCCGTCGGGAGCCCGGCCTGCTCCTGAAGCACGTCCAGGTCGGAGAAGCTGAAGTGGTCGGCGCCGACGACCGTCAGCCACTTCTTGTAGCCGCCGAGGGCGGCCCAGGCCCGCCCCATGATGCCGTCGCCGCTGCCGGGCGTGTGGCCGTCGCTACCCAGCATGAGGAAGGGCCGGTTGATCTGGCCGGGCGTCGGGACCGGGTGGAAGGTGCCGTCCATGTCCACTCCGGCCCGTACTCGCGGGTCGGCGATCATCGTGGCGGCCGCCGCCGCTCCGCCGAGGGAGTGTCCGGCCATGCCGATCTCGTGCTTGTCGATGAGGTGTGCCAGGCGCCACGCGGTGTTGCCGTGCGTCAACTGGTCGATCACGAAGGACACGTCCCGCCCGCGGCTGACAGCTTCGGCGTCGAAGTCGATCGTTTCCGGGTGATCGCAGATCGCGCACGGCGGCGTCTGGCCGTTCGCCAGCGTCTCGCCGCTGTCCTCGTAGGTGTGGCCGACGAGCGCGACGACGTAGCCGTGACTGGCCAGGTCGGTCGCGAGCGAGGTGAGCATCATGCGCGGGTTCTCGGACGCGGCTGAGAGGACCACCAGCGGATGCTTGCCGCGTTGCGGCCGCGCGCCGTCGAAGGCGTGAGTGGTGACGCTGGAAAGGGTCTGCGGGGTGACGCCGTAGCTCGCCGGTATCTTCCGGCGCTCGGTGATTCCGGCTGCCTCGGCGAGGGTCATGTAAGGGGCCGGAGTCCCGGTCCCGGGGACGGCCGGGTAGACCATCGTGACGGTCAGTTGGCGGGGGCCGGACGACGGCACCCACGGGTCGAGGCGGCTCGTGTCGGTGAGGTGGATGATGTCCTCGCCGGCGGCGTAGGGGCCGGTCGGCGCGGGGAGCGTGCCGTGGAAGGACGGCGTGGACGCGGTGGCCGTGGCCGTGGCCGGTGCGGTGTCGAACGCGTGCGTGGCCACCGGTGTGGCCGACGGTGTGGTCGTGGCGGCGAACCCGGCGCCGGTTCCGGTGATGAGGGCGGTGAGCGTCAGCACCGCGACAGCGCTGATACGGTGATTGCGTTTCATGGGATCGACGCTAGGACACCTCGACGGGGGTCTGCCATGAGCCTGGCACCCGAATCCATGGTGGCACCAGTGCCACCGTTGCTGATTCTGTAGTCGGACAGGAGAGGCGCGTCGACGATGCCGTTTCTCCTGGGCGAAGGCGGCGATGAGGGACTGTCAGGCGATGTTGTCGACCGCTGCCCACCCAGCCCCTGCCCAGCCCTCATGTCCACCCCCGGTGACGCCGACCCCGCCTACGTGCTCACGCAGAGATTCGTCCAACAGTGCGTCAGTTCGGGTTTGGGAAGAGGGATTCCTGGGTGGCCTGGTAGCGGTAGGACTCGGTGCCGGTCTGGATCAGGGTGCAGCGGAAGGTGATCCGGTCGGCGATGGCCGCGCAGAGGCGGGCGTCGCCGAAGGTCTTGTCCCATTCGGTGAAGGGTGAGTTCGTGGCGACCGCGGTGGCCTTGCGCTCCTCACGCTCGGTGAAGATTTGGAACAGCAGTTTGGCTCCCTTGCGGTCAAGGTTGAGGTAGCCGAACTCGTCCAGGCACAAAAGGTCGATCTTGCTGTAGCGGGCGATGACAGAGGACAGGCGGCGGCTGGCGTCGGCTTCGGCGAGCTCGTTCACCAGCGCGCTGGTGGTGGTGTAGCGCACCGACAGGCCGGTCTCGGCGATGGCGGTGCCGATGCTGATCAGCAGGTGGGACTTGCCGGTGCCGGAGCCGCCGATCAACACCAGAGGCCGGCCTTCGCGGACCCAGGTCGGGGACTTCAGGTCCGCGACGACCTCGGGGGTGATGTTCGGGTTCTTGGAGAAGTCGATCGCGGCTAGACGCTCGTTCAGCTCCGCCTGCGAGTCGACCGCAGGAAGCGGGACCAGGTGTTTGCGGCGGAACCGCCCGCCCTCGTGCTCCCCCCGCCCTTCTCGTGGGCACCGTCCTCGCCGGGCGCACAGTAGAACGCGGAGAACTGGTACCAGGACTTGAACGGCGCCCACCGCGCCGACTCCAGCCTGGAGCGGCCGAACAGCACCTGCTTGACCGCCGGCTTCAAGTTGTCGTAGCGGACGTGCACCGACGGCACCCCGCCCAGCACGGTGAACGCCTCGACGTGGCCTTCCAGGAACGCCTCCTGGGACGCTGTCGCGTAGACCCGGTGCACCGCCTTGCCCGAGTAGGAAAGCCGCAGCGTGAACAGCACGCACTTGCGCCGCTGCCCGGCCAGGTCCAGCCAGAAGTCCGCGAAGTCGACCTCCGCCTCCTCGCCCGGCCTCTTCGCCTGCGGCACCATGCCATCGAGATGCCGCCGGCCCTCCGGAGCCTCCGCGCGGATCTGCGGGCGCCGCTTGGACGCGTAGTCCCAGACCGTGGTCGAACGGGCCAACTCGAAGTCGTGCTCCGAAGCCAGACGCTCCATGATCCGCGGGATCGTGTGCTTCTGCTTCGCCGGAGCGTCCAGGTCCTCGCGCAGCATCGCGTCGATAGAGCCCTTCACCGGCTCCAGCGCAGCGTGACGGCCAGACGGCGCAAGCCTCCACGATTACTCCGAAAGCGGCATGTTCCGCACCATCACATCGGCTGGCTCCCGATCTCACCGGAGAATCCCTGGCTCCCATTCACCCCGAAGCCGTGGCGCTGTTTCACCCCGGTAAAAACACCCACTTTCTCTGCCCGGGCCCGGCCCTTCTTCTCGAACCGCGGGTAGCCGACGGCCCGGCCGGCACGACGGCCGGCCGGCGAGTCGAAGTTGGTCGGCGAGACGGCGCGTGCGCTGCTGATAGCGCTCGATCAGGCCGGGAAGCTGCTCGCGGAACGTCTGCCGCGGGCAGCCCCGGCCCGGGCGGACCGTGCGCCGGACCCGCACGGCTGCGACGGCCCCGCCGCCCGTCCACCGGCACGTCCGCGACCACCCGCCCGTGGAAGGCGTGCACCTGCCCCGTCGGCCGTCCGTACATCGGGCACGGCACCGGCCAATCTCCCGGTACGGACGGCCGACCCCGGGCAGTGGAGGGCGATCCGTGCTCAGGCGGTCGCGTCGAGGGCCGGGGGCTGCCAGTTGTACGTCCGGGCGGAGCGGTTGAGCAGGGTGCGGGCCGGGAGGAGGCCGGCGAGGGTGAGGGCGGCGTCGCGCAGGCGGGTGGCGGCGGGGGTGCGGAGGGCGACGAGGCCGCCGATGCGGCGGGAGCCGGTGACGATGGCGGTGGTGCGCGGCAGGCGTGCGGCGGTGTAGGCGGGGAGGGTGGTGGCCGGGTCCGCGGCGGGGGTCAGCGCGGAGGCGAGGACGACGGCGTCCTCGATGGCCTGGCAGGCGCCCTGGCCCTGGAAGGGGCACATGGCGTGGGCGGCGTCGCCGAGGAGGGCGACCCGGCCGTGGTGGTAGGCGGGCAGGGGGTCGGAGAGGTCCCAGACGTCGTGGCGCAGGACGCGCCCGGGTTCCGCGAGCGCGAGGAGTTGGGGCACGGGCGCGCACCAGGTGCCGTACCTGCGCAGGAGTTCGGCCTTCTCGTCGCCGTCGGCGGCGCGGGCGCCGGCCGGGGCGAGGGCGGCGCCGTACACGTAGACCCGGCCGTCGGCGAGCGGGACGACGCCGGCGAGCTGTCCCCGCCCCCAGACCTCACCCACGGCATCCGGCCGGCGGGTGGGGGACACGATGGTGCGCCAGGTGGTGAAGCCGCTGTAGCGGGGGCCGGGGTGCTGCGGGAAGAGCTGCGGGAAGAACTGCGCGCGGGTGGCGGAGCGGAGGCCGTCTGCGGCAACCACCAGGGCGGCGGGCCGGTCCCCGTCGGGGGTCCGGACGACGGCTGGTTCGGTGGTGCCTCCGGGGGTGACGAGGGCGGCGGGCGAGTTGGTGCGGACGGTGCCGTCCGGAAGGGCGTCGACCAGGGCGGCGATGACGTCGGCGCGGGCGACGGCGGTGATCGTCTCGCCGAAGCGGGCCTCGAAGGTGGCGGTGTCGGTGCGGGCGAGCCAGCGCCCGGAGGGGTGGCGCAGACCGATGGCGGGATGCGCGGTGGCGAGGGCGCGCAGGCGTTCGCCGACACCGAGCCGGTCGAGGGCGCGCAGGGCGTTGGGGGCGAGGGCGAGTCCGGCGCCGACGGGTTCGAGCGAGGCGGCGCGCTCGTGGACGGTCACGGGGATGCCCTGGCGGTGGAGGGCGAGGGCGGCGGAGAGCCCGCCGATGCCGCCGCCGATGACGATCGCCTGATACGCGTCCATGAGTGAACCCCTCTCCCGGCACTACGGCTGTAGTGACCGCTTCCAGCACCGTACTACACCTGTAGTTGGGGTGGGCTAGTGTTGACGTGAAAGGGGTTCGGGCCCGCCCCGGGTCGAGACCCCCTGAGGAGAGAGGCCATGATCGGATCCATGACACCGCCGCGCCCGACGCTGATCGCCGACGCCGCCATCGCCCTGATCGCCGAGCGCGGCCTGCGCGGGCTGACCCACCGCGCGGTGGACGAGGAGGCCGGACTGCCCGCCGGCTCGACCTCGAACCTCGCCCGGACCAGGGCCGCCCTGCTCGACCTCGCCCTCACCCGCATCGTCGAACGCGAGGCCGGAGGCCACCCGCTCATGGCCGGCGGGCCCGCGCCGGACGCCTGCCCGCGCAACCTGCTCGCCCAAGGCGTTGCCGAGCTGCTGCACGAGGCGCTCACCACCGGGCGCAGCCTCACCCTGGCCCGCCTCGAACTCGCCCTGGAAGCCGCCCGCCGGCCCGAACTGCGCGCCGGCTACGACCGGCTGGGCGCGCGCTTCACCGACACCGCTGCCGCCCTGCTGGCGCGGAGCGGCTCGGCCGACCCGGTGGCCGACGCCCGACGGCTGATCCGCTGGTGCGACGGCCTGCTGTTCAACGGCGCCGCGGGAAGCGGGCACTGGCACGTGCCGACACCGGAGGAACTGCGCGGCGAGGTGGCACGCTACCTCGCCGCCCTGCTCGACCGGCACTGACCGACCGGGACGGGGCGACCGTCGCGGACGCAAACCCTCGGCCGGACCGGAGCGCACACCCGGCACCGGTACGAGGATGAGACGCCGTTACCGGAACCTGACGGTACCGATGGAAGAGCGATACGAGCTCCAGACCAGGACCTGACGTTCTGTTCCTACAGTGCCGGATATCCGTGACGCGAGGGGGCGGACCGCGGCCGCCCCCTCGCGTACGGACCGCACCCGCGTACGGACCGCACCCGACATGAACCGCACCCGACCGAGATGGGCAACGATGTCAGCCACACGCCGAGCACACCCCCGCGGCCTCTCCGCCGCGGGCGCCTTCCTGCTGAGCGCGACCACGGCAGCGACGGTGCTGCTGCCCACCGCGGCCCTCGCCGCGGAACCGGACTCCGTCACCTCGCACGCCGGTGCCACGACCGCGCAGGAGCGCGGCCGGATCGACGCCTACTGGACCGCCGACCGGATGAAGCTGGCGGGCGCCTTGGTCCCCGAGATCACCCCCGTGCCCGAGGACGACACCACGCCCGACGATCCGCGTCCGCTCCCGCCGAACACGCCGGACCCCGGCGCCGTCTGGACCCACGGCGGTGCGGTGGACCGGAGCGTCGGCCGGCTCTTCTTCACCTTCTCCGACGGCTACGACGGCAGTTGCACCGCGACCGTCGTCAACAGCGCGAACCGCAGCACCGTCGTCACCGCGGCGCACTGCCTGCGGGGCGTCGGGGCGCCCGCCGCCGACGACACCTGGCGGCACAACCTCTACTTCGTGCCCGGCTACCGCAACGGGACGAAGCCGCTCGGCGGATTCAGCATCAAGTCCATGGCCACGTCCTCCCGTTGGGACGCTGATCCGGCCGGCACGACCTCGAACGACGTGGCCCTCGCCGGCTACGACAGCGCGGTCCTCGTGGCGAACCCGTCAGCCGAGGGGCGCCGGCTCGCGGACGCCACCGGAAGCCAGCGGATCGCGTTCACCGGGCCCGCGGCGGGCGAGTTCATCCACACCTTCGGCTACCCGAAGGACCGGCTCAACGACCCCAGCGCCAAGTACGCCGGTTCACGCATGATCCACTGCGCCGGAGCGAACCGGCCCGCCCCCAAGGCGCCCCTGCTGTGGGGCGAGTCCTGCGACATGTCCCACGGGGCGAGCGGCGGCCCGCACTTCGCCCGCTTCGACACCCGGACCGGCGCCGGCACCGTCGTCGGCGTCACCACCACCACGGAGGACCTCGCGGGCGGGCAGCCCGGCACGCTGTACGCCACCCGTTTCGGTGACAGTGCCCACCGCCTCTACAACTGGGCCCAGGCGCGCTCGGCCTGACCGGCGCGGAGACCGGCCGGAACCGTCAGGTCCCACCGGGCTCCGACGGGCCCCACCAGGAGACGCCGGTACCGGGGGCGCGAGCCGACCGGCTTCCACACCCCCGGTACCGGCGTCCGAGGCCTCCGCCCGGGGAGGCCGTCCGAAGCCGCTGCGGCGTCCGTCAGGCCGGGACCACCCGGTAACTCCACATCGCCCAGGGCAGGTTGGACTGGGCCAGCGAGCCGGTGGCCCACGGGTACGCACCGGCGCAGTCCGCGCCCGAGTACAGCACCACGGACGCGGAGCCGGAGGCGACCTGGACGGAGCGGGCGGGCGCCGACAGGGTGTGGCAGGTGCCGAAGTCGCCCAGGTCGATCGTGGTCACCGCCCCGCTCCCGCCGGTACCGGTGTACAGGTGGGCGCCCGGCTGCGGCGGCGGCCAGCCGGCGGCGTGCGCCGATCCGGCGCCGAGGCCGATCAGGGCCGTGACCACGGTCGCCGCAGCGGCCGAGCCGCGGAGCATCGCCTTCGAGGTGAACATGCGTGAACCACCTTTCCGTAGGTGTGCTGGTGGTGCCGGCACGGCAGGCGGTGGCGAAGGATCTGTAGGGCTCACCGCCCCTACCGTGCCGGCGGGTTGGGCCACCGGGCCGAACGGCCCGGACCGCAGGGTCCTGCTCAGTAGACGTTGATCTCGTTGGTGCAGTAGGTCCAGTACGGGCGGGGCGGGGCCCAGCCGAGATACTTGGTGCCGCAGATCTTGATGCTCTTGATCTTCACCCAGTACTTCGTCGCGACATCCTTGCCTTGGTCCACCGCCAGCTCCGTCTTCTCGCTGTTGAAGTCGTCCGTGGCGCGGACGGAGCCCTTGAAGTAGGTGCCGTCACCGACCTTGATCCACACCCAGCCGTCCGAGCAGTTGTCCACCTCGACCTGGACGTTGTCGAACTTGAAGTACTTCGTGCAGCCGGCCGTGGCAGCGGTGCCCGCCGCCGCGGGGGAGACCGATACGGTGGTCAGCGCGGCCACGGCGAGGCCCAGGCGCCGGCCGTCCTGGCCAGCCTGCCGGACGGGTTGTTCACGGTGATGACTCCCATGGTGTGGTGACGAGGTGTCTGCTCGTGGAACGTCTCCACTGTGCCGCGGCAGTCGCCGGTACGGCATCGGTCATCTGACCGCGATCGCCGGTACCGCGACGGGCGCGGGGATCAGTCAGATGACTGCACCCGTCCCGACCGGGTCACCAGTCCGCCGGTCACGGCGAGCAGCAGTGGGGCGGCCGCCAACAGCAGGTCCACGCTGGACCCGGGGTGGCCGACGCCGCGTCGGCGGACCTCGGCCACGGCCACGACGGTGACGGCCGCAACGGTGAGTTCGCCGGTCACCCGGCGCAGGGTGCCGACCACTCGGCCCCGGCCGCGGGCGCCCATTGCTTGCGCTCCGCCGGTCCGAGGCCGTCCGCGCAGTGGTATGCGCGCAGGGCGCTGATCTCCCGGACGCCCCCCAGCTCGCCACGATGCCGACGAGGACGCTCGGCGAATGCGGTGAGCCGGCCGAACGTCAACACGCCGAGGCCCCCGGCCGGTTCATTTGCCGAGGCGCTGTCCATCCGTCAGAACGACGGGCCCTGATGAAGCAGCGGCAAATCAGGTGGACAGCGTCGGGATACTGCCGTCATGGCCATCATCCAGCAACTTGCCCGAGTCCCGGCGGGGTACCTCGACGCCTGTCGTCGGTCCGCTGCCGAGTCGCCGGACGGGGATCATCGTTGGGATCCGCCGTCCGGGGACTGTCTGGATCTGGACTGGGCGCCCTCCATGCTGAAGCGTGCCTGCGAACTGGCGCGGCTCGACGCTGTCCACCGGGAGGCGCTCAGGAGCGCGACCCATGGCGACAGCGGAATCGATCTGGGCTTCCTCAACGCGAACCGGCATGCGATCGCCTTCTTCAGCAACTCCACTCCGACGGCCCTCCACCCAGCCGACGTCGCCCGGGTGTCGACGCTGCTCGGGGAGATCGACATGCAAGCGATCCTCCGTTCGGTCGTGGACAGCGGTGCGGGCTCCACGCTCGGCTACGGGTTCGTCGGCGATCCGACGGAGTACCTGCTGGCCCACTTCGGCGCGCTACGCGGGTTCTACGAGGAAGCGGCTCGGAGGCGCCTCCTTGTCGTGCTGTGGTGGGACTGACTCGGAAGGCTTCTTCGAGTCGACCGACAACAGGGAGCGGTCCGGTCGTCCGACACCGACCACTTGATGGCGCCGGTTCGTCGTCCGACCGGTCAGGGCGCGCCAGACAGGACTTCCACCTCGCCCGTGTCGAGCGAGTAGTAGGCGCCGACCACGGCGAGGGCGCCCTTTCCCACGAGTGGGGCCAGGTCCTGGTTGGAGCGCAGGTCGGCTGCGGTCAGCGTGACCTGGGCGCGGGCCATGGTCTCGACCGGGTCGGCGCCGCCCTCCCGGACCGCTTGTTCGTACGCCGGCTGCAGGGCCTTGACGATCGCTTGCAGGTTGCCGGGCAACGGTTTGTCGTCACGAAGGGACTCGTACGCTGCCTTGACAGCGCCGCAGCGCTGATGCCCGAGGACCACGACGAGGGGGGTGCCACTCGTCATGGGCCCGTACTCGACAGAGCCGGTGACCACCGGGCCGACCGCCTCCCCGCCCGTGCGCATCACGTAAAGGTCGCCCAGACCGGTGTCGAAGAGGAGCTCGGGCGGCACTCGCGAGTCGATGCACGAGAGGATCGCCCCGAAAGGCTCCTGTTCCTGGGCCACGAGCTGACGCCGGTTCGGATCCCGGTCGGGGTGTTGAAGGTTCCCGCTCACCCAGCGCTTGTTGCCTTCCATCAGCCTCGTGAATGCCGCGGCGGGCGTGCTGGGCCGTGCTTGCGGCGAAGCGCTGGTCGTCGGCGAGTCCGCCCTCGTCGATGTGCACCCCGCGAGCGCGACCGTGGCGCCCACGAGCCCGCCGGCAAGGAGCGCTCTACGGCTCGGGTGTCCGGTTCTGTCCATCGGCTGTTCCCCTCGACATCGCTCGGACACGTCCCTGTGTCTCGGCCCGGCCAATTGTTCAGCGTGGCGTGGGTGCCCTGGCGGCAGGCGCAAGCGGGCACGGGCCACATTGCTGCGGATGGCCCAGAACTCGTTCGGGCATCGGGGCACTTGGCTTCGTCGGTGTCCGGGATCACGCCGGTGCCCTCCCCGGTGCCGTCCGAGACCGGGTTGATGGAGCGGGCGGTCAGGTGTAGAGCGCGGCGGCGCGGCGGGTCGCCTCGGTCAGACGGGCGCGGAGTTCGGGCGGGTGGAGGACCTCGGCTTCCGGGCCGAGACGCAGGAGTTCGAAGTAGCCGATGTCCCAGGTCTCGACCGGCAGGGTCACGGTGACCCAGCCGTCGGCGTCCGGGGGGCCCGCGGTGGCGAGGGCGTCGGAGGCGGCGGTCGGTTCCAGCAGGACGGCGAGGTTCTCGACGGCGAGCGGGCTCAGGCGCACCATGGCCCGCTCGCGCAGCATGGCGCGGGCGAACTCCCGCGCCGCCGCGCTCCAGTAGCCGGCGAGGTCGAACTCCGGGTCGCGCTCGAACCGTTCGTCGCCGGCCTCGGCGGTCTCGAAGCGGTCGACGCGGTACGAGCCGACCCGGCCGGACGGGCCACGCGCCGCCAGGTACCACTGCCCGGCCTTCAGGACCAGGCCGTACGGTTCCAGCCGCCGCTCCCGGGTGCCGCCGCGCGCCGCGTAGCGGGCGTGGAGCACGCGGTCCTCCCACACGGCGCGCGACACCTCGGTGAGCAGCGGAGGGGGTTCGGCGTCGCGGAACCAGGCCGGTGCGTCCAGATGGAACCGCCGGGTGGCGGCCGCGGGGGCGTCGCCCAGGGCGGCGGCGACCTTCAGCCGCGCGGCGAGGGCGTGCCCGGCCAGGCCCATGTCGCGCAGCGGGCCCGGTAGCCCGGCCAGGTGCAGGACTTCGGCTTCGGCGCGTTCGAGACCGGTGAGACGGGTGCGGTAGCCGTCGACGAGCCGGTAGCCCCCGCCCCGGCCGCGTTCGGCGTACACCGGTACCCCGGCCTCGACCAGCGCGGTGACGTCCCGCTGCACGGTGCGCTCGGAGACCTCCAGCTCGGCCGCGAGTTCCGCAGCGGTCATCGTCCGCCGGGCCTGGAGGAGCAGCAGCAGCGCAATGGCCCGGCTCGCCCGCACGTCACTGCCCTCCGTCGCCTGTCGTCGTCGCGCGCCCGGACCTCCGGCGTACGGGCGCGGCACCATCCTCGCCGGGCCCGCGCCGCGGACCACGCACGCGGCCCTGCCGTTCGTGCGGGCGCCGCACGCGGGCGCCGTACGTCAGCCCCGTAGGCGGTTGCGCTGGGTGATGTACTGGCGTACGAACGGCGAAAGGCCCTCCAGGTGCCGCAGTCGGGCCTCGCTGTGCAGGGTGTCGACGGCGAGTGAGGTCTTGCCGCTGCCGCTGCTGCTGGCGCCGGTGAAGGCGACGAGCCGGCCTTTGGGGATGCTCGGGGACACCTCGCGCAGGTTGTCGGTGCGGGCGCCCGCGACGTCGATGGTGTCGCGCCTTCGGTCGGCCCCGGCGGCGTGCGGGGCCGGCGTTCGCGGGTCCGGCGTTCGCGGGTCCGGTACGGGCGGGGTCATGCCGCGTCCGCCTTCTCGCCGAGCTTGTCGAGGTCCGGGGCGAACGCGGCCGTCCAGTGCGGGTGCAGCCGGTAGTAGACCACGTCGTTGTCCCAGTCGAAGGCGTCGTCGCCGTAGAAGTCCCGGAAGTACGCGAGCAGGTCCGGCCAGTCCGCGGCCGGCTCGCCGCCGTGGGGGTTGAGGATCTCCACGGTGCCGTGGGTGAACACGCCCAGGTCCTCCCCGCGCAGGTGCGCGGCGCTGACGGCGGGCCGGGCGGCGAGGTGCCGGGCCTTCGCGGAGCCGCGTGCGGTGCCGAAGTGCCACTTCCCGTGAAGGAAGTGCCCGTCCACGCCGCTGATCCGCGGCTCGCCCTTCGCCGTCACGGTGGACAGCGCGAGCGTGCACATGCCGGTGAGCACGCGGGTGAGCTGCTCGGCGGTGAGTGTGCGCTCGTCGCTGATGATCGACCGCAGGTGTGCCGTGGAGCGGGAGAGCGAGGAGTGGAGGAGGGCTTGGAGCCGGTGGAGTTCGTCGGGTGTTTCGCGCATGAGGGTCCTTGTCCGTCCGTCGTCCCGGTCCGCGCCACCACGGCGCCGACCGGTGAACCCACTGTCTGCGCGAAACCCGACATCCTCTGTCGTATTTCCCGCGGTGTCCTCCCTTGTGCGGTGTCCTCTGCACCTCGGCGGTGCCTCACGGTGGCGGGGGTCGGTGGCTTCGCGGTCGTTCCGGTGGCTCGCCGACCCCGTGAGCGGCAGCGGTGGTGACGTGCCAGCTGACGGGGAGGGTGAGCGGTGACTTGCTCGGGGATTCGTCGTCCCAGGCGGGTTCCTGTCCTTCGGCGAGGCGCAGTCGCGGGAAGCGGTCGAGCAGGGCTTCCAGTCCCACGGCCATCTGGGCCCGGGCCAGGTGCGCGCCGATGCAGTTGTGTGCACCCCGGCCGAAGGCGAGGTGCGGGTTCTCCGCCCGGCACAGGTCGAGCCGGTCGGCGTCGGTGAACACCCGCTCGTCGCGGTTGGCCGAGGCGAGGACGGGCAGAACGGCGTCGCCCGCGCGGATCCTGCGGCCGTGCAACTCGATGTCCTCGACGGCCTGGAGGACCACGACTCCGTTCATGACCGGTATGTACCGCAGGAGTTCCTCCACCGCGCCGGGTATGAGGCCGCGGTCGTCGCGGAGCCGGGCGTAGTGGTCGGGCGGGGTCAGCAGGGCCACCACGGAGTCGGCCAGGAACATGGTGCTCGTGCGGTAGCCGGCGACCAGCATCGAGAGCCCGAAGTTCACCACGCTCTCCCCGTCCAGGGTGCCGGGCCCGCACGCGTGGACCAGCTCGGTGAGGACGTCGTCGGCGGGCTCGCGCCGCTTGCGGTCGAGCAGGGACGCGATGTACTCGCGCAGTTCGGAGGTGACCTCGCGGCCCTCGTCCAGGGTGACCATCGCCCCGAGGGCGGCGTCCGCCCTGGGCAGGAAGTACTCGCGGTCCTCGTAGGGGATGCCCACCAGCTCGCACATGGCAAGCAGCGGGAAGGGCTCCAGGAAGCCGCCGACCAGGTCGCCGGGCTGCCCGGCGGCCGTGAAGTCGTCCAGCAGCCCATCGGCCGACCGGCGCAGTCGCGGCACCCGGCGCCGGACGGAACGGACGCTGAACGGCTCGGCCAGAGCGCGACGCAGGGCCTCGTGGCGGGGGCCGTTCAGTTCCATCATCGTGATCAGGCCCGGCTCGTCGTCGTCGGCGGCCCGGTCAGGTCGGGGCGGCCAGTCGTTGATGGTCGGCCGGATCAGCCGGGGGTCCGCGATCAGGTCCCGGACGTCCTCGTAGCGGGTGGCGTACCAGGCGGTGGCGCCGATCGGCAGCCGGACCTCCGCGAGCGGGCACTCCCGGCGCAGCCACCCGTACTGCGTGGGCGGGCCCATGGTGCCCGGCGGCGGGAGGGGCAGGTCGATGGCAGGCAGGCCGATGGCGGGCGGGTCGGCGGCGGGTTGCGGCGGTGAGCTGCTCACTGGCGGTGCTCCCTGGTCGCGTACGAGGTGTGATCGCGTGCGAGGTGGCCGGTCGGGTCTCACCAGCTGACCGGGAGGGTCAGCGGTGACTTGGTCACGGATTCGTCGTCCCAGGCGGGTTCCTGTCCTTCGGCGAGGCGCAGCCGCGGGAAGTGGTCGAGCAACGCCTCGACTCCCGCGGACAGTTCGGCGCGGGCCAGGTGGGCGCCGAGGCAGTTGTGGGCTCCTCGTCCGAAGGCGAGGTGGCCCCCGCGGCCCGTGGTCGCGCCGGCCCGGTCCAGGTCGAGCCGGTCGGCGTCGGCGAACACCCGCTCGTCGCGGTTGGCGCAGGCCGGTACGGGGATGACGGCGTCGCCCTCGCGGATCGTCCGCCCGTGCAGTTCGATGTCCTCGGTCGCCAGGAGGATCACGGTGCCGTTCATCACCGGCATGTAGCGCAGGAACTCCTCCACCGCGCCGGGCATCAGCTCCCGGTCGTCGCGCAGGCGGGCCCACAGGTGCGGCCGGTCGAGCAGGGTGTGCACGGTGTCGGCCAGGAAGAAGCTGCTGATGCCGAAGCCGACGGTGAGCATGGACAGCCCGAAGGCCATCACGTCGTCGGGGGTCAGCCCGCCGTCGTCGCACCGGCGGACCAGCCGGGTCAGGACGTCGTCGCCGGGCCGGTCCCGCTTCCGGGCGATCAGTGCGGCGACGTACTCGCGCAGCAGGTCGGTGACCCGGCGCCCCTCCTGCGAGGTCACCATGCCGCCGAGGGCCGCGTCCAGCACCGGGAGGAACCGGTCCCGGTCCTCGAAGGGGATGCCGACCAGGTCGCAGAGCACGAGCAGGGGGAAGGGGTCGGTGAAGCCGGCGACCAGGTCGCCGGGCGGGCCGTCGTCCTCGAACGCCCGCAGCAGTCGCCCGGCCAGCCCGCGGATGCGCGGCAGGTGGTCGCGCACGGCCCGGGAGCTGAACGGCTCGGCCAGCGCCCGGCGCAGGGCCGCGTGCCGGGGGCCGTCGAGCTCGGCGATCGTGACCAGGCGCGGCCCGTCGTCCGCGGGTTGCCCGGGACGCGGCGGCCAGTCGTTGATGGTCGGCCTGATCAGCCGGGGGTCCGCGAAGAGCATCCGGACGTCCTCGTGCCGGGTGGCGTACCAGGCGGTCGCGTCCATCGGCAGCCTGACCCTGGCCAGGGGGCAGTTCTCGCGCAGCCGCGCGGACTCCTCGGGCGGCCCCATGGTGCCCGGCGGCGGGAGCGGGAAGTCCAGGACGTCCGGCTCGGCGCCGGGTCCCCGCGCACCGGGCGGCCGTGCGCTCATGCCCGCGCCCCTTCCGGGTGGCGGGGGCAGGGGCGTTCGATGTAACCGGTGGTGTAGAAGTACTCCAGGTAGCGGTCCAGCAGCTCCGCGTCGACGGGAGGGCAGTGCAGGCCCGAGGTGGCCAGGTCGTGCTCGACGTTGGCCCGCCCGACGGTCGGGAAGGTGCCCTCGAAGTACATCTCCTTGACGGACATGTCGGCCTGCTTGCAGCGGTCCACGCACAGCGAGACGAACGGGGCCGTGGGGCTCGTGGGGTGCTGCGCGACGTGGCGGACGAGCTCGCCCACCCACTCCTCGTAGGGGAGCCGGGAGATTCGGTGGCCGGCCCTGTCCATCCGGTCGAGCATGTCGCACAGGCTCGCAGCGCGGGGGTTGGTCATGTGGTACGTCCGGCGGGTGGCGCGGTGGGTGGTGGCGATGTGCACCAGGGCGTCGGAGAGGAAGTCCACCGGGACGAAGTCCAGCGGCAGCCGGATGTCGGGGGCGAGCCCGGTCTCGCTGATGGTCTTGAACAGCGAGCAGATCGCGGTGTCGGTGTTGCACGCGCCGGTGTGCCGGTCGCCGGTGATCTCGTACGGACGGTAGACCGCCACCGGCAGGCCCTGGTCCTGGTCCGCGGCGTCGCGCAGCACCTCCTCGGCGACCCACTTGCTCTCGGCGTAGCCCATGGTGAGCCCGTCGGCGTGGTCGAGCGGCAGGTCCTCGTCGACGTGCCGTACGCCGGCGGTTCCGAAGCCGGCGAGCACCGCGATGGTGGAGAGGAAGTGCACCGGCACCCGGCGCCCGGCGGACAGTCGGATGAGCTCCCTGGTGCCTTCCACGTTGGTGCGGCGCAGCGCGTCGTACGGATAGATGAAGTTGACCTGCGCGGCCGAGTGGATCACCAGGTCGACGGTGTCGGCGAGTTCGTCGGCGCGGCCCGGCTCCAGTCCGAGGCCGGGCTCGGCGAGGTCGGCGGGGAGGCACACGATGCGGTCGGCGGCTTCGGGGGTGGCGAGGCCGAAGCGGGCGAGGTTGCGCATCACCTTCTGCAGGGCGTGGGCGGGGGCCCGGCTTCGCACCGGGCAGCACACCCGGGCGTCGGTGCGGCGCAGCAGCGCGTCCAGGAGGAAGGCGCCGACGAAGCCGGAGGCGCCGGTGAGCAGCACCTCCGCGGGGTGGTGCCAGTCCGGCTCCGGCCCGCGCGTCGGCGGGAGGGTGAAGCCCAGCCGTGACTCGGCGCGGAAGTTCACCGGGCCCGCGTCGGCGTTCACCCTGCCGTGCGGGCCCTGGACGGCGGCGACGGCGGCGGTGAAGTCCTCCAGTGTCGGGGAGCGCAGCAGGCTGTGGACGAGGGTGCGGCCGTGCCGGGCGTCGAGGCCGAAGGCGGCCAGCGTACGGGTGACGGCCTCGGCTGCCAGCAGGGAGTCGCCGCCGATGTCGAAGAAGCTGTCGCCCGGCGCCGGGTGCACACCCAGCACCACCTGCCAGATCCGGGCCACCGTGTCCTGCGGGCCGGACGCGGTGCCGTTCACCGTCGCCGGGACGGCCGCCTGCTCGGTCGCCGTCAGCCTGCGCAGCCGGGCGCGGTCGACCTTGCCCCCGGCCGTCACCGGGAACCGCGCGAGTTCCACCAGCCGCGCGGGCACCGCGGCCGCGGGCAGCCAGCTGGCGAGACCGCTGCGGATGCGGTCCAGGGTCAGTGCCTGGCCGGGGCGGGCCGGGGTCACGTACCCGATCAGGGCGTCGCCCTCCCGTTCGACGACGGCCTCGCCCACCGCGTCGTCCGCGCGCAGCCGCGCCTCCACCTCGTCCGGCTCGATGCGGTGCCCGCGCAGTTTGATCTGCCGGTCCACCCGGGCCCGGTACTCCAGTACGCCGTCCGGGCGCCGGACCACGCGGTCACCGGTGCGGTAGAGGCGCGTACCGGGCTCGACGAGGTCGTCGACGAAGCGCTCGGCGGTCAGCCCGGGGTCGCCGAGGTACCCCAGGGCGAGCCCGTCCCCGCCGACGAGGAGCTCGCCCTCCTCGCCGGCGTCGGCGAGCGTGCCGTCCGGGCACAGCACGTGGCAGGTGGAGTTCTCCAGGGGGAGGCCGATCGGCACGGCCGTCGCCTCGGGAGGCAGGTCGTGCAGCGCGTGTGCGGTGGACACCACGCTGTTCTCGGTCGGGCCGTAGAAGTTGACCACGGTGGTGTCCGGGCAGGCCGCCAGTATCGCGCGGGCCAGTTCCGCGTCCATCGCCTCGCCTCCGGCCGAGGCGAACCGCAGGGACCGCAGCGCCGAGGGCCTGGTGCGCGCGATGTGGTGGAACACCCCGGTGGTCAGGTAGGCGATGCTGACCCGCTCGGAGAGCAGCAGAGATTCCAGGGCGGTCGGCGACAGCAGTTCCTCCTGGTCGGCGATCACGATGCAGGCGCCGGCGAGCAGCGCGGGCCAGATCTCGATCGTGGAGGCGTCCGAGGAGAGGTCGTAGGCGTGCAGGACCCGCTCACCGGGCCGCGGCCGCTGCCGGACCAGGTCGGAGGCGGCCAGCCGGACGATTCCGCGGTGCGGGATCGCCACGGGTTTGGGGCGGCCGGTCGAGCCGGAGGTGAACATCACGTAGGCGCAGTCCGCGGGGAGCACCCGGGCCTGCGGCACCGCGGCCGGGGCGGTCGGGGTGGTCGGGGCCAGGCCACCCAGGTCGATGCGGGAACGCACGCGCCGGATACGGCGGGAGCTGCCGGGCAGCGTGACGACGGTGTGCACCCCCGCGTCCTCGGCCATCGCCTGCAGACGCGCGGGTGGCGAGGCGTCGTCGAGCGGGACGTAGGCCGCACCGGTCTTGAGGATGCCCAGGAACGCGACCAGCGCCTCCGGAGAGCGGGCCCCGCACACCCCGACCGTGTCGCCGTACCGCACGCCGGAGTCGTGCAGCCGGGCCGCCACCGCGTCGGAGCGGAGCTTGAGTTCGCCGTAGCTGATGCCGCGGCCGTGCTGTACGGAGGCGATGGCCCGCGGGCGGTGCACCGCCCGGGCGTCGAACAGCTCGTGGAGGCAGCGATCGCGTGGATACGGCACCGCCGCGGCGTGCTCGGCCGTCTCCTGATGCGTCGTTGTTCGGGTGTTCATCGGGACGTCACGCTCTCTGCCGCACACGGACCGCGCGCGGGTGGCTACGGTTCGAACTCCTTGGCGAAGGCGGCGAAGTCGGCGGTCCGCCATCTCTCGGGCCTCATGCGGATGAGGACGTCGTCGGCCAGCTGCCGCCGGTTGGCGTCCAGGTACGCCGCCGCCGTGTCCGCGTCCAGATACCGGCAGGCCAGCTCCTCGCGTGCGGCCGGCGGCAGCGGGTCCTCGACGGCCACCACCGGCCCCTCCACGCTGACGTAGCGGTAGGGCGCCGACTCGACCTGCGCGCAGAGGCTGAACCGGCCCGCGCTGCGGATGAGCCGGGCCTTCAGCGTCGTCCGCCCGGTCTGGATCGTCACCAGCCCGCCGGGCCGGTAGGAGTACCAGAGCGGGACGAGCAGCGGTCCGCCGCCGTCGCGCGCGTCGTCCACCCCCAGGATTCCCACGTGCGGGCTTGCGAGGAACGCCTCCCGGGCTTCGACCGACATCCTGAGATCCACTGGTACCGCCTCGATTCGGCAGGAGCCGCATCCGGTATCGATTCGCGCAAGGGAGCGTGAGCCGGCGGGGGCCTCGGGGCGGCCGGCGTGTGACCGCCGCAGGTCCGTGCGGGTCCTCGGTCCTTCTCGTCCGGTGCACACGGCCTTCGGGAACCCGGTGGGGCGGCCAGGGCCGGGCCGGGCTCTCCCTTCCACGTTTCCACCACACCCGGGTGGCTCGCATCCCGGCGGCCGCGCACGCGGTGCCTCCGCTCCCCCGCCGAAGAGCACGACGGGCGCTCCGGGGGGATCCTGCCAGTGCCGGCCGCCAGGTGGTTCCCGGCTGGTTCCAGGAGAAGGAGGGGCACATGAGGGCGGCCATCCGGGCCGAGGGCCTGGTGAAGGACTTCGGCGACGTACGGGCCCTGGACGGGGTCGACCTGGACGTGCCGGAGGGGACGGTGCTGGGCCTGCTCGGCCCCAACGGCGCCGGCAAGAGCACCACGGTACGGGTGCTCACCACCCTGGTGCGGCCCGACGCGGGCAGCGCCCACGTGGCGGGGGTGGACGTGCTCAAGCACCCCGGCCGGGTCCGCAGCCTGCTGGGCCTCTGCGGCCAGTACGCGGCGGTCGACGAGTACCTCACCGGCCGGGAGAACCTCCAGATGGTCGGCGAGCTCTACCAGATGCGGAGCAGGGACGCCAAGGCGCGCGCCCGGGAGCTGCTGGAGTGGTTCGACCTCGCCGAGGCGGCCGACCGGCCGGCCAGGACCTACTCCGGTGGCATGCGCCGCCGGCTCGACCTGGCGGCCGCGCTGGTGGTGCGGCCCCCGGTGATGTTCCTCGACGAGCCCACCACCGGTCTGGACCCGCGCAACCGGCTGGCGCTGTGGGAGGTCATCGCGATGCTGGCGGCGGAGGGCACCACCCTGCTGCTCACCACCCAGTACCTGGAGGAGGCCGACCGGCTGGCGCACGACATCGTCGTGGTCGACCACGGCCGGGTGATCGCACGCGGATCCGCCGACGACCTCAAGACTAGGACCGGCGGCGAGCGGGTGGAGGTGGTGGTCCACGACCGCGAGCAGATCGGTGCGGCCGTCGCGGCGCTCACCCCGTACGGTGGGGGCCCGCTCAGCGTGGAGCAGCACACCCGGCGAATCCTCGTGCCGGTGGGCGGGGGCGCCCGGGTGCTCGCCGACGTCATCCGCGAGCTGGACGGGCTGGGCGTCCTCATCGACGACATCGGCCTGCGCAGGCCCACCCTCGACGACGTCTTTCTCTTCCTCACCGGCCACGCGGCCGAGGAGAACGAGCTGGGGAAGCCGCCTCGGACGGCTTCCGGGTCCGGGCGGCGCCGGTGGGCACGGAACGCCCGTGGGAACTCCCGGCGGGGGATTCGGCGCTCCCACCGGAAGTAGTAACTCCGGTGATGGTCGAAGCAGTGATGGTCAAGGGAGTGGAAACCATGGGACAGCTGGATGGGAAGGTCGCCGTGGAAGCCGAGAGACAGGCTGCGGCCGCCGAACTCGCGGACGACTACGAACGTAAAGCCGTGGCCGCAGAGCTGGCGGCGCCGGTCCGCGCCGGGGGAGGAGGGGGAGGAGGCGAGAGGACCGGGGGAGGAGCCTGTGGTGGTCCCACTTCACCGCCTGGATCCGCGGCCTGCTGGCCGGGAAGCGATCAGCCGGCGCCGACGATCAGCCGCCCGAGGCGCGGCGGAGGCGGATCAACGCCGTCCCGGCCGGTCCGGAGAACGCCGGAAGGCCGGACGGCTCGACGATCGTCGTGTGCCCGCGCAGCGGGCGGAAGCCTGCGGCGCTCAGCACGGCCAGGGTCCGCTGATATCCCTGGGCGCCGTTCAGGAATTTCGGCGCGGTGGCCACCACGCAGGGCCCGCCGCCGGCGCGTGCCACGAGCTCGCCCAGCAGCAGCACGCCGAGACCGGGATCGTCCCAGCCGTCGTCGAACGTGAACTCGTTGACGATGAGGAGGTTTCCGAGGTCGCCGTACGGCCCTTGTCCGAGCATCTTGCGCAGCACCGTGGTGAACTCGGACCGGTCGTTCTGGTTTGCGAGCGCATCCCGGCGAACCGCGCTGATCACCTCCGACCCGCGCGGGATCGTGTTCTCCAGGTCGGCCAGGAGCGCCGTGCTCACCGACCCGCTGTCCATGGGGATCCGGCAGAGACCCAATAGGGCGACTTGGCGGAGACCGTCGTGGGGACGCCGGATCTCGGCGGTATCCCGTTCCTGCGGGTAGCGGGCGAGCAATCGGTGGGTCTGCGAGCGTTCACCGGCTGCCAGGACCGGGCCGATCTCGCAGGTTATGGTGAGGTGCAGCCGGTCAGGGTCACCAGGAAGCCCGGTGGACAGCGGAACTGTCGAGGTGTCAGTCACGATGCGCCTTTCTGCGGACCCGTACGCGAACCGGGCGATCCGCAGGCTGACAGAGGTGCGCCACGGGTGCCCGACCATTGGCAGTATCAGCCGAAGTCCACGGAATATGCCAGGGTGCCGACGAACGGCTCCCGGCCGCATGGGCCGGCCGACCGGCCGCGTCCGGGGTCTGTCGGTAGCTCAAACCCGGGACGTAGGCCCTCCAGCCCGGGGCGGAGAGACTCCCCGCCCGCCCGTGTGCACGGCTGAACGCCAGCACCGACCTGTGGTGGGCGGCCACCCAGGGCAGCCGCCGGGTGGCCGCCCGCAGCACCGACCTGCTGCCCGGACTGCTCGCCCTGGCGGCGGCCGAAGGCCTCGCCCGGCTGCGCGAGTCCAGCGGACGGCGCGACGAGCAGCAGGCCCACGCGGCGGCACAGGCACCCGCGCCGCTGGGGCGAGGCGGCGGGGTGAGGCGCTGGGGTGAGGCGCCGGGCGACACGGCGGCGAGGCGGCTACCGCGCCTGCTCCGGCGTCATCGCCCGTCCCCGGCACGTAGCTCGGTGGCGATCTGGCGCCGGCCGGCGACCACCGCCTCCAGCACCACCGCGACGCAGGCCACCAGCGCCAGGCCCACCGTGGGCAGTAGCACCGGCACCACCGTGAGCGACAGGGCGTTGCCGACCTCGGCACCGACCAGCGTGGAGATGTCGAAAGCCGGGCCGAGCAGTCCGACCGCCGCCGCGGCGACCAGACCGCCGCCAACGGCTGCCGCCAGGACCTGTGGCAGTGCCTCGACGACGATCAGCGCCAGCCCCTGCCGGGGCCGCAGACCCATGGTCCGCAACCGGGCGAGCACCGTCGCGCGGTCGGGCGCGGCCTGGAACAGCGTCAGCAGGACGGCGAGCAGGGCGAACCCCGCGCCGGCGACCGCCGCGTACCGGAACAGCCGCCCGGCGGCCTGCTGCAACGGGTCCTCGGCGAGCTGCTCGGCGTACTCGCGGCTGCTGCCCACCGTGTACCCGGGAGGCAGCCCGTGGGTGCCCCGGCCCGCGGCCGCGGCGTCCTGCGCGATCAGCTTCGTGATGCCCGTCGGCTGGGTCAGGCCCCGCTCCAGGAGCGTCGCCCTGACCTGGTCGGGGTCGAAGTCGCCGACGCCGAGCCACTTGTTCATCCGGCCGAGTTCGGGCAGGCGCTGCGCGGCGGGACCGGCGGGCACCACGACGAACGGCAGACCCGGGTCCGGCAGGGCCGGGGTGGCGGTGACGATCCCTGCGACGGTGGTGAGCAGCTCGTTCCCGGTGAGCAGGTGCACCTTGGGCGTGCCGGCGGCCAGCCGCCCGGCCAGGTCACGGCTGAACAGCGCGGGCACCGGAGTGTCGGCGCCGCCGGGGGCACCGACGAGCTGCGCCGCGTCGAACTCGCCGGCCCCGATGCTCCGGGCGATCTCCGCGTACGCCCGCGGCTCCGCGACCACCAGGACGGCCTTGGTGTAGTCCTGGTCGGCGCCGATGAACAGGGCCCTGGAGTCGACGCGGACCCCGGTCGAGCTCCGGGCTCCTGGCAGTTCGGCGGCGGTCTTGGTGAACGACTCCGGCAGGGTGGCGTAGTCCGGGACGGCGATGGCGATGTCGCCGCCGGTCGCGGCCCGCGCGGCACGCATTCGGCTGTGCTCCACGGTGTCGAGCACGGTGGCGCCGAAACCGGTCGTGGTGACGGCGATCAGCAGCGCGAGCACCGGCAACGGGGACCGCCGCCGACGACCCGAGCCGTCGCGGGCGGCACGGGCCGGGCCCAGGAACCCGATCAGGCCGCGGCCACGCCTCGTGAGTGCGGCCAGCTGCCCGAGCACCACCGGCACGATCCGGGCCAGCAGCAGTCCGCCGGTCACGGCGAGCAGCAGCGGGGCGGCCGCCAACAGCGGGTCCACGCTGGACCCGGCGTGGCCGACGCCGCGTCGGCGGACCTCGGCCACGGCCACGACGGTGACGGCCGCAACGGTGAGTTCGCCGGTCACCCGGCGCAGGGTGCCGATCGCCCGGCCCCGGCCGCGGGCCGCACGCTGACGCGACCACAGCAGGGCGACACGGGCCGGGAAGGCCAGCAGGGCGAGCAGCGTCGTGGCGAGGGCCGCCAGCAGCGCGTGCCCCCACCGGGGGGTGGGCAGCAGCAGCACGGCGAGCAGCGTCCCGAGCGCGGCGGCGGGCAGGACGGTCACCGCACCCTCGCCGAGCAGGCGCAGCACCACCGCGCGGCGTGAACCACCGCGGGCATGCAGCAGCCGGATCTCGGTGGCGCGCCGGTCGGTGCCGAGGACCGCGGCCAGGAGCAGCACCACGGTGGCGACGCCCGCGGCGCCTGCCGGTCCGATCGCGCTCAGCGCCATCGCCGTGTGGTAGCGGGCGGCCGCCCGGGTGAGGACGTCGGGCAGGAAGGAGCTGATGTGCAGGTCCGCGCGCTTGGTCGCGGTGACCAGCGCCGTCGCGTCCCGTCCGGTCAGGAAGGGCCGGACGGCGGCGCGGATCCGGTCGAGCCGGTCGGCGCGCAGGGAGCCGGGGTCGACGGGCAGTCGCCAGAAGTCCTCGACGGTGTGGCCCCAACCGGTCAGCGCGGACAGGCTCGCGCCGTCGACGAAGCCGGTGGTCTGCCAGCGGTTGTCGCCGTTGGTGCCGAGGTTCAGGCAGGCTCGGTCCGGGCAGCCGAGGCCGTCCCAGAACGGGTCGAGCGGATCGTCGACGCGGTAGAAGCCGGTCACCACGGTGGTCCGCCACCCGGTGGGTCCGCCGGTGCCGCTGTCGACGACGTCGCCGAGCTTGATGCCGACGGTATCGGCGGCCGTCCGACTCAGCACGATCGGCAGCGGGCCGGCGGCGGGCGCGTTGCCCGGCCACGTGCCGTCGGTGAGGGTCACGCGGTCGGCAAGGCCGTGCAGGTAGGCCAGGGAGAGTCCCGGGGCGGTCTCCTCGGCGAGCCGCGCGTACCCCGGGTTGGCCATGTCGTTGAACGCGGTGCGGGCGCCGTGGGCCAGGCCCGCTTCGGAGAGCGGGAGCTCCCTGCCGACCCGCGCGACGAGCTCCCGCTGCACGGCGTCGAGGCCGTCGGCGGTGTCGGTCGGTCGGGTTCGGGAGGTGGCGTGCAGGCTGGTCGGATAGATGCCCCGGTGGCTCACGTAGTCCCCGAGCGCCGCGTCCGCGTTCCGGTCCGCGATCCGGGGGAAGGCCGCCGCGAGGAAGACGGTGACGAGCACGAGGGCCGCCGTGAACAGGGCCGCCAGCGGGCTCGCGCGCAGCCTGGCGCGGACCCAGCGCGCGGGGCGGAGGGCGGGCCCCGGGGTGCCGGCTTCGGTGGTCACATCTCCTCCACGTGATGCGGCCGGGCGACCGCCTTTCTACCTCCTACGGTGGAGTCCACCGGACGCGTTCATCGATCCGGTCCGTGCGCGGATCAGCCGCGGACGGACGAAGCCGAGGGGCACGTCGGCGTACCGATCACCGCCGACCGATCACCGGATGACCGACGATGCTGTCAGATTCGACCGGGAGGCGGAAGGGATCTTCGCGAATCAATTCCGGCCCCGCCGGGATCCGTTGGACTTCTCTCCGCTACCTACAGGTCGAGCGGACAGCCCTTGACGCTGACACCAGCCGACACGCCGTCGGACGGCCAGCCACCCGGATCAGGGGAGAAGCGGCCGGACGGCCAGCCATTCCTGAAGCTCGTCGCGACTGCGACCAGGGCGTAGGTGTCCGATGATCAGGTCGAGGTGGCCGGTCAGATTCTTGAGACGGCGTAGCTCACCGATCTGCTCGGCAGGCAGGGCCCGCCACCGGGCACCCAGAGCGCCGGCCTCCGCAGGACTCAGGGCGAGCTCGGCGAGGGTGTCGGCGGCGAGAACGTCAGGGTCCCAGTCGGGGTCCTGGGCGTCGGGACCGAGGCGGTCGATGATCCACGCCCGGAGCATGAAGTCGTTCTGGGCCATGCGTGCCTGTCCCCAGGAGCCGTCGCCGTGCAGGCGCGCGTTGACCCGCAGCGACAGCTTCGCCCATTGCCTGCGCTCCGCCGGTCCGGCACCATCCTCGGAGCGGTACGCGCGCAGGGCGCTGATCTCCCGGACGCCCTCCAGCTCGCCACGATGCCGACCGGGACGCTCGGCGAACGCGGTGAGCTGGTCGAACGTCAACACGCTGAGGTCTTCGGCCGGTTCACTTGTCGAGGCGGTGTCCATGGACACCAGCCTGTACCACTGAACGACTGACCGCTCGGCCGGCCTCCCCGGTCAGCGTCCGACCGGGACGACCGGGGAGACCTGCGCGACGGGCCAGCGGGGGCCGCCCGGGCCGCCCTGCCACGCCCACTGTTCCTCGGGGGTGACGGTGATCCCGTAGTCGTACAGGTCCGGCGACCCGAGCGCCTCCCACTGGGACCAGGCGGTCATCACCTCGTCGCCGATCCGCCGCGGGCCGCCTTGGAACAGCACCGCGCCCCCACCACCGTCCGTGGACAGCGCCGCCCACGAGCGGTCGCCGTCGTGGAACCAGACGTTGACACTGTCCTCGTCCCGTCCCGTCAGAACGAGGGCGTCCGGGACGGCGACCTCCGTCGCGTGCGCGCATCACGATGAAGCAAGCGGTCAGGTCAGGATGATCGGATTGGTGAGTGCGGCGACGTTCCCGTTGGGGTGGCGGACCTCGACGCGGACTGACGCCGAGTCCTCCGCCGTCGTGTCCCACTGCACCACGCCCACCCCGTCGGCGGGGAGAAGTGTCCGGTGGACCTTTCCTCGATCGGTGTGGAAGCTGACGGACCCAGTCGGCACGCCTTGTACTGATGCCCGCACTTCCACTTGCCCGCCGTGAGTCGCGAGTCGTTCTCCCACCCCGGCAACGCGACCATCGGCACTGGCGGTGAACGACACGTCCACGTCCGCCGACTCGGCGATCCAGCTGCGGCCGGCGCGGATTCCGGCCAGGATCGCCTCGGTGCCCAGCTCCTCGGCGAAGACCACGGTGTGGGGGATGCCGATCTGACCTTCCAGGTGGGTGTCGCTGTTGCCCATCGCCGGCCGCCACGAACCCGAGTGGATGTCCGCCGCGAGGCTCCGCCCCCACTCTGCCAGGGCCGCCTCGTTGTCGGCGTTCCAGGGCCGGTCCGAGGTCCACAGTCCGTTCCACACCTCCACCACGTCGAAGCCCCGGAAGGGGAACATGAAGTCGCCGGACGGGTAGGGCGCATGCGGGTGTGCGGCCACGCACAGGCCTCCTACTCGATGGACCTGGTCCAGGCACTTGTCAACCAGTCCGTCCCTGACCTGGTGGTTCCAGTCGACGACCTCGCCGGGATCGATGCCGAGCGCGAGCCAGTGCCCGGTCTTCGTGGTCACTTCCTCACCGAGGAGGATCAAGAAGTCGTCGGCGGCCAACTGCCCCCATACACCAGGGGGCGCGGCTGAGTTGTGCTCCGTTGTCGCGATGAAGCGAGCCCGGCGGCGCGCGCCCGAACGACCAACTCATCGGGGGTGAGTTCCCCGTCCGAGTGGACGGAGTGTACATGGCAGTCCCCGCGGTACCAGGCCGCCCCGCGTCCGACCGCCCGCGCTGGCGGGAAGCGCAAACTCGACAAGGTTCCCCCTCAAGTCCTGTCGAGCCAACGCGCAGGCAGGGCAGGTGGTTCCGTCGCGCCGAGATCCAATCAGGGCGTGAGACGCTCGCCGACGGCATGCGGCGGACCTCGCACGGGTAGGGGCGTCGGCGGCCCCGCCCCGCCGAAGGGCGCTGAAAACCCCGGCCGCCGTCCTCCGGGGGCTCGCGTCCGCAACGCCCATGGTCAACAGGCCTAGTCCGACCTCGACCGCACGTGGTCGGCGGTCGCCACGTCGTCGTTCGCGTCGTACATCTCGTCGATCGGTGTGGCGAACGACCTCACGACAGCGTTGCGCAGAACGCGGAAGTCCTTCAGCTGTTCCGCTCGCGCGAGATCCGCGTCGACCCGGTCGACCCCCGTCCGCAGGCGTTCGGTCGAGGCCTCCGCCGACAGGGCGTCCGCGGTGGTGCTCGGCTCCGGCAGGACGGTGAGGTACTTGCGCGCCTCCCCGACGACGATCGCCTCGTTGATCAGCGGGCTCTCCTTCAACCGGGTTTCGTGAGGACTGATCGTTTTGCCGCCCCGGGTGACGATCACGTCCTTCTTGCGGCCGATGAGCCGGATGTCGCCGTGGGGCGTGTACTCGACCAGGTCACCGGTGTGCAGCCAGCCGCCCCGGAGAACGGCCTCGGTCTCCTCCGGATCGGGCCAGTATCCGGTGAGGAGAAGCGGTGCGCGGGTCAGCATTTCGCCGTCGTCCGCGACTCTCACCTCGAAGCGCGGGTCCGCGAACTTCCTGCCGATCGTCCCCGGGCGGGGGACCGGCTGGTCGAAGTGCGCGACGGGGCACGCTCCGGTCTCGGTGGGACCGTAGTTCTCGCGGAGATCGAGCCCCCAGATCTGTCAGATCCCGAGGACGCTCTCGGGCATGGCCGCGGACGCGGTGTAGGCGAGGCGGATGCGGTCCATCCCGGTGGTCGCCCGCAGCGGCAGGAAGACTCCGCGCAACGCGGCGGCGTACGCGATGCGCGGCGGTACCGAGGACCGGCGGTGGGACCAGCGGTTGTCGGCCACCCTGCGGCCGACCCACATGGCGGCGTCGTAGACGTAGCGGCGCGATCGCGGCCAGGCCTGTGCCCGTGCGATGAGTTCACCGGCGGCCTTCTCGTAGAACCGCGGTGGCCGGAGCAGTGCCGTCGGCCGTACCGGCCGCAGCACGTCCCGGTAGTCCTCGATGGGGCAGTACGTGACCACCGGCCGGGTGAGCAACGGCGCCGAGAAGTGTCCTGTTGCCTGTGCCTCGTCGGGTGCAGCAGCATGTCTTTCGTGCTCGGACTGTACCGGGGCGCGAAAGGGGAAAGGGCTCTCACTCATGTCCACATTCCTTCTGATACACGGTAGTTGGCACAGCGGGCGCTGCTGGGAGCGGGTGGTGTCGCTGCTGGAGGCGTACGGGCACCGGGTGTTCGCGCCGTCCCTGACCGGCTGCGGGGACAAGGCGCACCTGCTCGGACCGGAGGTGGGACTCGACACGCACGTCGACGACGTGGTCGGGCTGGTCGCCGAGCAGGACCTCGACGACGTCGTCCTCGTCGGCCACAGCTACGCGGGGCTGGTGATCTCCTCCGTGGCCAACCGGATCCCGGAGCGCATCGCACACCTCGTCTACCTCGACGCGCTGGTCCCGCAGGACGGCGAGTCCGCGGTCGACGTCCAACCCGTGGGGCGGCGGATGATCGAGCTCGCCGAGAAGTCCGAGAGCGGCTGGCGCGTCCCCCCGATGCCCGAGCTGCCCGCGCCCCTCGGCCTGTTCGGCGTCACGGACCCGGCGGACGTGGCCTGGCTGCGCGAGACGCTCACGGACCAGGCGGTGCGCTGCCTTCGGCAATCCGTGCGACTGGACAACCCGGCTGCGGACGCGATCCCGCGCACGCACATCCACAACGTCGGCCCCACGCCGCCGGGCATCACCCGCCGCCCCGTCCCCCCGATCCAGCCCAACGGCTCCGCCGCGCAGGTCTGGGAGCTGCCGACCGGCCACGACTGCATGATCACCATGCCGAGGGAACTGAGTGAACTGCTCCTCAAGCTCGCCTGAGTAGTACATCGTTGACCTGAGGTGATCTCGGTCTGCGGGTCGGGCATCGGGTCGGCGTGGATCCGGGGGAGATCGGGCAACTCCGTGGTGAGCCGGCCGCGCGGGTGGGGCTTCGTCGCAGGTCGAGCTCGCTGTGGGTCTACTGCCGGTCGTCCTTGAGGGCTTCGGTCATCTGCTCGTCGATGGCCCTGATCTGGTCGCGGTAGGGGTGGAGGGTGGAGGGTGGCTTCGATGCCGCCGCTTGGTGCTGTCGGCCGCGGGGCGGGGCACGGGCTCAAGCTTGGGCCTCGTGGTCGCGATCAGCCGTCGTGGTGGTCCGCCTGCTCCTTCCTGTGGCGTGGGAGTCGGTGGGACTCGACCGGTCGTCCGCCGGCGAGGTGCTCGGTGACGATGCGGCCGGCGACGGCCGGGTCGATCTTCCCGTACCAGATGTCGTCCGGCTGCACGCTGGCGACGGGGGCCTGGTTGCAGGGGAACTGGCACCCCGTCTGGGTGACGAGCACGTCGTCGTCGCCGAGGCCGTGCTCGGTCAGTTTCCGTACCAGGGCGCGTAGTCCCTCCTCCGCGCCCTTGGCCGCGCAACGCGGGCCGCGGCACACCAGGACCTGGTGCCGGTGGCCGGGGACTTCCTCCCAGGCCGCGGACGTGAGGCCGGGCTCCTGGCCGGTGATGGCCCTCGTCACCGCGGCCACCGCGGGGACCGCGTCCGGCGAGTCGGCGAGGCGGGTCGCGACGAGGAGTTCGGGACGGTGGCCCGCGCGCTCGCGCCACCAGTACGCCGCGATCCGCCGTAGCCAGGACTGGGCCGGGCCGGACGCCGCGAGGCGGACGCCGATCACGACCACGGTCTCGGCGCCCGCGTCGGCCAGCCTGGTCAGCTCGGCCGACAGGGAAGGGTCTGCCTGCTGCAGGAACGCGATCGAGGCCTGGTGCGACGCCGCTGTCCGGAGGAGTTCGTCACGGCGGACGGCTTCCCCCATCGACATGCCGACCAGGAGCGTGGCACTGCGGCGGGCGAGCGCGCCCGGGACGGGGCGGGTCATGGTGTTGTCCCTTCGGGGAGCAGTCCGTTCCACCGGATGTGCGGTCTGTCGTGCCGGGGGTGTCGTTCCACGGTGACGTCGACGCCGTAGACGTGCGCGATCGTCGGCGAGGTGAGCACGTCGGAGCTGGGCCCGTGGGCGACCAGTCGGCCGTCGAGCAGGACGGCGACCTCGTCGCAGTAGGCGGCGGCGAGTTCGAGGTCGTGCAGCGCGGCTACCGTGGTGATGCCCAGCCCGCGTACGGTGCCGAGGAAGCCGAGTTGGTGGCGTAGGTCGAGGTGGTTGGTGGGCTCGTCGAGCAGGAGCACGCCGGGCTCCTGCACCAGTGCCCGCGCGAGCTGGACCCGCTGCCGCTCGCCACCCGACAGCGTCGGCCAGGACCGGTCGAGCAGGTGGCCGACGTCGGCTGCGGCCACGGCCGCGGCGAACACGGACCGCTCGTGGGCGTCGGTGGCGGAGTTCGCCGGCACGGGCCAGCGGCTGCGGTGCGGCGTGCGGCCGAGATCGATGACCTGACGGACCGGCAGCGACAGCCGGGTGTCCGCCTGCTGCTCCATGAAGGCCACCTGTCGTGCTCGTCGGCGGGCCGTGAGTGCGTGGAGATCCTCTCCGTCCAGGAGGACCCGACCCTCGCTCGGCCGGGTCAGTCCGGCGACCGCGCGCAGCAAGGTGGTCTTCCCGGCGCCGTTGGGTCCGAGCAGGCCCGTGATCCGGCCGGGGGCGAACGCGAGCGAGACCGCGTCCAGCAGCGTGGCTCCGCCGATGCTCACGCGGAGCTCCTCCGTGCGCAGCTCGGCGGGGGGCGTCACCGTCACTGCCCCCTCCCGTCGGCCCGCCCCTGGCGCCACAGCAGCCAGGCGAAGAAGGGCGCTCCGAGCCCGGCCGTGATGACGCCGACGGGGATCTCCCGGTCGGGGAGGACCGAGCGCGCCACGATGTCGCTGCCCACCAGGAGGGACGCGCCCACCAGTGCCGACACGGGCAGCAGGAGGGCGTGGCGCGGGCCGCAGACGAGACGGACGACATGCGGTACGACCAGGCCGAGGAACCCGATGACGCCGGTGTGGGCGACCAGGCACGCGGTTACCAGCGCGGCGGTGGCGACGAGGACCCAGCGGGTGCGCTCGACGTGGACGCCGAGGGAGCGGGCGGCGGTCTCGCCGAACGCGAAGGCGTCCAGGTCGCGGGCCGAGGAGGCCAGGACCGTGACACCGGCCAGCGCGACCGCGGTCAGGAAGACGGCGGTGGGCCACCGCACGCCGGCGACCGAGCCCAGCGTCCACTCCATGACACCGCGCGCCGCGTTGCGGTCCCCGAGGACCAGCACGACGAACGAGGTGTAGGCCCCGCACATCTGTCCCACCGCGATGCCGGCGAGCACGGTCCGGGTGGTCGGTAGCGACCGGGTGCGCGCGCCGGCCAGTGCCAGGACGACGACGGCGGCTAGCAGGGCACCGGCGAAGGCCGCCGTGGACACCGCGCCGGTGCCCACGGCGCCGGACACGCCGACACCGAGGACGATCACGGTGACCGCGCCGGCGGCGGCTCCGTCCGAGATCCCGAGCAGGAAGGGATCGGCCAGGTCGTTCCCGGTCAGCGTCTGCAACACCGCACCGCAGACCGCGAGGCCGGCGCCGGTGGCAGCCGCTCCCAGAACCCGGGGCAGCCGCAACTGCCAGACGATCTGGTCGTCCAGCAGCGTCACGTGCGGGTTGCCCAGCCCGAGACGGCGCACCACGACGTCGATCACCGTCCGGACCGGCTCGTGTTGCGAGCCCACGGCGAGGCCGAGGAGCACGGTGGCCAGGAGCAGGGCCGCACCGATGGCCAGGGCCGCCGTCGCGCGGCCCGGACCAGGGGGCCGCGCGACGGCGGGGTGGGGCGCGGTCATGAACCCGGGTGCAGTCGGCCCAGTCCCGCGGACACCCGGGCGGCACCGTCGGCGAGCAGCACGCCGGGAGTCGACTCCGAGAACGGCACCACCACGAAAGCCTTGCGCTGTACGGCGGTGAGCTTGCTCAGCACCGGGTCGTTCTCCAAGTAGTCGATCTTGGACTGGGCCGTGTCCCAGCCGGCGTCCGCGACCACGATGGCGTCCGGGTCTGCCGCGACGACCTTCTCCCAGCTCACGTTCTGCCAGCCACCGGGCAGGTCCCCGAAGACGTTGCGGGCGCCCACGGCATCGAGAACGAGTTGAGGTCCGCCGTGGCCGGCCCCGACGAACGGCGCCTTGGTGTCCGAGTCGTACCACAGGACCTTCAAGCCCTTGCCAGCGGCCGTTGCCGTGAACTCGGCCAGTTGCTGCTCCTGTTGCTGCTGGATCGCGGCGGCCCGCTCCGTGACACCGAAGACCTTGGCGACGTCGTTCAGTTCGCCCCACACCGCCTGCCAGGTCGTCGGCGGCACCTGGCTCTTGTCCGAGCAGCCGAACGGGGACAGGTACGACGGGATGCCCTGGCCGCGCAGTTCCCCCCGGGTGCCCGCGACCTTGTCGGTGAACGCGCTGGAGTAGGAGGCGTACAGGAAGTCGGGACGGGCCGCGAGGAGCTTCTCCTTCGTCGGGTAGTCCTTGGAGAGCACCGGGACGGAGTCGTAGGCCGCCTTCCACTTCTCCGGGATGGAATCGTCGAGGTAGGCGGTACCGGCCATGCGGGACTGCAGGCCGAGGGCCAGGGCCACCTCGGTGGCACCCTCGTTGAGCGTCACCAGCCGGTCGGGCGGCGCGCCGACCGTCACGGTGGTCCCGCAATTGTCGACGCTGACCGGCGCGGCAGTTCCGGCCGTCCCGCCGGACGTGGTGGGCGCGGGGGCGCCCGTGCAAGCTCCGAGCATGCCGATGAACAGGAAGGCCGCGACCGCCCGGCCGACACGTATCGGACCTGTGGGACGTACGGAACATATCGAACGGAACGGATACGGCAGACCGCTGGGCACGTGTTCTCCAAAACCCTCGTGGAACATGTAGCGCCGTGGCCGGTCTCCTGGCTTCCGCATCAACGCGCCGCGGCCGACCTTCCCGGACGGCTCTTCCAACCCGCCCAGTGGCCCTGACCGCTGGAAAAGCCGGTCAGCGAGGGCCGCGGAACTCCGCGGCAACAGTGGCGAGGGCCGCACCGGACTCAGACCGGTTTCCCGTACACCACGGCGATGGCAAGGTATCAGGCGTGGTCAGGTCGGAGCTGGCCAGCCCGTGGGATGATCGTCTGGACCGTTCCCGGGGGCGGGGGAGGGATCGGCCACGGGGCCCGGCCGGGGGTCTCAGGTGCGGGCGGCGGCGACGATCCAGTTCCTGAACTCGACGGCGTAGTGCCGCAGGTGGTGGTCCAGGACCTCGTCCGGGCACGTGACGGGGAAGTAGGGCGCCGCCACTCGGCCACCTCGCGGCTTCGCAGCAGTTCCTGCTCGTAGGCACGGCGTTGCTGGCCGGCGGTGCTGGCACACCGGCCCGAGCGCTCCCGCGGTCGCTCGGGGTGCGGGCTGAACCTGCCGACCGGCAGGTAGGGATCAATCATCGTCCGCTGATCGTCCGTGAGTTGCCGACGCGTCACAGCCCACAGTCCTCCCTGTTCCGCCCTCGGAGGAGGGTGCAACCAGAAGGCTGATCACTACCTCACACAGGCCCTCATTCCCGCACGTCGTGGCGGTTGGTGAACCAACGAGGTCCGCCGTCCCGTTGAGGCGTGTACCTGACCATCCTCCGATAGAGAGTTGGCTGCCATGACCTCCAAGCGTGTTGTCCAGTCCTCCGTACTGACCGCCGTCCTGGCGCTGAGCGCCGGCTTGGCCCTGGCTCCCGCGGCGCAGGCCGCCGGCCCCTCCGCCGGAACGACGCGGTCGGCCGCCCCAGCGGCGTCCGCCGCCTACGCGGTGCGCAGCACCCAGGTCACCCTGTCGAACCAGACCGGCAGCATGCTCTACCTCGGCTCGGCCACCCTGGCCCACGGGTGCTGGAGCGCCGGCAGTCCTCTGCCCCCGAGCTACATCCTGCCGAACGTGGCCCCCAGCTGGAAAACCGAGTCGTGCGGGTTCCTGACGGGCACCGAGGGGCAGATCGGCTTCGGCGTGGACACCTGGAGCGGGTTGATCCACTGGAGCAACCCCTACGCCGGGTCGAACGTCAACGAGTGCACTGTCGGTGCGGGTCTCACCTGCCAGGTGATCGGCGGCGGGGGGAACAACGCGGAGGTCACCTTCGTGGTGCGGCGCGCCTGAGGCCCGACCCCACCCGGTCGCCCGCCACCTGAACCACGAGTGCCTCCGGCAGGGCGGCCGAAATCGTACCGGCGTCCTGACCGGCCGCCCGCTCCCCATCCTCCCGAGCGGGTTGCGGTGCCGGATCGGTCCGGGGAGTGCGGCGCGGCCGCTCTGCGGGCGGCGACCTCGGTCGTCGGCTCCCGGGCGGCGCGCGGCGCGGTCTGGCTGCGCCGAACCGGTCGCGGCGGCTCCGTACGACCTTGTCGCGTCCGCGAGCCGCAGCAGGGCTGCCGGGGCGTCACGTTCCCGGTCGTGGGCGGAATGGGGATCGGCTGCCGTCCCTGCGTCGAGCACCGCCTCAAGGGTGCTAACTTAGGCAAGCCTAACCAAGACGCGCGACCACACAGCCCAGGGGGGCACCATGGCAGACCAACCGACCCGCCGGACACCGCAGGCGCGCGAAGCACAGGTGCTGCGCACCGAGCGGATCACACCGCACATGGTGCGCCTGGTCCTCGGCGGTGCGGGGTTGGAGGACTTCGACGCCACCGAGTTCACCGACCACTACATCAAGGTGCTCTTCACGCCCGAGGGCGTGAGCTACCCGGAGCCCTTCGACATGGCGCGGATCCGCGAGGAGTTCCCGCCCGAGCAGCGGCCGATCACCCGGACGTACACCGTGCGGGCCTGGGACCCGGCCCTGCGCGAGCTGACCATCGACTTCGTGGTGCACGGTGACGAGGGCCTGGCCGGGCCCTGGGCGGCCCGCGCACAGCCCGGCGAGACGGTGCGCTTCCTGGGCCCCGGCGGCGGCTACGCCCCCGACGCGAGCGCCGACTGGCACCTGCTGGTGGGCGACGAGAGCGCGCTGCCCGCGATCGCCGCGGCGCTGGAGCGGATGCCGGCCGATGCCGTGGTGCACGCCTTCGTCGAGGTCGCGGACGCCGCGGAGGAGCAGAAGATCGTCTCGCCCTCCGGGGCCGAGATCAGCTGGCTGCACCGCGGTGCCCGCCCGGTGGGCGAGGCGCTGGTCGAGGCGGTGGGCGCGCTGGAATTCCCCGCCGGCACGGCATCCGCGTTCGTGCACGGTGAGGCGGGCTTCGTGAAGGAACTGCGGCGTCTGCTGCGCGTGGAGCGAGGCATCCCGCGCGAGCGGCTATCGGTCTCGGGCTACTGGCGGTCCGGTCAGAGTGACGAGGCCTGGCGGGCGGCCAAGCGCGAGTGGAACGCCCAGGTGGAGGCCGAGCAGGAGTCGGCCGGCTGATCTACGCGGCCGGGCAGCCGCCCCTCCCCGGCCTCTGCCCGCCCCCGGCGGCCCCCCGCCGCCCGCACTCCCGCCTTCGTCGACGCTGTACACGGAATCGTTGTCCTCACCGCGCATGCCTCCGGCCCAGTACCGGTTTCATGATCACTGAGGGAGAATTCCAGGAGGCCAATTCGGCGCAGTCGACAGGGGGTTGGGCGATGTCGAGGCTCTTCGGCGGGCGGGGCGGCGGCAGGGGAGACGAGGGAAGCGGGAGTACGCAGGAGCTGGCCAGGTCACTGGCCCGGCAGGGGGCCTGGGGCGGTCTGTGGAAGCTGGTGCTGTCCCTCCCCTTCCCGCAGGCCGCGGCGGCAGCCGCCCACCTGAAGCCATCGCGGTGGCAGCCCCAGGGAATGGCGGAGCGCCAGCTGGCCCAGCTGCTGGCCGAGACCGACCGTCGTGAGGTGGTACGGGTCGGCGAGTCGGTCCACGCGTCGGCCTCGCGGGTGCTGCCGTCCGCCCTCAACGCCGCCGGCCCGGTCGGCTTCTGCCATCAGCTGCCGCTGGCCGCGATCAACCTGATCGGCGAGGACCTCCACCGGTGCCGGATCGTGACGGTGGACCGCACCGGCGTCCTGAACGAGTTCTACGAAGGCCCGACGAACCACGTGTCGCTGTGCTGCGTGGACGCGGATACCGTGGTCGCCCTGCGCGACTTCGCCGGCGACGGCCACCTCCGGAACGCGGAACTCGTCGAGTACACACCCGGCGGGGAGACGGTCCTGGCCGGCGGCACGGCGCTGCTCGGAGCAAGGGTGGAGGCGACGGCCGACGGTTTCGTGACGGGCCTGAGGCTGGTCAGGGCGGCGCTCGGGTTCTTCGGCGGCCAGGAGCTGCAGCTCGACCTGGCGGAGTTCGGTTTCAACCGCGCCGACCTGTTCGCCGTCGATCCCTCCGGCACCCGGATCGCGTTCGCCGACGGGTTCCGGATCCTGATCACCGACAGCAGGCTCGAACCGATGCACGAGTTCGCCGCGGACGACCACCTCGGCCACGGACCGATCAGCGCCATCGCGTTCACCGCCGACTCCCTGGTCACGGCCGGCCTGGACCGGGGCCTGCAGCGGTGGCAGGTGGTCGGCGACCGCCTGCGCCCGCTGCACCCCGCCTCGTTCCCACCACCCAGAGCCCTGCACAGGCTCAGCCCCGTGCCCGCCTGGGGCCTCCTGGTCGGGGACGGCGGCAACGAGAACTTCTTCTACGACCAGACGTCCCTGGACAGCCGGACCTCGCCGCCCTTCCTGGGCTCCCTCGACACCGGCATCGGGCACTTCGAGTCAGCACCGTACGGCAGGCTCGCCGTCTACGAGGGCGGCCTGTTCCCGCCGACCCGCGACAGCGCCGACGGCTTCTACTCCACCGTGGTCCTCGACCTCGACCACCCCCTGAACCTGCTGGCCAGACGGCTGTCGTCGCTCTCCCGCGCGGACGCCGACCGATCGCGCGCCACCCGCGCCGACGCCGGCCGCTACCCGCTGTCGGACTCCGCTCGGAACGTCCTCGACCGCATCGAAGCAGCCGCCGAACTGGTACCCGAACTCGCCCGGTGACCCCGCGATCGTCCACGTACTCGTCGTTGATCGCCGGAAGAGTTCTCTCGAACGCCCCCACCAATCTCATCAGGCCGCCTCGGGGCGGTTCGGCGAGGGCCCTTGGGGGTGCGGGAAGCGTAGCCGGCGGTGTCAGCGTCGAGCATGACCATGTCCTGGTCCTCAATGTCCAGGCCTCGGAACCTACCCCGCTGAGCCGTGCAACGATTCCCAGGTGAGAGTCCCTGATGCTCCTTTCCGTGAACGCCTGTTTGTCGAGGCGTTGGCCGTGCTGGCGGCCGATCCCTCGGCTCAGCTGATCTGGGTGGACGAGCAGGGTGTCTCGACGGATGAGGTCGCCCTGGACTTCGACCACGCCTTCCGCATGGCCGAGGGCCTGGTCGAGGACGGGGATCTCAGCCGCGAGGTGCTACGTGACCTTCGAGCGATCGATGCGATCTTCGCCGGGATGAGCGGCCGGGAGAGCTCGGATCGGTGGAACAGGGAGGCTCTGACGGTCGATCCAGGGTGGATCGAAGCCCGGGAACTGGCCCGCCGGATCCTCATCGGGATGCTGGGCGAGTGGTGCCTGCCGATGCCGGAGATTCTCGTCGTGCGATAGCGGGCCCGGACCCCCCGCGGCAGTCAGCGAAGTCACCGAAGGGCAATTTCGTAACAGCCTGTCTTTGCGATGAATACTCAGAGTGACTGCTATATGTGGGGACATGACACATGAACAGCACTCAGCCCCTCCTGGACAGCGCCCGCGGCGCGTCCGGACGGCCCGGCTCGCCGCAGGGGCCCTGGCCCTGATCGTGGGCGCCGGAATGCCCCTGTGCCTGGACACCGGCACCCAGGCGCAGCCTCGGGCCGGCGGCTCGCCCCTGGTCAGCGAGACGTTCACCCAGGCCGCCGCCCCGGAGTTCACCGGCGTGGGGTCGGCCTGTCTCACCGGCGCGCCGGCTGCCACCGCGCCCGGCCCCGGGGACCATCGGCTCGGCGGCTGCCCGGGCGGCGTGGGCCCGGTGCCGCCCCCCGACGGCGCGCCGCACGGCTATCTGCGGCTGATGGACGCGTCCAACGACCAGGCCGGCGCGGTCCTCTACAACAACGCGCTGCCCGCCAACCAGGGCCTCGATGTCACCTTCGACCAGTGGCAGTACGGGAGCACGACCCCGGCCAACCCCGCTGACGGCATCTCGTTCTTCCTGGTGAACGGCGACGGCGCGCTGACCCACCCCGGCGCCTTCGGCGGCAGCCTCGGGTACGCGCAGAAGCTTCCCGACGACGACCCCACCGCCACCTTCCTGCCCGGTGTGGACCGTGGCTACCTGGGCGTGGGGCTCGATGTCCTCGGGAACTACTTCGGCGACTGGGAGCACCGCGGCAACGGCTGTCCCACCCGCTCGCCCGCCGGGACGGCGTTCCGCGTCCCAGGCCCCGGGGCCAACATGGTCACGGTGCGCGGCCCGGGCGACGGGATCGAGGGCTACTGCTTCCTGACCGCCACCACCAGCAACTTCAGCACCACCGCACCCTGGCCGTCGACGCTCCCGGGCACCCTGCAAGGGCCGCTCACCGCGCTGCCCCCGGGGGCCACCCCCGCCCAGGCCGAGACCGCGCTCGAACCCTCGCGCCGCCGGGTCCATGTCGAGCTCACCCCGACGCCCGACCCGGTGCTCACCGTGTCGGTCGACTTCAACGACGGCACCGGCTCCCACCAGGTGCTCAGCACACCCGCCCCGCAACCGGCGCCCGCCACCTACAAGTTCGGGTTCGCGGCCTCCACCGGTCTGTTCACCGACGTGCACCTCATCCGCAACGTGGTGGTGAGCAGCAACCAGCCGCTGCCGCAGTTGAACCTCGTCAAGCAGGTCCGGCAGCCGCTGCCCGGTGACTTGGTGGCCGGGACGCGGGTGCCGTACGACTTCGTGGTCACCAACTCCGGTGCCACGGACATCACCGGCCTCGCCGTCAACGACCCGAAGGTCGGCCCGGTCACGTGTCCCACGACGACGCTCGCGAGCGGTCATACGGTCACCTGCACTGCCACCCACACCGTCACCACCGCCGACGTGACCCACGGTTCCATCGACAACACGGCCACCGCGACCGGCGCTTCGGGCGGCCGGCCGGTCTCCTCGCCGCCGTCCTCGCAGAGCGTGCCGATCGAACGGCCGCCCGGCCTCGCCATCGAGAAGCAGGTGCAGACGCCCGGCCCCTACACGGTCGGGCAGACGGTCACCTTCCGCTACACCGTCCAGAACACCGGGGGCACCGAGCTGACCGGCGTCCACGTGACCGACGACCACGTCGCCGACATCACCTGCGCCTCGACCGCGCTCGCCCCGGCGGAGAGCCCGGGCGACCGCACCACCTGCCACGGCACGTACACGATCACCGAGAACGACGCTGCGGCCGGCTCCGTCACCAACACCGCCACCGCCACCGGTACGGCGAACGGCCAGCCGGTCACGTCCCCGCAAACCCAGCTGACGCTGCCGATCGGGGCGCCGCACCTCACCCTGAAGAAGCGGGTGCTCTCGCGCGGCCCCTACGCCGTCGGTGACACGGTGGAGTACTCCTACACGGTCACCAACACCGGCAGCACCGACCTGCACGGCGTGCTGGTCAACGACGACCGCATCGCCGGCGTCAGCTGCGAGGCGACCACGTTGACGCCCGGGGCCAGCACCACCTGCCACGGCACCTACACGATCACCCTGGCCGACATCGAAGCCTGTAAGGCGGCCCACCACCGCGGCGGCGCCGAGAAGGGCTGCGACCTCACCAACGTGGCGTTCGCGGCGGCCACCGATCCGCACGGGAACCCGATCGTCAGCGAACCCGCCAAGGCCACCATCACCGTGGGGGAGGAGAAGGACTCCTACTGCCACAAGCACCCCGGCCACGGCCACTGCCGCAAGGGGCTCACCGAGCCCGTGTCCGACGAGGAAAACGACTGACGGCACCTCGCCACCCCCGGCCCTCGCGTCCCCTTCCCGCACGGCGTCTTCCCGCTCGGTGTCTTCCCGCACCGCGTTCACGCAGCGCTTCGTCTGGCGTCCGGGCCGGTCGACGTTCCACCTCTGCGGCGGGGCCTCGGCGCAGAGGACGCAGACGAAGTCCTCCTCGCGCACGATGCTGAGCTGCTGGCAGGACGGGTGGCGGCGGAACACCACCTCGTGCGGGAAGCCGGACGGGCGAACGACCCCGGCCCGCCGCCGGCCTGCCGCCGGCCGTCCCGGCGGTGCCCGCCGCCCTGGGGCGCTGTGTCCCGGGGTGTCGGGTCGGTCGGGTTGACCACCTGTTAGCGTGCGCGAATGGAAGATCTGGGAGCTGTGGTGTGGCCGCCTGAGCCGGTCAGGACCGGGAGGCTCGTGCTCCGTGCGTCCGAGATCCGGGACCGTGCGGCGTTCATCGAGCTGCTCGCCTCGCCGGAGGTGCACGCCTACCTCGGTGGCCCCCGGCCGCGTGACGAGCTTGAGCGCGAGATGCCCGGGGCGCCCGAGCGGTGGCCCGGGAGTTTCGTCGTCGACCTCGACGGGGCGATGATCGGCCAGATCCTGCTCAGGAGGGCGACGGGGCACCGCCGTCCGGCTGCCGCGGGGAAGATCGATCTCGGCTACCTGTTCCTGCCGCGGGCGTGGGGATTCGGGTACGCCGCCGAGGCGTGCGCGGCGGCACTCGGCTGGCTCGCCGGCGCGCTTCCCGGCGAGCCGGTGGTGCTCACCACCCAGAGCGCCAACGCGGGCTCGATGCGCCTGGCGGCGAAGCTGGGGTTCACCGAGGTGGAGCGGTTCGAGGCCTGGGGCGCCGAGCAGTGGCTCGGCATGCGTTCCCCGGCCACGTCGTCCGGTTGAGTCTGCGACGCAACCGCCGGGGAGCACCCGCCCACCTGCGCGCGGGAGGGAACCGCGGGTTCTCGGCCGGACGCCGTCAGGAGTCGGCGCACCTGTCGTTCTCTCGTGGCGGGGAGGGGCGCCTCTCGCGCGTCCAGGCGGGCGTGGGCCCGGCGCGCGCGTGTCGGTAGTGGCCGTCGCGACGGGTGCGCCGTCCGCGAACTGGCGCGGAGCAGCACCGGCCCCCTGTCCCGGTACTCCAGCAGGCTCGGCATCGAGGTCCGGCTGGAGTACCGGGGACAGGGGACCGGTACCGCGCGCGCGATCAGGCGTTCTGCGCCCCGTTGAAGACGTTGTAGGCGTCGTCACGGTAGTAGGCGCTCACCGCCCACCACTTGCCCTGCCAGCTGTTGCCCGTGACGAAGTCGCCGGTCTGAACGGCCGAGCCGTCGTTCTGGTCGTAGTTCACGAAGAACGGCCCGCCGCTGGCACCTCCGCCCAGTCCGATGCAGTTGTCGATCCGCGCGGTGGGAGGCTGCTCGGGGCCGGCCACCGGCTGGCCGCCGCACCAGAGCATGTGCTCCCGCTCGGCGGGGACCACTCCGGGGATGCCGATGATGTGCGCGTAGTTGTTGATGTCCCGGTTGAACCCGATGCCGGTGGCCCCGACGACATCCGCGATGTGTCGGCCGTTCAGCGTGTTCAGCACGAGGAAGGCGATGTCGCCCTGCGGAGCGGGGGCGTCGACCCAGCCGGCCGCCCGCCAGGTCCACCAGCCGTAGGGGGCGTTCCCCGCGTCGTAGCCGGGAGCGAACTTGAAGTCGTGCCCGCCCTCCACGCAGTGCCGGGCGGTGGCGATGACATCGCGGTTGGCGCTGGAGACGACGTTGGCGGTGCACACGCCGTCCCCGGTGAGCAGCCGCCCCGTGGTGCCCCAGACGCTGGCCTTGGCGCCGGCCATCGCGTCGGCGTTGGCCTTGGCGCCTCCGTTCGGGCTGACGGTCGGTTCGGTCGCGTGGATCGTCAGCGGCTGGCCGTCGAGGGAGCTCTCCTTCTCGGGCGCCCAGCTCGTACTGCCGGCATTCGCCGGGTTGATCAAGACGTGGCTCTTGCCGCTGACCCGCTCGATCGGCTTGGCGTCCGTGGCCGGTGCGGCGGACGAGGCCGGCACGGCCATGCCGAGGGCCGCCACCGATGCCACGACTGCTGCGAGGAGACCGCGCATGCGCATGGTTGTCCTTCCTTCGCTGTGGGGTGTGCTGTCTGCTGTCCCGTCAGCTTGGAGGCGGCATGTCAACAACGAGTCAACAACGTGTCAATGGCCGGCGCGGCGACCGGCGTCGGCGACCGCGGCCCAACGCGGTGATCACCGTCCTCGGCCCGCCGATGCCGCCCCTGCTGCCGGTGGCCCAGCTCTACGCGCACGCGATTCCCTTGCTGCCGTGCCCTGAGGGCGCGGACCTGCTGCAGGTGCTGTGGTGTCCGCTGAACCACGAGCCGTCGTGGTTGCCCGCGGTCAGGGTGGTGTGGGGCTCCTCCGCGCAGGTCGACGCGCTGCTGACCGATCCGCCGCTGCCGGCTGACGTGGAGAATGACGGAGACTACGTGCCCGAGCCGTGCGTGCTGCACCCGGAGGTGGTGACGGAGTACCCGGCACCGCTGGAGCTGGGGGCCGACCTCGCGGACCGGATCGGGGACTGGTGCGAGCGGGAGTTCACCGGCACCGATCCGAGGTACCGGTACGCCGAGGAGTTCCGGGCCTACTACCAGTACGAGCTGTCGGTCGCCCCTGGGCGGCAGGTCGGCGGGCGGTTCGACCGGTGGGTGAGCAGCAAACGGCGACGCGGGCGAGGACGAGTCCGGTGTTTGTCCGGCGGCGGCGGGCCGGGCGTCGTGCGGAGCGGTCGGGGACCAGGCCTCGCAACTCACCCAACCCGTGCGGCCCTTCCACCGCCACGGCCCCACCAGCACCGGGACCGTTCATCCCATGGCCGTCAATCCGCCTCTTGGTCCCAGGGCGGCAGCTTGGTGGTCGCAGGCTGTCCGAGGTGGTCGCGCAGTTCGTGCCTGCCCAGATCCGTGAGGGCGAGGGCACGGGTGGTTCCGATCCGGGTCAGCCACCCGGCGGCCAGGGCGTGCCCGCAGATGGCGGCGCCGACGGCCCCGCCCAGGTGCGGGCGCCGTTCGGTCCAGTCCAGGCAGGCGCGTACCAGCGGTCTGCGGGAGGCGTCGGGCAGTGCGATGCCCAGGTCGTGGAGCCAGGCCGCCCCTTCGGCGGTGAGCGACGGATCGGCTCCCCACGCCAACAGGCCGAGGCCGGCCATCGAGTCGGTGACGGCCAGGCCCAGTTCTCCGGCCAGGTGGTCGTAGCAGAGCCGCGCGCGGGCCAGGGCCCGCTGCCGCCCTGAGCCCGACAGCGAACGCGGCCTGTGGGTGTGGCGCGGCGCGAGTGCGGCGAGGCTCTCGATCAGGGCCATCACGCGCGGATCGGCCATCCGCAGGTAACGGTGGCGTCCGTGGCGTTCCTCGGCGAGGAGTCCGCCACGTACGAGCACGTTCAGGTGCTCGGTCGCGGACGAGGCCGCGACACCGGCATGGCGGGCCAGTTCCATGGCCGTCCAGGCCCGGCCGTCCAGCAGGGCCAGGCAGAAGTCCGCCCTGGTGCCGTCGGCCAGCAGCCTGGCCACGGCGGCCAGGTCCACGCCGACGTCCCGGCCCTCGCGCTGATGGTCCATGTCCCCGATTGTCGTCGATCTCGCTTCGGGCCCGGCCGAAGCGTCCACGCCCTAACGTCCCGTACCGGCCGAGGCCACCGCGCCCTGCGCCCGCACACCTGCCGCCAACCGACCTGGGAGCCCCATGCCTGCCACCGACAACACGCCATCGAACCCCCGGCCCGGCATCGGCCTCACGGTCACCGACGCCCCGAAGCCCGCGGACGTATCGCTCATCTCCGACGCCCTGGACCGGTTCAACACCGACTCGACATCCGTCGACGACCGCCGCCCACTGGCCGTCCTGGTGCGTGACTGCGTGACCTCCCAGGTGATCGGTGGCCTGACCGGTCGCACCTCACTCGGGCTGTTCTTCCTCGACCTGTTCTTCCTGCCGGCCGAGTTGCGCCACGGTGGCCTGGGCAGTGAGATCCTGCGCCGGGCCGAAAGCGAAGCCCGCGCACGCGGCTGCCGCACGGCGGTCCTGTACACGATCAGCTTCCAGGCTCCCGGCTTCTACGCGAAGCACGGCTGGCGACGCCTGGGCGAAGTCCCGTGCGACCCGCCGGGCACCAGCAGGGTCTTCATGACAAAGGACCTCGCCCCGCCGTCAGCCGCCTGAATCCGCAGCACCGCGGTGCTGCATGCCGTGTTCTGCCCGCTCCTCAAGGACCGCGGTGGCGGGTGAGCATGCGGCCCCTGCCCCGAGCAGCCGACGGGCTGGCCCCCGCGGCCGGCAGAGCGGCGGCGGGGGCCTGCCGTCAGGTCGCCTCCGTCCGTCGAGGTACTCGCGCGTCCCTGGCCTGACCTCGTCCATTCCCGCCCCTTCCTTCTCACTCCTGTGGCACCTGTTGCCCCGGACGATACGCACCGCCGCAGACAACCCCCGGTGCCGCGGCCCGCCCGGCGCGGCCGGTTCTGACCGAGCCGCAGGGCCGCAGGCGTGCAGGCCGGTTACGGGGAAGCTTCCGAAACGGGAACCGTTTCCAAAAACCCCGCCATCGATCGGTCAAGGTCTGACGGAACGCGGCCGTAGCGACCGCCCGCTGCGCCAGGGTGGGCGCCATGAGACTCCTGAAACCCCGCCTTGCCCCGCGCGCGGGCCGGACGCCGTTCCGCGCGCTGCCGCTGATCGCGCTGGTCGTGGCCGGCGCGGTGATATCCCTCGGTACGGTCGTCCCGGCCGCGGCCGCGACCTCCCGGGTCGACCTGAACGTCCTCGTCGTCACCGACGGCAACCCGTGGGTCGAGGGCATCCACAAGCAACTGGTCTCCGAGGGCGTGCCGACCACCGTGGTCGACCTCACCAGCAGCAACCGCGCGACCCTCACGGCGTCCTTCCTCGCCGACGCCCTGGCCGACGGCACACCGCACGGCCACTTCGAGGGCGTCGTCCTGCCCAACGACGCGCCGAGCCAGCTCTCCGCCGCCGAACTCTCCGCCCTCACCGGCTACGAGCAGACCTACCACGTCCGACAGGTCGACTCCTACGTGTGGCCGGGCGCCAACACCGGTCTGAGCACGCCCTCGTGGACCGGTTCGCTCGACGCGACCACCGCCACCGCGTCCTCCTCCGCCCGGACCGACGCCTTCCGCTACCTCAACGGCCCGGTGCCGTTCGAGGGCACCGCGGGCGGCAGCGGCTCGTACGGCGCGCTGGCCACGCCGGTGCCCGACAACCCGACCACCGGCTCGCACTTCGAACCGTTCCTCACCGAGACGGTGCCCGGCACCTCGACGCAGGGCGTGCTCGCGGGCGTCTACACCAGCGGCGGCCGCCAGCAGTTGGTCCTCACCTTCGCGTACAACTACGACCAGCAGCAGTTCCGGCTGCTCGCACACGGAATCGTCGACTGGGTGACGCGGGGCGTCCACCTGGGCTACTGGCGCAACTACTTCTCGGCACACATCGACGACCTGTTCAACGCCAACTCCCGGTGGAGCCAGAGCGGCAAGTGCACCCCGGGCGAAGGCGACTGCGCCGCCGGCGTACCGGACACCACACCCATCCGGATGGCCGCCTCCGACGTCACCGACACGGTGAACTGGCAGCAGCAGAACGGCTACACCCTGGACTTCCTGTTCAACGCCGGACCGGGTGTCGAGTACCAGCAGGAGCAGGGCGGCGACGACCCGCTGAGCGACGCGCTGCTGGCGAACAAGAACAGCTTCCGGTGGGTCAACCACACCTACGACCACCCGTTCCTGGGCTGCGTGCAGGACTTCTCGGTGATCCCCTGGCGGTGCCAGACCGACGCCTCGGGCGCCATCGAATACGTCGACCAGCCCACCATCAGCTCCCAGATCACCCAGAACATCCAGTTCGCCCAGGCCAACGGCCTCCCGTTCCGGCCGAACGAGCTGGTCGCGGGCGAGCACTCCGGCACCGTGATGCTGCCGCAGCAGCCCGACGACAACCCGAACTTCCTGGCCGCGCTGAGTGCCGACAACATCCAGTGGCTCGGCGTCGACGCCTCCCGAGAGAGCGGGCAGCGTCAGATCGCCTCCGCGCTCGGCACCCCGCGCCACCCGGTCAACGTGTTCTACAACGTCTCCACCCAGGCCGACGAGGTGAGCGAGTACAACTGGCTCTACACCTCCAAGGCGAACGGCGGCAGCGGCAACTGCGAGGCCAACCCGGCCACCACGACCTGCATCGCACCGCTGGACCCGAACACCGCCTGGTCGAGCTACGTCCTGCCGCTGCAGGTCAGGATCACCCTCGGGTACGTGCTGTCCAACGACCCGCGGCCCTTCTTCATGCACCAGTCCAACCTGACCGACGACAAGCTGGCCCTGCAGACCCTCACCGGCATCCTGTCCACCTACCGCACCTGGTTCACCGCGGACACCCCGGTGGTCAACCAGACCCTCACCGACTCCGGGACGGTCCTCCAGCAGCAGGCCGGCTGGCAGCACGCCCAGAACACGGGCTCGGCCACCGGCTACGTCCAGGGCGGCGTGGTCACCCTCCAAGGGACCTCCGGCACCGCCGTGCCGGTCACCGTGCCCGCCGGCACCACCGTCACCGGCGGCGCCACCTTCGGCGCCGCGTACGGCGGCGAGCAGTCCGCGAACACCACGCTCGGCGCGACGGCGACCGCACTGACGCTGCCCACGAACGTGTTCGGTACGGTGGCCGACTCGACCCCCACCGGCCCGGGCGCGGAGCTCGCCTCCTACGCCAAGGGCTCCCCGCACGACGTGCGCCGCGACGGCGACGCCATCGTCATCACCGACCCGACCGGCACCCACGTCCTGCCCAAGCTGGCCGGCGCGCCGGAGGAACAGCTGCACATCGGCGACCACCACCACAACCCGTACAACGCCGTCCCGAAGGCACCGGCCAAGAAGTAGCCCGCACCCCGTACCGCGCACCCCGTACCGCGGCGGCGGGCCGCACGAGCGCTCCCCGGCCCGTGCGGCCCGCCGCCCGCCGCCGACCCGGCTACGCGGTGCCGACGGTGAGCCGGGTGATGGTCCCGACCACCTCGGTGTCGGTCGCGTCGAGCAGCGAGGCCCGGACGGCCGCCGTGTCACCCGCGACGTAGCGGCTCTGGTTCAAAGTCGTGACCGGGACGGTCACTTGGACATTCGCGCCCGTGCAGTTCGGGGTGAAACGGGCGTAGCCAAGGGCGCCGGACGTACGGTCCTCGGCGGTCACGGTCGCGGACGCGACGAGACCGCCGGCGTCGCAGGAGTACGCGATGGTGGCGTTCACCGTCGCCGAGGCGCCACCGGAAACGGTCGCGCCGTCGACCCGCACCCCGGTGCCGGCGTGCGCCGGGGCCGCACCGAGCACCGCCCCCGCGAGCAGTGCGGGTACGCCGAGCAGAGTCACGATCCTGCCGTTCATGATGTCCCTTCCAACGCCGATCGCTGCTCCCACGCCGTCGACGACGGTACGGACCGGCCGGACGGCGGTCGATCCCGGAGTCCTTCCCCGGGGTGATACGCCGGGCCTGCGCCACCGGCAGTGTCACGGCACTACCTGCGAAGTCGACCTGACTGTACATCATCTATCAACTCTGGCCCGGCAATTGATAAAAATCGAGGCGTCACTCCACCTGGCCTCGGCGGTCGGCGCTGAACCCGCCCTCCGCCCGCGCGGCCCCTCCCAAGCGGGCTGCCCACGCTGCCCGCTACTGCCTCGGCGCGCTCGGCGAGTTCGGGTGTGTTCGAGGTCGCGGCCGCGGACCAGCGGCGGATCACTCTCCAGGTTCGACCCACTGCGACCGCCAGGCCGGCGGGTCGAACGGGTCGGCGAAGTACTGCGTCTCCCGCACCACGCGGCCTGCCGAGAACTCCATGATGCTCACCGTCTGCGTGGGTTTGCCGTCATAGGTGAGCACGAACTCGGTCACCCAGAGGTCGCCGGATCCGAGGATCCTGCGCACGGTGAAGGTCCGGACCGCGGGATGTTGGGTGCGCAGTGCCTGGATGTTGCTCCTGCCGCGGATGACCTCGCCGGACTGCGGGTACTCGACGATGACGTCGTCGGCGTAGATGTCGTGTTCCGCGTCCGCGTCGCCGCTGTTCGATGCGGCCCAGTGCCGGTCCAGCAGGGCCCGGGCAAGCGTCGCTTCCACCGTCATGGCCCTTTCGCTCGAAACACCACGTGCCCCATGTCCTGCGACGCGGGCGCGTGCCTGGGCCGGATCGCTCCAGGACTGGTCACTTGAGGATCTCCAGCATCCGGTTCCCGAGGACCGCGGCCGAGGCCGGGTTCTGTCCGGTCACCAGGTTGCGGTCCTCGACCATGTAGGGCTCCCAGACCGGACCGCGGCTGAAGTCGACCCCGACCTTCGCCTTCACGTCGGTCTCCAGCAACCACGGCGCCCTGGAGGCCAGTCCGACGCCGTCCTCCTCCTCGTCGGTGAAGCAGGTGATGTGGTAGCCCTTGAACGGCGACTCGCCGTGGATCCTGGTGGCCAGCATCGCGGCGGGACCGTGACAGACGATGAACAGCGGCTTGCCCGAGGCCAGTTGCCGGGTCAGCAGCCGCCCCACGTCGGCGTCCCACGCCAGGTCCGCCATCGGACCGTGACCGCCCGGCAGGTAGACCGCGTCGTAGTCCTCCAGACGCACGTCCGACAGTTGTAGCGGTCGACGCAGCACCTCGGCGGAACGGATGACGGCCTCCAGCTCCAGGGCGCTGTCGTTTCCGCCGACCATCTCGGGGCGCAGGCTCATCATGTCGACGGTCGGTGTCACACCGTTGGGCGTCGCGACGTCGACCTCGTGACCGGCGTCCGTGAGGATCTTGTACGGGTTCGCGAACTCCTCGGCCCAGTAGCCGGTCGCGTGCCGCGTGCCGTCCTTCAACACCCAGTAGGTGGCTCCGCTGACGATGAAAAGCACCTTTGCCATGGCAGAGATCCCCTCTCGGACACATGCCAGGAGTGGGTTCGGCGGGATGCCCCACGGTGGGATGTCCCATGCAACCGACCCGCCCCGCCGGTTTTCGCCCCTCGCCCCACGCAACCACGCTAGGCAGCTGCGCCGACCGCGCGCAACCCGGCGCCCCGTCGGCGCTCTGCCACACGTATCGCTCGGCGCGCCGTCGGCGCTGGCGCCCTCCGCCACGGACGCATCCGGTCACCTTTGTTCTCCCAGGAGGCCCCGGCCGTCAGGACGGGGAGGAATGGGTCCTTGGCCCGGAGCCGCGCAGCGGCGGAGTGAGCTTCGGGGGCTTGGGCGGAGGGTGTCAGTGCCCTCCGGTAGGTTGTTGTTGTGCATCTTCGGTACTGCTATCGCATCTATCCGACGGTAAGTCAGTGTTCTGCGCTGGCACGTACGTTCGGGTGCGCGCGAGTGGTGTACAACGATGCCCTTGCCGCGCGGAAGGAAGCCCGCAAGGCAGGGCTGGCGTTTCCGAAGACCACGGACTTGCAGAAGCAGGTCATCACTGGGGCGAAGAAGACCGCCGAGCGGGCGTGGCTTGCCTCGGTCGGGGTGGACCCGCTGATCCAGTCCTTGCGGGACTTGGACACGGCGTACCGGAACTTCTTTGACTCGGTGTCCGGCAAGCGGCAGGGCCGTCCGGTCGGGCTGCCCCGGTTCAAGTCCAGACGGGACAGCCAGCAGTCGCTGCGGTTTACCCGCAATGGGTTCCGGGTGCGGGGCAACGGGAAGCTGAACCTGGCGAAGATCGGCGATGTGCGGGTGAAGTGGTCGCGGGCGCTGCCCGCCGACCCGTCGTCGGTGACGGTCGTCCTGGACCCGTCGGGCCGGTACCACGCCTCCTTCGTCGTGGACGTGGAACCCGGGCACCTGCCCGAGCTGGACACCGAGGTCGGAATCGACCTGGGGCTGACGACGTACGCCGTTCTCTCCGATGGCTCCGTGATCGACAACCCGCGTTTCCTGCGGAAGGCGGAGAAGCGGTTGAGGGCGGCGCAGCGGGAGCTGTCCCGCAAGGCCAGGGGGTCGAAGAACCGGGAGAAGGCCCGCAGGAAGGTCGCCAGGGCGCACGCCAAGGTGGCCGACACCCGCATGGACTGGTTGCACAAGCAGACGACCAGGTTGATCGGCGAGAACCAAGCCGTCTACCTGGAGGATCTGAACGTGCGCGGCCTCGCCCGCGGCCGGCTTGCCAAGTCCGTCCACGACGCCGGATGGGCCGCCTTCCGACGGCTCCTCGAAGAGAAGGCAGTCCGCTACGGGCGCGTCATCGGCATCGTGCACCGTGCGTTCCCGTCTTCCCGGCTCTGCTCGGAGTGCGGGCACCGCGACGGACCCAAGCCCCTCGCCGTCCGTAAGTGGGTCTGTAGCGCGTGCGGTGTGCTTCATGACCGTGACCTCAACGCTGCTCGGAACATCCTGGCCGCCGGGCAGGCGGACAGGCTAAACGCCCCTGGAGGGCCGGTCAGACCTGGCGTGGCAATCCCATGCCAGGCACGGCCCGTTGAACGGGGAACCTACCTCGGCGACCTGCCACGCACGGGTGTTTGTGCCGCCGCAGGCGCGGGAGGAATCCCCGTCCTCTGGGACGGGGAGGATGTCAAATGTCCAGGACCACGTCGGCCGGGGGCGTCGAGCAGCAGATGAGCGCGCTCCCCGTGGCGGGGGGCTCCAGGGGCTGCGGGGCGTACTCGACGTGGCCGGAGAGGAGCGCGGTCTCGCAGGTGTGGCAGATTCCGGTGCGGCAGGACCAGCGTACGGGCACGTCGCACGCCTCGGCGAGTCCGAGCAGCGTGCCGTAGTCAGGGTGCCAGGGGACGATCAGCCCGGTGCGCGCGAAGGCTACGGACGGTCCCGGGCGGCCGGCGGGAGGAGCGGCCGGCTGGTGCGGCGCCCGGGCGGGTCCGGTCACCACACCGGGGGTGACGGCGGACGTGGCCCCGAAGACCTCGGTGTGGATCCGGGAGGACGGCAGGCCGCAGGCCTGAAGGGCTCCGGTCATGTCCCGCATGAACGCGTTCGGTCCGCAGATGTAGGCGTCGGCGTCCGGAGGCGGCTCCAGGCCGCGGATCCGCTCGGGACTGAACCGCCCGCTGACCGTGTAGTCGACACCCGGGCGGTCGACGCCGGACGGACGGCTGTAGGAGACGAACGACCGGCCTGCGGGCAGCTGGGCGAGCAGTGCGCGCACTTCGTCGGCGAACGGGTGGTTCTCGCCGTCCCGGGCCGCGTGCAGCCACCACACCGCGCGCTGCGAGTGCTCCGCGGCCAGGGCGTGCAGCATGGCCAGGACCGGGGTGGCGCCGACACCGGCGGACAGCAGCAGGACCGGAGTGTCCGCGTCCGTGAGCAGGAACGTGCCGCGCGGGGCGGCGACATCGAGGACGTCACCCACCTTCACGTGCTGGCGCAGGTAGGTGCTGGCGACACCGTTCGGCTCCTGCTTGACACTGATGCGGTACGTTTCGGCGCCCGGTCGGCCGGAGAGCGAGTAGTTGCGGATGACCGGGGAGGTCTGGGGGTCCGGCCGCAGGCGGACCGTGAGGAACTGCCCCGGCAGAGCGGCGGGGAGGGGCTCGCCGTCGACCGCCGCCAGAGTGAGCGAGAAGATGCCCGCGCTCTCCGGCTCGATGCGGGAGACTTCGAGCCGACGGAACCCGGGCCAGGCCGGCGGCGGGCTGCTGGTGGTCAACCCGCGGTTTCCACCCGCGGCGCCGGAGCCGCGGTCCGCGTCGTCGAGCAGGGCTCGCAGCGACGTCTTCCAGCCGGGGCTCAACGCGGTGATGCGCAGGGCCCGTTCGAGCTGTGGCCGGGCGTGGCCGGGCAGGTAGAGCAGCGCGTCGATCTCCGCGACGGTCATCTCCTCGGGGCCCGAGGAGATCTTCACGATCTCGTCCCCGGCCCGCACCCGCCCTTCGGTCAGCACCCGCATGTAGAAGCCCGGGCGACGATGGGACACCAGCAGGGCGGCCATCTGCGGCTCGCCGAGCCGCAACCCCACGCGGTAGCACGTCACGCGGGGTTGGGTGACCTCGAAAACCGCACCGCCGATCCCGTAGCGGTCACCGATGCACACCTCGTCGTCGGAGAGTCCGTCCACGGTGAGGTTCTCGCCGAACTGGCCGTACGTGAAGTCGTCCCGCTTCAGGTGCTCCTGCCAATGGCGGTAGGAGCTCAACTGGTAGACCAGTAAGGCACGTTGCTCGCCGCCGTGCCCGGCGAGGTCACCCTGCCCGTCGCCGTCCAGGTTGAGCCGGCGCGCCATCACGGGCCCGGCGACGGGGTGCTTCCAGATGCCGGTGCGGGTGGTCCTGCCCTGCCAGGGGACGTCCTTGGGCATGCCGACGTTCACGGCGATCAGAACGGCCATGACCTGTGCTCCTCCCGCGCTCGACAGGCCGGTTACTCCAGCGTCGTACGGTCGGCCGCCGGCCGCACCCGAAGAACTCTGCGCGGCGCCGGGGCGCGGCGACGAGTAGAGTGAGAACCGGTGGGCGCCGCCGCCGGACGTGTGTCGCAGACGCGGGTACGCCGCCGTCGTCGAGGCGATCATGAACCTCGACGATCATGCACCTCGAACAGGCCCTGTTCGTCACCGGCGAGATCCTGTGCGTCGACGGCGGCCAGAGCGCCGGCTTCTGAAAGAACCGGGATCGGGAGCGATCGACCTATGCGCACTCGCAAGCAGCTGACCCCGCTTGGTGCTGTCGGTGCGGGCCTGGCGGCGGGAGTGGTCGGCACCGTCTGCATGGACGCCGCGCGGTTCCTGCGCCAGCGCCGGGCCGGTGGCGAACGCAACGCCCTGCACTGGGAGTTCGCCCCGGTCCGCACCTGGCAGGAGGCGCCGGACCCAGGGCAGGTCGGAAAGCGCCTGGTCGAGGCCTTCACCCGGCGCGAGCTGCCGGACAGCGCGGCGTTCCCCGTCAGCACGTTCATGCACTGGGCTTACGGAGTGGGCAACGCGGCCTTCTACGGCGCCGTCAGCGCCTCGCTGCGCAAGCCCCACGTCCTCTACGGGCTCCCGTACGGTGCGCTCGTGTGGCTCAGCGGATACGTGGTGCTTCCGATCACGGGACTCTACAAACCCATCTGGACATACGATGCCAAGACGCTGGGTGATGATCTGACCGCCCACCTCGCCTACGGCCTCGGCGCCAGCAGCGCGTTCTGGTTGCTGAGCAGGGTTTCCGTGTTCTCGCGACAGCTGTAGTTCGCGATCCGGCTGGTGCTGGTGCTGGTGCTGGTCGGCGAGGTGGTGGCCGGGTCCGGGCATGATGACGGCCATCGCGACCATGGCGAGGCGTGATCCAGGGTCGGAAAGCGGTGGCCCCCGATCGGCGTACGAGGACCAGTGCGCGCCCGTGGAGTGCCGCGTGCTACGGGTGTTCGGCGCCATCTACGTGGCAGGTGTGGTCCAACACGGGCATGTTCCCGGGTGCCACGCAGATCGCGAAGAAATCGCGTGTCGACCCGGTGACGCGCCAATTCACCGGCCGCGTGCTGGCCGCGCCTGTCCGAAAGCCATGCCCCGAGCGGGGACTTCCCTTCCTCGCCGACGATGAGGCTGCCGATGCGGTCGGCGGTTGCGCTGGTGGAGGTGTGGGGCGGGGCCGGGAAGGATGCCAGGACCAGGCGGTGACCTGCTTGGATGCCGGTTCCTCGTCGGCTCGCGCGGGGTGTTGCGAGACATGGGGTTTCTCATCGTCTCGCTACCTCGAAGCGATTGGGTATGGGCATCTGATTATGGTTTGTGATGATTTTTCATCAGGCGTCCCGTGTCGCTTGTGTCTTGTCGCGCGAGGGTGCGGGGCGCTTTGTTGGGGTGGCGCCGAGGTAAGCCCCAAAGCCGCCAGTACTTGATCTTGGCGCCCTGTGCAGTAGTGGCCGTCACCCATTCGGCCGAAGGTCGTTGGTGCTGATACTGACTGATCTCTGGGCCTGGGGCGGGACTTGTGACCTCGATCGAGCGGACCGCGTACCCGCGGTTCAAGCGGCTGATCACCGCGCATGAGCTGCATCTCTTCTTCGCGCCGACGCGGGAGGAAGCTGCGTGGGCGGCTGAGCGGATGGACTCCGACGGGCATCAGCTCGCGCTGCTGCTGGCGCTGAATTCGTATCAGCGGATGGGCCGGTTCCCGAAGCCGGATGAGTATCCGGAGATGGTGGTCGACTTCGTCCGCCGTACGGTCGAGCTGCCGGAGGGCACGCTCCCGTTGTACGAGACGGGCCGCACCGCTGAGCGGCAGCGTACGGAGGTGCGCCAGCGAGTGGGGACGAAGTACCAGCAGTCCCAGGCCCGGCAGATCGCTGAGGCGGCGATCCGCAAGGAGGCCGCTGCGAAGAACCGGCCCGCCGACCTGATCAATATCGCGCTGTTCACGCACTTCATCCCGTGCGGGGTGTGGGAGGCCGTCTACATCATCGAGGGCCTCCTCAAGAACACCTCCGAGGTCAAGCCGACCACCGTGCACGCCGACACCCAGGGCCAGAGCGTGCCCGTTTTCGCCCTGGCGCATCTGCTGGGCTTCGATCTGATGCCCAGGATCAGGAACTGGAAGGGCCTGACCTTCTACCGTCCGTCCAAGCAAAGCGAATACGTCCACATCGACTCCCTGTTCGGCGAGCCGGGCAAGAACGTCATCGACTGGGATCTGATCGAGTCCCAGTTCCGGCACCTGATGAAGGTGGCCGTGTCCGTGCGGGAGGGCGCCATCTCGTCCTCGACGCTGCTCAAGCGGCTGCGGTCGGGCTCGCACAAGAACTCCACCTACACCGCCTTCCGTGAGGTCGGCCGCGTGATCCGCACGGTGCAGCTGCTGCGCTACCTCTCGGACGCGCCGCTTCGCCGGCGGGTGACCGCGGCGACCAACAAGGTCGAGTCGTTCAACCGGTTCTCCCAGTGGGTCGGCTTCGGCAATCAGGGCGTCCTCGCCGACAACGACCCCATCGAGCAGGAGAAGGCGATGAAGTTCAACGCCCTGCTCACGAGCGCGGTGATCTTCCACAACGCCCTGGATATCGCGGAGATCATCCGCCAGCTCCTGGAGGAGGGCTGGGAGATCGACCCGGAGGACCTGGCCCACATCTCGCCGTACCTGACCGAGCACATCAAACGATTCGGCGAGTACTCCACCCAGGAACTCGGTATCCAGCCCGAGGCGTACGACCCGAAACTCGACGTCGACTTCACCCTGCTTCGCGACCAGGACCCGGCCGCCTCCGGCTTCAGCACAGCCGCCTGACCGTCACCTCTGTGAAGGACCCTGTCATGCCCGTTGAGCAGTACGGCCCTCGGCCTCGCTCGCATTCGGCAGGAGCTGAGCGTCACGCCGGCGGCCGGGCGAGTTTGGCGGCCACGGCGTCGAGGACCCAGTCCAGGCCGGTCGCGAAGGATGCCTCGGCGTCCACGTCCGTGCCCTCGTACACGGCCTTGGTCAGCGCCGGGAAGCGGCCCGTGGCCAGCATTCTCGTCAGGTGCGGGCCGCGGGCGCGCTGCCAGTCGTGCTTGGACAGGCCCGTGGCGCGCTCGGCCCGTAGATTCGTGATCTCGCGCCTGATCGCGCCCGTGAAGTAGGCGCTGACCGTCTCCACGGCGCGCATGACGGTGTCGATGTCGGCGAGGCCGTCAAGGGCGGACAGGGTGGACTCGGCCACGGCGAGGCCGTTCGGGCCGAAGGCCGGGCGGCCGCCGAGCAGGTCGGCCAGCCATTCGTGACGGAGGGCGGCCTGCCTGGTGCGGTGGGCGAGGACGCGCAGCGCCTCCCGCCAGTCACCGGGCTGTTCCTCGGGGAGAATCTCGGCCTGGACCTCGTCCACCATGAGGTCGAACAGCTCCTCCTTGGTGGAGATGTATCCGTACAGCCGCATCGGGCCGGCCTCCAGCCGGGCGGCGACCTTGCGCAACGACACCGCCGCAAGGCCGCCCTCGTCGGCCAGCGCGACGGCGGCGGCGACGATCCGCTCCCGGTCGAGCGGCACGGGGCGAGTCGGCGGCTCCGGCCGGTCCCACACGGTCATGGTCACTCCGAACTGTTGCGATGCATCGTAATGAGCAAATACAGTGTATCGATATGAGACATCGTATCGCTGTGGTCGGGAGCGGCCCCGCCGGCCTTACCTTCGCCCGCGTCCTGCACCGCCATGGCCACCCCGTCACCGTCCTCGAACGCGATCCCGCCCCCGACGCCCGCCCCCCGGGCGGCACCCTGGACCTGCACGAAGGGCTGGGCCAGCTCGCGCTGGACAAGGCGGGGCTGCTGGCGGAGTTTCAGGAGCTGTCTCGCCCCGAGGGACAGGCCATGCGCATCCTGGACACGGACGGGACCGTCCTGCGCGACTGGCAACCCCGTCCAGATGACCGGGCCAATCCCGAGATCGACCGCGGGCAACTTCGTGACCTGCTGCGCGGGCCTCTGGACGTTCAGTGGGGGCGGGGCGTGACGGAGGTGGTGCCGGGGACCCGGGATGGCGTACTGGTCCATTTCGCGGACGGGCGGCAGGAGACGTTCGACCTCGTGGTCGGCGCGGACGGCGCCTGGTCCCGGATCCGTCCGGCAGTCTCGTCGGTGACGCCGCACTACACCGGCGTCACCTCGGTCGAGACCTCCATCGACGACGTCGACACCCGCCACCCCGACCTCGCCCGGTTGATCGGCGACGGTTCCGTGGCTGCGTACGGCGTGAACCGCTCCCTCGTCGCCCAGCGCAACAGCGGCGGCCACGTCAAGGTGTACGCCAAGTTCCGCGCGCCGCTGGACTGGCACACGAACCTGGACCTGGCCGACGTCGACGCCGTGCGATCGAGCCTGCTGGCCCTGTTCGACGGCTGGGCCGCTCCCGTCCTCGACCTCCTCCGCCACGGCACCGCTTTCGTCCACCGCCCCCTCTACGTCCTACCCGTGTCCCACACCTGGACCCACGTCCCCGGGGTGACGCTCCTGGGCGACGCCGCCCACCTGATGCCCCCCTTGGGGGCGGGCGCGAACCTCGCGATGCTGGAAGGCGCCGAACTCGCCGAGTCCATCGCCACCGGCCCTGGAGATCTGGACGAGGCCGTCCGCGCCTTCGAGGAACAGATGTGGGCACGGGCCGGCAGGTGGGCGAAGATCACGACGGCCGGTCTGGAACGCCTCGTGAGCCCGGACCCCGCCGAAGCCCTCGCCCTCTTCGACCAAGTCCAGCCATCCTGACTGCCAAGCGCGAGAGCACCAGTATCAATAGCTCGCCACGGCTTCACGGGAAGGTACGGCACCGTCGCGGTCCCTTCCGGCAAAACCACCGTTAGACGAACGCACGGACGCCTGTACCGGACGCAGCCCTCAGCCCGCTACCGCGAATCCGGTCCGATCCTCCTCGCACACATAACTACCAGGTGCGCGAAGAGTGATGGGCTCCGGCCGGGACGTCCTGTCCGTCCTCCGTGTCGTCAAAGGATCGAATGGCGACAGGCGCGGCGGACGTCCAATGAACCCGGGCTTTCCGGGGCCCGGCGGCGGCGCAGATCCAATCAGATCCGATGACGGATGATGACAGGGTTTGCTGACAGCTAGGGTCGAATGCGACCACCACAATGGGGAGCAGCATGGCCAACCTGGTCTACAAGCGGGTGTCGACCGACCAGCAGTCGACCGACCGCCAGAACCTGGTGCTGGACGAGGCCGGGACCGAGGCCCCGGTTGTCTTCGAGGAACAGGCCGGGACCTCCAGCCGCCTTCATCCGCTGGAGCGGCCGAAGTTCGGCGAGCTGCTCGCGTACGCGCGGCCAGGCGACGCTGTGCACATCTCCGAGATGTTCCGCCTGGTGCGCGGCACCGGGCACATCCTCGACGTGCTCGACGTCCTGCACCGCGACCGCCTCGCCCTGCGCATCCACGATGGCGCGTTCTCCGCGATGGACCTCACCGCCCGCCACCCGCGTACCGGCGAGCTGCTGTCCACCGTGAAATTCATGGTGCAGACCCTCGCCGCCGCCGGCGAACTCCAGCGCGACCTTCAGCGCGAACTGACCCACGACGGGCTGCGGGCCGCCGAGGCGAAGGGCAACAAGGGCGGGCGCCGCCCCGCCGTCCCGGCCGCGAAGACCGACGCCGTACGCACCGCGTACCTGGAACGCCGGTCCATCGCGGCCCTCGCCCGCGAGCACGACGTCAGCCGCGGCGCCATTCGCACTGCCGTCGTGGACCTCCTGCCCGAGTACACACCCGCCGACCCAGGCGCCCCGGCCCCGGAACTGCCGGTCGTCCTCGACATGCCGGGCAAGGTCGCCGACTTCCTCCGCGCCGCCGAGTTGGAGCCCGTAGTGCGCGTCACGCTCGACCAGGGCGTGACCGTACGGCGCGGCCAGGGCTACACCCTTCGCGTCACTGCCGTGCCCGCGGTCCACCGCCAACTCCTCGACCGCTGCCAGTCCCTCGACGGCACCACGGCGGTCCCGGCCCAGCGCAAGGCCCGCCGCGAGTACGAGAACCGCGTCAACGCGCTCCCGGTTGCCAGCCTGCGTTGAACGGACCGAGCACCACACCCACCAAGATCAAGTACTGGCGGCTTTTGGGCTTACCTCGGCGCTACCCCTTGTTGTGAGGAGAGGTGAACCTGCGGATGAGCGCCCGTACTCGTGGACAGGGCGATCTGCCGTGGTACGGGGTCAGCCGTCAGTGGCCCGTGGCCGTGTTCAACAGGGCCACGGGCGGTGCCGTCGTCACCGGTGACCGGGGCACGTCACCTGCACCGCAGTGACGCCCTTCCCGCCGGGGTACGACCTGCGCTGCGACCACCGCGAGCACTGGTGGAGCAACCCGGGGTCCGGCGGGGCGAAGCACCGGCCACCCGCGCGGTGGCCGGTGCTTCTTGCCGTCCGGTGAGGGGCCCGAAGGTTGTGACCTGGCCTGCTTGCAGTGCTCGCTCCTGGAGGGCCCTGGGCGGGGCCGCCGGCCCGGTGCGGATGCGCGTTGGGCCATTGGTGTGCAGGGTGGATGGGTACGGTCCGGGCTGCCCGGCGGCGGCAGTCCGTCCAGCCGTGGAGCGCTCGGTGGGCGGGTGATCGCCCGGCCGCCGGTGAACTTCCCGGGAGCGCCGTCGATGACCGAAGGAGACGCCATGCCCACCTGGAAGGTCCTCCGCCGGGCTCTGGCCCCGACCGCCCTCGCCGCCGTGTTGGCCGCGCCGTTCACGATGCCGTCGCCGGCGCTCGCCACGGGGGCCCTCGCCCCGCAGGTGGTGGCCGCTGTCGCGCCGGTCTCGTTCGTCGGCCTGCCCGACCGGCCGCTGCCGTCCGACCACGCGGCGCACCCGATGACTGTCACCTACCGCAACGACTCGTCGGCGGACCGGACCGTCGCCCCGCAGATCCTCGTCGAGTCACCGGACAACGGGCCCTTCCTCGCCCCGACGGACATCAAGCTCGAGGTCCTGACCGGCGGCCACTGGAGGACCGTGCGGCTGGCCAGCCAGACGGGAACGCTGTACACCGACCTCACCCGGGCGAAACTGGTCCTCCACAGCCATCACACCCTCACCCAGCGGTACCGGCTCACCGTCGTCAAGGCCGGCCCGGGCACGGTCCAGCCCAGGATCGCGCTGTACGCCTGAAACCCTCGGGGCTTCGCCGGCCGCATAGGCCGCATAGGCCGCGTCGAGATGCGAGATGCCCGGCCACGAACGACATGGGCCGCATAGGCCGCGTCGAGATGCGAGATGCCCGGCGACTCGCACCCGGCCACGAACGACGCCGGGGCGTCTTCGGAGCGGGGTATGCCGGGCGGGACGGGCGTCTCGGTGGCCGGCCGGGATTCCGTGACGGCTTCGCGCCCTGCCCGACCGCCGCCCTGCCGACCAGGGGGCCGACAGCTGTGGCGACGCCCTGTGGTGCCGTTCCCGCGTCGGCCGGGTGTGGTGGCGGTCTCAATGGCGGCCGATCTGTGGTGACTCGGCGTGGTGGCGGTGGGCCGGTCGGTGATGGCGCCGGGGCTGGGGCCGTGAGTGCGCTCACATGCGAATGCGGCGTACGACGACGGATAGTGGTGTCCGTTTTGCACTATTTTGCAACTATTTAGCGGGTTATTGGGGGGTGTTTGCGCAGGCGGAGCGGGGTCGGCGCGCTCCGGGTGGCCCGCCTCTCGAACCAGTGCCGGTCGCTTCGCTACGACGGCGGATCGTAGCGAAGGGGTCTTGGCGGGCGCCGATCCGGTCTGGCAACTTGGCATTCATCGCCAGCCACACCGGCTCCTGTCCCACCGGTGAACGGCTTACCGCCGAGTCACACCCCGCGACCGTTCGGCCCCTGTCCGGCCACGGTCGAGGCGGGGAGTGACGCCGGCCCAACTGATTGAGGTCTTGCTCTCTATGCCCGCTTTCAAGTTCCGCATGCGTACCACTGCCGTGATTCTTGCCGGTGCCGCCGGTGTGACCGCCCTGGGTGCCGCCGTGGTCCCCGCCGTCGCCTCGGCCGCGGACGCCTCCCCGCAGGCCATCGCCGCGCAGATCGTGCCGGCGGACCAGCTGGCCTCGTTCAGCCAGATCATCTCCCACGAGTCGGGCTGGAACGTCACGGCGACCAACCCGAGCTCGGGCTCGTACGGTCTGGGCCAGGCGCTGCCGGCCTCCAAGATGGCCTCGGCCGGCGCGGACTGGAAGACCAACCCGTCCACCCAGATCAAGTGGTCGCTGGACTACATGAACACCCGCTACGGCAGCCCGAACGCGGCCTGGAACTTCTGGCAGGCCAACCACTGGTACTAAGCCGACCACTCGGCTTCCCCTCACCCCGGGGGCCGGACAGGGGCAACCGGAGTGACCCACGAAGGGCCTGTTCCCGCGCAGATGTGCGGGCACAGGCCCTCGTGCCGTCTCCGGGCCGTTCGAAACACCACGATCGGCAGCACCGCACCTGTGCCGGCGCCTGCCGTGGCGGCACGGCGACGTACCACTTCCGTGACGGCTGCCGGGAGGTGTTCGTCATCGGCACCGGCCACGCCGTGTGGACGCGTTGGACCCGCCCCTCGGGGACGTCGGTTACGGGATGCTCATGAGGCCGTCGAACCGCGGTGACACAACGGTCAAACGGCGCGAAAAGAGGTCTCCTAGCTTCTTCCGCATGACCTACGAACACCGAACGTCCCATGACCACGACACCCACGCCGTTGGCCGCGGCCTGCGCCGGGGTGGCGTCCTCTGCGCGGCCGTCCTCGCCGCCGCCCTCGCCCTGACCTCCTGCGGAAGCTCCCCGGCCGAGGACGGGGGTGGCCCGGGGCCGGCGAAGGCCGGGGCCGGCGCGGAGCGGTCGTCGTCGGTGCCCGGCGCCGGAGGGTTGAAGAAGCCCTCAAGGATCCTGTGGATGGGGGACTCCATCGCCGTCGGGGAGGCCCTGCCGCTGGCCGCCGCGCTCAAGTCCACCGGCATCGAGCTCACCTCCGTCGCCGCCGACGGCGGCGGCGCAGCGGTCGGACCGGTGGCGATGTCCAGCGGCGACGTCGCCTCCCGGCTCGCGTCGGTCCGCCCCGAGCTGGTGGCCTACCAGATCACCACCTACGACTGGGGCGGCCCGCAGGCGCAGCAGCAGGCGTACGAGAAGCTGATCGACACGGTCAAGGCCGCGGGTGCCCGTCTGGTGATCGTCACCACTCCGCCGTTCGACACGGGCGACGACTTCTACGCCCCGCACAGGGCCGACATCGAGTCCGCTCCGGGGGCGGCGAAGGCGGCCGTCGCCGCGCACCCCGGCGATGCCTTCTTCCTCGACGCCTCCGCCTTGTGGGGCACCGACTTCAAGGCCCCGCAGGCGCAGCGTTCGAACGACGGGACGCACTCCTGCCAGCAGGGCACGGCGAAGTTCGCGCAGTGGTTCACCACCGAGGTGGGCAAGCTGGCCGGGTTCTCGCCCGCCGATCCCAAGAGCTGGGCCAACGGCGACTGGACCAAGTCGGATGTGTTCGCCCAGCTGAACTGCGCCTGAGCCGGTGTCCGAGATGAAGACCGCCTCGCCGGCGGCCCGGCGGTGGAACGCGCGCGTGTCCCGCCGCCGGCCGGGCCCGGGGACCGCCGCGCGCTCCGGCTCCCGCCGCTCCCATGTCCCGGCCCTGGACGGCCTGCGCGGGCTGGCCGTCCTCGGGGTCTTCCTGTTCCACCTCGGGGACTTCCCCGGCGGGTTCCTGGGGGTCGACCTGTTCTTCGTGCTCTCCGGTTTCCTCATCACGGGGCTGTTGCTGCGGGAGGCCGGGGAGAACGGCGGCCGGATCGACCTGGCGGCCTTCTGGGGCCGCCGGGCCAGGCGGCTGATGCCCGCCCTGGCCCTGGCCTTGGGCTCGGCGCTGGTGCTGGCCTCCGTGCTGGGCACGGCGGCCATGGCCCGCTTCGCGCACCAGGACGCCCCCTGGGTGGTGGCCAACCTCGCGAACTGGCATTTCGTCGACGCGCAGGTCGGTTACTTCCAGGCGAACCCGACCCGGGTGTTCACCCACCTGTGGAGCATCGCGGTGGAGGAGCAGTTCTACCTGCTGTGGCCACCGCTGGTGCTGCTTCTGCTGCGGCCGCGCCGGACCGCGGGTGCCGGCGCGGTGGCCGGCGTGGCGCTGGTCGGTGCGCTGGTGTCCGCGGCGCTGATGGCGCTGCTCGTCGACCCGATGGACACCACCCGGGTCTACGAGGGCACCGACACCCGGGTGTTCGCCCTGCTGCTCGGCGCGCTCGCGGCCACTCCGGCGGTGCGGCTGCGGGTGGCGCGGTTGCCGGGGCCCGCCGCGGGCCGGCTGGCGCTGATCCCGGCGGGCCTGCTGGCCGCCGGGTGGGCGCTGGCCTCGGGGACGGGGCAGCTCGTCCTGTTCCGCGGCGGGTTGCTGCTGCACTCGGCGGCGGCGGCCGCGCTGATCGCCCTGCTCGCGCACGTCCCGGCGTCCCCGCTGGGCAGGGTGCTGAGCTGGCGCCCGCTGACGGTACTGGGCGGGCTCTCGTACGGCCTGTACCTGTGGCACTGGCCGCTGATCCTGCTCCTGGACCACGCTGGTCCCCACCTGGAGGGCTGGGCCCGGATGTTGTGGCTGGGTGGGCTGGCGGTGGCGGTCGCGGCCGGGTCGAAGGCACTGCTGGAGGACCCCGTCCGCCACCGGGTCCGCTGGGCCCGCGGCCGCCCCGGGGTCCTGGCGGCCGTGAGCACCGTGGGCGCGCTCGCCGCGCTGTGGCTGGTGCTGCCGCTGATCGCGCCGACGGCGCCGGGTGCCGTCGTGGACGTCACCCAACTGTCCCTTCCCTGAGGCGCGGTGGCCGGATCCGCGCTGTGCCTGCGTGCGTTCGGGCCGGGCTTCGGGACCTGTCCCAGACCGTCGCGGGCGGGCGGGCGGGCAGGCAGGTAGGCAGTCGGTGCCGGTGATCCGGCTCCGCTGGGCCCGGGCGGGCGGGCGTCCTCACCGAGGCGCGTGGCGAGTCCTCGTGCCACCTTCCGGGTCGGGTTCCGCCGGACTCAGCCGGTGTGGTGGAGGTCGCACTGCGCGAAGACCGGTCCGGGGGCGTCGCTGCTGACCACGGCGATCCGGGGGGCGGTCGCGGTGGTCGCGGGGGCGTCCTCGGCGGTGCAGACCAGCTGCTGGATGGCGTAGGGGCTCAGCGCGGAGGTCGGCCAGGACAGGCGCAGGGTGACGGTGCCGTCCTCGCCGGCGGCGGTGACCTTGCCGGAGGCGGGCAGGGCGGTGCCGAGACCGGCGTGCTGCTCCGTCCGGGTGGGGCCTGCCATGAGGGTGTCCAGGGTCTGCTGGAGGCCTTCGCGTTCGGTGCCCGGCCTGATCGTCAGGCGGATTCCCTGGGGGCTGAGGAAGTACAGCCGGGTGCCGGACTCGATCCCGGTGGCGGCCTTGCCCGACTTCACCGCGCCCGCCGTGTCGGGGATCGCGCAGCCGCAGGCCGTGAGGAGCAGCGCCGCTGCGGCGATCGAGCGGAGGCGGATGGTCATGGGGCGTCCTTCGTCAGGGGTCCGCGGGGCAGGACGAGGGTGAACACCGCGCCGCTGCCGGGCGCGTTGGCGGCCTCGATGAAGCCGCCGTGCAGGAGGGCGTTCTCCTGGGCGATGGCCAGGCCGAGCCCGCTGCCCTCGGATCGGGTGCGGGCCCTGTCGGCCTTGTAGAAGCGGTCGAACAGGTGCGGGAGTTCGGCGGGCGGGATGCCCGGGCCCTGGTCGGTCACGGTCAGCACCAGGTCGGATCCCGGCCGCGGGTCACGGGTGGTGAGGGTGAGGCGTACGGGCGGGCGGCCGTGGCGCAGGGCGTTGCCGGCCAGATTGGCGACGATGACGTCGAAGCGGCGCGCGTCGAGGCGGACGGGCAGGGCGGCGGGCAGGTCCAGCTCGATCCGGTCGCTCCAGCCGCGCAGGTCGAGGGTGGCGCGTACGGCTTCCGCGGCGTCCACGTCCTCGGTGCGCAGCGGGGCGGCGCCGGCGTCCATGCGGGAGATCTCGATGAGGTCGTTGACCAGGCGGGTGAGGCGGCCGGTCTCGTTGCTGATCATGCGCAGGGCGGTCGCGGTGTCGGCGGGCAGGTGTTCGGCGTCCTCGTCGAGGATGTCGGTGACGGCGGCCATGGCGGCCAGCGGGGTGCGCAGTTCGTGGGAGACGTCGGCGGCGAACCGGCGGCCCTGGCTCTCGACCGCCCGAAGCTCCTCGATGGTGCCCTGGAGGGTGCGGGCGGTGTGGTTGAACGTCTTGGACAGCTGGGCGAGTTCGTCGTGACCGGAGACGGCGAGGCGGGTGTCGAGCCGTCCCTGGGCGAGGGCCTGGGCGGCGTCGCCCAGGGCGCGGACGGGGCGCAGGACCTGGCGGGTGGCGAGCAGGGCGAGGCCGGCGGCCAGTACGGCGGCGAACACGCCGGCGCCGGTGGCGGCGGCCAGCAGGGTGCTGGTGGCCTCCTGTTCGCGGTCCAGGGGCAGGAGGGCGTAGACGGTCAGCCCGGACAGGTCGCCGGCTCTTGCGGCGGGGCCGGCGGGGCCGGCGGTGGTGCGGGTGGTGTGGGTGACGGGGATGCCGACCGCGAGCCAGGAGTGCCCGTCGGCGGTGAATCGCTGGAAGGCGCCGTGGCCCGAGCCGACGGTGTCCTGGAGGGCGGCCGGGATGGTGACGGCGGCGGTCCACTCGGAGTGGGCGGCGCCGTAGCGGGCCAGGACGTGCCAGTCGCGGAAGCCGCCGGTGCCCGAGAGCCGGAGGGACAGGCGGTCGAGTTCGGCCTGGGTCGGGGGGAAGGGCAGGGCGGGGGCCAGGACGTCGACGCGGCGGCGCAGCTCGTCCAGGGCGGTGTCCTGGGTCAGGTCGAGGGTGGAGCCGGTGGCGGCCTGGTAGGTGAGTGCGGAGGTGGCCAGGGCGCTGACGGCGGCGGTGGCGACGAACGCGGCGAGCATCCGCGGACGCAGCCCCAGGACGGCCCGGCGCCACCGGAGGAAGCGGGAGGCGTCGGCGCGGTCCGGCCGGCCGTCGGCACGGGCGGTGCCGTTCGCGGCATCGCGCGTCCGGGTTTCGGCCGAGGGGTGCTCCGGTGTGTGCGGCGGGGTGGTCACAGGGGTCCGAATCGGTAGCCGAAACCGCGCACGGTCTGGAGGTAGCGGGGCGCGGACGGGTCGTCCTCCAGCTTCGCGCGCAGCCGGTTCACCCCGGCGTCGACCAGGCGGATGTCCTCCTGGCGGCCCAGGCCCCAGACGGAGTCCAGCAACTGCTCCCGGCTGAAGACCCGGCCCGGCGCGGCGGACAACTCCAGCAGCAGGCGCAGCTCGCCGGGTGTCAGGGGCAGCGGGGTGCCGCGTTTGGCGACGGTCAGCGCGGCCCGGTCCAGCACCAGGTCGCCGTGCACCTCCCGCACCGGCTCGGCGACCCCGGGTGCGGGGGACACGTTGGTGGTGCGGCGCAGGACGGCCTTGATCCGGGCGTCGAGGACCCTGGACTGCGCGGGCTTGACCACGTAGTCGTCGGCCCCGTACTCCAGGCCGAGGACGGTGTCGATGTCGTCCCCTCGCGCGGTCAGCATGATCACCGGGACACTCCCGTGCGCGCGCAGCCGCCGGCACACCTCGAAGCCGTCGATCCCGGGCAGCATCAGATCCAGCACCACGATCTCCGGAGGCTCCCGGAACACCTGCTCCAGGCCGTCCTCGCCGGTGGCGGCCATCCGCACCTCGTGGCCCTGGCGGCGCAGGCCCAGGGCCAGTGCCTCGCGCACCGACACGTCGTCCTCGATCAGCAGTACCCGTGACATATCCACCAGTATCCGGCCCTCCGACCTGCGCAGGGGGCCGTGGAGCAGGGATCGGCGAGGTTGTTGCGAAACGCTCATACGCAGCTCACAGGCCCGGAAACCGCGCGACGGACGGTGGTTCCGTCGCCGTGGCCGACGCCGCCGAACAGTCGCCACCCCCGCCAACGCGTGAGGAACCCCACGTCCAACGGCTACACCTTCAGCTTCCCCGAGCAGTGCCCCCGCCCTGCGGATCTGCTGCTCCGCGCCCGGCCCCCCGGGCCGCCGGATCAGGCCGTGGGGAACTCGACCCGGACCCGCAGTCCGCCCGTGCCGCCGGGGACGGCGGTGACGACGGCGTGATGGGCGCGCGCGATGGAGGCGACGATGGACAGGCCCAGGCCCGCGCCCTCACCCGGGCTGTGCCGACGCTCCCGGAGGCGGCGAAAGGGCTCGAAGAGATAGGGGACGGTCTCCGGCGGCACCTGGGGGCCGGTGTTGGCGACCTCCAGGACACCGTCGTGCACGCCGACCTCGACCCGGCCGCCGTCGTGGTTGTAGCGCAGGGCGTTGCCGACCAGGTTGCGCACCAGGTGTGCCAGCAGCACCGGATCACCCTCGACGGACACGGGGGCGGTGTCGGTCCGGACGGTGACGCGGTTCTCCCGGGCTTCCTGCGAGGCGTCGCACTCGGCGGCCACCGCGCGGGCCAGCTCGTCCAGTGCGACCGGTTCGCGCCGGTCCAGCCTCTGGTCGGAGACGGACAGCAACAGCATGCCCTCGATGAGCCGTTCGCTGCTCTCGGAGACCTCGATCAGTTTGCGGCGGACCCGGGCGACGGCGGCCGGATCCTCGGTGGCCAGCCCGATTTCGGCCGCGGCCCGCTGCACCGCGAGCGGAGTCCGCAGTTCGTGCGCGGCGTTGGCCGCGAACCGCTGCTGCGCACCCACCAGTTGTTCCATGCGGTCGAGCATGGCGTCGAAGGTGTCGGCGAGCTGTTTGAGCTCGCCCGGGGGTGCGTCGAGGGCGATCCGCTCGTGCAGGTTCTCACCCGAGAGCCGCCGCGCCGTGTTGGTGATCACCGCCACCGGGCGCAGCACCCGCCCCGACATCCACCAGGCGAGCGCCACCGAGATGACGGCGAAGGCGGCCAGAGCGATCAGGGAGACGGTCAGCAGCTGGTTCTGGGCTGCCTGCTCGGCGGCCTGGGTGACGACCTTGACGGCCTGGAAGTGGGACTGTCCGCTGTCGGCGGGGGCGGTTCCGGGTGGAGCGTTCGCGGGTGAAGCGGTTCCCATCGTGAGGGATTTCGCCGCGGCGGGGTCAGGGGTCGCCAGTGTGGCCAGTCGCGGTTCGACGGCGACGGCCGTGCTGATCGAGGTGTACAGGCCCTCCCGGACCAGGAAGTTGACCAGGAAGATGAGCATGGCCCCGGCGAGGACGAGCAGCCCGCCGTAGAGCATGGTCAGCCGGCCCCGCTCCCCGCCCGGCAGCCGCGGGCGAGGTCGGCCGGGCAGCGGAGGCCGGTTCAGGCCGACCGCGGCGAAGCGCCTCATGCCGGGACGCCGATGCGGTAGCCGTGGCCGGGCACGGTGTCGATGACCGAGGGCTCGCCGAGCTTGGCGCGGAGTTTGCTGAGGACGACCCGGACCGCGTTGGTGCGGTATCCCATGTTCCGCTCCCACACCTGCTCGATCAGGTCCTCGCCGCAGACCACGGCGCCCTCGGCCTGCATCAGCACCTCCAGGACGCCGAACTCCTTGCGGGACAGGGCGAGGTAGCGGCCCTCCCGGAAGGCCTGGCGGCGAGCGGTGTCGAGGGTGATGCCCGCACGTTCGATGACCGGCGGAAGGGCGGGGTGGGTGCGGCGGCCGAGCGCCAGGACCCGGGCCAGCAGTTCCTCGTAGGCGAACGGCTTGGTGAGGTAGTCGTCCGCGCCCAGGTCCAGGCCGTCGACGCGGTCGCGGACGGTACCGGAGGCGGTGAGCATCAGCACCCGGGTCAGCAGCCGCTGCTCGACGACGCTCTGGCACACCTCGTCGCCGTGCGCCCCGGGCAGGTCGCGGTCGAGCACGAGCACGGCGTAGTCGGTGAGCCTCAGCCGCTCCAGCGCGTCGGCGCCGTTGTACACGACGTCGACGGCCAGGGCGTCGCGCCGCAATCCCTCGGCGATCATGTCCGCCAGGAATTCCTCGTCCTCCACGATCAGTACACGCATGACACCAGGTGTACCTGAGACCCACCTTTCGTCGCCGTAAAGGTCTCGGCTGACAGCGGCGAAATGCGGGTGCGTGCCAGCCTCTGCGTGGCCGGAGTGGTCGGCCACTGGTCATCGGCCACTGGTCATCGGCCACTCGTCATCGGCCACTGGTCATCGGACACGGAGGAATTCCATGCGGAACCACATGCGGAACCACAGGTACGGCGCGGCGGCCGCGCTGGTGGCGGGGATCGCGCTGTTCGCCACGGCCTGCGGCGGAGGCGCCACGGGCTCCGGCGGGGGCGGCGGCTCGGACTCGTCGGGCAAGGGCGCGGCGGCGGACCAGGCCTACGAGCACCGTAAGTGTCTGCGCGAACACGGCGCCCAGGTGAAGGAGCCCGAGCCGGGCCAGGACCCGCGGGCCATGGTCCTGGAGGGCGGCCAGGACAAGATGGCGGAAGCCCTCAAGGCCTGCGGGGGAGTCGGTGGCGCGGGTGGCGCGAAGATGTCCCAGGCCGACAAGGACAAGGCCCTCGAATTCGCCCGGTGCATGCGCGGTAACGGTGTGGACATGCCGGACCCGAAGTTCGACGGCGACTCGGCGATGTCGGGATCGGCGATGAAGATCCCGGAGGGCGCCGAGAAGGACAGGTTCGACCAGGCGAACAAGGCGTGCAGTGGTCAGAATGCGCAGTGAGCGCGGGCGCAGCCGCCGGACGTACCTGATCGCCGTGTTGGCCACCTCGGTCACGCTGGCGGGCGGGGTCACGGCCCTCTCGCAGACCGGAGGCGGCGGCAACGCCGGCGTGGACCGCACGGACGGGCTGCCGCCGAGCACGGGCTCGGTGGAGCGGCAGGACCTGAGCAGTCGGACCAGGGTGGACGGGGTCCTCGGTTACGCCGAGGAGCGCCGGATCAACGCCGGTGTGCCGGGCACCCTCACCTGGCTCCCGGAGGCCGGCGCGGTGGTGAAACGCGACGGGGTTCTCTACGAGGTCGACGGCCGGAAGGTCCGGCTCATGGTCGGCGAGCGCCCGATGTACCGGACGCTGAAGGCCGGCGACGAGGGGCCGGACGTCAGACAGCTGAAGGAGAACCTCCGCGACCTGGGCTACGGCAAGGGGCTGGCCGCGGACGAGAAGTTCACCGCCGGTACGGCGGAAGCGGTCAAGCGCTGGCAGAAGGCCCACGGCCTGGCCCAGACCGGCGAGATCGGCCCCGAGCAGATCGTCTTCTCGCCCGCTCCGGTGCGGATCAAGAAGAACGACGCGGCCGTCGGCGACCAGGCAGCTCCCGGCAAGCCGGTCCTCACCGCCACCGGTTCCGAACGGCAGGTGCAGATCAAGATCGAGGTCTCCCGGGCCGACCTCGCCAAGCCCGGCACCCGGGTCGAGGTCGACCTGCCCGGCGGCGGCAGGGCCAAGGGCAAGGTCGCCTCCGTGGACCGCACCATCGGCGAGGACGGCAAGGAGCAGGGCTCCCCGGACAAGCCCGCCAAGATCACCGCCCGGGTGGTCTTCGACGACCCGGGGCAGGCGGAGGGCTTCGACCAGGCGCCCGTCACCGTCGAGCTCGAAGGCGAGGTCCACAAGGACGTGCTGACCGTACCGGTCAACGCACTGCTCGCGCTGTCCGGCGGGGGCTTCGGCGTCCAGGTCGTGGAGAACGGGAAGGTGCGCGAAGTCCCGGTCCAGCTCGGCATGTTCGGACAGGGCCGGGTCGAGGTCGGCGGGACCGAGCTGACCGAGGGGATGAAGGTCGGGGTGCCCAAGTCATGAGCGCGGTGGTCGAGTTGAACCAGGTCACCAAGGAGTATCCGGGCGGGGTTACGGCGCTGCACGGAGTGGACCTGCGCATCGGACGCGGCGAACTGCTCGCCATCGTCGGCCCTTCGGGGTCGGGCAAGTCCACCCTGCTGCACATCGTCGGCACCCTGGACCGGCCCAGCGCCGGATCCGTCACCCTGGCGGGCCACGACGTCGCCGCCCTCTCCGACCGCAGGCTGTCCGCCCTGCGCGCCCGGCACATCGGCTTCGTCTTCCAGTCCTTCCACCTGGTGGCCGGGGTCAGCGCCCGGGACAACGTCGCCGAGGGCCTGCTCTACTCGGGCCTGCCGCGCGCCCAGCGCCGCAGGCGCGCGGCCCTGGCCCTGGAGCGGGTCGGGCTCGCGGACCGGATGCACCACCGTCCGCACGAGCTGTCGGGCGGCCAGCGGCAGCGGGTGGCCATCGCCCGGGCGGTGGTCGGCGAACCGGACCTGCTGCTGGCCGACGAGCCGACCGGCGCGCTGGACTCCGCCTCTAGCGAAGCGGTGATGGAGCTGCTGTACGACCTCAACGCCGAGGGTGCCACCATCGCGGTGATCACCCATGACGGCGAGATCGCCGAGCGCCTGCCACGCCGGGTCCGCATCCGCGACGGCCGCGTCGTGGCGGATCTGCGCACGGGCGCCGCAGACCCGGCCGATCGGGGTGGGGAGCGATGAGTCGCACACGGCTCTCCCCGGCCCGGCTCGGCCCCCGCGACGTCCTCCACGTCGGCTCGGCCGGCCTGCGCACCCGGCCGCTGCGGGTGGTGCTGTCCGCGCTGGGCATCGCCATCGGCATCGCCACCATGATCGCGGTGGTCGGCATCTCCTCCTCCAGTAAGGCCCAACTCCTCAGGCAGCTCGACCAGTTGGGCACCAACCTGCTGGTGGCATCCCCTGGGCAGGGGCTGTTCGGCGAGAAGGTGAAGCTGCCCGAGGAGTCGATCGGCATGCTGAGCCGCGTCCCCGGGGTCGAGCAGGTCGGCGCGACCGGGGACCTGGCGCAGTCCGTCAGACGCAGTGAGAAGATCCCCAACGACGAAACCGGCGGCATCACCGTGAAGGCCGCCACCGAAGGACTGCTGGACGTCGTGCGCGGCGCGGTCGGCTCGGGCACCTGGCTCAACGAGGCCAACGGGCGCTACCCGTCGACGGTTCTCGGACACGTCGCGGCCCGGCGCCTGGGCATCGCCGCCCCCGGCCAGCAGGTCCACATCGGCGGCCAGTACTTCACCGTCATCGGCATCCTCGACCCGCTGCCGCTGGCTCCCGAGATCGAACGGGCCGCCCTGGTCGGCTGGGACGGCGCCGGCGCGCTGCTGGGCTTCGACGGCCACCCGACCCAGATCTACGAACGGTCGACGGACCAGACGGTCGGCGCCGTCCGCGCGCTGATCCCACGCACCGTCGACCCGCAGAACCCGCACAACGTGCAGGTCACCGACCCCTCCGCGGCACTCCAGGCCAAGGCCGCCACCGAGGGGGCGTTCACCGACCTCCTGCTCGGACTGGGCGGGGTGGCACTCCTGGTCGGCGGCGTCGGGGTCGCCAACACGATGATCATCTCAGTGCTGGAGAGGCGCCACGAGATCGGACTGCGCCGCTCCCTGGGCGCCACCAGGGGCCAGATCCGTCTCCAGTTCGTGACGGAGTCCCTCCTGCTCTCCGGACTGGGCGGGCTGGCCGGCGTGGCCCTGGGCGCGGCCGCCACCTACGCCTTCGCCGCCTCGGGCGGCCTGCCCTGGGTGATCCCCTTGTGGGCCGTCACCGGGGGCTTCGCCGCCACCTTGCTCATCGGTACGGTCGCAGGCCTCTACCCGGCCGTCCGGGCCTCCCGACTCTCCCCGACCCTCGCCCTCCACGCCGGCTAGTCCTGGCCGGTCGATCTCGGCGGATCAGCCCGCGGCGCCCCGGCCGAAGGCTGGGGGCGCCCCGGGCCCGGCAAGATCGACCGGACCTGGCCGGCCGGCGGATCAGGAGCCCGGGCAGAACTCCGCCTTCAGCTCGTCGGTGAACAGGTCGATCGGCCCGCTGCCGCCGTTCAGCCAGTCCCCGTTGACGTTGGTGGAGAACAGGTGGCGGCCGTCCCGGCTGCCGTAGGTGTAGGTCCACGAGCCGTTGATGGCACCGCCCATGCCCCAGACGGTGGTGCAGGGCAGGTTGACGGAGCTGACGCCCAGGCCGTAGGCGGCGTCCTTGATCCACTTGTCCGCCGGCGTCGGGACCATCGTGAACATCTCCTGCTGCTGGGCCGGCGGCAGCAGTCGTCCGCCCAGCAGGGCGGCGAAGAAGGTGTTGAGGTCGCGGGTGGTGGAGATCATGTCGCCGGACGCCCAGCCCCAGGACGGGCTCAGCTCGGTCACGTCGTGGTCCGGAGTGTTCGGGTCGGTGTACCCGAGGTGGGAGTACGCCCGCCCGTGCGGTCCGTGGATGGTGACGTCGTCGGAGGCGGGCTCGTAGGTGCTGGTGAGGTCGAGCGGGGCGGTGATGCGCTGCCGGATCTGCTGGGCCAGGGTGCTGCCGGAGGCCCGTTCGACGATCATCCCGGCGAGGACGTAGTTGGTGTCGGAGTACGTCCAGCCGGTGCCGGGGGCGAAGTCGGGTCGGTGGGCGCGGGCGATGCCGACGAGCCGCTCGGGGGTGAAGTCGTCGAAGCGGTGCTGCAGGAAGGGCTCGTGCCAGAACTCCTTCCCGATCTCGTCGTCCATGGCGAAGTTGGGGACCCCGCTGGTGTGGTTGAGCAGCTGCCGGACGGTGATCCGGTCGGGCTGGTAGCCGGGGGCGTCGAGGACGCCGGGCAGCCAGTGCTCCACGCTGTCGTCCAGGCTCAGCCGGCCCTCGGCGGCGAGCTGGAGCACGACGGTGGAGACGAAGGTCTTGGTGGTGCTGCCGATCCGGAACCGGTCCTGCTCCTGGCGGGGCCGCCCGGTGGTGATGTCGGCGACGCCCGCGTCGCCGAACCAGCGGTGGCGCCCGTCCCGCACCTCGGCGACCGCGCCGGGGAGCCCACCGGTCGTCACGCCCTGCTCGAGCACGGCCTGCACGCCCTGGTGGCGGTCCCGCTGCCCGGCCTGCCCGGCGGCCTGGTCGGCGAACACCGGTGCGGCGGTGGTGGTGGCGGCGGCGAGCACGGCCCCGGTGAGCAGGGCGGTGACGGCGGCGCGGGCGGTGGTCCTCATGGCGTGTTCCCCTTCGGCGGTGTTTCCCGTTGACGGAGAGAACGCTCCCTCGAATTCACGACACCGTCAACATCAACCCCACGGCCAGTTGTGCATCACAGCAGGTCAGTGGGCAGATTTCCTTGCAATGTGACTGCTTGTGAATGCAACACCTCGGCACTTCCATTGCAAAGATCGGCCCGCCGCCGGAGCGGCCGCGGTTGACCTCCCGCCCACCGACGCGGAAGTCGAGCCCGTGCGCGCCGCCGCGGTCACCGACCCGGCGGTCGCGGCAGCCCTCGCTGCCACGCGCGGGCCGTCCTCGGTCGCCGCGAATCCGAGGGCCAGCTCGCCTCAATTCAGTAGCTAAAACTACGTAGTTCATACTTGACAGTCCAGGCTGCCAACTTTAGCGTGGACGGCATGGAACAGAACGCCGCGAGCGCCACCGATTCGGCAGTCCGGGCGGCCCGCGACCTGCGGGTCCTCCTCAACCGTCTGCGCCGACGCCTCAAGGAGAGCGAGGATTCGCACGGGCTCACCCCGTCGCAGACCTCGGTCTTCAGCCGGCTCGCGGACGGACCGACGACGGTCGGTGATCTGGCCGCCGCCGAGCGGGTCCGTTCACAGTCGATGACCAACACGATCGCCGCGCTCGCCGAACGCGGCCTGATCGAGCGCCGGCCGGATCCTTCGGACGGACGCCGCCAGGTCATCTCGCTGAGCCCGCAAGGGCTGGAGCAACTGAAGGGCAGCCGGCACACCCGGGAGGAGTGGCTGGCCGGCGCGCTCCAGGAGCGCTACACCGCCGCCGAGCGCCGGTCCATCATCGAGGCGCTCACCCTGCTGGAGCGACTGGTCGAGTGACGCCTCGCCCCCTGACGTCCGTTCAGCGCGTCCCGGAGCGAACCGATTCCGGCCGGCGGCCCGGCCCCGGGCCCGGCTGCGGCCGACGAGAACGAATCAAGGAGGACGAACGACCATGAGCCGTGCCGCGAAACTCAAGGAACTCATCCTGTCCCGCGAACTGCTGGTGATGCCAGGAGCCTTCGACCCGGTCAGCGCCAAACTCGCCGAGCAGGCCGGCTTCACCGCCCTCCAGTGCACGGGCGCGGGCATCTGCGGAGTCCACCTCGGGCGCCCGGACTACTCCATGGTCTCCATGGACGACATGGCCGCCTGCACCGCACGCATCGTGGACGCCGTCTCCGTCCCGGTCATGGGCGACGGCGACACCGGCTTCGGCAACGCGGTCAACACCCACTACACGGTCCGGGCGTTCGAGCGCGCCGGTGCCGCGGGCGTCAACCTGGAGGACCAGGTGGTGCCCAAGCGGTGCGGGCACCTGGACGGCAAACGGCTCGTCGATCTCGACGAGGCCACCGCCAAGATCCGGGCAGCCGCCGACGCCCGCCACGACCCCGACTTCGTCGTCAACGCCCGCACCGACGCACTGGCCCTGGAGGGCATGGCGGGAGTGATCCGGCGCGGCAACGCCTACCTGGCGGCCGGCGCCACCATGGTCTTCGTCGAGGGCGTCACCAGCCGCGAGGAGATCCGCGCGGCGGTCCGCGGCATCCGCGGGCCCGTGGCCGTCAACGTGATCGAGGGCGGCAAGTCCCCACAGCGCCTCACCTTCACCGAACTGCAGGAGCTGGGCGTCGCCCGGGTCAGCCTGCCCGCCGTGCTCCTGCTGGCCGCCATGGGTGGCATGCGCACCGCGCTGCGGCGGATCCGCGAGGACGACGGCACCGCCGACCTCGGCGACCTGCTCGTCCCCTTCCGCGAGGCCCACGACCTGATGGGCATGCGCGAGGTGGAGGAACTGGAGGAGCGCTACCTGCGCCCCCTGACCGGCACGGCGCCCACCACCGCCCGACGATGACCCCTGCCTCGCCCACCCGCACCTCCCGCCACCGAAGGAGGACCGCACCATGACCACCGAAATCCACAACCACACCGCCACCGACACCGCCACCGACACCGCCACCGACACCGCCTCCGCCACCGCCACCGACACCGACCGTCGCCGGTCCGTCATCGCCAAGATCTGGGACCAGCACGTCGTCGCCGAACTCGACGACGTCATCTGCCTGCTGCACATCGACCGGATCCTCCTGCACGACCGCAGCGGCGGGCTCGCCCTGCGCGCCGTACGCGACGAGGGGCGGCAACTGTTCGACCGCTCCCTGGTCTTCGGCACCATGGACCACGTCGTCGACACCCGCCCCGGCCGCACCGACGCCACACCCGTGCCCGGCGGCGCGATGTACATCGACGCCTTCCGCGCGGAGGCCCGCCACCAGGGGGTGACCCTGTTCGACATCGGTGACCCGCGCCAAGGCATCTCCCACGTCGTCTTCCCCGAACAGGGCATCGCCCTACCCGGCACCACCATGATCTGTGCCGACAGCCACACCCCCACCCTCGGCGGTATCGGCGCCCTCGCCTGGGGCGTAGGCGTCACCGAGTGCGAACACGCCCTGGCCACCCAGACCCTCGCGGTGCGCCGCCCCGCGGCAATGCTCGCCCGATTCGAGGGGACACCGGGCGAACACGTCACCGCCAAGGACCTCGTCCTGGCCCTGATCGCGAACATCGGCGCGGGCGGCGCGGCGGGCCACGCCGTCGAGTTCGCCGGCCCCGCGATCAGCGCCCTCTCCGTCGAGGCTCGCATGACGCTGTGCAACATGGCCGTGGAGGCCGGCGCCCGCACCGGCATCGTCGCACCCGACGACAAGCTCCTCGCCTACCTCAGGGGCCGCCCCCACGCACCCGCCGGACCGGCCTGGGACCAGGCCGCCCGCGCCTGGCTCGACCTGCGCAGCGACCCCGCGGCCCGCTACGACCGGACCACCACCCTCCAGGTCGACGGCCTCGGCCCCCAGGTCACCTGGGGCACCAGCCCGCAGCACGCCACCGGAATCGACGGGACCGTCCCCCACCCCGACGAACTGGCCGACCCCCAGGCCGCCCGCCGCGCCCTGGACTACATGGACCTGCGACCCGGCACCGCGCTCACCTCCGTCGCCATCGACGCGGCCTACCTCGGCTCGTGCACCAACGCACGGCTCGACGACCTGCGCGCCGCCGCCGCCGTCCTGCGCGGCCACCGGGTCGCCGAAGGGGTCACCGCCGTCTGCGTGCCCGGCTCCACCGCGGTGCGCCGCGCCGCCGAGGCCGAAGGCCTGGACCGGGTGTTCACCGACGCGGGCTTCCAGTGGCGCGAATCCGGCTGCGGCCTGTGCTTCCACGCCGGCGGTGACCGCTTCCCGGACGGCGCCCGCGTCATCAGCTCCACCAACCGCAACTTCGAGAACCGCCAGGGCCCCGGCGTGCGCACCCACCTCGCCAGCCCCGCGACCGTCGCCGCCTCCGCGCTCGCCGGCCGCCTCGCCGACCCCCGGGAGCGGTGACCACCGTGCAGCCCTTCCACACGCTGACCGGCATCGCGGCACCCCTGCTGCACGCCGACATCGACACCGACGCCATCGCACCCTCCCGGTTCCGCTCCGCGACGCTGTCCAAGTACGGCTACGAGGCAGCCCTGTTCGCCGGCCTGCGCTTCGACGAGGACGGCGCACAGCGCCCCGGCTTCGTCCTCGACCAGACCCCCTACCGCGACGCCGTCATCCTGGTCACCGGCCCGAACTTCGGCTGCGGCAGCTCGCGCGAGACCGCGGTCTGGGCCCTGCGGGACTTCGGCATCCGCGCCGTCATAGCCCCCTCCTTCGGCTCGATCTTCGAGACCAACTGCCTGCGCAACGGCCTGCTGCCACTGTCCCTGCCGCCCGCCGAACACCGGCAACTCGTCGAGGCGGCCTTCGCCCCCGCGGCGAGCGCGCGCCTGCGCATCGACCTGGACACCTGCCGACTCACCACCGCAACCGGCCCCCAGCCCACCTTCACCACCGGTTTCACCATCGACGAACGCTCCCGCCAACAGCTCCTCAACGGCCTGGACCCCATCGGCGAGACCCTCCTCCTGCGCGAGACGATCACCCGCTTCCGCACCCGGGACCGCCGCCACCGCCCCTGGAACTACCCGGCCCCTCCGCCCCGCCCGCAGGCGGGCCGGTGCCCAGCTGACTGATCCCAAGGGCCCGGCAGCGGCGGGGGAGTACGGCGGCCGGTCGTGACGCCTGCGGGCGGGTTCGCCGAGGCGGGCGCCGAGCGCCGGGCGGCTCGGCGTCCGTGCGCCGGTGCGCGGCAGCCGCGCACCGAAACGCCTCAAGCGCGGCATGTTCGGCCGAGCGAAGCCACCCCTGCTCCGCAAGCGACTTCTCCTGATCGCCGCCGGCCGACGCCCCCACACGGCGGCGATCCCCTGACCGACTACCCTTTGCCGACCCGGGCCTGACGGTCCAGGAACTCGATCAGTCGCGTTTCCGAACGAAGAAGCCGTTCCCGTTGCTCCTGGGGAAGAGAAGCGAGTGCGTCGGCCAGCACTTGCTTCCGTGGAACGTGCACCACGTTGCCGGAGTAGACCCTGCAGCCGGAACACCAAGCGAATCCGATGCAGCGCTCGAACATGGAGGACTCGGGCGGATGGAAGCGGTACTGGTACGCGCGGACCGGCGCTCCGCAGGCTGCGCAGATCCGGCGTTCGTCGTCGAAAGCGGCCCACCCGGTGATGACCTTGCGCCAGTGCTGCCGCCCGGCGGGTGCTCTTCAAGTCGTCATGCCGAGCATGATCTCGCCGTGAGCCGCCCGCCGCAGGTCTCAGTCAAGCTCGGACCGGCGACGGACCGTAACGGCCTCACGAGCCACTTCGCGAAATCCGCGCCTGAACCCCTGATCTGACCCCACTTTTCCGAGGTGGGATCCAGACCCCGTCGCAACGCAAGACCCCAAAGGTGTTGCAACGACCGCTGGAACCCAAGACCCGCTCGGCGCGGCGGACGCTCTCGTGCGCGCCCCGTGGGCGCTCCTGCACGCCGTCTACCGCGTGGCGCGGAGGTGCGCGAGGATGGGCGGCCGACCGTGTCCGGCACACGACCGAAGGGGAAGTGACGATGGGTGAGCACGAGAAGCCGCCACCGGATCCTCAGAAGGGCACGCCGCCTCCCAACAACGCCGACGGCGAGGTCCCTCCGGCTCCGCCGTCCGACGGCAAGCACCGTAAGTAAGAACCGTGGCTGACGAGGACTTGGCCGGGCGCCGGGCGCGCCTGGACGCGGAGATGGAGCGGTGCGGGGCGTGGCCGGCCGCTTCGCCGTGGCTGCGTGGCGCCTTCACCGCGCTGCCGCGCGACGCGTTCGCGCCGGACCGGCTGTGGCGGTGGGACAACCGGGCCTACGTGCCGCTCGACCGCTCGGCGGATCCGGACGGCTGGGCGGCCGAGCTGTACTCCGGCGTCTACTCCGCGGCCGTCACCCAGCTCGACGGCGGCCGGCCGTCCTCGTCGCTGTCCGCGCCCTCGGTGGTGGCGGACATGCTGGACAGCCTCAGGGTGGAACCGGGGCACCGGGTGTGGGACGTCGGCACCGGCCAGGGCTGGACGGCGGCGCTGGCCGCCTGGCGGGCCGGGCCCGGCCTGGTCGTGACCACCGAGGTGGACGGGCACCTGGCCGAATCCGCGCGCGCCCGCCTCGCGGCCGCCGGACTCGACGCCGAGGTCACCCTGGGCAACGGCACCCGCAGCGGCCCGCCCGGCGGCGTCCCGGTCGACCGGCTCCACGCCACCTACGCCGTGGAGACCGTCCCCTGGTCCTGGGTGGCGGCGGTACGGCCGGGCGGACGGATCGTCTATCCCTGGGGGCGGCTGGGCCACGTTGCCCTGACCGTGGCCGACGACGGACGGTCCGCCACAGGATGGGTCCAGGGCTTGGCCCAGTTCATGGGCGACCGGCACGGCCCGGCACAGCCGAGCACCGGCAGCGCCGCCTTCGCGCAGGTGCGCGGCGGTACCGAGCCCGAGACCCGCCAGACGCTGGACCGTGACTCGCAACTGCTGGACGACTGGGACCTGCGGTTCGCCCTGCGGGTGGCCGTGCCGGACGCTGTGGTGCTCACCGCCCGGGACGACGACGGCCTCAACGCCTGGATCCACGACGGCACCCGCTCGTGGGCGACGGTGACCGCGCGCGGCGACGGCGAGGCGCCGCTGCTTCTTCAGGGCGGACCGCGCCGTCTCGGGGACGAGGTGGTCGCCGCCTGGACCCGGTGGGAGGAACTCGGCCGGCCGGACCGCTACGACTACGGGATCACCGTCACCCCTGAGGAGCAGTGGGCATGGCAGGGCGGCCCGGGCGGCCCCCGCTGGCCCATCGTGCAGGCAGCCCCGGCCGGACGCTGACCGGGGCGGCGCGGCGGGGACACCGTCGCAGCGCTCCGAGCGCCTGCTCGGCGACGGCGCGTCCGGTGTCCCCCCGGGCGACGGCCTCCGTTCCCCGTGGACAGCCCAAAGGAATCCACGCGATCTCAACTCCTGCAAGCCAAAGGCGACTTGCGGAAGATGATCGTGTCCATCCCGCTGGCCGACGACGAGCAGGCAGCCGTCGAGGACGGCCAGGCGGCCATGCACCGGCTACTCGACCGCCTCGCCGACACACCCACTCGGGCCGGACCGGCACCACGCGATCTGGACGTGGCGGTGTCGGCCCGCCTCCTGCGGGTGGGATGTCCGGAGGCCGGCGTGCCCAGGAGCGGCCCGAACCACCGCCCTGAGCGGCGGCCACGCACATTCACATGACAGCCGCGGCCGGCTCCGCGATCCTTTGCCGATGGCCATAGAACCGGACCTTCTCAGCTCTGTACGTCACGGTCACACGCGACGAGGAGCATGTCGTCTGGGCGGGCTGGCACGACCCGGCCGAGCGGGGCTTCGACCTGCCGGAGTTTCGGTTCGCCGCGGATCAGTACGAGGCCGAGGTCCTGCGAGCCGAAGGGGACCGCAGCTGGGAGTGGCCGGCAGCAGTGCCGGAGCAGGTGGGCTACCCGTGGCCGTAGCCGGCCGACCCGCTGTTCATATGAACGGTAGTACGGGGGCGTAGCCGGTGAGGTCGAACTCCGTAACGCGGCTGGAGAGTTCCGGGGGGCTGTTCCGGTCCGGCGGCTCGGGCCGACAACGAGGCCGCGGGGTGCAGGGGGTCGCGGGGAGGGACTTCGCCGGGGTGACGGCCACGACCTGCTCTATCGTTCCCGTACGGATCGGGTGGGACGGGTAGGACGGGCGGGCGGCCGTGGGCCGGGGAGGGGGCGTGCGGTGTCGGGGCGTTCGGGCCGGACGGTCACGGTGTTGGGCGGTGGGGTGGCCGGGCTGACGGCGGCCATGGAGCTGGCGGAGCGCGGCTTCGAGGTGACCGTGGTGGAGCCCTCGGGGTGGGGCGGGAAGGCCCGTAGCGCCTCGGTTCCGGGGACGGGTACCGGCGGGCGGCTCGACCTGCCCAGCGAGCACGGGTTCCGGTTCTTCCCCGGCTTCTACCGGAGCCTGCCGGACACGATGCGGCGGATCCCCCTCCCGGGATCGCCCTCGGGCGTGGAAGGCAACCTGCGGGAGGCACCGCAGATGCTGTCCGCCCGGTCGGGGAGGATCGGGGAGACGGTCTCCGACGTGTCCCTGGCCGCCGGTCCGAGGACGCCCCTGCAGATCCTGCGGGCCCGGGGCATGAAGCTGGGCGCCGGGGGAGAGCTGAACGAGGAACTGCTGTACTTCGCCAACCGGCTGCTCGTCTACATGACCAGCAGCGCGCAGCGGCGGCTGGGGCAGTGGGAGCAGATGTCGTGGTGGGACTTCACCGCCGCCGACGGAGCCTCCGAGGAGTACCGGAAGGTGTGCGTCGTCGGGGCGACCCGTACGGTCGTGGCGGCCAGGGCGGAGGTGTGCAGCGCGCACACCGTCGGGGGGTTCCTGGAGGCCTTCGGCTACGGCTTCCTCGGCCGGGGCGAGGCCCAGGCAGCCGACCGGGTCCTGAACGCCCCGACCAGCACCGCCTGGATCGACCCCTGGGTGCGGCACCTGGAGCGGCTGGGGGTGCGGCTCGAACTCGGTTGGCAGGTGGAGCGCCTGACGGTGCGGGGTCGCGCTGTCGTCGGCGCCGTCCTGCGCGGCCCGGGCGGCCGCCGGCGGGAAGCGGTCGCCGACTGGTACGTGTGCGCGCTCCCGGTCGACCGGATCGGGACGCTGCTGGAGCGCGGCCTGGCCGAGGCGGACCGGGAGCTGAAGAAGACGGCGGACCTGCGCACCGACTGGATGGTCGGCCTGCAGTTCTACCTCACCGAGCCCACCCCGATCACCCGCGGCCACGTCATCTACCAGGACTCCCCGTGGGCCCTGACCTCCGTCAGCCAGGCGCAGTTCTGGGACACCGACTTCCGCGCCACCTACGGCGACGGGACGGTGGCCGACTGCCTGTCGGTCGACATCTCCTCCTGGGACACCCCCGGAATCCTCTACGGCAAGCCGGCCCGCGACTGCACCCGGGCCGAGGTCGTCGCCGAGGTCTGGGCCCAGCTCGCCGACGCCCTCAACGACGGCCGCCGCCGGACCCTCCACGACGGCCTGCTCCACTCCTGGCACCTGGACCCGGCCGTCAAGAACCTCGACGGCCCCGGTCCCGCCACCAACGACGAGGCCCTGCTGATCAACACCACCGGCTCCTGGACGCTGCGCCCGCGGGCGCGGACGGCCGCGGTGAACCTGTTCATGGCCGGGGACTTCGTCCGCTGCCCGGTGAACCTGGCCACCATGGAGGGCGCGAACCAGAGCGGCCGGGCGGCGGCGAACGCGCTGCTGGAGGCCGCCGGGCACGGCGCCGAGCCGGCCGTGGTCCATGCCCTGTACGAGCCGCAGGAACTGCGCCGCCTGAAGGAGGTGGACGCCGCGCTCTACCGGCAGGGTCGTGCGCACATCCTCGACACCCCGGCGCCCTGGTCCTCCCGCGCCGGGGGCGACCGGTTCAGTGCGACCGGTTGACGATCAGTTCGCAGAGCGCGTCGAGGTCGGCGACGGCACCGGCCACCGCGCCGGGGCCGTCGGCGAGGCTCCGCAGACGGCGTCGGGCCCCGTCCGCGTGCTCGGCGGCGCGCTCCGCCGTCCAGCGCCGGCCGCCGGCCTCCTCCACCAGCCGGGCCAGCTCCGCCTCTCCGGCCCGGCCAGGGCCGGCCGACAGCGCGTAGCGGCGGGCCAGTTCGTCGCCCGCCACGGTGTTCGAGGCCATCGCGGCCACCACCGGCACCGAGAGCTTGCGGGCCCGCAGGTCCGCGAAGACCGGTTTGCCCGTGACCGCTTCGTCGCCCCAGATCCCCAGCAGGTCGTCCACCAGCTGGAACGCCATGCCCAGGTCGTGTCCGAACGCGGCCAGGGTCTCGACCTGCGCCGGCCCGCCGCCGCCGTAGAGGGCGCCCAGCCGACAGGCGCAGGAGATCAGCGACGCCGTCTTGCCCGACACCATCTCCAGGCACTCGGACAGCTCGACGCGGGGCGCGGCCTCGAACAGCACGTCCAGGCTCTCACCGACCGCGAGCTGGATGAGCGTGTCCAGCAGGGCCGTCGACGCTTCACCGGCGACGGCTTCACCGGCGAATGCTTCGCCGTCGGGGCCTGCGAGCACCTCGAACGCCAGCATCAGCAGTGCGTCGGCCGACCGGGTCGCCGCGCCCGGCCCGAACACCTCCCAGGCGGAGGCCCGGTGGCGACGGAGCGCGTCGCCGTCCAGGACGTCGTCGTACAGCAGCGACAGGTTGTGCACCATCTCCACCACCACGGCGGCGGGCACCGCCCGCTGCGGGTCCCCTCCCACCGCCCGGGCGCAGCCCAGTGCCAGGGCCGCTCGAACGTTCTTGCCGCCGTGCCGCGGGTGAGGGGATCCGTCGGGGGTCCATCCGAACTGGTAGGCCGCCACCTGGCCGACCGCGCCCTCCAACTGCCCGACCCAGCGCCGCAGGTGCGCCTCACAGGTGGCAGCCGCGTCCTTGAGGACCGATTCGGCCCGCGCGCGATCCGACAACACCCGCCACCCCCTGCCTCCCGACCCGGCCGCCGCCCCACACCTTCGCGGCACCCGGGCGAGCGTACGCGACCGCGTGGCCCGGCGGTCCTGCGATCGGCCGAGGACCGGCAGATGCGGACGGCGTGCGGGCGCGGCTGATGCCCCGAGGGGGCCGTGCCGCAGGTGTTCTTCACCGAGCCGGGGCCCCGCCCTGTCACCGGACGGGCCGATTTCGCCGGGTGGCTGACTGTGCGTGCCGACGGTGTTACGCTCCCGAGAGAAGAGAGAGCTGACTCTCACTTGTTGGGCCGGGACGCCGCTCATCCGCCCTGGTCCGGACGTGCAGGAGAGGGCGGTTCTGCCAAGCGTTCGCTGCTCTTGTGGCCTTTGGCCGGTGAGGAGACCACCATGACCGCCCCCGCACCGCAGTTACCCTTCGAGCGCCCCGACGCCCTGGACCTGGCGCCGCTGTTCGCGCGTCTGCGCGAGGAAGGTCCGATCACGAGGGTGACGACACCCGCTGGCGACCCGGCCTGGCTGGTGACCCGGTACGAGGAGGCCCGGGAGGTTCTGAGCGACGCCCGGTTCTCCCGGCTGCGCCCCGATTCCGAGGGCGCGCCGAGGATCTCGGAGTCGGCGCTGCACACGCGCCCCGCCCCCACGCCCGAGGAGGAGGACCGCGAGCACACGCGGATGCGGCGGATGCTGGCGCCCGCGTTCAGCGCGCCGCGGATGCGCCGGCTGGGCGAGCGGATCGGGGAGCTCGCCGCATCCTGCCTGGACGCGATGGAGGAGGAGCGCTCACGGGAGCCGGAACGCGCCGTCAACCTGCACGACCACCTGTCGTTCCCGTTGCCGGTGATGGTGATCTGCGAGCTGCTGGGTGTGCCGGTCGCGGACCGGGGCCTGCTGCGCGGCTGGTCGGAGCGGATCGCCGCGCTGTACGGCGGGGCCGACGGCGCCGCGGCCATGGCCGAGTTCGAGGCGTACGTGGCCGGCATCGCCGAGGAGAAGCGGAAGAAGCCGGGGCAGGACGTGATCAGCGACATCCTGGCCGTGCAGGCGGAGGACCCCTCGTTCACCGAGGGGGAGATGACCCGGCTGGCGGTGGGGCTGCTGTTCGCCGGCCACGAGACGACGTCGGCCCGGATCGACCTGGGCGTCCTGTTCCTGCTGAGCGACACCGGCCGGCGGGACCGCTTCGCCGCCGAGCCCGAGACGCTGGCCCGCGCCACCGTGGAGGAGGTCCTGCGGATGGCCTCGCCCGGTGGCCTGGGCCTGACCCGCTACGCCCGCGAGGACGTCACCGTCGCGGGGGCCGCGATCGCGCGGGGCGAGGCGGTGCTGGTGGCGATCAACGCCGCGAACCGGGACGGGAGGGTGTTCGAGGAGCCGGACACCTTCGACCCGTCGCGTTCCCCCAACGCGCACCTGGCCTTCGGGCACGGCGGTCACTACTGCATCGGCAACGTGCTGGCACGCACCGAGATGCAGGTCGCGCTGACCGCGCTGTTCCGGCGCTTCCCCGGCCTGCGGCTGGCGGTGGACGCGCGGAGCCTGCGCGACCACGCCGAACGGCTGGCGGGCGGCCTCAGCGAGGTCCCGGTCCTGTGGTGAACGGGGAGCAGCCGCGCGAGCGGCCGGTCGCGCGGGTGGAGGCGGACACCTCGCGGTGCGTGTCGTCGGGGCAGTGCGCGGTGACCGCGCCGCTGGTGTTCGACCAGGACGAGGCCGGTCAGGTCGTCGTGCTCGCCGTCGAGCCCGGCGCACGGGCGGCGGAACTGGCCCGCCAGGCGGCCGCCATGTGCCCGGCCTCGGCGATCAAGGTGCACCCGGCGCGCTAGCGGTCAGTGGTGTCGGCCGCCCCCACCGCGCGAGGGCGGCCGGCACCCGCCTCGGTGTCAGGGTGTGCGGGTGTGCAGTGCGGGGGCGGGGCAGGGCAGCGGGCGGGCCCCGGTGGGGGTGAGGCTGTCGAGGGTGAGGGCCAGGTAGCGGCGCCAGCCGTTCTCGTGGGGTTCCATCGTCCACAGTACGGAGACCAGCATGACGACGATGCGGTGCAGGTCGTCGGGTACGAGGTCGGCGCGGATCACACCTGCGTGCTGACCGCGCGCCAGGAGGGCGTCGAGGGCGGCGAAGAACTCCTGCCCGGTCGCCGGGGTCAGGACGCCGGCGGAGCGGGCGGCGGCCAGCACGTTGTAGTCGCCGGCCACTGATTCCAGTGCCGCTTCCAGCACGCGGGCCAGTCCGGAGGCGGGGTCGGGGTCGTGGGCGGCAGCCTGGATGACGGGGCGGACGTTCTCGGCGAAGCGCTCGTTGAGTACGGCCCGCAGCAGCGCGGCCTTGTCGGGGAAACGGCGGAAGAGCGTGGCGGCTGCGACGCCGGCCCGGCGGGCCACGTCGTCGAGGAGGGCGTCGGGGCCTTGTTCGGTGAAGACCTCCCGGGCAGCCCGGATGATCTTTTCCGCGTTGCGGGCGGCGTCGGCGCGCAGCAGCCGGGGGGAGTCGAGGGCCATTGCGGCAGCCTATCCAAGGGGTGGCGCAACGGTGCCGGACGGTCCGGGTGCGTGGTGGTGTGCGATCAGGTCGACGGGGGGGGGGGGGGGGGGGGGGGGGCGGGGGGGGGGGGCGGCGGGGGGGGGGCGCCCCCCCCCGGGCCGGGGGGGGGGGGGGGGTGGGGGGGAACACCGCCCGAGGGGGGGGCCGACAACCCAGGTGG
>NZ_JBIUYQ010000009.1:214220-221761 GCF_044744605.1 Kitasatospora sp. NPDC087271
ACGCCCCCGCCCCCCCCCCCCCCCCCCCCCCCCCCCCCCCCCCCCCCCCCCCCCCCCCCCCCCCCGCCCCCGGGCGCGGGCAAGGCCGGGCCGTCGCGCTCCCCCCGTGGTTCAGGCGTCCAGGTGGGTGGGTGCGAACATCCGCAGCAGGGCGGGCAGGACCAGCACGTTGGGGCCCGGGGCGGCGAGTGCGGCGGCCAGGTCCCGTGCGAGGTCGTCGGGCGTGGTGAAGGCGGCCGGGACGCCGAAGGACTCGGCCAGGCGGACGAAGTCCGGGCGGGCCAGTTCGGTGGCGGTGGCCTCGCCGAAGGCGCCCGTCATGTACTCGCGCAGGATGCCGTAGCCGCCGTCGTCGATGATCAGCCAGGTGACGTTGAGGCCGAGTTGGCGGGCGGTAGCGAGTTCGGCGAGCGAGTACATCGCGCCGCCGTCGCCGGAGACGGCGAGGACCGGGCGGCCGCCCGTGGCCACGGCGGCGCCCAGTGCGGCGGGGTAGCCGTAGCCGAGGCCGCCGGCGCCCTGGGCGGAGTGCATCGCTCCGGGGCGGCGGGCGTCGAAGGCGGACCAGGCCCAGTAGCCGAGGATCGTCATGTCGAAGAAGACCGGGGAGTCGTCCGGTAGCGCGTGGCGAACGGATGCCAGCAAGTCCTGTTCGAGTTCCAGCCCCTGGCCGTCGATCCGCTCCTGGACGCGCTTGAGCAGTTCGGCGGTCACCGCCTCGGCCCGTCCGTCCGCTGTGGCGGCCGGTACCGAGTCGGAGAGGGCGGCCAGGGCGAGGCGGGCGTCGGCGTGGATGCCGAAGGCCGGGTGGTTGGCCTCCAGCTTGCCCGCGTCGGCCTCGATCTGGATGATCCGGCCGCGCGGCGCCAGGGTGTGGTAGTTGCTGGACAGTTCGCCCAGGCCGGAGCCGACGACGAGCAGGACGTCGGCGTCCTCCAGCAGGTCGGTGGTGTGGCGGTCCTCCAGCCAGGACCGCAGCGACAGCGGGTGCTCCCAGGGGAAGGCCCCCTTGGCGCCGAAGGTGCAGGCCACCGGGGCCCGCAACAGCTCGGCCAGCCGCAGCAGTTCGTCACTGGCTCCGGCCCGGACCACGCCGCCTCCGGCCAGGATCACCGGGCGTTCGGCCTCGGCCAGCAGCACCGCGGCCTCGGCGACCAGCTCCGGGCGGGGGACCGGCGGCCGGGGTTCGGCGCGCAGCCCGGTGACCGGGGGTACGGTCACCGGCGCGAGCAGGACGTCCTGCGGGATCTCCACCCACACCGGCCCGTACGGCGCGCTCAGCGCCGACTCCCAGGCGGCGGCCAGCGCGGAGGGGATCTGTGCGGGGGTGCGGGCGGTGTGCACGGACTTCACCACGTCGCGGAAGCTGGCCTGCTGGTCGACGAGTTCGTGCAGGTAGCCGCGCCGCCGTCCACCCAGTCCGGCCGAGGGGATCTGGCTGGAGACGGCGAGCACCGGCACCGAGGCGGCGGCGGCCTCCTGGAGCGCGGCCAGCGAGGTGAGCGCGCCGGGCCCGGTGGACAGGAACAGCGGGGCCACCGTCCCGGCGGTGCGGGCGTAGCCGTCGGCGGCGAAGCCGGCGTTGTTCTCCACCCGCAGTCCCACGTAACGCAGGTCGGAGCGGCGCAGCGCGTCGAACAGGCCGAGGGCGTGCTGGCCGGGCAGGCCGAAGACGCAGCGGGCGCCGAGCGTGGCGAGTGACTCGACCACCAGGTCGCCGCCGTTGCGGAGGTGCGTCATGCGCGCACCTCGCCGGTGGCGTCGTGGGACTCCGTACGGGCGTCCGTACGGGCGTCGGTACGGGCGCCGGCGCGGCCGTCCGGGCGGCCGCCCGCACCGGCTCGCGGACCCTGCTCCGTCCGTTCGCCCGCGATCTGGCGGGCCATCAACGTCGTCAGCTCGTAGGCGGTGTGCGAGGCGGCCACGGCGGTGATCTCGGCGTGGTCGTAGGCGGGTGCGACCTCGACCACGTCGGCGGAGACCAGGTGGCAGCCGCTCAGGCCGCGCAGGATCTCCAGCAGCTCGCGCGAGGTGAGTCCGCCGGCCTCGGGGGTGCCGGTGCCGGGGGCGTGCGCCGGGTCGAGCACGTCGATGTCGATGGAGATGTACAGGGGGCGGTCGCCGACCCGCTCGCGCAGCTGTTGGGCGACCTCGTCCACGCCGCGCCGCAGGACGTCGGCGGAGGTGACGATGCCGAAGCCGAGCTTCTCGTCGTCGGTGAGGTCCTGCTTGCCGTAGAGCGGCCCGCGGGTGCCGACGTGGGAGAGGGCGGAGGTGTCCAGGATTCCCTCCTCGACGGCCCGGCGGAACGGTGTGCCGTGGGTGTACTCGGCGCCGAAGTAGGTGTCCCAGGTGTCCAGGTGGGCGTCGAAGTGCAGCAGCGCGACCGGCCCGTGTCGACGGGCCACGGCGCGCAGCAGCGGGAGCGCGATGGTGTGGTCGCCGCCGAGGGTCATCAGCCGGGCGCCGGTGTCCAGCAGTTCGCCGGCGGCTGCCTCGACGGTGTCGACCGCCTCGTGGATGTCGAACGGATTGGCGGCGATGTCCCCGGCGTCGGCGACCTGGGCGAGTGCGAACGGCGAGGCGCCCTGGGCCGGGTTGTAGGGGCGCAGCAGCCGGCTGGCCTCGCGGATCGCGTTGCCGCCGAAGCGGGCGCCGGGCCGGTAGGAGACGCCGGTGTCGAAGGGCACGCCGACGACCGCGACGTCCGCGCGCGGGACCTGGTCGATCCGGGGCAGGCGGGCGAAGGTGGCGGGCCCGGCGTAGCGCGGTACGCGGGAGGAGTCGGTGGGGCCGAGGGGGCTGTGGGGGGCGTGGGGGTCGGGGGCGGTGCTCATGGCAGCTCCTGGAGTCGGTCGGGCGGGGCGCTGTCGGGGCGTTGTCGGGGAGTCGGCGTCGGGGAGCCACGGGCGGGGCGTCGGCGTCGGGGCGTCGGCGTCGGGGCGTCGGCGGGCGGGGGTCGCGCCGGGTCGACGGGGTCAGTTCGCGTGGTCGGGGGCGATCCGGTCGGCGAGGCGCAGGAGGGCGGCCCAGGCCAGTTCGGCGGCCCGGTCGTCCTGGAGGTCGGATCCGTGCTCCTGGCCGGTCAGCTGGCGGGCGGTGAGCTCGGCGGTCTCGCGGGACGGCAGGACGAGCGGGCCGCCGCCGGCCTGGGCGGCGATCTGGATCTCGCAGGCCTTGTCCAGGTAGTACATCCGCAGGAAGGCCTCGCCCGGGGTGCGGCCGACGGTCAGCAGGCCGTGGTTGCGCAGGATCAGCGCCGGGTGCCCGCCGAGGTCGGCGACCAGTCGCTCCTGCTCGGCCAGGTTGAGCGCGACGCCCTCGTAGTCGTGGTAGCCGACCCGGTCGTGGAACTCCATCGAGATCTGGTTGAGGGGCAGCAGCCCGTCCCGCTGGGCGGCGACCGCGCAGCCCGCCCGGGTGTGCGTGTGCAGCACGCAGTGGGCGTCCTGGCGGGCCGCGTGGACGGCGCTGTGGATCACGAAGCCGGCCGGGTTGACCGGATGGGGGGTCGGCTCCACCGGGTTCCCGGCCAGGTCGATCTTGACCAGGTCGGAGGCGGTGACCTCCTCGAACAGCAGGCCGTACGGGTTGATCAGGAAGTGCTGCTCGGGGCCGGGGAGGCGGACCGAGATGTGGGTGAAGATCAGGTCGGTCATCCGGAAGTGGGCGACCAGCCGGTACACGGCGGCGAGTTCGCGGCGCAACCGGGCCTCGGTCGGTGCGGGCGGCGCCGTCGGTCCGGATGGTCCGGACGGTCCGAGCGGGGCGGGTGGCCCGGACGTGACGGTCGGTGCGGTCGGTGCGGACGTGACGGTCGGTGCGGTGGGCAGGCCCATGAGGCTTCCTCTCAGAGTGCGGCGGCCGGGGCGGTGGCGGCGGGAGCGGCCGGGGTCGCGGCCTGCCCGGCGAGCCGGCCGCGCCAGTGCTCCAGCACGGTGGCATCGGTCGGGCGGGTGGCCAGGCTGACGGCCAGGTAGGCGACCAGGCTCACGGCGAGGCCGAAGTAGATCGGCTCGTTGGCGAGGACACCCTTGGCGGCCATCAACGCGATCACGGTGCCGCCGCCCGCGATCATCGCGGCGAGCGCGCCCGGCAGGTTGCCGCGCCGCCAGACCAGCCCGCCCAGGATCGGCACCAGCAGACCGCCGACCAACAGGTTGTACGCGACGGTGAGCGCCGAGATCACGTCGTCCAGTACGCAGGCGACGCCGATCGACAGCACGCCGAGGGCCACGATCGCCAGCCGGTTGGACCGCACCTCGTCATGGTCCGTGGCCGCGGCGCCTGGCCCTCCCCGGCCGACGAGCGTGCGTACCCGGGCCCAGATGTCGTTGTTGGCCACGGTGGCGGAGGCGATCAGCGCGCCGCTCGCGGTCGACATCATCGCCGACAGCGCCGCCGCCAGGACCAGGCCGCGCACCCCGGCCGGCAGCGTGCTCTTCACGATGGTCGCGAACGCACTGTCGGGGCTGGCCAGTTGGGGGTAGAGCGCCTTGGTGGCCATCCCGATCACCGCGCCGGCGACGGCGTACGCCAGGCAGTAGGCGCCGGCCACCGTGCCGCCGTACGTGGCCACCCGGTCGGTGCGGGCGGTGAACACCCGCTGCCAGATGTCCTGGCCGATCAGCATGCCGAAGGTGTAGATCAGCACGTAGGTGAAGATGGTGTCGCCACCGATCGAGCCGAACGAGAAGTAGCCGGAAGGCAGTTCGGCCTTCAGTCGGGCGAGGCCGCCGGCCTTCACGACGGCGACCGGCAGCAGCAGGAACAGGACCCCGATGCTCTTCACCACGAACTGCACCATGTCGGTGAGGGTGATCGACCACATGCCTCCGAGCGCCGAGTAGCCGACCACGATGGTGCCGCCGATCACCACGGCCGCCCAGCGGGGCACGTCGAACAGCACGTCGAAGACGCTGGCGTAGGCGATCGTCGAGGTCACCGCCAGCATCAGGGTGTAGACCCACATGACCACGCCGGAGATCACGCTCGCCGCCCCGCCGTAGCGCAGCGACAGCATCTCGGCCACGGTGTACACCCGCAGCCGGGCGATCCGGGCGGAGAAGAGGATGCTCAGCGCCAGCAGGCCGAGCCCGATCGCGAACACCATCCAGGCGCCCGACAGGCCGTAGGAGTAGCCGAGCCGCACGCCGCCGATGGTGGACGCGCCGCCGAGGACGACGGCGGCCATCGTCCCCGTGTACAGCACCGGGCCCAGACGGCGGCCCGCGACGAGGAAGTCCGCCTTCGAGGAGGCGCGCCGCTTGCCCCACCAGCCGACGCCGACGATGCCCAACAGATAGCCGATCATCACGACGTAGTCGAGGGTCATGGGGTGGTCCTCCGATCCGGCCGGACGCGCTGGGGGGAGCGGGCCGGGCCAGGGCTGTGGGTGGGGGAACAGGCAGGCGACGGGCGGGACTGGCAGGGCTCACAGGAAGGGCGGGGAGCGGGGGGACGAGCCGGGGGCGCCCGAAGGAAAACGCCGTGCGCTGAACCTAAACCGCCCCACCTGGCCTGCAGAAGTATCGGTTTCATCCAATATCGTGGGGTCAGATGTGCAAAACCTCCGACGAAAGGCCGCCGGCGTGCCCAACCCAGCCCCCGCTCCCGCCTCCGGCAGCCCCGCCGTCCCGTTGACCGTCCTGCTCGCCGACCCCGCGCTCGGACTGCGCCAGATCGCCGGACCGCTCGACGACCGGCTGATCGGCACCGTCGGCACCACCGAGGTCGAGAACCCCGGCCCCTACCTGCTCGGCGGCGAACTGCTGCTCACCGCCGGAGTCCGCCTCCCGAAGGACGCCGAGGGCATCGACGCCTACGTACGCTGCGTCGTCGAAGCGGGCGCCGCCGCACTCGGCTTCGGCGTCGCACCGGTCTACGACGAGGTGCCGGCCGACCTGGTCGCCGCCTGCGACCGGCACGGCCTGCCCCTGCTACGGGTGCCCGACGGCACCCCGTTCGTCGCCGTCGGCCGGGCCGCCTACTCGGCGATGGCCGAAGCCGCCCACCGCGGCCTGCGGCAGATCTCCGAAGCCCAGTCCGCACTCGCCTCCGCGGCCGCCCGCCCCGACGCGCTGCGCGCGGTCGTCCAGCAACTCGCCGTGCACCTGGGCGGTTGGACGGCGCTGCTGGACGGACGCGGCGTCGAACTGTTCAGCGCCGGAGCGCGCCCGCCCGTACCGGTCCCGGCCGAACTGCGCGCCCTCGCGGAACGGACCACCGCGCGCGCAGCGGGCCGCGCCCAGCCGCCGACCGCCGCCGCCCAGCACTACGCCGGGCGGCACCTGACCGTGCGGACCCTGCCCGGCTCGGACGGTTCCGGCGGCCCGCTCACGCTCGTCACCGCCGCCGAGGAGCCGCCGACCGCCGTCCACCGGTCCGTGGCCGGGGTGGCCGTGGTACTGCTCTCGCTGCTCACCAGCCCGCGGCACGCGCTCGGCACGGACGCCCGCAGCGCCGGAGCCCTGGTGCGGCTGCTGCTCGGCGCCGCACCGGAGGAGGCGGCGGCCGCCCTGCTGCCGCCCGACGGGGCCTGGGTGGTCGTGCACGGCCGGCTGACCGGCCGGGCGGGCGGCGGCGGGGAGGCCGTCCAACTCGCCGCCCTCGGCACCGCCCTCGGCACACCGCACCTGAACCTGGACGGGACCCGGCTGCGGGCGCTGCTGCCCGGCTCGGCGGCTCCGGACCGGGTCGTGGACACCGACTCCGCCGCCCGGCTCGGCTGGACGCTCGGCGTCAGCGCGCCCGCCCCCACGGCGGAACTGAGGACCGCCGACGCCCAGGCCGACCGGGCCCTGCGTCACGCGCTGGCCACCGGTGCCGCCGCCGTCCACCACCGCGAGGCCGTCGGGCCGAGCGTCCACACCCTGGTCGCCCCCGAGGACGCCGCCGCCCTCGCCCGCAGCACCTTCGCCCCGCTGGCCGCCGCGGGCACCCCCGGGCCGGCCGTGCTCCGGGAGACCCTGCGCACCTGGCTCGCCCTGCACGGCAGTTGGGACCGCACCGCGGCGGCGCTCCAGCTCCACCGCAACACCGTGCGCCAACGCATCGCCCGGGTCGGCGAGTTGCTCGCCGTCGACCTCGGCGACGCGGAGGTCCGGATGGAGCTCTGGTTCGCCCTGCACTGGCTCCCGCCCGGCGCGGACTGACCGCGGGCCGCCACCGCCGTCCGGCGGCGAGACGTTCGTGCGGGGCCCGGTCAACGGCGGGACAACACCGCGACCTCCCAGCCGAAGCCCACCACCAACCGGCCATCCGGCACCACGGCCACCGCGCAGACCGGCAGCGGGAACACCAGCTCCGGCCCGACCTGGTCGCCGGTGGTCAGGTCCCAGGTCCGCACCGTGCCGTCGTCGCCGCCGGTGACCGCCAGGGGGCGGCCGTCGACCACCGCCGTCGCCACCGTGTTCACGTCGCCGGTGTGGCCGGTCAGGGGCTCGCCGACCTGGTCGCCGGTGGTCAGGTCCCAGGTCCGCACCGTGCCGTCGTCGCCGCCGGTGACCGCCAGGGGGCGGCCGTCGACCACCGCCGTCGCC
>NZ_JBIUYQ010000009.1:221857-284065 GCF_044744605.1 Kitasatospora sp. NPDC087271
CGCCACCGTGTTCACGTCGCCGGTGTGGCCGGTCAGGGGCTCGCCGACCTGCTGACCCACAGTCAGATCCCAGACCCGTACGTCATCCCAGCTGCCGGTGATCGCTACAGGGCGGCCGTCGACCACTGCCGTCGCCACCGCGTTCACCCCCTCCTCGTGGCCGGAGAGCGGCTCGCTGATCTGCTCACACGTGGTCAGGTCCCATACCTGTACGTGGTTGCCGGCGACCGCGACGGGGCGGCCGTCGACCACCGCCGTCGCCACCGCCCCCACCCAGTCGTCCTGGCCGGTGAGATGCAGGCCGATCTGCCGGCCGGTGGTCAGGTCCCAGACCCGCACCGTGCCGTCGCCGCCGGTGATCGCCACGGGGCGGCCGTCGACCACTGTCGTCGCCACCGCGTTCACATCGCCGGTGTGGCCGGTGGGCGGTTCACCAACCTGGCCGCCCGAGGCCAGGTCCCACACCCGCACCATCCCGTCCTGACTGCCGGCGATCACGTGGGGACGGCCGTCCAGCACCGCGGTCGCCATCGCCCGGACCTTGTCGGTGTTGCCGTTCACCGCCTCGCCGATCTGCTTGCCGGTGGTCGGATCCCACACCTGGAGCGTCCAGTCCTCGCCTCCGCTGACGATGCAGGGGCGGCCGTCGATCGTTGTCGTGAGCACCGACAGCACCCAGCCGTCGTGACCGGTGAGAGGTCGGCCGATCTGCCGGCCGGTGGTCAGGTCCCATACCCGCACGGTCTCGTCGTGGCTGCCGGTGACCGCGACGGGGCGGCCGTCGACGACCCCCGTCGCCACCGCTCGCACCGCCTCCTCGTGGCCGGTGAGCGGCTCGCCGATCTGTTCGCGCGTGGTCAGGTCCCACACTCGCACGGTCTCGTCGTGGCTGCCGGTGACCGCGACGGGGCGGCCGTCGAGCACCGTCGTCGCCACCGCGCACACAGCATGGGTGTGGCCGGTGAGCGGCTCGCCGATCTGCTCGCGCGTGGTCAGGTCCCACACCCGCACGTCACCACTGCCGGTGACCGCGACAGGGCGGCCGTCGAGCACCGCCGTCGCCACCGCCGACACCGCAGCTGTGTGGCCGGTGAGGGGTTGGCCGATCTGCTCGCACGTGGTCAGGTCCCACACCCGCACGGTCCGGTCACCACTGCCGATGAGCGCCACGGCGCGGCCGTCGACCACCGCCGTCGCCACCGCGCACACCTGGCCGGTGTGGCCGGCGAGGGGTTGGCCGATCTGCTCGCACGTGGTCAGGTCCCACACCCGCACGCTCCGGTCAGTACCGCCGGTGACCGCGACGGGGCGGCCGTCGACCACCGCCGTCGCCACCGCCAGCAACGCGTCGGTGTGGGCGGTCGGAATACGACGCACGGACCGGTCGAGCTGGGAGCCGGTGGCCCACTCGACGCCCCACGGTGCGGCGGGTTCGTCCTCCACCGGTACCGCGGTGATCCGCGCCGACAGCTCCCGGTCCCCGTAACGGGCCGCGTCCAGCGCCAGCAGTTGTCGGCGCACCCCCGCGGTGACGTCACGATGCAGGTGTGTCGAGGCCCGGTACACCGACGCGGCCAATCGCGCCACCGGACCCGACGCCGCATCCAGCAACGCCAGTACCGATCCCGGGTCCGCGTTCACCAGGAACCCCGGATCGGCCAACCGCCCAACGGCCGCGGCGGATTCAGCACGCGGGTGGAAGTCCCGCAGATCGTCAGACATGAACGGCACAGTAGCCGTGCCCGGCAACCACGGCACCGCAGAAAGCGCGACCGCCAGACCCCCGCCCGCACATGGGCAGGGCACCGCCAGGACGCGGGCGCCGGCACACGAACACGAGGCGTCGCCCTTGTCCATGACGCAGGCCCCTGGCTGGACTCCGCCGGTGTCCTCTTCGGCCTGTCCGCGTGAGTGGCGACCAGGCGCCAGGTCCTCAGGCGCCGCTGGCAGGTGGCGAGCGCGCGGCCTCCGGGTGCGGCGTGGGCCGGCTGCCGGGCGTCAGCCGAGGGCGGCGTCGAGGAAGGCGTGCCAGGCGGCGTGGACGCGGGCGGCGTGGTTCCCGCCACCGTCGTTGCCGTCCTCGCTCCCGTCCTCGCCGCCGCCCCCGCCCCCGCCCCCGCTCCCGCCGTCGCCGTCGGCGAGGAGGTCCAGCAGCAGGCCGCGGAGGACGGCCAGCACCACGGTGGGATTCGCGCCGGTGCCGTCCAGGGCGCGTTCCAGGGGCGGCAGCCACTCGTCCAGCGAGACGGTGCCGAAGTCCAGCCAGGGCCCGGAGCCGCCGAAGGCGCGGACGTACCCCTCGAAGAACAGGCGTAGCGCGCCCCGGTGCTCGGGTTTCGTCAGCCACTCCCAGAGCAGTTCGAGGGTCTCGCGGGCGTCGCCGCCCTCGGTCTCGGAGCGCTCCAGCAGCGCGAGTTGCTCGGCCCGGCCGACCGCCAGGACCTCCCGGACCAACTGCTCCTTCGACCCGAACAGGTACAGGAGCACCCGCGGGCTGGAGCCGATCTCGGCCGCCAGCGGGCGCAGGGAGAGGTCGGACACGTTGTGCTCGGCGACGTAGCGGACGGTCGCGGCGAGGATCTCCTCGCGGCGCCGCGACGGGCGGGAGCGCGCATCTGCGGGGGTGGGGGTGGACACGTGGTCTATCGTTCCACTGAAACGACTGTTTCAGTGGAAGTGCCCTCCTGGAAGGGATGCCACCATGGCCGCCACCGCACCCGGATTCGCGACCGTCCGCGAGGCCGTCCGCCCCGGAGACCTCGGCACCGTCGCCGCCCTGCACGGTGTCCTCTACGCCCGCGAGTACGGCACGGACGAGACCATGGAGGCCTATGTCGCCGCCGGGATGGCCGAGTTGGTCCTCGCCCGGGCCCGCGAGGGCGGTGCGGCGCCCGGTCGTCTGTGGGTCGCCGAACTCGACGGCCGCGTGGTCGGCGCCACCGGCCTCGTCCGGGCGGACGAACGCCCGGGCTGGGGCCAGCTGCGGTGGGTGCTCCTCGACCCGGTCGCCCGGGGCCGGGGCCTGGGCGGCCGGCTGCTGGAGACCGCCCTGGACGAGGCCCGCGCCCGTGCGTACGAGGGTGTGCTGCTCTGGACCATCGCGGGCCTCGACGCCGCCCACCACCTGTACGCGAAGGCCGGTTTCGAGCTCACCGTCTCCCGTTCCGCCCGCAAGTTCGGCCTGGACACGGTCGAGCAGCGGATGGACCTGCGGCTCTGAACGGGACTCTGGCGTAAGCGACTTCCGCCCTTCAGGGCTTCGGGCTGAGGGAGCCGCTCGCCCGGCAGAGCTCCGCGTACCGTCCGGCGCGGGCGAGAAGGTCCGCGTGCGTGCCCGACTCGACGACCCGGCCGCCGTCCAGAACGATGATCCGGTCGGCATGCCGGACCGTGGACGACCGGTAAGCGATCGTGATCGTGGTACGGCCCGCGGAGAGCGCGCATGCGTCGTGTCGGCCCGGACTCGCGGTCATGGCGGTCGGTGAGGTGGAATGAGTCCGATCGGGCCACGGGTCCGACGAGTGGACCGGAGTGCTTGGGTGGGGACGATTCTCAAGGGCGTAAGCCGTGTGCACTGGGACGAGTTGAAGCATGCCTGTGGATCTGCGGCAGATGTTCCCGGCCGAGCGAGTCCTGCTGCCGGGCCTGACACAAGAGCCTTCCCTGGCACTCCGGCATCGGCCGTCGGCCTGGTGGTGCTCCTCGCTGCCGTCCGGGATCTCCGGGGGTCGCTCGACGCTGGCCTTGTCCCGGGCCCGCTGCGCCCCGGCTGCGGCCGCCGTCCGGGACCACGGAGGCCTCTGGACGAGAGGCAGCCACCGGACGGCTTGGGTCGGTGCCGGGTGATAGATGATCAGCAGGGCCGGGTGGCATGGCAGACAGGGGGAGGGCGCAGTGTCGGATGTGGTGATTGGGGTCCGTTGGGAGATATCGCGCGGCAGGCAGGGCTGCAGGATGGCATCCACACCGAGGACGTCTATGCGGCGGCCCTGTGCTGGTGGGCCACCGCTGTGGCCCCCTCGGCGGTCCTTCCGGTCGGCCTCATGGAATGGCCTTGCCTGGTGTGGGGAGCCTTCCTGGCCGACGACGCCCGGCCTCCACTGGTTGCGGCCCTGACCACAGCCGGTATGGACCCCAGCCGCTTTCGCCGGCTCACCCGCCACCACGACATCACGACAACGGAGAGGCTGCGGGCCGCTTGGCGCCGGTCCGCCCGGAGTACCCGGCCCGGCACCGGCTTCTCTCTGCTGCTCACCGGCAGCCCCGTCAAGCGCCGCCCATCGAGGACGTTCTCCGATGACTCCCTCGCCTACGCGTTGCGTACGGCCTGGGACGGCAACGAGTACCGCAGCCTCGAACATCAGCGTCGTTCGCGCGCGGGCGGTCCGGCGGGGGAGGCCCCCAAGATCGGGGTGCTGTGGGAGATGCCGGTGGGCGACTGGAGGTACAGAGCACAGACGGAAGCGGCTTCCTCCAGCAGGTTCCTGGTCTTCCGCCGGAAAGGGATGATCCCCGGCTCCACGCTCCCCGGCCGCCGGATAGTGCCGACGGCTTCCCGGGCCGTCGAGGGCCTCGCCCGGATCCACGAGAGCCTGTCGCGCCAGCAGGTGCAGTTCACGACGACGGGTGAGGCAGCCGCGAAGTTCTGGCCGGTCCGGCTCAGCGCTGCTCGCTTCGACGACCAGGAGTCCCTGCCGGAGGACCAGTTCGTCCGACTGGACGCCCACACCCACCGGATCGCGGCAGCGCTCGCCCTCGCCGAGGACACGGACGTGATCACCGGCGGCCACATCGAAGCGGCATGGTCCCTGGTTGCTCGTTCTGGCCGGGATCGGGCCAGGTTGCTCTGCCCTGATGCCCTGGACCTCGTCGGCGGCATTCTCGACGAGATCGGCGGGCAGGTCCGGACCGCGACCGGCTCGCCGCGGGCCCTGCCGCTGGGAGAGCTGTTCCCGCCGGGTGGTCTCCATGCCGACAGCGCGCCTGCCGCGGTGCCCGCCAGCGGGGTAAGGGACAGGAAGGGCCGGATCCGGCGTGACGGGGCGGTCGTTCAGGACGTCAAGGACTGGTACGGCAACCAGTGCCAGATGTGTTGCAGCGTCCTGGGAATCCCGGGACCACGCCAGGCGATCAGCGAAGGTGCTCATATCCGCCCGCTGAGCCAAGGCGGACCGGACTATACCGGCAACGTCCTGTGCCTGTGCCCGAACTGCCACACGCAGTTCGACCAGGGCGGCCTCTACCTGACCGACGACCTGCGCGTCGTGGAAACGGTGACGGGCACAGTGCGGCAGCGTCTGGAAACGGAGCCCGGCCATGACGTCGGCCTGGAGTACGTTCGCTGGCACCGTGCGCGATGGGCACGGTACATCCAGCCCGTCAGGCAGACGCGCGGAGGGCGCTGACGGACGCTGTGCCATTGCGGAGAGGCGGAGTTCGCGGGCTGTGTCCGCGCAGCTGTCCGTTGCCAGCGACCGGCTGGGTTCGTTTGATGCGGGACCGGCTGCACGGCCAGCACCGGGCCGCCCGCCCACGCGGCTGCGGGGCTGCCGCGTGGTGACGGCCGTCGACCTCCAGTACCACCCGGATCGCGGTGTGCTGGTGCTGGCGCTGCTGATGGAGCTGGAGGACCCACTCGCCTGCCCGAACTCCTACGGCTGCTGCGGCTACTCGTCCTGCCACCGCCAGCCTCGACGGCCGGATCACGCGGCAGCCGGGGCGTCGGCGTTGGTCGGCCCGAGAGTTGGACCCGCCGGAGGAGCCACGGCGTATCCTCACTGTCAGCCCGGGAAACCCAACAGGTCGCGCAGAGCCTGGTCTTCTCGGACAGCGCCGGGTGGAGCCGTCCGTTCGAGGGCGGCCACGAGTCTCTGCCGGTCCCGCCGCCGCACGGACAGTAGCGGGATCCGGCAGCGTGCCCCCGTGCGGCTCTCGAGCAGGAGGGTGTGCGGCCCCCGGCCGGCGTCCGCCTCGGCCGCCACCGAGCGCAGCTCCGCCAGCGGGACGGAGGTGCGGCGCAGGCCTCGGCGGACGGTGACCCGGCCGCGGCCCACGGTGACCGAAAGGAGGAGTACCAGCGCGGGCGCGATGGCGCTCACGACCACCGCGGCGGCGTACACCGGGGCCATGGGACCGCCGTTGAGCGCCTTGGGCAGGGAGATCAGCAGGCCGCCCGCCGTGAGAGGCATTCCGAGGAGTGGGTTCGGCCGCACGGAGATCGGTGCGGACGGGGGTAACGCCTTGTCGGTCATCTGCCGTTCCTGTCGTAGAGAGGTACGGAACGCGAGCCACCGTGAGCGGCGGGCCGCCCCCGCGAGGAGAGACGGCCCGCGGTGGTGCCGTCGAAGGGACAGTATCGAGCCGGCCGTAGCCGGCGTGCACCGGCCGGGAACCGGGCTGGTCAGTTGCCGCAGATCTTGCGTCAGACGTCCAGGCCCTTGTCCGTCCGGGCCGGGAGGACGCCCCTCAGAGCGCCCATCGCCTTCGATCCGCCGAAGACGTAGCCTGTCAGGTAGAGGGCCTCCTTCCCGCAGTCCCAGGCGGTCGATCCGCCGCTGCACTTGTCAACCGCCAGGCCGGCCTCGGTGACGGTGCTGACCACCCAGGCTGCCTGGGAGATTCCCCCGGCGACGGCCGCGCAGGGCAGCGCGCCCACGACGCCGCAGCCCACCGCCGCCGTACCGGCGACGGCGCTGACGGCCTTGGCGACCGAGTTGATCTGCGAGATCACGTCGGAGTGGTCATGGGCGAACTTCTTGATGTTGCTCCAGCCCCAGAGCCCCGAGAGGGTCGGTCTGGTTGAGCGGATCGGCGTTGGCGTAGCCGTATGCGCTGAGGGTCTGTTCGACCACCGGGTCGACGCCGAGGAACTGCGCCGTGGCCGGGTCGTAGGAGCGGGCCCGGAGGTACACCAGGCCGCTCTCGTCGTCGCTGTACTGGCCCGCGTACCGCAGCGCGGTCGACGCGGGGCCCGTGTGGGAACTGACGGCGCCGTAGGGTGTGTAGGCGTACGCTCCGGCCACGGAGCCCGAGGCGTCGGTCAGGGCCCGGGTGGAGCCCAGCTGGTCGTGGAAGAACCAGAGGGTGCCGGTGCCGGTGATCTGTTCGACCGGCAGGTCGTCCGGTCCGTGGATGTACGAGGACGAGCCGTCGGAGAGCAGGTCGGGGATCTGTTGCGCGTCCCAGGTGTGGGAGACGGTGGTCGTCCCGGTGGACTTCCGCGTCCGCAGGCCGGTGCCGTTGTACGTGTAGGCGCTGGTGGTCCCGCCGCTGCGGTGTAGCCGTACTGGAAGTGGTCGTCGTCCTTGGGTGCGGGGCTGCGGGTGGTGCCGGCGCCGTAGACGTCGGTGAGGTTGCCGTGGGTGTCGTAGCCGTAACTCACCTGGCGGCCTGCGTTGTCGGCGAGGCCGGTGACGTGGTTGCCGGTCCAGGTGAGGGTGTAGCTCCGCCCGCCGGGGTCGGTGATGGCGCTCAGGTTGTAGGAGTGGGTCCAGCCCCAGCCGAACGGTCCGTCCGCGGCCAGGGCGCCGCCCGGGCCGACCGTGGCGGAACCGGCGGAGGCGCCGCGCCGGGCCGCGGCGGAAGCGGAGTACGTCAGGGTGTGGTAGTCGTCACGGACGGCACACAGCAGCGGGTGTCGGCCGCCGTACGCGTTCCCCGCGTACGGCGGCCGACGGTGTTCCGGAGCGGTCACGGGTGGCTGGGCCTCGGGCGGGGGCGTCGGGCGGGGCCGTCAGGGCGCCGGGCTCTGCGCGCCCTCGACGTCGGCGAGCAGTTTGCGCAGGAGCCCGTCCAGGGTGGCCCGTTCCTCGCCCGAGAGGGCGGAGAGCAGCGCGGTCTCGTTGGCCGCGTGGTCGGTGAAGGCGGCGTCCACGAGGGCGCGTCCGGCCGCGGTGAGGGCGATGCGGACGCTGCGCCGGTCCGCCGGGTCGGTGCGGCGTTCCACCAGGCCCGCCGATTCCAGCCGGTCGATCCGGCTGGTCATGCCGGCCCGCGACATCAGCAGCAGCGCGGCGAGTTCGGAGGGCATCAGTTCGTACGGTGCTCCGGAGCGGCGCAGAGTGGCGAGAACGTCGAACTCGCCGCGCTGGAGGCCGTGTTGCTTGAACACCTCTTCGATGACCCGGCCCGCGAGCAGCGCGAGGCGGCCGAGGCGGCCGACGGTGCCGACCGCCGCCAGGTCGAGGTCCGGGCGCTCCCGGCTCCACTGGTCGAGCATGACGTCCACGTGATCCATAGAGCCATATTATTCGATGGGAGATAGTTAGACGTAGTACTATCAGTCATGGAACTATCGGAGCACTCACTGTGGGGAGAGGCCAATGACGTTGATCGGACCGGAAGCTGTGGTGGTGCGGGGCGACGAAGCCGAGACCGTCGCAATGCTCGGCGGCAAGGGGCGGCTGCTGGCGGACTCCAGCGCCACCGGCGGCGCCCTGAGCACCCTGCGCGTCACGCTGGGGCGCGGCAGGGACGGCGCCACTCCGCACTACCACGGGGGCTCCTCGGAGCTGTTCTTCGTCGTCGACGGCTCGGCCCAGGTGCTGGTCGGGAACGAGGTGGTCACCGCCCGCAGCGGCGACCTCGTGGTAGTGCCGCCCCATCTGCCGCATGCCTTCGCGGCGGCGCCGGACTCCGGGGCGGACCTGCTGATCGTGATCACCCCCGGGGTGGAGCGCTTCGACTACTTCCGCCTGCTGGAGCGGATCCGCGCGGGCGAGGCGACGGTCGAGGAACTGCTCGCCAAGCAGGACCTCTTCGACAACCACTTCCTGGAGTCGCCGAGTTGGCGCGACGCCCGGGAGGAAGCCGCCCGGTCCGAGCCGTAGACCGCCCGGCACCGAGCCCGGCCCGACACCAGGGGAGGAACCCCGTGACCGACACCCGCACCATCACCAACCCGCCCGGCCTGCACGACCCGACGCCGTTCGGCTACAGCCACGCCGCCTCCGCGCCCGGCGAACCGGTCTTCATCGGCGGCCAGTACGCCTCCGACGCCAGCGGTCAGGTCGTGCCCGGCGACTTCGCCGCCCAGGCGGAGCTCGCCCTCGCCAACCTGCGCACCGCGCTCGCCGGAGTCGGCCTCGGCTTCGAGCACGTGGTCCGCCTCGGCTCGTACATCGTCGACCACGACCCGGAGAAGTTGGCCGTCCTCGGCAAGGCCCTGGCCGGGGCCTGGGGCGACCGGCTGCCCGCGCAGACGCTCAGCGGGGTCGCCTCGCTCGCCCTGCCGGGGATGCTCTTCGAGATCGATGCGGTCGCCATCCGGCCGACGGCGGGGGCAGCGGGCTGACCCACCCACGCGCAGGGGTCCCACCGATCGGTGGGACCCCTCGCCGTACCACCGCCGTTCGAGCCGGCGCGGACCGCTCACATGGCCCGGGTCGCCGCGCACAGCCGTCGTTCCACGGTGCCGGGGCCGTCGCCGAGGAGCCGCACCCGCAGGAACGGACCCTCATCGGTGGCGGCCGTGCCGAGGATCTGGAGCAGGGCCGTCAGCTCGCGGACCGGCTCGTCGGCGAGGACGGCCTCGGCCCCGCTCACCAGGATCAGCCGCCCTGCCGGGTCCGGCCGCCGGAGCGGGTAGCGGGTGACGGAGCGGGTAGCGGGTCTCGGTGAGGCATTCCTCGAAGGCGTCCCAGTTATACCTTGTCCCACGTCTGCTTGTACCGACCCGGCGGTCGTTCTCGTGTAGATCGAGCGGGGCTCGCCAGCCGGCGGTCTTCCGGCCGGGTCAGTGGCTTGTCGGAGCCGTGGCCTAAAGTGCAGCCTCTGACAGACTGACGGCCGGAGAGGGGTCGGGCGATGACCGAGGCGTGGAACCGGCTCCGGGCGATTATGGGCGAGCCGGTGTACACCCCGGCGAGGGTGCCGTGGGAGCTCGCACCGGCCGAGCTCGGGGTCCAGCTGCCGTCGGACTACCGGGCGTTCGTCGACTTGTACGGTGCGGTGAACCTGAACGGCGAGTGGGGCGTGCGGTCACCGACGAAGCACTCCTACGTAGCCGGCTCTCCGGGAGGCCTGGCGGGGTGGCGCTTCGAGACCGACACCGAGTTCCGGGGGCAGGTCGAGGGTGAGGACGAGTTCTGGGACCAGGAGCACACCCCTGTGTTCCCGGACCCGGGCGGGCTGCTGCCCTGGGGCATGAACAGCAGCCACAACTACTGCTGCTGGCTGACCACTGACCCGGACCCGGAGCAGTGGCCGGTGGCCGTCTTCTGCGATTTCAACGACGGCGCGCTCGACCGTTTCGACGGCGGCTTCGCAGAGTTCGTGGCGACCGTACTGACCGGTGACTACGCCCATGAGGATGAGTTGCTGGTGCGCCCGGACCCGGAAGAGTGTGGACCTCAACCGGCCCGACCACTCTGGACACCCGCCTACGACTGGACCGGCAAGGACTGGGGCGCGGAGTGGGGCATTACCTGGTACCGACCCACCGGGTCGACGGAGATGCCCTGGACCAGGTAACGACGATCCGGGTACACCACCGTGACTGTGCCGAGGCTGCCTCAACTCGTGCGCGACAGGAGGAACGGCCCCATCCGTGAGCTGGAGTGTCAAGCGGCGAGTGCGTGGGCTGGGTGGGACCAGGCGGTCGCCTCGTCGTACGGTGTGCCGGTTTTGAGGCAGCCGTGCAGGATGCCGACGAGCCGGTTGGGCGAGTTGGCGCAGGGCGGCGTTGAATTCGATGCCGCGGGCGCGTTGCTTCTCGTAGTAGGCCCTGGTGCCTGGGGAGACCCGCAGTGCGGAGAAGGCTTGGGCGATCAGGGCGTCGATGAGCCGGTCGTTGCGGACGTGCCGGGCGGTCACGACCTTCTTCTTGCCGGAGGCTCGGGTGATCGGGCTGGTGCCGGCGTAGTTCTTGCGGGCCTTGGCGCTGGCGTAGCGGTGAGGGTCGTCGCCGAATTCTGCGAGTACCCGGGCGCTGAGCATTGCTCCCAGCCCGGGCTGGGACCGGATAATCTCAGCGTTGGGGTGCCGGCCACCCGGGGCAGCCTGCATCCGCGCGGGAGGCCGCCCGGGCGCTTTTATCTCCGCCCAGGTCGCCTCCCTCCACGCGGCCACGACCTGCTCGTCGCGTTCGGCGGCCCGGCGCGCGGGGACCTGTGGGGTGAAGCCGAGCCGACGCATCAGCCGGGTGGCCCCCGAGACGCTGTAGGACACGTGGAACCTGCGGCCGATCAGCGTCGCCACCCGCGCACCGGTCCACACCTGGTCCTGGTCCCAGCCGTGCACGGCCGGCCCCTGCTCGAGGTATTCGGCCAGCTTCTCCCGGCACCGCGCCGACAGCTTGCACCGCTGCCCGCCCGGTCCCCGTGAAGCCGGCGCCCCGACCCCGTCCTCCCGCCAGGCCCGGTGCCACTGGTAGGCCGATTTCGCGGTCACCCGCAGCCTGCGGGCAACCTCCCTCGGCGGGACATCTTCGTCGAACAACGCGGCGGCCTCCAGCCGCACCGCCTCTCGGCACTGACGTGCCTTCGCCGTCAGCCCGCCCCCATCCGCATAGCGCATACCAACGGCATAGCACGCAAATGACTGCCAGTCAGCTACACAAAACAAGCCGATCACCTTGAAGCGCCGACATCAGTAAATTCGCCCTCCCGCTGCGCACTTCGCAGGATGGCGCGTGTTCGGATCGGGCTGGCCGGGCCGACGCCTGCCCGTACCGGGGCCCTCGGGTGCGCGCGCGGCCGCCGCGGCGGGAACCGCCCGGGTGCGGCTCGCGGCGACGAGTCGGCCTTCTGGCAGTTGGGTTCACGGCGGGCCTCGCCTGCTCAGAGCGCGGGCACCGCCCGTACCGGTGCCATTCTGCCGGCGCCGGCCCGGTGTCGTCCGTCCGGTGGGGAGGGCGGTTACTCGAATCAGCTGCGTCCAGGCGTCTGTCGGTCCGTCAGGCCGATGATCCAGCCGGGGAGTGCCGGGGTGGCGCGGTGAGTGACGTGTAGTGCTCGGTTCCGAGGATCCGGTACCTGACGTCCTCGGGCAGGCGGGTCAGGATTCCGGGGAGCGGGCGCTCTCCCTCGACCTGGCTGCGGTGGGCCGTGATCGCGGCCCACTTCTGGTCCAGCCACTGGCGTACATCGCATGTCACGTCGGCCAGGGTGTCGGGGACGCTCAGCACGGATTTGCCGACCCGGCTCAGGAGCGGCCCGAGGTCGGCGATCGCCGAGTGGGGGTGGGTGGCCATGTGGACGGCGGCGGGCTGCCAGGGCTCCCCGGCGTCCGGGTAGAGGTGTTCGAGTCCGGAGGCGGCGATGGCCAGCAGGGTCGCCCGGTGGGTCTGCCGGTGGTCCGGGTGGCCGGTCAGTTGCCCGTAGGCGTCGTGGGTCAGCACGATGTCGGGCCGAACCGCGCGGATGTGCCGCACGATGTCCTCGACCAGGCGATCGATGGGCGCGTCGCACAGCCGCGGCCGACCGGGAGCGGATTGCGGGACGCGGGCGTCGGCGTAGCCGAGCATCCTCGGTGCGCCGGCGCCCAGGATGTCCAGGGCGTCGGCGAGTTCGGCGGCGCGGTGGCTGTCCTCGGCCCAGGTGGCGGTGACGACGGCCGTCCGGACGCCGGACGCGGCGTGCTGGGCGAGGGTGCCGCCGACGAGGAGCGATTCGTCGTCCGGGTGTGCGAGCACGGCGAGCAGGGACGGCAGGGACGGCAGGGGTGGCATGGCAGGTCCTCCTTGTTCGGCGGGCGCAGGGTGAGTGGCTGGTGACGGCTGCCCGGGTCGGAGGCGGGCGGCGAGGGTGGCCATGTCGGTGGTGAAGCGGCCTGCGAGGTCGACGCCGGTCTCCTGGGCGATGACCATGAGCGAGAACAGGCAGTCGGACAGCTCGTGGCCGATGGCCCCGGTGCTCGCGGCCACGTCGGCGCGGTGGCCCTGGTGGGCCATGACCAGTTTCGCGAGGTCGCCGACGTCGCCGGTGAAACCGAGGACGAAGTCCGACAGGCCCCAGGTGCGACCCAGCTTCCGCCGGTTGATCTCGTCGTAGAGGTCGCGTACTTCGCCTGCGGCGGCGGACATCTCGTCCCAGGTGGTCATCGGCTGCTCCGTTTCGGGTGCGTGGTCGGGTGGCATCGGCGGCGGGTGCGGTCGTGTTCGGCGGGGTCGGGGGGAGATGCGTTCGAGTTCCTTGTCGGTGAGGCGGCCGCCGTCGAAGGTGACGCCGATCTTCCAGGGCCGCGGTGGTTCCGGCGGGGTGAAGGAGAGCATCAGGGAGCGGGGGCGTCGTCGAGGGCGGCGGGGACGAAGCCGATCTCCTCGGCGGTCTCGCGCAGTGCGCATGTCCACGGGTCCTCGTCGTTGTCGAGGAGGCCGCCGGGGTAGTGGTATTCGCCCGGGTGGTGGGCGGAGGTGAGCAGGAGCGGCCGGTTGTGACGGCCGGTCAGGAAGGCGCCGGCGTAGGAGATGCCGTGCGGCAGGGTGGGGACGAACCGCTCGGGCGGGACGAAGACCATGGTCAGGCTCCTTCCTGGCCGTGACGGCCGGGGTGGCCTAGCCGGGTGCGCAGGTCGGCGGCGAGGCGTTCGGCCTGGCCGGGGTCGTCGGGCAGGAGGCCCGCGCCCTCGGTCATCAGCGCGTGGAACTGCTGCTGCTCGTAGGGGGTGCCGGGCGGTAGGGCAGCGATGTGCCAGTGGACGTGGGCGTTGCCCTGCATGCTGCCCAGGCTCAGCAGGTAGAGGCGTTCGGTGGGGACGGTCGCGGCGAGCGCGGTCGCCACGCGGTGCACGACCAGTTGCAGGGCGAGGTACTGGTCCTCGGTGAAGCCGCTGACGGTGTCCTCGACGTGGGCGCGCGGGGCGACGAGGAGTTTGCCCGGCAGGGTGGGGTAGCGGTCGAGGAAGGCGACGTGGACGCCGTCGTCCAGGACGATACAGTGTTCGTACCCGGGCTCACCGGCGAGCATCGAGCAGATGAAGCAGGGGCCGTTGCGGGCCCGCTCGTTGTAGGCGTCGAGGTCGAAGGCGGTCACCGCGTCCAGCCTTCCGAGCCGGGGCGCAGTGCCATGTAGCCGTCGACGGGGTCGAATCCGAGGGTGCGGTAGAGCGGGGCTCCGGTTTCGGTGGCACGCAGCTCGATCGATCCGCAGCCGCTGTGCCGGAGTGCCTGGACCAGGGCGGTGGTGACGGCGCGGGCGTGCCCGCGGCGTCGGTGGGCCGGGTCGGTGGCCACGGTGTGGATCCGGGCCCACCGGCCGGTGGGGTGGGTGGGGCCCCGGTAGCCGCGGTAGACGATGCCGATGGCGCAGGAGGCCAGCGTGCCGTCGTCGGCGGGGACGACGTAGGCGAGCAGGTTCGGGTCGGTGCCGAGCCGTTCGCGCATGTCGTCGCGGAAGGTGGTGCGCCAGTCGTCGGTGAGCCGGGCGCCGTCGAGCACCGCGACGCGCAGGCGCAGCAGTTCGTCGGCGTCCTCGGGGCCGGCGGGGCGTACGGGGGATCCGGTCATGCGGGACTGCCTCCGGGGTTCGGTGGTCACTCGGGTGGTTGTCGGGGGAGGCCGGGGCGGACGAGGTGTCGGTCGGTGCCGCCGTCGGGCCGGTGCACGGCGCGGTAGGCGTACGGGATCCGGCTGGTGGGGAAGGCGGCGGTGCCTTCCTCAGTCCTGGACCAGGTCGCGGGGGTCGGCCCCCTCGGCCCAGCCGTGGGTGGAGAACCCGCGGCCACCGGACAGGTACGCGGACAGGGCGGCGTGGGAGGACGGGAACATCGGCAGCGGCAGCTCGCCCTCGGGCGACCACACCACGGCGAGGTGCTTGCCGGGCTCGGTGTTCGCCAACTCGCCCTGCCAGGCGGTGGCGAGGAAGACCGACAGCAGGAAGGGGCCCTTGCCGTCCCAGCCCTGGCGGACCTGGATCGTGTGGACCAGCCGCAGGTCGCACGGGTCGACTTCCAGCCCCGTCTCCTCCGCCAGTTCGCGGGCGGCGGCCTCGTCCAGGCGCTCGCCGACCTCGACCTTGCCGCCGGGGATCGTCCACACCGGCGTCGTGCTCCAGCTGTTCGTCGCGTAGTTGATCGTCGCGACCCGGCCGCCACCCCGGTCGTGGACGATGACGGCCACCGCCTGTCGCAGGCTCTCCACAGCACTACCTCCAAGGACGCTTGATCACTGACTTCGGCTCGTCAGGGTGATGTTGGGGTGTCGAGGGTCAGGCCGGTGCCGGCTATGAATCCGTCGGGTGTGTCGGGTCGGTACTGGAGTCGCTTGAGTCGGTTGCGGACGAGGGTTTCGAGTCGGTCGAGGGCGACCACGGCGAGGTTGGCGAGGCTGTGCTTGACGTGTGCCCAGACCCACTCCACGGGGTTGAGGTCGGGCGAGTGGGCGGGAAGGAGGAAGACCGTCAGCCGGTCGCGTTCGGCGATCAACTCGCCGATGGCGTGGGAGATGTTGGTGTACAGGCGGTCCCGGACCAGCGCGATCGGTGCTTTGGCGAGGTGGTGGACGCCGCCGACCAGAGCGGTGAAGTCGCGCTCGGCCACCCCGCGCTCGGCCACCCTGCGTGCGGGGACCTGCGGGCTGAGGCCGAGCCTGTGCATCGGCCTCGTGGCGCCCGAGACGCTGTACGAGACGTGGAGCTTACGCCCGATCGGCGTGGCCACCCGCGCAGCCGTCCACACCTGGTCCTCCACCCAGCCGTGCGCGGCCGGGCGCTGGTCCAGGTACGCGGCGAGTTTCTTCAGGCAGCGCGGCGGCAGACGGCACCGCGACCCGCTCGGACCGCGAGAAGCCAGAGCCTGCGCGCCGCCATCGCGCCACAACTGGTGCCACTGGTAAGCCGACTTCGGACTCACCCGCAGACGCCGTGCCACCTTCGGCGGTCGCCGGGCTCTGGCTCGCCGGACACCACCACGACGGCACCCCCAGGAGGGCACCCCCAAGGCGTGCGCTCCTGCGAGTACATCCAGCACTTCTCGCTGATATCGGTGCGAAGCCCGGCCCCGCGACCCGCATGGGGCCGGGCTTCGCAGACTGGCGCTTGGCAGCCTCCTGGCGACGGCGGCTCGGATCATCCTCCCCGGGATCATCCTCTCCGGGCCGCTGATCACCGCGACTCTGATCTGGGCATCCGTCACGCAGCCCGGACGCGCTCGATGAGATCGGCGACGCCGTCAACCTGGCGGTACGGCTTGAACGCCGGCGCGAGCTCGCGGACCAGGCTGACGCACCGCTCGGCGCCGATGCGGGTGGCCAGATCGAGGGATTCGGTGGTGACGGCGAGAGCCTGCTCGACGTCGTTGGATTGCAGGAAGCCCTTGGCCTGGTAGGTCAGGAAGATGCCACGCGTCTTGTCCCGGGCCTTGGGCAGGAGGGCCAGGCCCTCGGCCATCCTGACCTGCGCCTCGTCGGCCCGGCCGAGATCGAGCAGGCACTGGCCGGAGTCGACCGCGAGGTCCGCGGGGCGCATCCACGCGCACCAGCCCGGCGCGGGGTCGCCAGCCCGCGCCGACAGTGCGGTCTCGGCGTCGGACAGGTCGCGGTAGCACGCGGAGCGTTCGCCGAGCGCGGCGTGGGCCCTGGCCCGCCGGAGGAACAGCAGTGACCGGGCGGTGGGGTGCTTGGTACCGGACAGTGCGTGGCCGAGCTGGTCCACCGAGATGCTCGGTTGGCCGATCCAGTTCGACTGGTAGGCGAAGTCGGAGAGCACACCGGCGCTGAAGTCGCGGTCACCTGCGGCGTCGGCGGCTTGCAAGGCTCCTGCCCAGAGCTTTCCCGCGGCGAAGTGCTTGCCCTGGTCGAAGCGGTACCAGCCGCAGGTGGTGGCCAGTGACGCGGCCAGGAGGTGCAGCCGCTTGGCGACGGGCTCGGCGTGGCCGCCGCCCTCGATCAGGTCGGTGACGGTGGCGAGATGAGCGTCCATCAGCTTGATCGTGTGCTGGCGCTGTTCGGTGGGCAGGGTCGTCAGCTTCGCGCTGGTTTCCTCCAGCCAGTCCACGAGCCCGGGGTCCACGGCTGTCCTGCCGTCGAGGGCGGAAGTCAGGCGATCGGGCTCGATCGTGGCCCACTGGGCGGCGAGGCCGGCCAGCGAGACGGCGCTGAAGGTCATGAAGCTGCGGCGGTCCATGGCGGCTCTCTGCGCATCTCGAAGTGCTTGGACGGTGTACGCCGATCCCAGCGGCAGCGGAACCTCGCGGCCGGGCAGCCAATCGGGCCACCCGAACAGCTCCATGTCGGCGATCGGAACGTCGAAGGCTTCCGCGATCAGGATCTGGGAGTCCAGGTTCGGCTGCTTGCGCCAGTTCTCCCACCGGCTGACGGCCGTCTTGTCCGCGCCGGAGCGGAGCCCGTGCCTGCGGGCGGCCCGGTCGAGGAACACGACGAGGCCGCTCTGTGACCACCCGCGCAGTTCACGGGCGTAGGCGAGGGGGTGCCGGATCGGGTCGTCCACGGGGCCAATTCCATCATCGACAGTGACAGACAGCCTACTGCGCGCGAGCGCGGGACAACCCCGGGACTACAGACAATGCCTGTCCAGGGAAGCGGAGTTGGCGCTGCACTCGACACGCATCGACAAGTTCCCTCACGAAGCGGAAGGAGTCAGCCCATGAAACGACGCGCGGCGGTCATCGGCCTCGGACACCAGGCACTCGAAGACCACCTTCCCGGCCTGCTCGCCTCCAACCGGGCCGAGTTGGTCGCGGTCTGCGACAACGACCCGGACGTCCTGCGGGCCCAGCAGGACACGCACCACGTCCCCGGGCTTCACCCGGGCCGCCGACCTGCTGGACACCGTGGCGCTGGACTTCGTCATCGTCGCGGTCCCGCACCACGCCGGCCGGGCCGCGATCGAGGAGTGCGCCGTCCGAGGCGTGCACGTCCTCAAGGAGAAGCCGTTCGCCACCTCCCTGCCGGAGGCGCGCGAGCTCGCCTCGATCTGCCAGCAGGCCCAGGTGGAGCTGATGGTCACAAGCGCGGGTGAGAGCACTCGGCTCAGGATTCTCAGTGCATCTGGCTTCAGGGGAACATGCGGTGGGTTGGGGGCCAGTTCTGGAGGTCTGTCTTGATGCTTTCGGTCCCACTCCGCTGTCCAGCCTCCGCGCGCGGAGAGACGTCCGGCGTGGTCAGCATGGAACCGGCCAGACGCCTCGCTCGGACAGGTGGAGAACGAGGGCGGCGATGTTCCAGGCGTCGTCCTCGCCGCGGTGGTGACGGCCTTCGAGTCGCCGCCCGGCGATCTCCAGGGCCCGCGCCATGCCGGGGCGTTTGCGCAGGCCGTATGCCTCGGTGAAGGCCGCTTTGGCGTTGGTGTGGTGCCGGCCGAAGGGGTACGGCGTCCCGGTGGCCCGGCACTGCCGGGCGAACTGGTGGCGGTCGTAGTCGCCCCAACTGGCCCACGGGCGCGTCCCGGCGTGGTGTCCGGCCGCCAGGAGCCGGCACGCTTCGGCGAAGCCGACCCCTGCGTCGACCTCGTGCTGGGTGAGGCCGGTCAGCTCCGTGCAGAACTCGCTGACCGTGGATCGGGCGGGCCGCACCAGGATCCGGTGGCGGGCGAGGCGCTCGCCGGCGTCCAGATCGACGACGGTCAGTCCGATCTCGATGATCTCGCTGACCGTTCCCGGCGGTTGGCCGCCGGCCCAGCAGGTTGCTTCGACGTCCACGACGTTCAGGAGGTGCTCGGCCCCGGTGCTGTCCATGGCGGGAAGCGTAGGGAGGAGCGGCGGTCGCGGCACCTGGTTTTGCCTGCCGGGGTACGGATGCGCTGACGCCCCGCACCCCCTGGGGAGGCAGCTGGTTCGGGCCGGCGCCGCGGCCGGTCGGGCCCGGTCCCGAACGAGACCACGTGTCCCGTCTCGTTGATCAGGTCACGAAGACGTGCTGTGACCTGGGCGCTGACAGGTCTGACCGGGATTCGCCTCGGACGTGACGGGCTGGGACACGGACTGCTGCCTGAGCGGCGTCGACGGTCTCATCGATCACGGCGAAGCCGCCCGCACCGTACTTTGCCGCGCTGGACGACGAGGCCCTGCCCGAGCCGCTGGCCAACCCGCTCGCCCGATCCGGGCAGTGGGACGAGCTGCAGGGCTGGACAGCGCACCCGAGCCGTTGTCGGCCGAAGGCGTTGCGGAGAGGTGGCCGGCGATCTCGCCCGGCCGCGGATGGACGGGGCCTGGCGGCCGATGCGGCGGGCGCGGGCGCGGGCGCGGGCGCGGGCGAGGACCGAGGCGGTGAAGGCTGGCTCCTCCTTTCCGTGGTGTGAGCCTCCCGGCTCCGGAGCGCTGCTGAGGAGAGGACGCCGAGGCCCGCGAGTGCGCGCTGCCGACGGCACCGCGCGGCGACAGCGGTCGAGTGGCCCCGTGTGGTGCGTCCCTCACGTGGCCCGCTCCTCGGTGGGCGGCGATGGCGGCACGTTCGTGTGGGGTGGCGGTCATAGCGAGGTGGGCGGTGGTGCCAGGGCAGGTGCCACGTCGGTGAAGTCGTGGATGAGCCGGGAATGGCGGGTGGCGGGCCAGGCCAGGCAGACCTGCCCCGGGCCGAGGCCCTCGACTGGCCGGGCGACGACGTCGGGGCGTGTGTAGAAGGTCGCAGTGGACAGCGGGATCACGCAGATGCCCGCGCCGACGGCGACCAGTTCGAGCTTTTCCTCGACGCTGTGGATGGGTGGAACGTCGGAGCGTTCGCCGGTGCGCAGTTCCTGCGCGATGTCGCGCCACTCCGGTACGGCGTCCGGGTCCTGGAGGAGGTGCTCGCCCGCAAGGTCGGCGACGGTGAGGGCCGGCCTGCCGGCCAGCGGATGGTCGGTCGGCAGCACCACGACGCGCGGTTCGCTGAACAGCGGCAGTACGCGCAGCCCCTTCTGATCGATCGGCAGACGCACGATGCTGACGTCGGCCCGTCCGTCGCGCAGGACCTCGACCTGGTCCTCCCAGCCGGTGCGCAGTAGCCGGACGTCGAGTCCGGGATGGCGGGCGGCGAGCGCCCGCACGGCGGGGGTGACGGTGATACCGGGCATAAAGCCGACGGTGAAGACCCGTGTGGCGGTGGCTGCGGCGGTGACCCGGCGGACCACGGCCTCGGCCGCCGCGAGGAGCGGGCCCACCTCGTCGAGGAGCTGGGCTCCGGCGGGCGTGAGGACGGTGCCCCTGCGGTCGCGACGCAAGAGCGTGACGCCCAGGTCGTTCTCCAACGCGCGCACTTGGCGGGAGAGGGCCGGCTGCGCGATGTGCAGTCGCTCGGCGGCACGGCCGAAGTGCAGTTCCTCGGCGACCGCCGCGAAGTACCGCAGTTTCCGCAGGTCGATGTCCATACCGTTGCCGTGTCCCGTCCTGATCGGTGTCCGTACGCCTCGTGATACCCCATTGGATCCAGCGGGGTGCCGCTCCCGGCGGCAGCTCCCCCGGTCGGCGAGGGGACCGGCCACCGGGGGCGTGGATCAGCCCTGGGCGAGGACGGTCAGCGGGTCGGTGTGCTTCGGGGTCCAGCCGAGCTGGTCGCGGGCGCGCGCCGGGCTGAGTCGCTGGTCCAGGGCGAAGGCGTCGGCGAAGGCGCCCATGGCCGCGCGTGCCTCCTCCAGAGTGATGGAGACGGTCTTGCCGCCGAGACCCGCTCCTCGGCTGATGGCTTCGGCGCACTCCCGGGCCGTGGGATCGACTCCTCCGACGCCGACGTAGACGGCGCCGGGCCGGGCGCGCAGCGTGGCCGCGTACAGTTCCGCGAGGTCGTCGACGTGGACCAGAGCCCAGTGTTGCGAGCCGTCTCCGATGTAGGCGATGGCGCCCGCCACCATGCCCGGACGGGTGAAGAAGGCATCGATGAGCCGGTTGTCGCCGCCGTACAGCAGGCCGGGCCGGACCACGACGGGACGACCTCCGCGCGCGGCGCGGGCGAGGACGGCGTCCTCGACGGGGCGGCGCCAGGCGACGAGGGCCGGTGGATCCCACGGGGCGTCCTCGTCGACGACGCCGTTGGTGTCGCCATAGACCCAGGTACCGCTGGTGTGCACGTAGGGGCCGGCGCCGATGCCGTCCTGCATCGCGGTGGCGGCGGCGAGGTCCTCCGCGCCGGTGGCCGCCTGGGCGAGGTGAACGACGGCTTCGGCCTGCGCCGCCGCCTCATTGAGCACGCCCAGGTCGGCCAGGCTGCCCGTGACCGGATCCGCCCCGTGCGTCCGTACGGTCCGGGCAGCGTGCTCGTTGCGGGCCAGGGCGCGCACGGTGTGGCCGTGCCGTGTCAGCGCGTCGATGGTCGCCTTGCCGATGTAGCCGGAACCGCCGGTGACGAAGACCCTCATGACGTTGTTCCTCTCGTTTCGGGATCGCTTTCAGCCTGCGGCGGCGCCGGCACCGGTGTCCAAGACCTGTTCCGGCGCCTGTGGTGCCGTCCGAGCATCACGGTCGAGGAGGCGGCCCACGCGGACGGTGTGAGTTCTCGGTTCTGTCCTGTGGGGCACCTGTGGTTCCTACCTGCAATCCCGGGGGCCATGTGGAGAGTTCGGGATCTTTGCGGCAGGTCGTCCGGGACGCGGTTCGCTCTGGTTCCGGCTGGGCGCGCAGTGTCGTGGGCCTGCGATCCGGTGGTTGACCCGGAACCGGAAGTATCGCGGGAATCGCTATGAAGGTCTCCATGGTTGCGAAGGTCGCGCAGCGTGGTAAAGGCCGGGAGGCCGTCACCCGCAGGTGACGGCCTCCCCGTGTTCTCTCAGAGGGTGTTCGATACCGATTTAGGCTGCCGCGAGAGGTTTCGGGCGGAGGTATTGCCCGATTTTGTCGGGGCTGGCGGTCAGGCGGTTGGTCATGGAGTTGACCATGGCCCAGTGGATCATCGAGCGTGACCGGTCCGGCAGTTCCTCGTAGTCGCGGTGGAGCCGCCGGTACCGGGACATGATCCCGAATGTCTGCTCGACCCGCCAGCGGATCGGCTGGACGACGAAGCCCTTCTGCTCCTTGTCGCGGGCGACCACCTCGACGTCGATGGACAGGTCGGCACCGTGCCTGACGACGGCGTTGTTGTAGCCGGCGTCCACCCACACTTTGGTCACGGTGGGCCACTGGGCGGCGAGGGCGTCCAGGACCTGCTTACCGCCCGCGGAGTCCTGTACGCCCGCGGCGGTGACGATCAGGACCAGGATCAGGCCAAGGGTGTCGGTGGCGATGTGGCGCTTGCGGCCCTTGACCCGTTTCCCGCCGTCGTAGCCCTGGCTGTCGGCCGGGGCGTTCGGTGAGGCCTTCACGGACTGGGAGTCGATGACCGCGGCGCTCGGCAGGATCCGGCGGCCCTTCTTCGCCCGCAGCTGGTCACGCAGCGTGTCGTGGATCCGCTCGGTGGTGCCGTCGCGTTCCCACTCCTTGAAGTAGCCGTAGACGGTGGTGTGGGGCGGGAAGTCGTGCGGCAGGTAGCGCCAGGCGATACCGGTGCGTGCGACGTAGAGGATCGCGTTCACCACCTCACGCAGCGCTGTCGTGGGCTCACGCCCTTCGGCGCGGGTGCGTCGCCACTCCACCAGCACTGGCTCGATGAGCTCCCACTGATCGTCCTTCAGGTCCGATGGATACCTGCGTCGTTCCGTCACGTTTGATGAATATCGCGGACACGGACCCGGCCGCCACGAGATCCTGAAAACGAGTCCGTGCCGCAAGAACCAAAGCCGGACAGTTGGGGGGAATCCCCTATCGAACACCCTCTCAGGGCCCGGCAGCGTAACGCCGGGCAACGACACCAGTCCGCCTCCAGGTCCGGCCAGGCGGCCCGCTGCGCCTTCACCCAGCGCCCGAGCTGTCCGCCCTCGTACACCGTGTCCTCGGGCAGGGTGGTCCAGTTGACTAGGCCGTCGGAGTCCAGCCACCACGACGGTCGACCGTCAGTGGGGGACACAGCCCGGCGTCCGTGACGGCGGTCCAGAGCGCGCGCTCGACGACCAGCCGGCGCAGCATGCGCAGTTCGCGGGGGGCGTTCCAGCCGAGCACGCCGACCACCACTCCTCGGTGGCCGTAGGCGGCGGTGAAGCGGCCGTTGGACGGGTCGCCGGAGAGGACGCGTAGGTCCGCGTCGGGCGGGAAGATGCCGTACGCCTGGATCCTGGTGTCGTACTGGTCGGTCCAGAAGTAGGGCACGGGGGCGAACGGGGTGGCGTCGCCGAGCAGGTTGCCGGCCGCGGCGACGGCCTGTTCGGTGGCGTTCATCCGGTGCTCCAGCCGGATGCGGGTGCCGAAGTGGGGGTTGTGCCAGGAGGCGACGTCGCCGGCGGCGTAGATGCCGGGTGCGGCCCGGCACCACGCGTCGCACACCACCCCGTTCCCCAGGCGCAGGCCCGAGCCGGTCAGCCAGCCGGTCGCGGGGGTCGCGCCGACGGCCAGGACGACGAGGTCGGTCGGCAGCGTGGTGCCGTCGCCGAGCTCGACCCCGGTCACCCGGCCGCCTGCGCTGCGCAGCCGGCGCACCGGGACCCCGCAGCGCAGACGGGTCCCGTGGGCGCGGTGCAGGTCGGCGACGAGGGCGCCGATGCGCTCGCCGAACGGGCGGCGCACCGGGACGGGCTCCGGCTCGACCACGGTCACCTCCAGGCCCATGGCCCGGGCTGCCGCCGCGACTTCGGTGCCGAGGAAGCCGGCGCCCACCACGACCACCTGGCGCTCGGCGAGCAGCGCGGCTCGCAGGGCGAGCGCATCGTCGAGCGTGCGCAGGACGTGCACCCCGGCCAGATCGGTGCCGGGCAGGCGCCGGGGGGTCACCCCGGTGGCGATGACCAGACCGTCGAAGCGGATGTTCTCGCCGCCGCCCAGCCGTACCCGGTGCCCCGCGGCGTCGAGGGCGGTGGCGGGCTGTCCGAGGTGCAGGTCGGCCTCCAAGCGTGCGAGCTCGTGCGGGGAGCGCAGCACGGCTCGCTCGGCGGGCCAATCACCCGTCAGGATCCGCTTGGACAGCGGTGGCCGGTCGTAGGGCGGGCGGGGCTCGTCGCCGATCAGGGTGAGGTGGCCGTCCCAGCCCCGGCGGCGGAGGGTCTCGGCCGCGGTCAGGCCCGCAGCCGAGGCCCCGACGATGACGATCCGCTTCACTGTTCGCCCTCCTGTTCCTCCTGTTCCGCTTTCTCCTGTTCCGCCACCCAGATCGCCTGGGCCGGGCAGAGGACGGCGGCCTGCCGGATGTCGCCCATCAGGTGGTCGGGCGGGGTCTCGGTGAGCAGGACGACGACGCCGTCCTCCTCACGCTGGTCGAACACCTCGGGCGCGGTCAGTACGCACTGGCCGGAGGCGACGCACTTGTGCTGGTCGACGATGACTTTCATCGGAATCCTCCTTGTCCGCACGGCACTCGTCCGCACGGCACTCGTCCGGACGGTACTTGTCCGCGCTCACCAGGTGACGGGCAGCGCGTAGACGCCATAGACGTTCCCGTCGTGCTTGAACGGGATCCGGTCCGGATCGACCGCGAGCCGCAGGGCGGGGACGCGGCGGTAGAGGGTGCCGTAGACGACCTGAAGCTCGACCCGGGCCATCGGCTGGCCCAGGCACTGGTGGACGCCGAAGCCGAAGGCCACGTGGTGGCGGGGGTTGCGGGCGACGTCGAGCCGGTCGGGGTCGGGGAAGGCGGCGGGGTCGCGGTTGCCGATGTCGTTGGCGAGGACGACGCCTTCGCCGGCGTGGATGGTGACCCCGCCGATCTCGAGGTCGGCCAGGGCCACGCGGCGCCGTCCGCTGTGCACGATGGTCAGGTAGCGCAGGAGTTCCTCGACCGTCGAGGCGATCAGCTTCGGATCGTCGCTCTCGCGCAGCCGGGCCAGCTGGTCGGGGTGTTGCAGTAGGGCCAGGGTGCCCAGCGCGATCATGTTCGCGGTGGTCTCGTGCCCGGCGATCAGCAGCAGTATCCCCATGTTGGCCGCCTCGTGCCGGGAGAGTTCGCCGCCCCTGACCCGCTCGGCGAGGGCGGAGAGCAGGTCGTCGGTCGGGTGAGCGAGCTTGTCGCCGATCAGCCGGTCCAGGTAGTCGGTCAGCTGCCGGGTGGCAGCCCGTGCCTGCTCCGGGGTCGTGGTGCGCTTGACGAGGAGCCTGCTGTTGGCCTGGAAGAAGTCGTGGTCGGCGTACGGGACGCCGAGCAGCGCGCAGATCACCAGTGAGGGCACCGGCAGCGCGAACGCCTGGACCAGGTCCACCGGCTTGGGCCCGGCGAGCATGGCGTCGATCAGGTCGTCGACGATCTTCTGAACGGTCGGCCGCAGCGCCTCCACCTGCTTGATGGCGAAGGTCGCGGTGACCATCCTGCGCAGCCGGGCGTGTTCCGGATCGTCCATGGTGATGAAGGTCCGTGACTGCCTGCGGCGCTCCTTCGTGGCCGGGCTCTGGTGGGGGTAGTGCGGGTGGGTGCTCTCCGAGCTGATCCGCGGATCGGCCAGCAGGGTCCGCACGTCCTCGTAGCGGGTGACCAGCCACGGGGTGCTGCCGTCCCACAGCCGCACCCGGCTGATCGGGGCCTGCTCCTGCAGGGTGTGCAGGGCCGGCGGTGGGTCGAACGGGCAGCCGGCTGCCCGGATCATGGGGTAGTCCGGTACCTCCGCCGGCGGGACGTCGGTGCCGGATGCCGAGATGGTGCTCATGGTTCTCCGCCCTTTCGGAAGTCCGATAGGAGGGCAGGTGGCGGGATCGGGGCCCGGCGCGCGGGGGGCGCGAGACGGGGCAGCGGAGCAGGTCCTGCCGCCTGCGGGAGGAGATGTCGAAGGGGTGCCCCGGGGGTTCAGGAAGCCGTTCCGCCACGGGTGGTGCGGGGCGACGGGACTTCCCGGAGCAGCTGGCGGACGATGGGCAGGGCCGCGTGCATGGCCTCGCTCAGCGCTTGCACGTCCTGATCGGGCAGCGCGGTCAGCAGGCCGGCCACCCGGGCTCGCTGCGCGCGGTGGCGCTCGGCCAGCAGTTCGTGCCCGGCATCCGTGATGGCGACGAGGCAGACACGCCCGTCCTCGGGATCCGCCATCCGCGACGCCAGGCCCTGGCGTTCCAGTCGTTGTACCAGCGCGGTCATCGACGGTTGGGCGATGCCCTCCGCCGCTGCCAGCGCGGTCAGCCGGATCGGACCCTCCCGCTCGAGCCGGCCGAGCGCCGCGACGGTGGTCAGGCTCATGCCCTGCCGGTCCGACAGGAGATGCCTGACCAGCCCGGTGGCCAGCTCGTTCAGTGCCGCCGCCACCTCCTGGAGACCCTCTTCGGGTGTCCCATCCATACCTCATCTATATCACTCATCTATATTTACTGTCTATATACCTGAGTGATATGGATGGGAAGTGGATCGTTAGGGGTTCTGGTCACAGCCAAGGCGCCACCGCGGCGTCGAAAGAAGGTGATGACCGTGATCCGCACCTACGCCCCGGACATCTCCCCATGGCCGGCCATGGCCCGGCGCTCGCCGTCATCGGGCCACGCCTGGGCCCTGGTGCACCGCCCGGAAGCCGCCGGAGACGCCCGCAAGATCACCCAAGAGGTCCTCGCGGGGTGGCGGGTCGCCGACGAGGCCGCCGACTCGGTGCTGCTGACCGTCTCGGAACTCGTCACCAACGCCGTCGAGCACGCCGAACCTCCACTGCACCTCCGACTGAGCCGCGCCCAGGGCGCCCGGCGGGTGCACATCGAAGTCTGCGACGGAGGCCCTGCGGCCGCGCAGGGCGGTTGGGCGGCCAGCTGTACCCGCGGTGAGCACGGCCGCGGGCTGCAGATCATCGACCGGCTCACCGTCGCGCACGGCGACCGCGCGGGGCTCGGACACGCCGTCCACTGGGCCGACGTCGCCACCGCGGCCTGACCGACCGATGTTGGGAGCGGTCCAGGGAGCGGTGGTGGACCTCGGGCGGGAAGTCCGGTGGCGCGCACTCTGCGGTGGGCGCTCTGCGACAGCTGCGGCACCGGGTGGGGAGGTAGGCGACAACACGAGCTACCACGGCAAGCCCCTACCTCCCCGAACGAACTCGGCTCAGCTCAGCTCAGCTCAGCTCAGCTCAGCTCGGCTTGGCCTGGGCCTCCTTGGCGGACGCCTCCAGCCTGTTCCAGTACTCCTGGTACCAGGCCTCGTCGCCGCCGTCCATGTTGCTGTTGGTCTCCCGCATGCCGGCCTTGCCGTCGATCAGCTCGCGGACGATGTCGGCGTGGCCGGCGTGACGGTTCGTCTCGGCCGTCATGTGCAGCATGATCCGCTGAAGCGTCACGTCGCCGCCGTCGCCCCACCACGCGACGTGGCCCATCGCATCGAGCGGCAGCGCCTCGATCGTCGCGTCCGCGTGCGCCCAGGCGCGGTGGTAGAGGCCGAGGACGTCCTCGCGTGACTCGTCGGCGGGTGCCCACATGTCCGAGTTGGGCTCGGAGCCCTCCTCGTGCCAGGGGAGGGATTCGTTGTGCGGGCGGCCGAACGTCGGGCCGAAGTACCCGAGTTCGACGCTGGCGAGGTGCTTGACGAGGCCGAGGAGGTTGGTGCCGGTCGGCGTCAGGGGGCGTCGGACGTCGTACTCGGACAATCCGTCCAGCTTCCAGATGATGGCTTCGCGGGCCGCCTTGAGATAGCGGTGCAGGTCGTCTTTGGGGTCGTTGGGCTTCATGGGGCCGAGTCTCGCATCACCTGCCGACAACCCCGATTCGCAGGAGGAGCTCGTTGCGTTCCCGATCCCACAGATCCGTCGGCAGATCATCGTTCACACCGATGCTCTCTCCCCGCCGCTGTCACTACATGCGGCGCGGCCACCCGTGGGTGGGACATCCATGTCAAAGCCGCCCCACCCACGCCACAGCCCCGCTACGATCACCGCCCCCAGGGCGCTGACCAGGCCACATGGAGAACTCTCACTGGAGTCTAGATCCCCGACAGAGTCAGCCTCTGAGCTTGATCCTTGTCACCGCTGGACGGTCACTCTTTGGGGTGAGCGCCGGGCATGGAGACGTCCTCCTCGTGATCCTGAACTCTGCTGGGGACTCAGGAGTTCACGAGGGGGCGTGGGATGAGTGTGCCGGGGCCGGTCTGCGGAGCGAGGGGACTCGCCGAACTGTCCCGCTTGCGCGTCCAGCTTCGACTGCAGTTCCTGCGTCAGTGTCGAGCAGCGCGCGTACCCGATCCGGATGTCCGTGCTGGGTGTGTCCGGGGTGGCCGGAGCCGGTACCGGGGTTCCCGGCCGCCAGGGCCGGCCCGTCTCGATCCAGGAGGTTCCGGCGGCCGGTTCTCGATCTTGCTCTGGCAATGGAACGTTCGCGAGGGGGCAGGCGGGTCGGAATGGACACTTAGTCCAGATTGGATATACAGTCCAGTTCCATGGGATCCGTTGATGAGAGCGTGGATCCACGGGTGCGGACGTGGGCGCCGGTGGGTCAGGCTGTCGCGCTGTTGCTCGGTCCGTACACCGAGGTGGTGCTGCACGACCCGGACACTGACCGGATCTTGGCGATCTGGAATCCGATGACTTCGCGCGGCCCGGGGGACCAGTCGTTCCTGGGCGAGTTGGACAAGCCCGATCCGGCGGCGCGGGATGTGTTCGGTCCCTACGAGAAGCTGCTCGCGGCCGGCCGGCGCCTGTCATCGGTCAGCGCGGTCCTTCGTGGCCCGGACGGCGGTCCGTCCGCCGTCTTGTGCGTCAACCTCGACCGCTCACCGCTGGAGCAGGCCTCAGCCCTCCTGTCCGCTTTCGGCGCCCCGACCACGCCCCTTCCGGAGCCACTGTTCGAGCAGGACTGGAACGAGCGCGTCCAACACGTCATCGGCGCGTACGTGCGCGAATGCGGCCGCCCGGTTGAACGGCTGACCCGCGCAGACCGCCTGGCCGTCCTCGCCCGACTCGACGAGGCCGGCGTCTTCGCCGTACGGCGGGCCACGCCTGTCGTCACCGGCGCCCTTTAAGTCTCCCGATCCACCCTCTACAGCCTGCTGGCCGAACTGCGAGCACCAGCGAAGGATTGAAAAGCATGACCGGGCTACCTCCCGCAGAGAACCTTGCCCTTCCAGAGCGCGCTGTGCGCCACCGCCTGACCGCTCCCACCGTCCCCCTGGACCTCCTTGCGGGCGGATCGCTTCCGGCGACCACCAGGGCCGAGGCGTATCCGTGAGCCTCCGCTGCAGCCCCACCGACCGTTTCCGCGTTTGCGTCGGCCGCGTCAACTTCGAAGCGGGCCTGGCCGCCTTCGCCCTGTGGCAGCGGGAGAGCCGATGACCCCGCCCGTCCTCGGTGCCGTCGAGATCAAGCGTGCCGTCACTCCGGAAGTGGTCTTCGCCGCCGTCCGCGACGCGCTGATCGCCCATGCCCACGGTCGCACCGCCGTACCGACACCGCTGCACCTGCAGTTCCCTGACGCCGACGGTGACTGCCACGTCAAGGCCGGCTGGGTCACCGGTATGCCCGAATTCACGGTCAAGATCGCCGCCGGCTTCTACCGCAATAGCGCTGCCGGGTTGCCCACCAACCACGGCCTGGTCTGTGTCATCAGCACAAGCACCGGCCAGATCCGTGCGGTCCTCGACGACCAGGGCCTGCTCACTGCCTGGCGCACTGCGGCGGCGGGCGCCCTGGTCACCCATGCCCTGGCCCGACCCGACGCGGCCACTCTGGCCGTCTTCGGCACCGGAGAACAGGCCCGCCTCCAGGTCGAGTGGCTGGCCAGGCTCCGCCGGATCGGCACGGTGCTCGTCCACGGCCGCAGCAAGGACAAGGCCCGGTCGTTGTGCGAGACGTTCACCGCGCTCGGCCATCACGCCCGGCCCGTCTCGGCGCATGAAGCAGCCGCAGCCGACATGGTCATCACGACCACGCCCGCCACGGTCCCGGTCCTGCAGGCCCGTCACGTCCGCGCCGGCGCACACGTAACCGGCATCGGCACGGACATGCCGCACAAGAACGAACTGCCGGCGGCGCTGTTCGGCCGCGCGGCACTGATCGCGACAGACGACCACCAGCAGTGTCTGGAGCACGGCGACTTCGGCCACGCGGTGCGCGCCGGCTCCACCGCCGAGACCAGCGACACACCCGTTGGCCTCCTACTCGAAGGGCCCGTCGATCGGCCGGACGGGGCGATCACGGTCGCAGACCTCACGGGCGTCGGTGCCCTGGACGCAGCACTCGCCTCGGCCGTCCTGCGCGAACTGACCCCGCCGGCCCCGTGATCGGCGTGTCCGCTGGCGCCGGCCATGACAGGCACAGGCAGCGGCCCGGCCGATGACAACCGAGATGTTTGGAAGGAGAACCGCAATGACGAGCCACGCTGCCGAAATTTGGAGCGGATCTGGTGGGGTTGGGCATGGAGTTTGAGCTGGTTGAGGTGTTCGGGAGTGGGCCCCTGACCGGGGGGCCGCTCGGCGTGGTCATGTGTGATACCACGTGTGACGATGCGCTGATGCAGCGTCTGGCTGCCCGCCTGGCCATGCCGGAGACCGTCTTCCTGCGCAGCGGTGACGGCGGGGAGGTGGATGTGCGGATCTTCACTCCCTATGTGGAGTTGGGCTTCGCGGGCCATCCGCTTGTGGGAGCGGCTGCCGTGGCGGTGCGGCGGAGTCTGGCCGCGCCAGGCTGGGTGGCAATGCGCACTCGGAACGGGATCGTTCGCGCGCGCGTGGAACCAAGAGCGGACAGCGCGGTTCTGGAGGAACGGCTCTGTCGGGTGGGTCCGCCTGTCGTGCCGGATCTCGTATGCGAAGCAGTGGGGCTTGCGTCGGATGCGGCCGCGGGGCCGGTGCGATTGGCATCGGCTGGACTCGGGTTTGTCTGCCTCCCGGTGAGTGCCGCTGATCTTCAATCTGCTCAAGCCCTGCCGCTTGAGGTCGCGGCGCTCGCCGAGCGGGTCCCTGGACTGGCCGACGTTTTCGGGGTGGCGGCATTCGTTCCGGGGTCGCCTGAAGTTCGTTCTCGGGTCTTTGTTCCCGAGCCGGTGTGCGCGGAAGACCCAGCCACCGGCTCGGCCGCGCTGGCAGTGGCGGGATGGCTTGCGTACCAGGGGCGGCCTGAGGAGTCCCTGGCGTTCGACATCGTCCAGGGCACAGCCGAACTCGGCTTTGCCAGAATGCAAGTGAAAGTCCGCAGGCAAGCTGATCGAGGTCTGCTCGCGAGCGTCGGCGGCGGGGTACGCACCTTGTTCCGGGGGCAGCTCATCCTGGACGAGACGGCGGACCAGGCCTGAGCTTGACTCTGTCGGGGATCTTGGAGTCTCCCGGTGGTGTGCCCGCCTGACCAGCGGGCATGCTCGTGGCTGATCGAAGACCCCTGCAGTTGTCGAGGTGTCAGTTGTCGCTCCGCCCCCGTTCCGGTGAGCAAGTCCCCTCTCAGACCGCGAAGATCGCGCGGGCGAGCAACCCGGGCGGTACGACCGCGATGTGGGTCAGAGACCGCCTGGACGGGCTGTGGTGCGACGAGGACTTCGCGGGCTGGTACCCGCGCGATGGACGCCCCGGCATCTCGCCCGCCCAGCTGGCCACCGTCTGCGTGCTGCAGTTCCTCCTCGGCCTCTCGGACCGGCAAGCGGCGGAAGCGGTTCGCTGCCGCATCGACTTCAAGTACGCCATGGCCATGGAACTGGATGATCCCGGCTTCCACCACAGTGTGCTGGCCGACTTCCGCGAGCGCCTAGCCCTGGATGACCGCGCCGACCGGCTCCTCGATCTGGCACTCGCGCGCCTGAAGGAGGCCGGACTCGTGCGCGAGCGCACCACGCAGCGCACCGACTCCACTCATGTCCTGGCCGCGGTACGTGACCTGACCCGGCTGGAACTGGTCACCGAGGCCGTCCGCGCGGTGCTGGAAGAAGTGGCCCGCACCGCTTCGCACCTGCTGACCGGCCTGGTCGACGAGGACTGGGGGCGCCGCTACGGCCGCCCGGTCCGCCTGGGCAAGAACCCCACCCGGCCCAAGACCAGGATCCTCGCCGCCGGTGACGACGCCTGTCGCCTGCTGGAACACCTCCACCGGCACGCACCGGCCTACCGGCCCGGCCCGCAGGCCGAGGCCCTGCGGCGGATCCTCGTGCAGAACTACTACCGCGACGCGGCAGGCCGCCTGCGCTGGCGCACCGCCGACGACGGCGGCCTGCCGCCCTCGTCGGCGGCGATCGTCTCCCCCTACGACACCACGGCACGCTACGTCCGCCACGGACACATCATCAGCTGGAAGGGGTTCGCCGCGCATGTCACCGAAACGTGTGCCTCCGACAGCGTCAACGTGATCACGGACGTGGCCACCACCTCAGCAGCCACGAACGACGGCCAGGCCCTGCCCGGCATCCACACCCGCCTGGCACGCCGCGAACTGCTGCCCGCCGAGCACCTGGTCGACGGCGGCTACACCTCCCTCGTCCACCTGGAACGAGCCGCCCGCGAACACCAGGTCACCGTCAGCGGGCCGTTGCCGGGCAACCCCACCCGCCAGCACCGCAGGAGCGAAGGCTTCGACCGGGACGACTTCCACATCGACTTCGACCGCCGCCAGGTTACCTGCTCACGAGGCCAGGTCAGCCAGGGCTGGCACGGCCCCTACCCGACATCCTCGCCCACCGCGGCACCCCTGATCGTGGCACGGTTCACCAAAAGCCAGTGCCAGCCGTGTCCGGACCGCCCCCGCTGCACCACCTCCCGCGAGGGCGCCCGGAACGTGGGCTTCCCTCCGCGAGAACTCCGCGACCTGCAAGTCCACGTCCGCACCGAGCAGCAGACACCCGAGTGGAAGGCCCGCTACGCGGTCCGCTCCGGTATCGAGGGCACCATCAACGAATTCGCCCACGGACACGGCATGCGCCGCTGCCGCTACCGAGGCCAGCCGAAAGCCCACCTGCAACACGTACTCACAGCCATCGCCGTGAACATCGAACGGCTCAGCGGCCGGCCAGTCACCGAGGAAGCCCCCTCGCCGAGACCGCCGACCGCCTTCCAGACCTACCTGGACGAGAACGACATCCCCCGGCCGAAGTCCTGGCGAACCCTTGGCACTTGAGCCCGATCATCCAAGATCCCCGACAGAGTCACGGGTCGGGCAGATGAGGTGGGGGCGGATGTTCCTGAATCCCCGGCGGACCCGGGCCGGGGTGAGCCGTTCGGAGGCGGCCGACGTCGATCCGGCCTTGGTGCAGGCCGCCGTACGTCGCTCCGTGCCCACGCCGGTGCTCGGGCAGCAGTGTCAGGTCCACCGGGACTTCACCGCACCGTCCGCACACAGCACCGCGTCGGCGGGTTCGAACAACTCGTCACGCCGGGCGGTCGGACACTCGTAGAACTCTCCCCGGAAGCGTGACGCTTCCGCGAACGCTTCCCGCCGCACAGCATCAGGCAGCAGACTCACCCTCACGGCCTTCGTCGTGGTCACGTGCACCTTGGCCGGAGCACAGGATCAGACGAAGGCCGCCTTCATGTCCGGCGAATCCCCAGGTGAGCGACCCCGTTCGAGGGCGGAAGAAAAAGAACAAGCTCATTGTCCGCCGATATCTCCGAGCAGGCCCCGGGCGGTGCCTGGGGCCCCTGGCGCGACTGCCGCAACGGCGGCTGCGCCGGGGGCTGACCGTCGGCGGGCCCCGAGTGACGGAGCCGGGGAACGAGGCCCGGGGGCCGGACGCCGCCACCGCTGCCGCCGCTGCCGCCCGGCGCCGACGGGGCGGTCCTGGCGGTGACCCCGTACCGGCCGTGACGAGCAGCGCGCTCGCGGGCGGTGACCACCTGAGGAATCCCTTGGACCGGCGCGGGGGCGGCCGACGAGCCGAGCCGATCGGCCGCGAGCCGAGCCGACGGCCGCGAGCCGTCGCCCGGCGGGTGGACACGTCGGTCCACCCGCCGGGCTCGCCGACCCCGGTTCTGCGCCGGTCCGGGCGTCGTGGTCGATCGGGCCCGTGCGTGGACGCGGGCGGGGTGTGTGCTCAGCCGGCCGCGCGGTAGGCCGTACCCACCCGGTTGGGGGTCGCCCGGTTGTAGAGGCCGGTGCCGCCACGGTCCGCGGAGAGGGTGAACCACGCGTAGCGCTCGACGAAGGGGAGTCCCTGGAGCATGGCGGTCGACTTCGTCACGAACGCGGCCTGCTGTTCCGGTGTCGGATACTTCGGGGTGCCGCTGGAGAAGTCGATCAGGGCGTACTCGGTGAGCCAGATCGGCTTCTTGTAGCGGTTGTACACGGCCTGGAGGTAGTTGCGCAGTTGACCGGTCGCGGCGTCGGCGCGGAAGTCCGAGCCGTACCAGTGCAGGGGGATGAAGTCGACCTTGTCGCGACGGGCGGCGGCGCCCTTCATGAACTGGTCGAGCCAGCCGCCCGCGACGTCGCCGCCGCCCGCCACCGCGGGTGCCCCCAGACGCATCCCGGTCGACTGGAGCCGGGGCCACAGGTCGAGGGCCCTGGTCACGCTCATGTTGGCCTGCGCCGGCAGGTCGGGTTCGTTGAAGCCGAGCAGGGTCGTGCCCTCCTGCCTGGCCGTTCGCAGTTGTGCGTCGGTCACCGAGCCCGCGCCCCAGATCATGGGGACGAACTCGACGCCGGCCGGCGGCTTGATCTGCTGGCGGTCCGAGGCCCAGGTGTAGAACCAGCCGGCCCTGGAGTCGGCCAGCGCCTTGGTGACGTCGGTGAAGTTCCAGGCGCTCACGCCCTTCTTCTTCGCCGGGGCGGCGGTCGCGTCGGCCGCACTGCCGACGGTGAGGCAGGTGAGCACCGCGAGCAGGGCGGTGAACAGGCGCATTCGACGTGGCAAGGCGTTCCTCTCTTCGGTCACGCGGTCGTGACGGGGGCCGCGGCGGCCCTGGAGTCCGGGGGCCGGGGTCCGGGGCGGGTGGCTCACGCGGTGGGGCCGAAGGTGACGGTGAAGCCGCTGCAGCGGCTGCACTGCTGCATCACCTTGTTGCCCGGCACCTGGTCCTGCTTGGACCACGTGTAGGCCTTGGGACACTTCGCGCTGAGCGCGCGGCTGTAGCTGCTGGGGGTGTCCCGGCTGGGGTTGGTGCACAGCATCGGCTTGCCGTCCGGCCCGCGCGTCAGGTCGGCGGGCGGGCAGTAGGGCAGCAGGTTCGCCGCGCAGCCCCGCGTGTCGCAGCCCCCGCCGGCCGGGATCGTGGCGTTCACCGGAGTGATCGTGATCGGCAGCGAGAACGCGTTCACGTAGCTCACGTCGTACCAGGGGGCGGCGCCGTCCTTGGCGTCGAAGTTGAACTCCGCGAGGCTGGCGGGTTGTTCGCCCGTCGTGCAGTGGTCGGCGGCCGGGCCGCAGTCGGCCACCCGGCAGTGGAAGGTGCTGCCAAGGGCCCCGCCGCATCCCTGGCGTGCGAAGAACTTCCCACGCCAGTGGAACGGGGCGGCCGTCTCGGGGATCGTCACCGTCGCCGACTGGCCGGGAGCCAGGACCGGCAGCCGGGTGAACTGCTTCGACCCGTCGGCGTTGACGCCGCTTCCGATCCACAGCTTCTGCGACGAGTGGTTCACGAACGTCACCGTGTGGTTGACCGCGGCGGCCGCAACCGGCGCGGTGCGGGTCGGCGCCGCCGCACCCGTCACGGTCGTGCCCGTGACGGTCGCGCCCGTCGCCGCGCCCGCGTTCGGCAGTACCACGGTCAGTGCGGCGGCGGCCGCCGCGACGAACAGCCTGGTCAGGAATCCGCGCATGACTTCTCCGTTCCGCTCAGCAGGTCAGGTTGGTGCCGGGGTAGGCGCTCATCGCGCCGACCAGTGCGTCGTAGGTGTAGAACCGGTCCCTGTTCGGGAACATCCGGTCGAACTGGGCCTTGCCCATGACGAAGCCGGCCCGGTCCGCCGCCGTCGCGTGTGCCGGTCCGGCCGTCGACAGGCCGGTGGCTGGGCGGAGGCGGGCAGGGCGGTCGCCGATACGGCCGCCGCCGCGGCGGCGATCCTCAAGGCCGTGCGTCGAAGGGACACGCGGGGCCTTCCTCCCGTTGCGGAATGCGGGACATCGGGTCCGCCGGTCTCCTGGTGCCACCGGCGGGTGTGGTCGGGCCGTTCGGGCCGGCCTGGCCGGCGCCGCGGTGGTGTGTCAGGAGCAGGTCTTGTCCGGGTGGTCATGGGTGATGGCGCAGATCATCGCCTTTGCCCGGCCGTTGTTCGGATACCTGCGCTGAAGCTCGTCCTCGAAGTCCTTCCACTGGCGTGCGATGTCCTTGACGGCGAGGTCGTAGGCGTGGTCGAAGTTGTGGGCGACGACCGAGCGCGGACTGTCCTTCGTGTCCTTGTTCAGGACCCCGTCATGAGTGACGCGACCCGTGCAGTTGGAAACCGTCCCGCTGTGGTCGCGGTCCGGATAGCAGCCCGTCGCCAGGTCGTGAGGGATGTGGCCAGTGGCGTCTTTGACCCAGTCCGCCCTGCTCATGGAGCTGTAACGACCGATGGAGAAGAACACGGGCAGGTCGGTGCGCCCCAGACCGGGGGGGTTCTTGACGCCGATGGCTCCCGGGACGGCCTGGTCGACCCAGTTGCTGTGGGCGTAGAAGTCCTCGATCTGATGCCAGCCGCGGCCCAGGTCCTCCATCACCTCGCACTTCGCCCGTCCCGGTCGGTCGTTCCACGAGCAAGCCGGGGAGATGGAGGTCTGGGTGGCGATGACGCGCCCGTTCGCGTCGACCAGCCGGTCCGCGGCGGCGACGGCCCTCCTGACGTGGTCGATGGAGCCCTCGACGCAGTCGATGATCTCGGCGTTGGCCTGCTCGCGGGTGCGGGGGTAGCGGCTGCCGTACCTGGGGTCGAGGTAGTCGGCGTTGTCGCAGTGGAGCTTGCCGATGCCGAAGTACTCGCCGTGGTCGTTGGCGACGATCGCGCCCGAGTTCCCGTCCGCCATCGCCGTCAGCGAGTTCGGGTGCCAGCCCCCCGGGCCCAGGGCGGCCCGGGTGATCTTCTCGTGGTTCCCCCCGCTGAAGGCGTGCGCCGGTGTCGAGGCACCGAGGGCGACGGCACACGCCATCGCGGCGCACGCGGCGCCGGAAGCGCGCAGGCGCTGCCGGCGGGAATCGGAGATGGGATTCATGAGGTCTCCAGTCGCACGATGGACGTCTTCGGCAGGCGTGCGTCCGGGCATGGAGTCCCGTCCGTACTGCGCAGGCCATGGCGGACCCATGGCGACACTTGGTGACGAAGCGTCACCGAGCCTGCACCCGTACGTTAGCCGCCGTGCCCGCAGCCCGACAGACCGCCAGTGCCCCACGGGCCTGCGGCCGCGCATCGCGGTGTCCCCGTGCCACGAGGCCCAGGCGCCCGGCCCCGTTCACGGGAACGGGCAGCACAGCCTCCCGGCCCCCTTCCGGCCTGGGCTTGTCCACCCGGGGCCCGCCCCCGCACCAAACAGAGCAGGGATTCTCTGCAGTTCCCTCTGCAAGCAGAACGTCAATTCTTCTTGACGGAGGGCGCGGTGCCACGGCTCACCGACGCACGCAAGGAACTCCGGCGCACCCAGATCACCGAGGCCGCCGTACGCTGCTTCAGCCGCAACGGCCTGGAGCGGACCTCGATCGCCGGCATCACGGCCGAGTCCGGCCTCTCGACCGGCTCGATCTACGCCCACTACCGCGGCAAGGCCGACCTGGTCCGGGCCTCCGCCCACGCGCTGCTCGCCAAACGCGCTGAAGCCCTCGGCGAATACGCCGCGAGCGACAGCCCGCCCGACCCCGACGAACTGCTCGCCCGCCTGATCGCCGCGATCGACCCCGCCGAGGCCCTGGTCGGCGTGCGGACCTGGGGCGAGGCGACCACCAACCCGGCCATCCGCGGCATCGTCGCCGACACGGTCGACCGGATGCGCGCCATGGCGCTCGACTGCGTCACAGCCCACCTGGCCAAGGTCGAAGACCTCGCCCCGGCCCGCGCGACGACCGGCTGACCACCGCGGAGAAGGAGGAACTGCGGTCCGCCGCGGCGGTGACCGTGGTGACGGCCTTGAGGACTTCGGGGGCGGTGAGGTGGACGGGTGTTGACCGGTCGGGTGGTGTGCTGGTCGAGCGGGGTGAGCCGGTTGGTGGTGGTGCCGGTGAACGGGTCGAAGCCGCCGTCCACGGTCAGAAGGTTCGGGGGCGTACGCGGTGATGCGGAAGTGCTCCTCGGCCGGGCGCGGGAGCGTGCGGGTCCGGCGGTAGGTCGTGCCGGCCCCGATCGGTCCCGGGGAGGCCTGCTCGGTGGTGTCGAGTGCGTAGTTCCAGCGCGGGAGGTTTTCGGGCCGTGCGAGGGGGGCGTGCGGGGTGGGCGTGCGGGGTGGGCGAGGACCTCGCCGGCGGGCGCGTCGACGGTCGGGGTGTTCGAACCGCGTGGTCGTTCCTTCCCCGGCGCGCGGTCGGCCGGTCCTGTGCGGCCGTGCGGTCCCGTGCGGGCCGTGGCGACGGTCGGGGGCGGGGTGTCAGTCGAGGGCGAGGCGTTTGTTGAGGGCCTCGCCCGAGGGCAGGGGGTCGATGAAGTTGTGCAGGAACGTGAGCATCGCGTCGGTGTCCAGGCCCTGGCAGGCGGTGTCCATCGCGGCGTAGAGGGACTCCTCGATCCCGGCGACGGCGGTGGCCAGGCGTTCGCCCTCGGGGGTGAGGCTGAGCTGGAGGTAGCGGCGGTCTGCGGCGTCGGTGCGGCGCTCGACCAGCCCGGCCGCGACGACGCGTTCGACCAGCCGGCTGGGGTTGGTGCCGCTCTCGCACACCAGGAGCTGCCCGAGCCCGTTGAGGCTCAAGGTGCCGTGCTGCTGGAGCAGGCGCAGCACCTCGGCCTGTGACGGGGTGATGCCGTGCGGTTTGAGGGCCTGGATCAGCAGCCGGTTGCCTTCGCGCTGGGCCGCCAGGATCGCGAACCGCAGGTGTTCGGCCTTACGCATCGGCGTCTCGCCGGGTGGTCGGCAGGGTGGCGAGGAAGTCGTTGACCACGGCGGCGTAGGTGGCCGGGTGGGAGAAGCGGAACATGTGGCCGGTGCGCGGCAGCACGACCTCCCGGGCGTCGGGGATGCCCGCGAGCATGACCTTGGAGGCGTTCTCGCCGATCAGTACGTCGTGGGAGGGGGTCAGGATCAGGGCCGGGACCTGGACCCGGCCCAGCGCGTCGACGTAGTCGGCGGTGAGGACGGCCCGCAGGCGGGCGCCGAAGGAGACGGTGGGGGTGTTGGCGAGGAACAGTTCGCGGCTGCGTGCCTGGCTCCAGGGCACCTGGCCCTCGCCGTCGAACGGGGAGGTGAGGCGGTGGGCGTGGGCGCGCAGTGTCAGCTGCCGGTAGAGCGGCCCGCGGGCCCTGCCGATCGCCCGCATCAGGGCCTTCCACGGCTTCGAGTCGACCGGGTTGGCCGCGAAGCCGCCGGACACGACCAGGGCGCGCAGGCCCCGCGGGCGGCGGGTCGCCAGTGCGAGGGCGATGTTCGCGCCGAAGGAGTCGCCGACCAGCACGTAGTCGTCCAGGTCCGCGATCGCGCTCTCGACGTGGTCGGCGTAGCGCTCTATGTCGTCGACGCCCTCGGGCAGGCGCAGCGTCCGTTTGGGTGCCTCGCCGTAGGGGGCCAGTTGCTCGGCGCTCCACGGGGCGCCGGAGAAGCAGGGGATGAAGACGAGGGTCGGATTCTTCTCTGAAGTGCTCATATCGGACACATTACACGACACATGTGTCGTGGCATATGTGGCCCAGGTCATCTTCCCGGTCTGTTTTCCTTGGACTCGCCCGGCCTCGGGAGCGGCGCGAGCCTCCCTGGCGCGCGGAAGGCGGTCACCAGGCCGCGGGGCGCCTCGAAGGTATCGATCCAGCGTCCTTCGGTGCCGTCGCCGCGATCATCGCCACGGCCCCGGTCGGCTGCTCGCGCAGCACCACCCGCCCGGTGGGGTCTCGGGGGAGGGGGCCGACACCGGGACCGCCGCGCCCGACCCGCTGGCCGCATCGTCCGGTCGGCCACCGAGGGTGCCGGGACACGGTCGCGGCGCGGACGGCGGCGGGACGGCGGTCCTCTTTCGATGGAGCCACTGGAGTTGCATGTCGGTCAGTTCCGCGGGGAGCACCACCGAGCGACAGGGGGTCTCCGGGAACGCTGTCGGAGGCCTCGATCGCGCAGGGCCTGGCGTACGGGGGCTGGCGGACGGCGTCGATCGTGATCTGGCTCGTGGTCCTGGCCCTCGGCCGGATGCCACCGCCGCTGTACGAGGCGACGGTCGCGGTCCTGCGCTACCGGATGCGCCACACCGCCTACCTGACGATGCTTTCGTCGGCCTACCCCAAGCGCCTGTTCGGCGAGGAGCCGGGCAGCGAACCGGAGGGCCCGGCGTCGGGCACCCGTCCGCTGGCCCTGGTCGGTGTCGGGCGCGGCCTGCTCGTCCTCTTCCTCCTGCTCGGCCCGGCCTCCTGGGCGACGGGGTCGGTCGCCGTTTCGGTGAACTCGGACGACGACGGCAACGACGAGTTCATCAACCCCACCCAGCGCGTCCTCGCGCCCCTCGTCCCGGGCCCCGCCGACCCCGTGGGGGGCCGGTCACAGGGGCACGGCCTCCTGTGACCGGCCGGTGGTTCAGTTGATGTGGAGCGTCGTGATGGTGCCGTAGTTCTTGGTGATGGCCTGATTCTTGCCGAAGGTGTGGCGGTAGAGGGAGCCGTCGCCGGGCTCGTACTCGAAGTACCCGGCGTTGTTGCCGCTGCTGAAACTCGTGACCGACCTCTGGTCGATCCAGATGTCGCCGGCGTTCGCGAAGCACCTCCTGAAACCGGTGCCGTTGTCGTTGGTGATGCCGATGGTGAAGTAGTCGCTGGCGAACAGGCATTCGGCGAAGTTGACTTCGTTGGTCGCGTGGGCGGGCACGGTGCCGACGGCCAGAGCCATCATGGCGACCCCGGCGGCCACGGCGATTCGTCGCTTCAGCATGACGCAAACTCCCTGGTGTGTGAGGTGGGGCATGCGAGTCGAACTGAAGGGACACTAACAAGAGGTGTTCAGGCCGCAACCTGGTGTAACGATTTTCGGACATCATTCCATTTCCCGGGACTTTTGCCGGACTTTGCTGAGCTGAATTCCGCAACCGTCACACCTGTCACCTGTCACCTGTCACCTGTCACACGGACCCGCATGGCCGTCCGGGCCGCGCCGATCCCTCGGCGCGGGGTGCGGGTCGCGCGTCGGGGGCCTGGTCCTTTGTCTGGCCACCGGAGCTGATCCTGCCGGCACCGGATGAAGGGAGGACCCGCCCGCACGACCACCCGGTCGGACTCTCGCACCCTGCGGTGTCCCACCGTCGCCGGACGCCGCGCCGCCGCCACGCTTCCGGCCCGGACCGAACCCGCCGCGCTGCGCCCGGACCACCCGAGCACACCGGTGGCGTACTGCGAGCACGTGCTCGACGTCGCCGTCAGCGCTGGCCTCGTCCTGCCGGAGAACACGGGCGAGAAGGTCCCGGCCGAGGAGCAGACGGCCCGATGACCGTCGCGCTCGACAAGGCCGCCGCCCAGACCGGGCGCCTTCGTTCGTGCCGGCCGGGTAGGTGCCCGGCGTCGATGTGATCAGCTAGGTGGATGGGGGTGGCCTGCGGGGCCGTGCCGCTTTCGGCCGCTGGTTTTGCTCTGCTGTCGGAAGTTTCGGGCGCTGACCGGGGCGGCGCTGTTGCGGCTGTGCGGGCGGGAGCGCCCGTACGACCTGCTCCTCTAGGAAGGCGGCGGTGGGCCGTTGCGTCTACGGACCTGCTCGCCGTGCTGCGCCCGGGCGCGTGGATCGTGAGCGATCGCCTGGTACGCGCGGGTCGTGTGGCTCACCTGCCCGCGCACCGTCAGTCCCCTCTGACGTGCGAGGATCCCCCGCATGTTGACCGTGGAGCAGGGCTGGTTGGACGGGACTGACTCGGGACTGTTCGTGCTGTGTCCCGAGACGGCCGCCGAGGGGTGGACGGGCTGCGACGAGGCCTTGTTGGAGGCAGCCGCGGACTACGCGGCCGCCTACCCGGTCCCCGGGCACGGGGACGTGCTGGTGTTGGGCGGGGAGCCGCTGCTGGTCGGGTGGCTGGCCGAGGAACGGGTGTTCGTCAGGCCGCTCCACTTCGACTGCGCGGACGACGTCCGGCCGCTGGTGCGCGAGGCGCTGCGGTCGGGGGTGTGGGAGGACGGGCCGTTCCTCGACCTGACCGCCGGGCGGTACCTGCTCACGGACGTCTTCTACGACGGTGAGGCCGTCCTCGAGCGCGGCGAGTACCTGACCGTCGAGCTCCCGCCCGGGCGCTATCTGGTCCAGTCGCTGAAGGCCGAGCCCGACAGGCGGGCGCAGTTCCATCTGGAGCGCCTGCTGCCACGGTGAGCGGACGCCCGGGGCTCTGTGCGGAGACGGGCGGCCCTGAAGTCCGGGGCCGGTGCGGGCACTGGGGCGGTGCCGCCCCCGGCCCACCGGGCGGTCGTCACCGGCCTGGAGGCGAAACTCGGTCCACCGCACGCCGGACGAGCTGATGGCCCGCGCCCTGGCCCTTGCCGGCCCCGAACACGACGACTGGTTCGCGTCGTTGTTCCGGGTCGCCGAGTCGCAGAGCCAGGACAGGTTCGACTGGGCCCGCGCGGTCGCGGAGGAGGCCGAGGACGGCGGCGAGCTCGATCGCCGGCGCTTCGCGTTCGACGTGATCAACTTCCTCGGCTTCGGCCTCGATGCCGACAACGACGACAAGTCGCTGTTCACCCGGGAGGCCGCAGAGTTCCTCCGGCCCCGGTTGGACACCGAGCAGGACCCGTACGCCCTGCGCACCGTCATCGCGGCCTTCACCGGCTACTGCTCCCGCGAGGAGCTCCCGGCCGTCCTGGCCCACACCGACCACCCGGACCCGGGCGTCCGCCATCGCGTCGCTCTGGCGTTCCCCGCCCTCCTGGGCGACCGGCCCGACACGCTAGCCGTCCTTTTCTGCGCCTGGTCGACGACCCTGCTTCCGTCACCCGGTCCGCTTCACAGCTTCACTCACTTCCCCCTCGGCACCCGCGTCCTGCTGGACATCCCTGCTCTGCGCGCCGTGCTGGCGGCCCACCTCACCGACCCCCACTTCGACGCCCGCCTCGAAGCCGCCGCCCTGGCCCTGCGCGGCGACGAACGCGGCACGCCGGTCCTCGACGAGATCCGCCGCGGCATCAAGAACCGCAGCAGCCGCGGCGCGGGCCGCCTGGAAGACCTCCACTCCACGCTCCACGCCCGCACCCCGGCCACGTGATCTCACGGCCCGGGCCGGCGGTGTAGGCGGGCCCCGGAGAACACGGCAGCCGCCCCGCGCCCGCATCGCTCGCCGCGGGATCGAGACCTCCAACCGCCTCGGTCGGCACCGCTGGGTGATCGAGCGCACTGTTGCCTGGCTCGGCGGCTTCCGCCGGCTCCACCGCCGCTACGAACGCAAGGCCGATCACTTCGCCGCCTTCGCCAGCATCGCCGCCGCAGCCATCATCTGCCACCGCCGACTCTCCAAATGAGATGTCTTCTTAGAAAGCGCCTTCTGCCGACGATGTTGTCCAGGGTGCCGGTTGGCCCCGTCGAGTTGTGCCGATGGGTGCTGGTGGACGGCCTGATGCTCCCTCCCGGCGTCTTCTCGGTCCTCCAGCAGCCCACGGCCAGACAGGACACTGGTCCCGTCTGCGGGAAAACGTCTCGCACACGATCGTGGAGCGCTGCGAGAATCCGGCGAATGGGAACAGACATCAACGGCTTCATCGAGTACCGCGATACGCACGGAATGCAGCTGGACGAGGACACCGCGTGGGACGTGGCGATCGACCTCCAGGCGCTCTACAGCGGTCGGAACTACGACGAGTTCGGCTGCCTCTTCGGCGTCCGCAACTTCGCCGGCTTCAGACCACTCGCCCCGGACCGGGGCTTGCCCGAGGAACTGTCCGAGCGAACGCGTGCAGCCTACGACCGGGTGAAAGGCGGCATCCACAGCCCGACCTGGATCAGCTGGGCAGAGCTGAAGGCGGTGGACTGGGATGAACCGGCCGAACGTGCGGATGAACGAGTTCACATGTACGGCCCCGGCCCGAACGGGACCCATGTCCTGCGCGCGAAGTCCTGTGTCGATCACGCCGGACGTGTCGAGGGCGACGAGTGGACAGTCGGCGACTGGCTCTACCGCATCGAACGTCTGACGCGGCGCGATGCCATCCCACAAGACGGCCCGTGGGCACCGGTGTTCACGGTGATGCGCACCCTGGCAGAACTGCACGGCGCCGAGAACGTGAGGCTCACCGTGTGGTTCGACTCCTAACACTATGACCACTGTTCCCGGCCAAGTCAGCCGCGTCGCAGCTCAGCCCGCACAGCATCTGCGACCAGACCACCACACCAGCCTGGCCGGGAGAGGGCCCGCTACGCCCACTCGACGCTGTGTTCGGCGACCAGCTATCCCTGGCCCGCTGTTCCCCCGACCCGTCCTCCTCGCCTTCTGGTTGTTGAGCCAGGTGCCCAGGGCGAAGTGCGACACCACCACCTGCTCCTCGCCCGCCGTCCTGGCCCCGGGCACTGGCCCGCTGCCCGGCCCCCGGGTCCGCCTGCTGGTCCGCAGTCCGAGTTAGGGGGTGTGGGTGCGGCGCCGTCCCGGGGCGGGACGGCGCATGGTGGCCTGGGGTTCAGAGGTTCTGCTGCTTGATGATGTCTTCGAGGGAGCCCGTGGGCAGCTCGCCGCCGGGGGTAAGTTTGTCGATGGCGGTGGGGCAGTGCCTGGGCGATCTGTTCGGCGGCGTGCTCGGGGGAGACGCCGGCCTGTTGGGCGGTGTTCAGGTGGGCCTGCTGGTGTGCGCGTGCCGGCGGGAAAGGCCGGACACCGTCCGGTCGGCCTCGGCTGGCCGGTAATCCATCACCGCGCAGCCGCGGAAGGAAGTCTGTCCGGTGGACGGGGGCTGGGTACTCCTCGACTCACCGTTGTGACGGCGCGTAGCGTGACAGACCATGAGATCGTTGATCCGCCGCGCGTGGTTCCTCCCGTTGACCGGTGCCCTGGCCGCACTGCTGGCGCTGGTTCTCAGCACGGTCGCGGCACTGTCGCAGTGGCGGACGGCGAGCCGCATCGACGCCGCACCGTTACGGGTGGACGCGACCATCACCGCTGCTGTGGCCATGAAGGGCGGAACGAGGTACACGCTCACCTACCGGGTTGCCGACCGCGACTACAGCACCGACTCCCTCACGCCGCACGGCGTCAGGTCACCGGGCATCGGTGCGACGGTCCCGCTGGAGGTCGCAGCCGACGACCCCGAGGCCTCACGCGTCACCGGCAGCCATTACCCCGACGACGCCCTCCAGCCCACGATGATCCTCGTGGCCACCGCCGCCGTTGCCGGCCTCGCCATCTCCCTGCGCTTCCTCCACACGGCCACCAGACGCAACCGCCCGAGCCCCTGAACCAACCCCGTCCTGGCTGTTCCGCGGCGGCTGCGTGGCCTGTCCCGGCTCGCTTTGTCCCCTGGGGCGGGGGCGCTTGTTCGCTGGTCTGGTCTGCCATCGGTGACCGCCCTGGCTGCCGTGGGCCGGCCCGGTAGGGACGCAGGACAGTCGTGCGCGGGTGGATCGCCTCATGACTGCCCATCCCCGGGTCGCCGATACCAGCGGCCACCAGCCCCGTCAGCGCCGCCGGACCGGAAATTCTTCGGCGTGCTCCCGCCCGGATGACCCCTTGAAGCCATCCACGACAGGAGGATTTCCCGTTTCGCGCGTCGCGCCATTGGGGCCGCCCGATGCCGCGTGGCCTGCCCGGCTGCGCCCCGACCGACCGGGCCTTGTTCCCGCAGTCCTCCCGCCGTCCCCGGCCGTGCCCCCGTCGTTGTGGCAGGCGTCGGCCGTCCCATCCTGCTGCGCCCCGGGGATGACGTCGTCCCGATCGCTGCTCTCTTCGGCGCCGCCGCCCGCAGCCTGTTGTCGGGGTTCTCTTGTCGGTCGTCGTCACCGCTCCGCCTCGGGGGTGGTGAGAGCCTGTTCGCCGCCCCGGTCTGTCGTCGGTGACCGCCTGCCCCGGTCTGCCCCGCTCGGGCCCGCTCCCGGCCTGGCTGCCGCACTGTCGTCCCCGGCCGGATGAGGCAAAAAGGGGGGGCTGCCCGGGGCCGAGCTGTTCGGGCCTGCTGTGCCCGCGTGGTCGTCGTGCCCGTCATGGCCAGGATGGTGGCGAGCCCGGTGTCCCCGCCTGCCCGCCTGCCCGCCCTGCCGCCCCGCCGACTGTCGTCGCGGTCGCCTCCTCGCCTCCTCCCCGCCTCGTGCCCTCGCGGGCCGGGTTGACGGCCCGTCGGCGGGTGGTCGGATTGTTGGTGCGGTCAGGGGCTCGGGGGAGTGTGTTCCGGGCCCCGCCGGGGTGGAAGGCTGGGACGGCCTCGGGGCGCGGTGTCGGTGAGGTGGCGGTGGGCGGCGTGGAGGTGTTCGGCGGCCTGGCGCAGGTGGTGGCAGGCCATGGAGGGAGAGACCGCGCTGTAGGGGCGGAGCCATCGTTCGGCGGCCTGTACGCAGGCGAGGGCGGCGGTGAGGGCCTGGTGGGCCGGCCGCATCGAGGGGATCTCGGCGACTTCGTCCACGGTTCGGGCGAGCAGGACGGCGAGGTCCTCGGTGTCGGGCCACGCGCCGTCGGTGAAGTCGTGGCCCCACAAGGCCAGTCGGGCCGCGCATATCCCGACCCAGGCCTCCAGCCGGTCTTCCCAGGACGGCGGCCTGGCGGGCGGGGTCGGAGGCGGGTTCGCAATGATCGGCACCCGAACATGATCCGCCCACGGGCCACGGTTGCGTGGCCGTTTCACCGGAACCTGTTGACGACCTGTTGCACAACCCCATCCGGTACCGCCCAGGGCCGGGAGACGGTCGGGGACTGTCTCCCGGGTGCAGGGGGTGCGGGGGACGGCCAGGAGTGCTTCCGGCGGCTGCTCGCCCGGGCCGCACAACGGTCAGGGCGAGGTGCTCCCCCCCCCGTGGGGCGGGGATGGGGCCGACGGGCGGCACAAGCACCTCCGCACAGGTACACCCGTCCTGGATCCGTACGGGAGTTCTCCGGCCCTCGGCGTGAACTGACCTGACAGGCAAGGGCATCCGGTGCGTAGGATCTCCTGTCGACCCGACCGCCCCTGCGGACGCACCGCACCGCACCTCGCCGATAGGCGCGCCGCACCCGCAGTGCACCGCAACCGCACCACACCGATCAGCGAGGAACGGGCCTGACGACAAGGCCTGGACCAGACCGTAACGGAGACGCCGGATGGAGACGCCGTGACTTCCGGAAGCCCGCAACAACACCGCCTGGCGCAGGTACCCGAATCCCTTCGGGCCTTCGGCCGCTGGCAGCACGAGGGCGAAGCGGGCCGCCGTTGGCTGGCGGCCCTGCCGGACACCGTCGCCCAATGGTGTGACCGCTGGAACCTGAAGGTCGACGGGCCACCCATGCACGGCTACAACAGCCTCGTCGTGCCGGTCCGCCGGGGCGGCGAGCCACTGGCACTGAAAGTCACGTGGCCCGACCAGCAGATGCAGGAACAGGTACTCGCCCTGCGCCTGTGGAACGGCCACGGCGCGGTCCGCCTGCTCGACACCGACACCACGGCGGGCGTCATGCTGCTGCAACGCCTCGACCGCACCCGTCCACTGCGCGACGCGCCACTGACACAGGCCGTCCCCGTGATCGGGACACTGCTACGGCGGCTGGCCATCGAGCCACCCGACGGCCTGCGCACGACGGCAGACATCGCCGCGGACCACCGACGAGAACTCCCCGCCCAGTGGGAAGAACTCGGCCGCCCGATACCCCGACACACGCTCGACCACGCACTGGACCTGGCCGAGGAACTGTCCCACGACGACTACACCGTCCTGGTCAACAACGACCTCCACTACGACCAGGTCCTGCGCACCCCCGACGGACACTGGTCCGTCGTCGACCCGCTGATCGTGCGCGGCGTCCTCGAGTACCAGGTCGCACCTCTGCTGTGGAGCCGGTTCGACGAACTCGGCCCCTCGCGCGTCCAGTGGTGCATCGACGCCCTGGCCGACGCCGCGGACCTCGACCCCGACCGCGCCCGCAAATGGGCACTACTGCGAGCCGTCGAGTACTGGATGTGGGGCCTACGCGCCGGCTTCACCGAGGACCCGGTGCGCTGCGCCCACATCGTGGAAGCACTCATCTGACCCCCGCCCCGTCCAGCCCGCGCCCCGGTTCGCCACCGCCCCAACTGCTGTGAGGCGGTGGCGAGTCGGGTGAACTGGCCTGGTGATCGGCACGGCGGCCCCTTCGGCTGCCCGGACGCACTGATTCGGTTCAGTGCCGGACTCCAGGAACGCTGGTTGATCATCCATGACGGGGGCGCATCGGGCATCGCGGTCGGCTTCTGCCCTTGGTGCGGACAGGGCCTTCCCGAGTCGCAGCGGGATCGCCGGTCCGGCGAACTGGAGCGTCGCGGGGTCGATCCGTGAGAGGAGGAGGTTCCTGCCGAGTTCCAGTACGGGGCTGGCTCGAGCCGTTGATCCACTTCTGAAACAGGCCCGGCTGTTGTCGGCGAGCAGGTTCTTGACGCCTTGCCCCAGCCGCAACAGGGTTCGTCGGCGACGGCGAACGTGCGGGCCGCGACAGGGCCGCCTTCGCCCGGGAACCGCGTTCGTCGTCGCCGCAGGCCCGTTCAACCGGGCTGCGGGCCTGACCGCAGTGGCCCGTGCCCTCGCGGGGCACGGGCCACCACCTGGACATCAGTCCTGGAACTGCGGGCGGGCCTTCGTGGGTTGCGGCGCCGCAGGCCCCGGAGCCCCTCGATTCTCCGGCGCACCCTCACACGCCCCGGCGCGCCGTCGTTCGGCCGTTTATGCCGCGTATATCTCCGCCTGGTTCGATGCCGGTCGGCGAACCGCGTCCTGCGGGAGCCGGTCCAGTTTCCGCGATATGAGGACGGCATGCTCGAGCACCACAGCCCACCACGGCCGGTACGAAACCCGGTGAAACCACCGTTCCTCACTCGGCCTCGGGCATCGGGTGTGACGGGCGTACTGATCCTGGCCCTGCTTGCCACGCTGGTGCAGTTCCTCCCGGTGCTCACCTCGTCGGCGTCCGCCGCAGTGGCCGACCACTCGGTGGCGACCTGGAACATGCAGCGGAAGAAGAAGAACTGGCAGACCGCGCTGACCTACCTCCTCCCGGGGCGCGAGGCGGTGGCCCTCCAGGAGGTGCCGGACACCGTCACCGCACCGAGGGGCTACGACCTCTACTCGCCGGTGCCCAACGACCCGGACGACATCGGGACCTTCAGGCGATCCGGAGGGGCGAAGAACAACACGTACTCCGTGTACAAGCACGAGTGGAGGGTCACGGGCCGTCCCGCCCCGGACGCGGACACCGTCTACATCTACTACCTCAACACCAACAGCACCGGCACGAACATCGCGTTCATGACCCACGCGAACCTGGACGTCGGCGACGGGCAGGGGCAGGTCGACGTCATCGGCTGGCGGGACGACTTCGACGTTCCCGGCAAGTATCCGAAGCCCATGCTGGGGCTCAAGCTCGGTGACACCTGGTTCTACAGCGCGCACATGCTCACGGACGGTGGCGACGATGCCGTCGACCAGCTCACGGCGGTCGACGCGGCGAGGCCGGGGCAGAAGTGGGCGGTCATGGGCGATTTCAACCGCAAGCCGGCGACTCTGGCCGGGGCGCTCGCGGCGCACCCCGGGTGGCGCGCGATAAGGAGCCGTCAGGACACCCGGCCGACAAGCCCGGTACGGGAACGCGAACTGGACTACATGGTCGCGAGTGACCCGACGGGCATAGCCCAGGAGTACACCGGCTTCGTCCAGGGATACTTCAACGACACCCAGTCCGACCACCGGCCCGTCGGGTTCCGGCTGGAACCGAATCCCCAGGACCGTCAGAACGGGCGGGACCACTGTCCGCAGGGCCTTCCGCCGCTCCCCCGCGTCGCGGCCGTACCGGCCGCCGCCACCACCGCGGCCGACACCACCACCGCGCAGACACCCGCGAGCGCCGACCCGTCGGCACCACAGCACGGCAGGACCTCGGTCCTCACCTCGGCCTCCGGCAACCTGGTCGCCGACGTGACGGGCGGTTCACCGGCCGCCGGCACGGGGGTGCGCGCCGCCGCACCCGCCTGTGCCCCGCAGCAGAACTGGGCGACCTGGCAGAAGTCCGACGGCACCTGGGTGATCGAGACCGGACTGACCAACGGCACCACCCCCGCAGGGCAGGGCAGCGTGCTCGGCCTCCCCACGTACGGCGACCAGGTGGCGATCCGCCCGATCGAGAACGACGCCACCGGAAAGCCCGACGGCAGTCCGGGCCAGCGCTGGCGGTTCACCCCGTCCGTCGACGAGGACGGCTCGTACCAGATCACCGCCGCGTCCACCGGGGCCTGCCTCACCGCCTCGACGGACGGGGCCGGACTGACCACGAAGGCCTGCGACGGGTCCGACCGGCAGCGGTGGCGGCTGTCCATGCCCTGCAACGGGCCCGGTCACGCCGTTCCGGGATTCCCGGACACTCCGTGGCCGACCGTGGCGGACCACCCCGAGTTGACCTGGCCGTCCCTGCCCGCGCATCCGGCCATCGCCTGGCCGTCCGTCCCCGGCTACCCGAACATCCCCATGCCCGGCCACCCCGATCTGCCGGAGATCCGCTGGCCCGGGTTCCCGACCGTGCCGAGCCTGCCGTGGCCGACGATCGGCGGCCACCCCGAGGCCACCTGGCCTTCCGTGCCGGGCTTCCCGACCGTCCCGTGGCCCGCGATGCCCGGACACGCCGACGTCCCGTGGCCGGTGCTGCCACTGCCCGGCAACGGGAACGACGACGGCACCGCCCTGGTCCCCGGCCTCCCGGCGGTCACCGACCCGGCGATCCCGGACCACCCGGGCCTCGCCTGGCCGACCGTCCCCGGGTTCCCGCAGGTCAAGTGGCCCTCCGTCCCCGGCAATCCGACCGTTCCGTTCCCCGGCCACCCCGCCATGCCCACCGTCACGTGGCCGGGCGCGCCGTCGTTCCCGTCCGTCCCGTGGCCCCAGATGCCGGACCAGCCCTCCTGGAGCTGGCCGTCGATCCCGGGCTCCCCGACGATCCCGTGGCCGTCGCTGCCCGGTCTGCCGAACGTGCCGTGGCCGACCACCTCGGGCTTCCCGAACGACCCCGCCGCGTCCGCCAATCCGCCCAAGGCTCCGGAGGAGCCGAACAAGTGCGAGCCGGCGGACACCAACCATCCGGCCGACGACGGCGGCACGCCGAATCCCGGCGATCCCAACCCCGGTGGCGGTGGCACACCCGGCGGCGGCCCGTCCGTGCCCGCGCTCCCCGCCATCGGCCTGCCCGGCTTCCCGCCGCTGCCCAGCCTGCCCTCCTGGGGAGGCACCCCCGGCGGGCCGAGCTGGCCCAGCGGACCCGGCGGCGGTACGCGGCCGGAGCCGACCCAGGGGATCAGCGTCGTCTCCGCCGCCGACGCCCAACTGGTGCCGGACGTACGCGGCGGCGTGCCCGCCGTGGGCACGCCCGTCCAGGCGTGGCAACCCAACTCGACCGACTCCCAGCGCTGGGCGTTCTGGGACCGGGGCAACGGCAACTGGCTGATCGAGTCCCGGCTCACCTACGGCGGCAACCGCCCGGAGGAGCGGCTGGTCCTCGGGCAGGACACCGCCTCCCACCGCACCGAGCTCCAGGCGGTGGCGGCGGACCGGACGAACCAGCTCTGGAAGTTCGCCGACGCCGGGAACGGCTGGTCGACGATCACCAACGGTGACGGCGGCGGCTGCCTGACCCTGTCCGCGTCCGGCCAGCCGCTGACGGTCGGCACCTGCGACGGCTCCGACCGCCAGAAGTTCCGCCTGACCGGCCCCACCGGCAGTGACGGCGGCGGTGGCGCCGGCTCGGTGCCCGTCTACTCGGCGTTCCCGGGCAAGTGCCTGGACGTCACCGGAGGCAACACGGCCGACAAGACCCCGATCGACCTGTACGACTGCAACAACACCCGCTCCCAGCGCTGGACGCCGTCCGCGAGCAGCGGCGTCTTCACCCTGAAGGCGTTCGACAAGTGCCTGGACGTGGCCGGGGGCCTCACCAACCGCGGCACCCGGGTCGGCCTGTACACCTGCAACGGCAGCCCTGCCCAGAACTGGCAGCAGGGCGACAACAGTTCACTCGTCAACCCCGCCTCGGGCAGGTGCCTGGACGTCACCGACGGCAACTCCGCGAACGGCACCGCCCTGCAGATCTGGGACTGCAACGCGACCGACTCGCAGCGCTGGGGCCTGGGCAGCGTCCCGCCCCGCGCGCCCCAGCAGCCGGCGCCGAAGCCGGGCACCGGCCCGGTGGTCAACCCCGGCGTCGGAGCCGGGCAGGTCTCCACCCTCGTCTCCGGGAACAACGGGATGGTGGCGGACCTGGACGGTGCGAGCACCAACTCCGGTACGTCGATCAAGGCGCTCGGCGCGAACGGCAACGACGCGCAACGCTGGGCGTTCTGGGCCACCGCGAACGGGCGGTGGATCATCGAGACCCTCCTGACGGACGGGAAGACGGCGGCGGGCCAGGGCATGGTCATGGACCACGACCCGGGCAACCACCGCACTCACCTGATCCGCACCATGGACGGCAACGCCAACCAGCACTGGGCGTTCCGGGACGCGGGAGGCGGCTGGTTCTGGATCACCAGCGACACCGACAACAACTGTCTCACCGCCAACAACCCCGGCGAAGCCCTCGCCATCAGCCCCTGCGACGGCAGCGACCGCCAGAAGTGGCGCCTCGGTGATGTCGCCAACGGGCCGAACCCGCCGGGTCAACCGAGCCAGCCGAACCCGGCCACCGGCCCGGTCGTCAATCCCAGCGTCCGCAACAACCAGGTGGCGACGCTGCGTTCGGCGAACAACGGGATGGTCGCGGACCTGGACGGCGGCACCACTAACTCCGGTACGTCGATCAAGGCGCTCGGCGCGAACGGCAACGACGCGCAACGCTGGGCGTTCTGGGCCACCGCGAACGGGCGGTGGATCATCGAGACCCTCCTGACGGACGGGAAGACGGCGGCCGGTCAAGGCATGGTCATGGACCACGACCCGGGCAACCACCGCACCCACCTGATCCGCACCATGGACGGCAACGCCAACCAGCACTGGGCCTTCCACGACGCGAGCAACGGCTGGTACTGGATCACCAGCGACACCGACAACAACTGCCTCACCGCCAACAACCCCGGCGAAGCCCTCGCCATCAGCCCCTGCGACGGCAGCGACCGCCAGAAGTGGCGCCTCGACAACCTCGCGCAGGGCCCCAACCCGCCGAACCCGGCCACCGGCCAGGTCGTCAACCCCGGTGTCGCGGACAACCGGGTCGCGACGCTGCGTTCGGCGAACAACGGGATGGTCGCGGACCTGGACGGCGGCACCACTAACTCCGGTACGTCGATCAAGGCGCTCGGCGCGAACGGCAACGACGCGCAACGCTGGGCGTTCTGGGCCACCGCGAACGGGCGGTGGATCATCGAGACCCTCCTGACGGACGGGAAGACGGCGGCCGGTCAAGGCATGGTCATGGACCACGACCCGGGCAACCACCGCACCCACCTGATCCGCACCATGGACGGCAACGCCAACCAGCACTGGGCCTTCCACGACGCGAGCAACGGCTGGTACTGGATCACCAGCGACACCGACAACAACTGCCTCACCGCCAACAACCCCGGCGAAGCCCTCGCCATCAGCCCCTGCGACGGCAGCGACCGCCAGAAGTGGCGCCTGGACAACGTGGCCCAGGGGCCGTCCGCTCCCCACCCACAGCCCCAGCCCGGCGGCGGATCCTCCGGCGGGTCGCCCGGCGGTCCGGTGGTCGGTCCGAACATCGGCAGCAGCCAGGTCGCCACGCTCCGGTCGAACAACAACGGCCTGGTCGCCGACCTCGACGGCGCCAACACCGCCTCCGGCACCTCCATCAAGGCGCTGGGCGGCAACGGCAACGCCGCCCAGCGGTGGGCGTTCTGGGACGCGGGCAACGGCCAGTGGATCGTCGAGACCCTCCTCACGGACGGCAAGGCCGCGCCGGGCCAGGGCATGGTGATGGACCACAACCCCGGCGTCCACCGCACCCACCTGACGCAGAACCAGCAGGGGAACGCCAACCAGCGCTGGTCCTTCCGCGACGCGGGCAACGGCTGGTACTGGATCGTCAGCGCCACCGACGGTGGCTGCCTCACCGCCAACAACGCCGGTGAGCAGCTCGGGGTGTGGCGGTGCGACGGCTCCGACAAGCAGCGCTGGCGCCTGGACAACGTCCAGAACGGCCCGACCCCCGGTGGTGGCGGCGGCTCCGGAGGCGGCAACACCGGAGGCGGTGGCGGAGGCGGCAACACCGGTGGTGGTGGCCAGCCGTCCTCCGACTGCGCCCTCCAGCCCCCCGGCGCGGAGCGCCAGGGCTCCTGGATGTGGAGGAACTTCACCATCTGCCGCGGCCAGACCTTCGAGGCCACCGGGAACCCGGACCAGTGGACCGTCCTGAAGATGGAGGACAACGGTGAACTGGCGCTCTGGTACACGGAGGTCAACGAACTCGGGCAGGAGCGTCGGGTGAAGGAGTGGAGCGCTCCGGGCAGCGCCGGCTGCGGCACCCGGGCGACCATGCAGACGGACGGCAACTTCGTCGTCTACGGCGTCGGCAACCAGGCCTGCTGGTCCTCCGGCACCGCCGGCTACACCAACGCCTGGCTGGAGATCAACCAGTCGGGAACGCTCTCGATCTGGTGGACCGACCAGAACCTGGCCCAGATCGGACTGGGCGGGCTGCTCACCTGGATCGGCTTGATCCCGCACCTGGAGTGGAGGGCCGGCACCCAGCACAAGATCTCCGTTCCCAACTGCGGCAGGATCAAGTGCTTCTGACGCCGGTTCCTGACCGATCGCGCCGCTGACGGCGTCCGGCGACGTCGAAGGCCCGCCCCCATGCCTGGCGGTTCCTAACGGTCGTTGCAACACGTGGTCGGTTGTCTAGGCCGCGATGAGTTTAGCCAGACGCTCGGCTGGGGTTTCCCAGCCGAGCGTTTTGCGTGGGCGGCGGTTGAGCTGGTCGGCGACGGCGGCCAGCTGTTCGGGGGTGTGGACCGACAGGTCGGTGCCCTTCGGGAAGTACTGCCGCAGCAGGCCGTTCCTGTGGCGCGAGGTCCACCGCCAGCTCGCCCCGCACACCGAGCCCATGCCCGGCACCCGCGACGCGTTCGCCCCGGTCGCCCATCGACCCCGCCACGGGTCAGCTGATCGTCCCCGACATCCGGCGCGGCCGAAGCCACAACCCTGCGGCCGCCACCCAGACCGAGCGCCGCTTCGACCTCGTCGACCTCGATCCGTTCGCGTACACGACCCCCGCCAAGATCCGCGCGCTCGTCGATCACCTGGCCGGGATCGAGGACCGGCTGCGCCTCCTTCGCGCCCAGCCGGGAATGCTCACCTGCGGCGCCATGCCCGAGTACCTGTTCCGCCGCACCGGCGGCGTCATCGGCCTGCTACGGCGACTGATCGAGGACGGCTGCACCGAGGCGATGGCCCGCGGCCGGGAGCGGCTGACCACCGAGCTGCTGGACGGCGCCGTCATCCGACCCGAGCAACTCGGCGATCTCGACGCCCTGGCCGGCGAGGTCCCCGCCATCCCGGCCCTCACTCGACCGCAGGTTCTGTCCGTACAGGATCGGTACCCACCCGCAGATGGGGCGCTTGGGCATGACATGGTGTGCGTGAAGTCAACAACCGCCACCATCCCTCAAGGAAGAGGTCCTGCATGAGCAGCGACGTGAAGTCACCTGAGAACCCGGAGAACGCCGAGAGCCCGGAGGCCACGGAGGCTGCCGAGGCCCCCGCGCCAGCCACCCAGGACGACGTCAAGGCCCGGTTCCTCGCCGCTCTGGAGCGCAAGCACGGCGCCAAGTCCGATAGCGCGGCCGGCGGCCCGAGTGGCGACTCGAAGATCCACGGCGCTCACGGCGCGGTGGGTGGCAAGCGCAACTTCCGCCGCAAGAGCGGTGGTTGATGAGTCCGGTTCACGCCGGTGGCCGCCAGGCCTGGTCCTGACCGGGCGGCCATAGCTGTACGCGACAGGCAAGGTCTTCGTTCGAGTGCGCCGGGTGCGGGGCCTTGCCTGCCGGGGATCGGCAGGGCACGTGGAGAAGACGGCGCCGGGTGCCGGCCCCGGAGGCCGTCCCGCCGGGCACCGCCGCCCGCCTCTACAGCGCCGCCGTCCTGGTGACGGGCACGTCCCTGTGCCTCGCCGCCCTGGTCCCGGCCACCGCACCCGCCGCCCTCGCCCTGCTGCTCCGCGCTGCCCTACACCTGGGGCCCGGGCACGACGCACTCGAGCGTCTGGACAGCGTGACCGTGCTGTCCGCTCCGACACAGCGATCCGCCGCCACCAGACCCTCGTGAACTGCGCATTTGAGCTGCCCCGAGTTTCATGGAGTCCGCGATCGTGTGATCAAGCGGTCTGTGTGACTTGCTCCAGTTGCGCCCAGTAGGCCTGTTCGTATTCGTCGGGCGGGATGTAGTCGAGGGCGGAGTGGAGTCGTTCACCGTTGTACCACGCGACCCACTGGAAGACGGCCCGTTCGACTTCATCGAAGTCCCGCCACGGGCCCTGATGTTCGATCAGTTCTGCCTTGAACGTGCCGTTCAGGGCCTCGGCCATCGCGTTGTCGTACGAATCCGCGACGGAGCCGACCGACGCGGAAGCGCCGGCCTCGGCCAATCGCTCTGTGTAGCGAATGGATACGTATTGCGACCCGTGGTCGCTGTGATGAATGAGGCCGGAGTCCTTCTTGATCTTCTGCCGCCACAGCGCCGTCTCCAGCGCGTCCAGCGGCAGGTCGGTCCGCATGTGGGTGGCGACCTGCCAGCCCACGACCCGGCGGGAGTAGGCGTCCAGGACGAACGCGACGTAGACCCAGCCCGACCAGGTGCGGATGTAGGTCAGGTCGGCCGGCCACAGCTGGTTCGGGTGCTCGGCGGCGAAGCGCCGGATGACCAGGTCCGGCGGACGATGCGCGGCCGGCTCGGGGACCGTGGTGCGGCGGCGCTGTCCGCGGATGACGCCCTCGATGCCGAGTTCGCGCATGAGGCGTTCGACGGTGCAGCGTGCGACCGCGTGCCCGGTACGGACCAGGGCGTGCGTGATCCGGCGAGCTCCGTAGGTACGGCCGGATTCCTCCCACGCCGCTGTGACCAGCGCAATCAGCTCCTCGTCGCGGAGCCAGCGGGCCGATTTCGGCCGCTGCTCGCGCGCGAAGTGCGTCGATGGCGAGAGGTCGAGCACCCGGCAGACGGGATCGATCCTGAAGCCGTAGCGCAGGTGGTCGATCACCTCCTCGGCCTCGTCCGGGGACGGTCGATCTCCTGGGCAAAAGACACGCCGACGGCCTTGAGGATCTCGTTGGCCCGCCTCAACTCGGCATTCTCCTTGCGGAGTTCCTTCAGCTCGTCGTGCTCGGCGGTGGTGAGGCGGTCGTCGCGCTCTCCGGCATCGGCCTCGGCCTGGCGGACCCAGGACCGCAAGGCCTCCTTGTGGATGCCGAGGTCGCGAGCCACATGCGCGACAGGCCGACCGGACGAGCGGACCTCGCGCACGGCGCGCTCGCGGAGTTCATCGGGGTACTTACGGGGTGCTGGCACTGCTCGTGGTGCTCCTTACGCCCGGATCATAACAAACCCAGACATCAGGGACTCCGTGAAAGCCGGAGCAGCTCACAGCGGGAGCAGGAGACCGTCGGGCTGCTGGTCGATCAGGAGCGCCCGCCCGCCCGCCCGGGCGGACGGCGGCGGAGACGGAGACGGAGACGGAGATGGAGATGGGGAGCCGGGGTCCGAACTGGTGGTGTCCGACGGGGTGCGGGCGCATCTGCCCGTGTTACGGCGCTTGGACGCCGAGCTCGTGGAGGTGCGGGAGGCCTTGGCCGACCGGGGGCGGGAGGCGCTCCGGGTGACCTCTGTCGTGCCAGGGTCACCCGTACCCCGGATTGTCCGCGGCGAGGTCGTCGACGTCCCGGCCAATCGTCTGACCGGCCTCATCGCCTGGTTCTGCCGGATGCGTACCGCCCTGCCCGCCAGCGCGGTTTCCACGCCCGACCCGACCCGTCCTCGCCCGCCTGACCCGCCCGCAAACCCGAGAACAGGCGCGCCGCCAGCGCGCTGGCGTAGGCGACGGACAGAACCGGGGCAGGGCGACGACAGGGTAGGGAGCGCACCGGTGCCCCGCCCCCGGTGGCGCGGCCACACGTTCGTATGCTTGTGCACGGGCGGTGGCGACACCCCCGGGTAACCCCGGACGGTGCCGTGCGCCGCGGAAAGGGGCACGGGCATGCGGAAGCGGAAGAGGCGCACGGCCTGGTCGCTCACCTATTTCCTGTTGGGCGGTGTGTGCCTGCTGATCGCCGTGGTGATGGCGACGGGCCTGGTGACGAAGAGGGCCGCGCGCGGGGTGGAACACCTGATCCCGGTCCCGGTCCTGGTCCTCGGTGTCCCGGGTGCGGTGCTGACGTTCCGCGCGCCGGTGTTCGGCGTCTCCTACGGGCCGGCCGGGGTGAAGTACTCCGGGCTGCTCAGGACGCGCTCCTACGTGTGGGTGGACATTCGGGAGGTGCGGGTGGCCGTCCTGGAGGGCAGGGTCTACTCGTCCGACGTCCCGGAGCTGGTGCTGGCCTCCGGCGGGACGGACCAGCTGCACATGCTGGCGGGCCACGGCTCGGGCCGGACCAACAAGCGGGTCAAGCGGCTGGTGGCCGAGCTGGAGACGGCGCGCGCGGCCGCGTCCTGACGCCGGTCGCTTCCACCGGTGGCGCGCGGCACCGACTACGCCGCGTCTCCGCCGTCCTGGACGGCACCGTCAACGCCACCGACCGCGAAGAACTAGCGCGGGCCGTCCAGGAACTGCGCAAGCGCCTGGACGCCCCGCAGCCGCCGAACCGGTGGGCGGCTGGCCGCTACGGCTTCCCGGAGTCCTGAGGAGCCGTCACGCCTTCGAGCGGACTTCCCGGCCCCGCGCGCGGGAAGACTGCCACTGTGACCGACACCAAGCTGTTCCAGCCCGGCACCACCGCGATCCGCCGCGACGTCCACGCCGACCGGGTGTGGACCGCGATGCCCCAGCGGGTGATCGACGACACCGGCCACGTGCTGACGCTCGCCTACTGACCGGGGATCGAGAGCCTGGCCCCGACGACCTGGATTACCGCGACGCGCACCGGAGACGACGCCATCCGCAAGCAGGGCCTGGAGGACCTGGCGGCCGGGACCTGGACCCTCGACCGCTACCGCTGGACCGGCACCGCACTGCTCTCGTATTTCCTGGCCGGCGAGTGGTTCTCCGTGCACTGCTTCCAGGACACCGCCACCGGCGACCCGCTGCGCTGGTACGTCAACTTCGAGAAGCCCTACCAGCGTCGCCCCGGCGTCGGCATTGACACCCTGGACCTGTGCCTGGACCTGGTCATCACCCCTGACCTGTCGGGACACGACTGGAAGGAGCAGGAAGAGTACGCCCAGCTGCGCCTCCTCGGCCTGATCGACGACTACCTGCACCGCCAGGTCGATCGGGCCCGCGGGCGGGCGATCAGTATGCTCGACGACCGTACCGGCCCGCTCGCAGCCGGCTGGCCGGCCTGGGCGCCCGACCGGTCGTGGCCGCTGCCCGAGCTGCCCGCGGACGCCGACGACCCGGCCACCTACCGGTGACCTCCCCAACGACCGGCAGCAGCCAGGACACCAAGGCCCGGGTGCGGGTCTGCGCGGCCCTGGGCGACAACGGCCGGGTGTGCCTGATCCGCCGCCAGCGCCCCGCCGGCCTCCAGCTCTCGCTGCCCGGCGGCCGGGTCGAGAACGGCGAAGACCCGACCGACGCGCTGCGCCGGGAGCTCCTCGAGGAGCCCGGCCTCGACCTGGCGGTGCTGCCCGCGCCGCCGGTGCTGCGCTTCGTCCAGGACCAGGAGACCGAGCGGCCGGGCGAGACCACGCCGCCGGCGCCTGGTCTTCACCGCCCACCCGCCGGCCAGCCTCCACCGAAGCCGTCGCCAGCACCGAGCAGGACGCCCCGGATCAGGCGCCGGTGGTGTGGCTGCCGGCGGCCGACGCGGCCATCGGCGCCGGGCTGCTGGCGCTGAACGACGCGGGCACGGCGTCCGATCCGAGCATGATGGCCGAGCAGTGCCCGGAAGCCGTCCCGTACCTGGTGCCCGCAGTGGCCCTGGATGGCGGCGACGGTGGGGCCGGAGGGACCCTGGACGCGGCGACCGTCAACCTCCCCGACGGCACCTCCTGCACCCCACCGGTCGGCACCGGGAAAGGCGGTGACGGTGGAGGCGGCGGCAGCGCGGGCGCCGGGGGCACCGGGCGGGGGAGTGGATGTCGGTGCAGCCGGCAGCAAGGGAGGCGGCAACGGCGCGGACGGCCAGCGCGGTGCGAACGGCGGCCGCGGAGTAATCGTCATCGCCTACTAGGCCGCGCGCGGCTGTCCTGAGGCGGTTCTCGCCCACGCTGCATTTGAGCTGACGGACGCCTACACCGCGCCGCGTGTGCGGCTGGCTGACCGAATCGCCGAGACGCGGAACCTGGGAGCCAATCGACATCAAATCCTTCGATCAGCAGGCAATTTCCTGAACAGAACGTTAAATGCAAGGTCTTGCCTCGTATTTGGGTGTAGCCTCTGAAGCGCAGAGGTGGTCCGAAGGGTCGGCATCGCGGTGACGCCGACGGATCACCTGCGGACAGGGAGAGCACCATGAACTACCACCTCGAGGTGGCGCGGGCGACGATCGATGAGCGTCTGCGGGAGGCCGAGAAGCACCGCCTCGCGCGCGCTCTCCGGCTCAAGAGCCGCGCCGAGCGCACCACCCGGCGCGCACACCGGGCCCTGACAGGTCTGGTCGGCCCGACCGTATGAGCATCACCCGCGATGGGCCGTCACCGCAGCACCGGTGACGGCCCATCTGCGATCTGCAAAGAAGCCTTCGGCGAACCGGTCCGGTGGCGCTGGCCAACCGGCAGGCGACGGTGGCGGCCCCGAACTGGGACTTGCTCAGGGTCACATCGGCCAGGTGCCCCATGACGATGCAGCCGGCGTTGCCGCCGACCGCCGCGTCACAGCGCAGGTCGGGCCCGTAGAAGTCCCCCTCGGTGTTGAGGGGGTACGCGCCCAGGGTCTCGCCGGACACGTGGTAAGCGGGGTGGATCTGCTCGATGCCGTCCTTGGCGACGTGGGAGTCGTAGTCGATGGTCGAACTCCCGCCCGCGTCCCTGTCCAGGATCACGGGCGCGCCGCCCCAGGCGGGCCCGCTCGTGGTGCAGCCGCCGCTGCACATGGACCTGAAGGACAGCGTCACGCCCTCGACGTTGGGCGTCATCGAGGTTCCCCCGAGGTGCGGAAGGTTGCCGGACATGGCCTGATTGGTCGTGAGAAGGGAGCCTCTGCCATGGCTGCACCGATGAAGTACCCGCCCGAGTTGCGGCAGCGAGCTGTTGCCGCGTACCGGGCCGCCGCCCCGAAGCCGGTGATCCGGCAGATGGCCCGGGACCTCGGGGTTCACCACGAGGCCCTGCGTAACTGGATCCGGCAGGACGAGGCGGACCGGGGCGAGCGCGACGACCGGCTGACCACCGCGGAGAAGGAGGAACTGGCCGCTCTGCGCAAGGAGAACGCCGAGTTGCGCCGGTCCTGCGAGATTCTCAAGGCCGCCTCGGCTTTTTTCGCCCAGGAGCTCGACCCGACCCGGCGACGGTACTGAAGCTCATCGACGAGCACCAGGACCGCTTCGGGGCCGAGCCCGTCCTCCGGGAACTGCACATCCCCGCCTCCACCTACTACCGCTGGCGCCGCGACGTCCACGCGCCGTGCGAGCGTATCCGCCACGACGCCGAACTGACCGAACACATCCGCCGCATCCACGCGGAGTCCGACGAAACCTACGGCTCCCCGCGCATCCACGCCGTCCTGCGGCGCGAGGGCACCCACGTCGGCCGCAAACGGGTCGAGCGCCTGATGCGCCAGGCCGGCCTGCAGGGCGTCAGCCCGCGCCGGCCCCGCGGCTTCACCCGCCGCGACCCGGCCGCAGACCTCGCACCGGACCTGGTCCAGCGCGACTTCACCGCCCGCGCCCCCAACCGGCTGTGGGTCGCCGACATCTCGCTGATCCCCACCAGCGAGGGCCCGTGGTGGCTGGCCTCGATCCGCGACGCGTTCTCCCGAAGGATCGTGGGCTGGCACACCTCCGAACGAGCGGACGCCAACCTCGTGCTCACCGCGCTGGAGTACGCGCTGCACGGCCGGCCCGTCGAGCCGGGGACGCTGATCCACCACAGCGACCACGGGTGTCAAACCGGGTTCAAGGGGTCGTTGCAACACCGCTGGTTTGGGGCGAGAGTAGCTGATCGTCGAGTGCCTCTGCGGGAGTTCTCCAGCCGAGTGTCTTC
>NZ_JBIUYQ010000010.1:0-99103 GCF_044744605.1 Kitasatospora sp. NPDC087271
GCGGCGTAGATCGCCTCCGGGCCGACCAGCCGGCCGATCCGTTCGATGACCTGCTGCGGGGAGAGCCGGCCGGCCGGGGCCGGTTCGTAGCCCAGCGGGTAGGTCTTCTTCCACTCGTCGAGCTTCTCCCACCACTGCGAGTAGTCGCCCTTGTGTCCGGCGTCGAACTCGGCCTGGACGGCCACGATCAGATCGGCCAGCACCTCGCGGGCGTCGCCGACGATCGGCACGTCGGCGGGGCGGTTCTTGCCGATCTCGGCGGGGTCGATGTCCGCGTGGACGACCTTGGCGTGCGGGGCGAAGCTGTCCAGCTTGCCGGTGACGCGGTCGTCGAAGCGGGCGCCGAGGGTGAAGAGCAGGTCGGTCTTCTGGAGTGCGGTGACGGCCGGGACGGAGCCGTGCATGCCGGGCATGCCCAGGTGCTGCGGGTGGCTGTCGGGGAAGGCGCCGAGCGCCATCAGGGTGGTGACCACGGGTGCGCCGGTCAGCTCGGCGAGGATCCGCAGCTCGGCGGTGGCCTGCGCCTTGATCACGCCGCCGCCGACGTACAGCACCGGGCGCTTGGCGCCCACCAGCATCTTCGCGGCCTCGCGGATCTGCTTGGCGTGCGGCTTGGTGACCGGCCGGTAGCCGGGCAGCGAGAGCTCGACCGGCCAGCGGAACGTGGTGGTGGCCTGGAGCGCGTCCTTGGCGATGTCGACCAGGACCGGGCCGGGGCGTCCGGTGGCGGCGATATGGAACGCCTCGGCGATCACCCGGGGGATCTCGGCGGGGTCGGTGACCAGGTAGTTGTGCTTGGTGATCGGCATCGTGATGCCGCAGATGTCCGCCTCCTGGAAGGCGTCGGTGCCGATCGCCTTGGAGGAGACCTGGCCGGTGATCGCGACCATCGGCACCGAGTCCATGTAGGCGTCGGCGATCGGGGTCACCAGGTTGGTCGCGCCCGGGCCGGAGGTGGCCATGCAGACCCCGACCCGGCCGGTGGCCTGGGCGTAGCCGGTGGCGGCGTGGCCGGCGCCCTGCTCGTGCCGGACCAGGATGTGGCGCACCTTGGCCGAGTCCATCAGCGGGTCGTACGCGGGAAGGATGGCCCCGCCCGGGATGCCGAAGACGGTGTCCGCGCCCACGGCCTCCAGCGAGCGGATGAGCGACTGGGCGCCGGTCATGGTTTCGACGACGTGCTGGGGAGCGGGAGCGTGGGCGGCCGTGGTGTCCCCGCGGCGGGGGGATGCGGCGTGCTCAGTCATCTGCCTGTCTCTTCTCGGAATGTGCCGGCCCGGTGGTTGCGGGCCCCGGTGGTGCGAAGGTGGGGTCCCGGTTGCGGGCCGATCGCCGGCTCTGCCCCAATCGTCCCGCTTCCTCCCCGGGAATCGGGGCGGATCGGGCGGTCGGGACCAGGGGTCTTGCGGTGGTGGAACAGCGTCAGTGCAACAAAAAACCCCTCGTGCCAAGGGCATGCGAGGGGTGGCGCGTCGGTCTGTCACAAGCGGGGCGTGTGAGCCCGCTCAGCCGACGCGCCCGCCAAGTACGAGAATTCGGGTGCGCATGGCAACGACCCTCCTCCTGTCCGGGGGCGCGTGTCAAGCAGGTGGGATGACCGTCTCGCCATGCGGACCCGACCCTGGACCGGTCGCCGCGCGGCGTTCGGGCAGGTCGGGGGCTCCGTGGTGATGCACGACACGCCCCCCGCCGCCCTCCCCGCGGCCACCCGTCCGGGCCTCCGCGGCCAGGTACGCGCGCCGGGCCGAGACCGAGCCGAGCGGCCTGGGCAGCGGGTAGCCCCGGCGCACCAGCGCCCGGCGCAGCCGGGTCTCGTCCAGCGGCGGCGCGAAGGCCGAACCCTGGCCCTGCCGGCAGCCCAGCTCCTGGAGCGCGGCGACCTGGCGGGGCAGGTCCACCCCCTCGGCGCCGGTGACCAGACCGAGGTCGTGGCCGAGCCGCAGGGCGTGCCCGGCTAGCGTGCGGCTGAGCGCGGACTCCCCGAGGTCCTGCACCAGCGTGCGGTCCAGCTTGAGGCCGTCCAGGGGCAGCCGGGCCAGCTCGCCGAGCGAGCCGCTGCCGGCGCCGTAGCCGGCCAGCACGGTGGTCACCCCGAGCCGGCGCAACGCGGCCAGCCGGCGGCCGAGTTCGTCGGCGAGCGAGTCCGGGCCCATCCGGGCCACCTCGATCACCAGCTCGCCGGCCGGCAGCCGGCTGTCGCGCAGCGCCGCGGCCACCGTCTCGTACAGACCGGGCGAGCACAGCCGCTCGGTGGAGAGCCGGACCGCGACCGGGACGGGCGCGGGGCCGCTGCGGCCGCGGCCGGACTGGCCGCGCCGGTTGGCCGCGGCCGTCACCGCCTCCTGGACCAGCCAGCGGGAGAACCGGGTGGCCGCGTCGCCGTGGTCGGCCGAGCGCAGGAACTCGGCCGGGGTGAGCAGCAGTCCGCCCGCCGAGCGCCAGCGGGCCTGCGCCTCGACGCCGGTCACCGCGCCGCTGGCGAGGTCCACCACGGGCTGGTGGAGCAGGGTGAAGCCGCCCTCGCGGACGGCGGCCCGCAGCCGCTCCTCCAGTTCGGTGCGGCGCTCCAGATCGGCCCGCATCGCGGGGTTGTAGAGCACCACCCGGCCCTTGCCCTCGGACTTGGCCCGGTACATCGCGAGGTCGGCGTTGCGCATCAGCTCGTCGGTGGCCGCCCTCGGGTCGGCGGCCGGGCCGCGTTCGGGGGTGCCGAAGGCGATGCCGATGCTGGCGGCGACACCGAGTTCGGCGCCGCCGATCCAGTACGGCTCGGAGAGCGCGACCCGCAGCCGCTCGGCGAGCTCCTGGACCTGGAGCCGGCCGAGCGGGCCGCAGACCAGCGCGGCGAACTCGTCGCCGCCGAACCGGGCGACGGTGTCCCCGCAGCGGACGGCCCCCTGGAGCCGGCGGGCCGCCTGCACCAGCAGTTCGTCGCCCACCTGGTGGCCGGCCGTGTCGTTGACCGCCTTGAAGCCGTCCAGGTCGAGGAAGAGCACCGCGACCCCGGCGCCGCCCTCGCCCTGCTGGCCGCGGGCGCCGAGGGCGGCCCGCAGCCGCTGGGCGAACAGCGCCCGGTTGGGCAGGTCGGTGAGCGGGTCGTGGAAGGCGTTGTGCTGCAACTGGGCCTGGAGTATCACGCGTTCGGTCACGTCCCGGCTGTTGAGGATCAGGCCGTCGCGGTGCCGGCTGACCGTCGACTCGACGTGCAGCCACTCGCCGTCGCCGGAGCTGATCCGGCACTCCACCCGGGCGGACGGCTCGGCGGTGCCCGGGGAGCGGTGGGCGGTGAGCCGGACCCTCGCCAGGTAGCGGCGGACCTCGGCGAGCACCCGGTCCACGTCCTCCGGGTGGACCAGGTCCAGCAGGTTGCCGCCGACCAGTTCCTCCGGGTCCCGCCCGTAGACGCCGAGCGCGGCCGGGGAGACGTAGGAGAGCACGCCGTTGGCACCGGCGATCATGATGACGTCGCTGGAGCCCTGCACCAGGGAGCGGAAGTGCGCCTCCTTGTGGGCGAGTTCCTGGGCGAGCGAGAGGTTGTCGAGCAGCATCACGCCCTGGCGCAGGATGAGTGCCAGGCCGACGGTGCAGGCCGCCGCGGCCACCACCCGGTCCAACTCCCGCCCGCCGAGGGCGTTGTAGAGGATCCCGGCGGTGCACACCGCGGCGGCCGCGTACGGGGTGAGCGCGCTGAAGGTGGTGGCCACCCGGCGGCGCGGCAGGCCTCCGGCCGAGGGGTGCTCGCGCAGCGGGCGGCGCCAGCGCGGCGACCACGGCGCCCAGGCCAGCAGCAGGCTGCCGGAGAACCAGCCGGCGTCCAGCAGTTCGCCCGAGCGGTAGCTGCTGCGCAGCTCCGGGGAGGTGAACAGGGCGTCGCACAGGACGGTGACGGCCAGCGCCACCATCGCGGTGTGCACGGCCGCCCGGTTGCCGTCCCGGCCGCCGAAGCGCAGCCCGACGACCAGGCTGACCAGCAGGATGTCCAGGACCGGGTAGGCCAGGTTGAGGGCCAGCCGCAGCGGCGAGCCGGCCTCGCCGGCGGCGATCCGGCCGAGCGCCAGGCTCCAGCTGAGGGTGAACAGCGAGCCGGCGATCAGCCAGCCGTCGAGCAGCAGGCAGAGCCAGCCGGCGGCCGAGCGCGGGCGCTGGGCGAGCACCAGCACACCGGTGATGGCGAGCGGGGAGAACAGCAGGAAGGCGTACTCGGCGAGCGAGTCCTGCGGCAGCGGGCTGCGGGCGACCAGTTCGTACCAGCCCCAGGTGCCGTTGCCGCAGGCCACCATGAGCGAGGAGAGGCCGAACAGCAGCCAGGCCGGGCGGGCGCGCCCGCCGGCCGTGCAGCCGTACACCAGGCAGGACAGCGCGGCCGCGAGCGCCGCCGCGGCCAGGCCGAAGTCTCCCATGAAGATGGAGAGTTGGAATGAACCCCAGCCGGTGGCGGCACCCAGGGCGTAGGCCAGGCAGAGCGCGCCGAGGACGAGGCCGGGCAGCGTCCGGCTCTCCCGGAGCCGGCACAGCGGGCCGCGCCGGCCGGGGGCGGACGCGCCGGCTGCGGCTGCGCCGGGCGTGGACGCGTCGGGCTCGGACGCGTCGGCGGGTGGCACGCCCGGCCGTCCGGCCCCGGGCAGCACCGTATCGGTGGAGCTCACTCGGCCTCTCCCCCTCCGGCCCGGGGCCTGGCGCCCCGGCCACGGGCCACCGGCCGCGCGCCTCTTGGCCGTACGCGGTGGCCTGGCGCCCCGTCAGGACGGAGGCCCAGGGGGTGGGCGGCCTTCCGGTCACCACACCGCACCGATGTTCCCGATCGGGACCCTACACCAAATCCGTCACTCAATGACACATGCACTCAACTTAGAGTAATGGCGACGGGGTGGGGAAATGCACCCGATTCCGGCGGATCGGCCCGGTTGGCGGCGGCGCGCGGCCGGGGGCTCACGCGGCGCGCACGGGAGCACGCGACGGCGCCCGGCCCCGGGCCACCCGGACCGGAGACGGTCGGGGGCCCGGCGCCGGGCGCACGGGTCATCGGGAGGCCCGGGCCGGACACGGCCCAGGTCCTGTCCGGCCTAAGCCGGATCGTCCGGGAACAACCGCAACCGGTGCGCCAGCGCCGCCGCCTCACCCCGGCCGGTGACCGCGAGCTTGCCCAGGATGTTGGAAACGTGCACGCTCGCGGTCTTCGGAGAGATGTACAGCTCCTCCGCGATCTGCCGGTTGCTCCAGCCGCGCGCCAGCAACCGGAGCACGTCCCGCTCACGGGGGGTGAGGCCGAAGGACTCCCCGACGGGCGGGGTCGCGGCCGGCCCGGCGGCCGGGCCCGCGGCCGCCACCGGGGTCAGCGTCAGCCCGGCCCGGTCGGCCAGGCCCGCGACCTCCGCCAGCAGCGGACGGTCGCCCCGGACGCTGGCCAGTTCCCGCGCCTCGCGCAGCAGTGCGGCCCCGGCCTCGCGCCGCCCGGCCAGCACCTCGGCCTCGCCGGCCCGCAGCAGGGCGACCGCCAGCGGGTACGGCAGCCCGGTCGGGCGCAGCGCGGCGACCGCGGCGGCCCACTGCTCCGGGGTGTCGGCGGCCTCGGCTCGGGCCAGTTCGCCCTCCAGCAGCCGGGCCCAGCCGTGGTGCACCGGCGCCCGCGGCCGCAGCCGGGCCGCCCGCGCGGCGATCGCGGCCAGCGCCTCGGCCCGGCCCGCCGCGGCCTCCGGCAGGCCCCGGCTGTCCGCCTCCACCGTGGCGGCCTCGACCAGCAGCGGGTACACGTCGGACTCGTGGCCGAGCCGCCCCTCCTCCGCCAGCGCGGCGAGCAGTTCCTCCCGGGCCTCCATCGGCCGGCCGGCGAGCGCGGCGATCCGCACCGCCAGCCGGCTGATCGGCACGCTGTGCTGGAGCTGGCCGACCCGGTTGGCCGACCGGGCCTGCGCCAGCATGGTCGCCGCGCCGGCCAGGTCCCCGCGCAGCAGCGCGAGGTCGCCGCGCATCCGGTCCAGGAACTCGGCGTGGGTGCCGGTCAGGCTGGTCAGCTCGCAGGCGTCGAGCACCTCGGCGGCCTCCCGGATCCGCCCCAGGTCGGTCAGCGCCTCGGCCAGGTTGCCGGTCAGGATGGTGCCGATGTTGCGCAGCAGGCCGTTGCCGTCCGCGTAGACCAGGCCCTCGCGGGCCAGCACCACCGCCTCCTCGGCCCGGCCCACCCCGCGCTGCATGCTGGCCAGGTTGTTGACGCCGCGCAGCAGCAGGTCGGGCACGCCCAGCCGGCGGGCCGCCTCGACCGCCCCGGCCAGTTCGGCCAGCCCGCCGTCGGCGTCGCCGTGCACGTCGTAGCGCAGGCCGCCGAGCGTCATCCGGGCGTGCACCTCGACGGAGTGCGCGCCGACCTCCTGGGCGATCCGGATCGCCCGCTCGGCCAGCTCGATGTGCTCGGGGCCGGGCTTCTTGAGCATCGCCACCCCGGCGCCGAGCGCGAACACCTCGGCCTGGACGGCGGACGGCGGCAGGTGGTCGACCAGCCGGTGCGCGTGGAGGATCTCCTCGTCGTCGCCGGAGCGGCGCAGATTGCCCAGCATCCGGGCCCGGTTGATCCGGAACCAGGCCGCGCGCACCGGGTGCACGGCCTCGTCGACCAGCCGCAGCCCCCGCCTGGCGAGGCTCAGGCCGCGCTCGCGGTCGCCGCAGCGCCGGGCCGCGACCACCGCCTCGGCCAGCACGTCGACCAGCTGGATCCGGTCGCAGTCCCCCTCGGCGGTGCTGTGGTCGCAGGAGCCGGGCGGATAGGTCTCGGCCCAGTCGTACGGGCGCAGGGTGTGCGCCAGCACCTCCTCGGAGACCATGTCCCACAGTTCCAGGGCCCGTTCCAGCATGCCCAGTTGCTCGGCGAAGGCGTTGCGGCGGCGGGCCGCCCGGGCGGCGTCCAGGGCGGTCGGCAGGGCGCGGGCCGGGTCGTGCGCGTGGTACCAGTAGTTGGCCAGCCGGGCGGGCAGGGCGTCGCAGGAGACCAGTTGCGGCTTCGCCTCCACGGCGAGCGCGAACTTGCGGTTGATCCGGTGCCGTTCACCGGGCAGCAGGTCGTCCGAGACCGCCTCGCGGACCAGCGCGTGCCGGAAGCGGTAGCCCTCGCCCTCACCGTCCGGGCGCAGGATGTTGGCGCCGACGGCCGCCCGCAGCGCCTCGATCAGCGCCTCCTCGTCGTCGTGCAGGACGGCCGCCAGCAGGGCGTGCTCGACGTGCGAGCCGCCCTCGGCGGCGATCCGCACCACCCGCTGGGCCTCCTCGTCCAGGCTCTCCACCCGGACCAGCAGGATGTCGCGCAGCGAGTCGGTGAGCCCGGCGCCGCAGCCGTCCTCGAAGGCGGTGGCCAGCTCCTCGACGAAGAACGGGTTCCCCTCGGAGCGGCGGTGGATGCGGTCCACCAGCTTCCGGTCGGGGTCGGCGGTGCCGAGGATGCCGGCCAGCTGGGCGGCGACCTCGCCGCGGCCGAACCGTTCCAGCTCCAGCCGCTGGACGGTGCGCAGCCGTTCGAGCTCGGCCAGGAAGGGGCGCAGCGGGTGGCGGCGGTGCAGGTCGTCGGAGCGGTAGGTGGCGACCAGCAGCACCCGGGACCGGTGCAGGGTGCGGACCAGGAAGGCGAGCAGTTCGCGGGTGGAGCGGTCGGACCAGTGCAGGTCCTCGACGGCGAACACGAGGGTACGCTCCGCGCCGAGCCGCTCGAACAGCCTCGCGGTGTGCTCGAACAGCCGGGCCCGGCCGTACTCGTCGTTGGGTTCGCCGTCGGCCTCGCCGAACTCTGGCAGCAGCCGGGCCAGGTGCCCCTCGCTGCCGGCCGCCGCGGCCTCCAGCTCGGCGCCCAGCGAGCGGTGCAGCCGGCGCAGCGCCGCGGCCAGCGGGGCGTACGGCAGGCCCTCGGCGCCGATCTCCAGGCAGCCGCCGAGCGTGGTGACCGCTCCCCCGGCGGCGGCCCGCAGCAGGAACTCCTCCAGCAGCCGGGTCTTGCCGACGCCCGCCTCGCCGCCGATCAGCACGGCCTGCGGGCTGCCGGAGCCCGCCCGGCGCAGCGCGTCGGTCAGTTCGGTGATCTCGCTGCCGCGGCCGACGAAGACGGGACTCACCGATATCTGCTGCATGGAGGCGAGCATGCCATAGCCGGAGGTGGCGGGCCGAGGGGTTATCTCCCCTGGCGAACGCCCGGAGGGGGAGGCGCTCCCCTGCTGCGCCTCCCCCTCCGAAACTCCCTCGGCACCGTCGTGGTGCCGGTCCGTCAGCATTCGCGCTGGCGCGCGGGGCGCCGCTGGAAGCGGGCGGCCACCGGACGCTGCCGCAGGCGGCGTCCCTCCTTGGCCTCCCGGACCAGGCGCTCGTGCTCGGCGCGGACGGCCAGCTCGTGGGCGTGCTGCTGGATGAGCTCGTACTCGATCACTTTCGGTTCCCCCTGTGGGTTTCACTGCGTTTCGCTGTCGAGTAAGAGCTTCCTCTCCCAGCGGGGGGTGCCGCATCGGAAGCCCTACCGATCTTCCGGGCCCCGGATGCCTTAGATCGGGGCCCCGGGAACGACCAAGGCCCGGTCTTACCTCGTTTTAGAGGTGAGACCGGGCCTTAGGCCTTACTTAGAGGGCCTTAGGTGCCTTAGATGCCTTAGGACCTCAGGCAAAGGCGCCCAGATTCTCTGGGTAGTGCTTACTGCCCCTCGGCGGCGAGCCGCTCCAGGATCAGGTCCTTGACGCGGGCCGCGTCGGCCTGGCCCCGGGTGGCCTTCATGACCGCACCGACCAGCGCGCCGACCGCGGCGACCTTGCCGTCGCGGATCTTGGCGGCGATCGCCTCGTTCTCGGCGATGGCCTGGTCGACGGCCGCACCGAGCGCGGAGTCGTCCGAGACGACGGCCAGGCCGCGCTTCTCGACGACCTCGTCCGGCTCGCCCTCGCCGGCCAGCACGGCCTCGATGACCTGGCGGGCCAGCTTGTCGTTCAGCTTGCCCTCGGCGACCAGCGCGGTGACCCGGGCGACCTGCGCCGGAGTGATCGGCTGCTCGCTCAGCTCGGTGCCGGTCTCGTTGGCCCGGCGGGCCAGCTCGCCCATCCACCACTTGCGGGCCTGGTCGGCCGGGGCGCCGGCGGCGATGGTCTCCTGGATCGGCTCGACGGCGCCGGCGTTCAGCACCGACTGCATGTCCTTGTCGGACAGGCCCCACTCGGCCTGCAGCCGGGCCCGGCGCACCCGCGGCAGCTCGGGCAGGCCTGCGCGCAGCTCCTCGACCCAGGCGCGGGCGGGGGCGATCGGCACCAGGTCCGGCTCGGGGAAGTAGCGGTAGTCCTCGGCGTTGTCCTTGATCCGGCCCGAGGTGGTGCTGCCGTCCTCCTCGTGGAAGTGCCGGGTCTCCTGGATGATCGTGCCGCCGTCGGTCAGCACCGTGGCGTGCCGCTGGATCTCGAACCGGGCGGCCCGCTCCACGCTGCGCAGCGAGTTGACGTTCTTGGTCTCCGAACGGGTGCCGAAGGTCTCGGTGCCGTTGGGGCGCAGCGACAGGTTGACGTCGCAGCGCATCTGGCCCTTGTCCATCCGCGCCTCGGAGACGCCCAGCGCCTTGATCAGCTCGCGCAGCTCGGCGACGTACGCCTTGGCGACCTCGGGGGCGCGCTCACCGGCCCCGACGATCGGCTTGGTGACGATCTCGATCAGCGGGATGCCGGCCCGGTTGTAGTCGAGCAGCGAGTGGGTGGCGCCGTGGATGCGGCCGGTGGCGCCACCGACGTGGCTGGACTTGCCGGTGTCCTCCTCCATGTGGGCGCGCTCGATCTCCACGCGGAAGGTCGAGCCGTCCTCCAGTTGCACGTCGAGGTAGCCGTTGAAGGCGATCGGCTCGTCGTACTGCGAGGTCTGGAAGTTCTTGGGCATGTCCGGGTAGAAGTAGTTCTTCCGCGCGAACCGGCACCACTCGGCGATCTCGCAGTTCAGCGCCAGGCCGATCTTGACGGCCGACTCCACGCCGATCGCGTTGACCACCGGCAGCGAGCCGGGCAGGCCCAGGCAGGTCGGGCAGGTCTGGCTGTTCGGCTCGGCACCCAGCTCGGTCGAGCAACCGCAGAACATCTTGGTCTTGGTGCCCAGCTCGACGTGGACCTCAAGGCCCATCACCGGGTCGTACGACGCGAGAGCGTCCTCGTAGGAGACCAGGTTCATGACGCTCACAGCGTCCCCTTCACTAAAAGACTTGGGAGGTACGGGCCCGGCCGCCGCTCGCGCGGGGCCGGGCCGGGGCGCTCAGCTCAGCCCAGCAGGACGTCGTCGGAGCCGAGCTGGCGCAGCTCGCGCACCAGCAGGGCGGTACCGGTGATCAGCGCGGCGGCGCCGACCAGGGCGTTGACCAGCTTGAGGGTGTCGCTCTCCTCGCGGGCCTTCCGGACGTCCTTGACGACCGAGACCGCGCCGAAGGCGCTGGTGCCGATGGACAGCCACAGGCCCGGCTTGCTGTGCTTGAAGCCCTTCAGGGACGACGGTGCCTTGAGGGACGACGGGGCCTTGGCCTTCTCGATCTTGCTCACAGTGCCGGTGCCTCCTCCAGCAGGGTGTGCCCCCACTTGTCGTTGAGTGCGGCCTCGACGGCGCCGCCCACCCGGTACAGGCGGTCGTCCGCCATCGCGGGTGCGATGATCTGCAGGCCGACCGGGAGATTGTCCTCCGGGGCCAGACCGCAGGGCAGCGACATGGCCGCGTTGCCCGCGAGGTTCGACGGAATCGTGCAGAGGTCGGCCAGGTACATCGCCATCGGGTCGTCGGCGCGCTCGCCGATCGGGAAGGCGGTGGTCGGCGTGGTCGGCGAGACCAGCACGTCCACGCCCGCGAAGGCGGCGTCGAAGTCGCGCGAGATGAGCGTGCGGACCTTCTGGGCCGAGCCGTAGTAGGCGTCGTAGTAGCCCGAGGAGAGGGCGTAGGTGCCGAGGATGATGCGGCGCTTGACCTCGGGGCCGAAGCCGGCCTCGCGGGTCAGGGCGGTGACGTCCTCGGCCGAGCGGGAGCCGTCGTCGCCGACCCGCAGGCCGTAGCGCATCGCGTCGAAGCGGGCCAGGTTGGACGAGGCCTCGCTGGGCGCGATCAGGTAGTACGCGGGCAGCGCCAGGGTGAAGGACGGGCAGGAGACCTCGACGACCTCGGCGCCCAGCTCGCGCAGCAGCTCCACCGACTCGTTGAAGCGCTCCATCACGCCGGCCTGGTAGCCCTCGCCGGCGAACTCCTTGACCACACCGATCCGCATGCCGCGCACGTCGCGCAGCTTGGCGGCCTCGACCACGGCCGGGACGGGCGCGTCGATCGAGGTGGAGTCCAGCGGGTCGTGCCCGGCGATGGCCTCGTGCAGCAGCGCCGCGTCCAGCACGGTGCGGGCGCACGGGCCGCCCTGGTCCAGCGAGGACGAGAAGGCGACCAGGCCGTAGCGGGAGACCGAGCCGTAGGTCGGCTTGACGCCGACGGTGCCGGTGACGGCGCCGGGCTGGCGGATCGAGCCGCCGGTGTCGGTGCCGATCGCCAGCGGGGCCTCGAAGGCGGCCAGCGCGGCGGCCGAACCGCCGCCGGAGCCGCCGGGGATGCGGGAGAGGTCCCACGGGTTGCCGGTCGTGCCGTAGGCGGAGTTCTCGGTGGAGGAGCCCATCGCGAACTCGTCCATGTTGGTCTTGCCGAGGATGACCACGCCGGCGTCCTTGAGACGGGTGGTCAGCGTGGCGTCGTACGGCGGGATCCAGCCTTCGAGGATCTTGGAGCCGCAGGTGGTCGGCACGCCCTTGGTGGTGAAGACGTCCTTCAGCGCGAGCGGGACGCCGGCCAGCGGGCCCAGCTCCTCGCCCTTGGCGCGCTTCTCGTCGACGGCCCTGGCGGCGTTCAGCGCGCCCTCGGTGTCGACGTGCAGGAAGGCGTTGACCTTCTTGTCGACGGCGCCGATGCGGTCCAGGTGCGCCTGCGCCACCTCGACGGCGGACACCTCGCCCTTGGCGATGGCGGAGGCCGTCTCAGCGGCGGTGTACTTGATCAACTCGGTCATCTCGGTCAGTCCTCCCCGAGGATCTGCGGCACACGGAAACGCTGCTCCTCGGCGGCGGGGGCGCCGGACAGCGCCTGCTCCGGGGTGAGCGACGGCCGCACCTCGTCCGCGCGCATCACGTTGGTCAGCGGGAGCGGGTGGGAGGTCGGCGGGACGTCCTGTCCGGCGACCTCGGAAACGCGGGCGACCGCGCCGATGATCACGTCGAGCTGCTCGGCGAAGTGGTCCAGCTCTTCGGGCTTCAGCTCAAGACGCGACAGCCGGGCGAGGTGGGCGACCTCCTCGCGCGTGATGCCAGGCATGCAGCGATCCTCAGGGTGAGTTCTGGTGAGGCCCGGCGCCGCGCGCAGGCGGTGCCGGGCCCGGGCAGGAGCAACCGGTCCGGTGCTCCGTCCTCGTGGTCTTTGGACCCCATCCTATGGGGCCCGGCCCGGCCACCGGCCAACGAGTGAGCGTGCGCGCCCGTCACTGCGGCCTGGTGCGGGCCCAACTCTGCGTGCCCGGCGCCTTGATCTCGATCTGCGCGGCCGACACGGGCTGGGGCGCGGGCACGGCCTGGACCGTCTGAACGGCCTGCACGGCCTGCACGGCCTGCGGGAGGGTCGGGGGCAGCACGGGGGGCAGCACCGACGGGAGGGTCGGGGGCAGCACCGGCACGATGGCCTGCTGGACCACCGGCTGGACGGCCTGCGGCAGCACCGGCTGGACCGGCAGGCCCTGGCCCCCCTGCACCGCGTGGAGGGCCGACGGCAGCCGGCCCGGCGGGGGGACCAGCCGCTCCACCGGCGGGGCGCCGGTGCGGTGCACCCGCAGCCAGGCGGTGGCCTGCTCGGCCGGCAGCGCCGCCGACACCAGCCAGCCCTGGACGGCGTCCACGCCCATGCAGTGCAGCCGCTCCCAGGTCTCGTCGTCCTCGACGCCCTCGGCGACCACGGTCAGGCCCAGCGAGTGGGCGAGCTCCACCGAGCAGCGCACCACCGCCGCGTCGTGGTCGTCGGCGACCATCCGGGAGACGAAGGAACGGTCAATCTTCAGCTCGCCGACCGGCAGGCTGCGCAGCCGCACCAGCGAGGAGTGGCCGGTGCCGAAGTCGTCCAGGGACATCCCGACGCCGTAGCCGCGCAGTTCGGCGAGGGTGTCGGCGGCCCGGCGGGAGTCGTCCAGCAGCAGCCGTTCGGTGATCTCCAGCTGGAGCGCGTGGGCCGGCACCTGGTGGCGGACGAGGTGGCCGGCGACGCGCTGGGCGAAGCCGGGGTTGAGCACGTCGCGCGGGGAGACGTTGACCGCGACCTGCACCTGGAGGCCCTGTTCCCGCCAGTAGGCGAGCTGCCCGACGGCGGCCTCCAGCACGTAGTCGGTGAGCCGGGGCATCAGGCCGCTGGACTCGGCGAGTCCGACGAACTCGTCCGGCGAGACCCGGCCCTGGCCGGGGCGCTCCCAGCGCAGCAGCGCCTCCAGGCCGACCACCCGGCCGTCGAAGGCCACCTTGGGCTGGTAGTGCAGCTGCACCTCGCCGGTCTCCAGGGCCCTCCGCAGGTCGCCGAGCAGCCCTATCCGGTACGGCGTGTCGGCGTCCTGGGTCTCGTCGTACTGCGCGACGCCGCTGCAACCGCGCTGGGCGTGGCCCATCGCCACGTCGGCGCGGCGCAGCAGCGCCTCGGCGTCCTGGGCGTGCTGCGGGTAGACGCAGACGCCGGCGCTGGCCTCCAGCACGAGCAGCAGCCCGTCCAGCCGGATCGGCGCGGCGAGTTCGGCGATCAGCGCCTTGGCGACCCGCTCCAGGCTGTCCGGGCAGTTGATGCCGGGCAGCAGCACGGCGAACTCGTCGCCGCCCATCCGGGCCACCATCGGACGGCCGCGCCGGTAGTTCCGGGGCAGGCCCGCGAAGACGTCGTCGATGGACTCCCGGGTGGCGCTGCCGGCCGGGCCTCCGGAACGCAGCGCGCGGTGCAGCCGGCGGGCGATGTGCACCAGCAGCCGGTCGCCGGCGGTGTGACCGAGGGTGTCGTTGAGCGATCGGAAGCGATCGAGATCGAGCAGGATGAGACCGACGCTGTAACCTTCCGCGCGCTCCGCGATCGCCTCCTGGGCGGCCATCAACAGGGCCTGACGGTTGGGCAGATCCGTCAGCGGGTCGGTCAGCTGGTCACGGGCGCGGTCGCGGGCGATCCGCCAGGCGGCGACCAGCACCGCCAGCGGCACCGCGAACAGCGGCAGCAGTTCGGGCTCGTACCGGTAGACCAGGACGGCCAGCGGGATGAGCGGCGCGGCACCGGCCAGCAGCACGCCGAGCAGCAGGACCGCACCTGCCACCCCCTGCGGCGGGCGTGTGGGCGCACCGCCGGTCGTACGATCCATAAGCCCTGTCCTCCGTCGGGCCCGCCCCGTCAGGCCGCCTTACGGTGAGGCACCGTGCCGGTACCGACAGCTGCCGGGCATGGAGCGACCCCGCGGAGCACCGGCTCAGCCGGTGCCCCCACCCCTGCTGACACTCTGTTGCGCTCCAGGGTATGCCGGGGTCCACCCGGTGGGCAGACTTTCGGACAACCGGAAACGCGCCACCGCGCCCGGGTGTCGCACAGTGACACAATGCCCGCTTCCACGGCGCGACACCCGGTGACGTTGCATCAGGACGATAACAAGACGGGCTCGGTCACGCTCCGCTCGGGTCGGCCTCCGGAGCTGACTCGGCGGGGGCCTCCCCGACCTCGGGCAGGCCGAGGTGGGCACGGGCCGCGGCCGGTCCGTCGGCGAGCAGCACGGCGAAGCCGGCGTCGTCCAGGACCGGCAGTCCGAGCTGAACGGCCTTGTCGTACTTGGACCCTGGGTTGTCACCGGCCACAACAAAATCTGTCTTCTTCGATACCGAACCGGTCACCTTCGCGCCGCGCGAGGTCAGCGCCTCCTTGGCCCCGTCCCGGGTGTGCCCGGCCAGGGTGCCGGTGACCACGACGGTCAGGCCCTCCAGCGGGCGCTCCGCCTCCTCCTCGTCGGCGGGCTCCTCGGTGAAGCGGACACCGGCCGCACGCCACTTCTCCAGGATCTCCCGGTGCCACTCCTCCTGGTACCACTCGACGACGGAGCGGGCGATGATCGGCCCGACCCCCTCGACGGCGGCCAGCTCCTCCTCGGTGGCCGAGAAGATCCGGTCGAGGTCCCGGAACTCCCGTGCCAGCTCCTGCGCCGCGACCGGCCCGACGTGCCGGATCGAGAGGCCGTTGAGGAAACGCCACAGCGGACGTTCCTTCACCCTCTCCAGATTCTCCAGCAGCACGCCCGCCGTCTTCTTGGGCTCGCCCTTCTGGTTCGCGAAGAAGGTGGCCTTCTTCTCCTTGCCGGTGCGGTCGTCCAGCTTGGGCATGCCCGTCTTCTGGTCGCGGACCAGCACCTCGATCGGCAGCAACTGCTCCATCGTCAGGCCGAAGATGTCGCCCTCGTCCCGCACCGGCGCCTCTGCCGGCTCCAGCGGCTGGGTCAGCGCGGTCGCCGCGACATAGCCCAGGCCCTCGATGTCCAGCGAGGAACGGCCGCCCAGGAAGGCGATCCGCTCGCGGATCTGCGCCGGGCAGAACTGCGCGTTGGGGCAGCGCAGATCGATGTCCCCCTCGGACATCGGGCGCAGCTCGGCCCCGCACTCGTGGCAGTGCGAGGGCATCACGAACTCCTGCTCGGTGCCGTCCCGCAGGCTCTCCACCGGGCCGAGGATCTCCGGGATGACGTCACCGGCCTTGCGCAGCACGATGGTGTCGCCGAGCAGCACGCCCTTGGCCTTGACGACCTGCTGGTTGTGCAGCGTCGCGTACTGCACCATCGAGCCGGCCACCTTCACCGGCTCGGCCAGCACCGCGTACGGGGTGGCCCGGCCGGTGCGGCCGATGCCGACCTTGATCGCGGCCAGCTTGCCGGTGACCTCCTCCGGCGGGTACTTCCAGGCGATCGCCCAGCGCGGGGACTTGGAGGTGGAACCGAGCCGCCCCTGCAGGGCGATCTCGTCCACCTTGACCACGACGCCGTCGATCTCGTGCTCGACCGAGTGCCGCTGCTCGCCGAAGTGGTCGATGAACGCCCGCACCTCGTCGAGCGTCCCGACCACCTTGTTGTGCCGGGCCGTCGGCAGGCCCCACGCGCGCAGCAGGTCGTAGGCGTGCGACTGGCAGTCGATGTCGAAGCCGACCCGGGCGCCGATGCCGTGCACCACCATGTGCAGCGGACGGGACGCGGTGACCAGCGGGTCCTTCTGGCGCAGCGAACCGGCGGCGGCGTTGCGGGGGTTGGCGAACAGGTGGACCAGCGCCTGCGGACGCCTGCCCTCCTTGGCGCGCTCCTCGTTCTCCGCCCGGCGGCGCTCGTTCTCCGCCGCCAGCGAGGCGTTCAGCTCCTCGAAGGCCTCGGTCGGCAGGTAGACCTCGCCGCGGATCTCGACCAGCTCGGGCAGGTCGTCGCCGGTGAGCTGCTGCGGGATCTCCTTGATGGTGCGGACGTTGGCGGTGATGTCCTCGCCGACCCGGCCGGTGCCCCGGGTCGCGGCGAGGACCAACTGGCCGCGCTCGTAGGTGAGGTTGACGGCCAGGCCGTCCACCTTGAGCTCGCACAGGTAGTGGTAGTCGATGCCGTCCAGCTCGCGGGCGACCCGGTCCGCCCAGGCCGCCAGCTCCTCGTCGTCCATGGCGTTGTCGAGGCTGAGCAGCCGCTCGCGGTGCTCGACCTTGGTGAAGCCCTCCGCGACGTCGCCGCCGACCTCCTGCGTCGGCGAGTCCGGCGTCACCAGGGCCGGGTGCGCGGCCTCGATCGCCTCCAGCTCGCGCATCAGGACGTCGAACTCGGCGTCGCTGACGACCGGGGCGTCCTGCACGTAGTACCGGGCGCGGTGCTCGGTGATCTCCACGACCAGCTCGGCGTGCCGCCTGCGCACCTCCGCAGGGACGTCCTCCCAGCCCTCGACAGCCACCACCGCAAGCCCTCCTACGTTCTCATTCCGGGTTGTCCACCAGGCTCTGCGCCGCCCGCGCCGCAAGCGACAGCGCCTTGCGCGCGTACGCCGGGGACGCCCCGGCCAGCCCGCAGGTCGGCGTCACCAGCACGCGGCGGCCCAGCAGCTCCGGGGCGAACCCGAGCCTGCGCCACAAGGTCCTGACACCCTGGACACTACCGGCCGGGTCGGACACCTCCTGGTCAGTGGAGGGCACGACACCAGCGAGGATCGCCGTGCCCGCCTCGACCGCCTCGCCCAGGTCGTCGTCGTCCCGCTCGGTCAGCAGTGAGAAGTCCAGCGAGACCCCGGCCACACCGGCCCGGCGCAGCAGCGGGATCGGCACGTCCGGCGCGCAGCAGTGCACGACGACGGGCGCGTCCAGGCCCCGGATGACCTCGCGCAGCACCTCCTCGGCGACCTGCCGGTCCACCGAGCGCAGCCGCTGGAAGCCGCTGGCGGTCTTCACCGAACCGGCCAGCACGGCGGGCAGCGAGGGCTCGTCGAGCTGGAGGACCAGTTGGGCGCCCGGGACCCGACTGCGGACGTCGGCGAGGTGGCGGCGCAGGCCCTCGGTGAGCGAACCGGCGATGTCCCGGCAGGCGCCGGCGTCGGAGAGCGCCTTCTCGCCGTACTTGAGCTCGATCGAGGCGGCCAGCGTCCACGGCCCGACGGCCTGCAGCTTGAGCGCGCCCTGGTAGCCCTGGGTGAACTCCTCCAGCGCGTCCAGGTCCTCGCGCAGCCAGGAGTGGGCGCGCCGGGTGTCCCGGCCGGGGCGGTCGGCGAAGCGCCAGCCGCTCGGCTCGGTCTGCGCGAACAGCTCGACCAGCAGGCCGGCGCCACGGCCGATCATGTCGGCACCCGGCCCGCGGACGGGCAGTTCGGGCAGGAACGGCAACTGCTCCAACGCCCCGGTGGAGGTCTTGGCGGCCTCCCGGGCGTCGGTGCCGGGCAGCGAACCGACGCCGGTGGCGGCGCCGCGCAGGTCGGGGAAGGGCTGTGGGGTGCTCACCCGCCCGAGCCTAGTGCGCGGCGCCGCGCGCGTTTCAGCGCCCCGGGCGGACGGTGATGTCGGTGAGCTCCGCGTCACGGGAGGCGTCGAGGGCGGCGAGGATCGCCTTGGCCACCGACTCGGGGGCGATCCAGCGGTCCTCGTCGTAGGCCTTGCCCTCCTGCTGGTGCACCTTGGCCTGCATCGCGGTGGCGGTGCGGCCCGGGTAGACCGAGGTGACCCGGACGCCGTTCGGGTGCTCCTCCTGGCGCAGCGCGTCGGCCAGCGCCTTGAGGCCGTGCTTGCTCGCCGCGTAGGCCGACCACTCGGCATGGGCGGACAGCCCGGCACCGGAGTTGACGAACACCACGTGCCCCTTGACCAGGCGCAGCGAGGGCAGCAGGAGCCGGGTCAGCTCGGCGGGGGCGACCAGGTTGACGTTCAGCGTCTCCTGCCAGGCCTTGACCGACAGGTCGCCGACCGTGCCCAGCTCGACCATGCCCGCGACGTGCAGCACGGAGTCCAGCTCGACGGGCAGCGCCTGGTGGCCGAAGGCCCAGGAGAGCTTGGCCGGGTCGCCGAGGTCCCCGACCAGGGTCTTCGCCCCGGGGAAGCGCTCGCGCAGCTCGGCGGCGCGGCGGGCGTCGCGGGCCAGCAGCCAGAGGTCGTCCCCGCGCTCGGCGAGGCGTTCGGCGAGGACGGCGCCGATGCCGGAGCCGGCGCCGGTGATCAGATGAGTGGCCATGGTGGTGATCCTCTCAGGCCTTGAGCTGCGCGAAGACCTCGGCCGGGGTGTCGGCGAACCGGATCAGCTCGGCGAGCGGGCGGGGCAGGAAGCCCTCGGCGTCCATCCGCTCCATCTGCGTGCGCAGGCCCGTGTAGAAGCCCTCGGTGTCCAGGACGACCACCGGCTTGTCGAACATGCCGTGCTTCTTGAGCTCCAGCACCTCGGTCACCTCGTCGAGGGTGCCCAGCCCGCCCACGAGCACGACGATCGCGTCCGCCCGGGACGCCAGCTCCGCCTTCCGCTCGGCCAGGTCACGGGTCATGACCAGCTCGTCGGCACCGACGTACCCCTTGTGCTTCAGCATCTCGACCAGCACCCCGACCAGCCTGCCGCCCGCCGCCTTCACCTCGTCGGCCAGCAGCCCCATCAGCCCGGCGTTGGACCCGCCCCACACCAGGGTGTGGCCACCTTCGCCGAGGAGCCGCGCGAACTCGGCGGCGGGGGCGGTGTAGCGGTCGTCGAGCGAGTACGCGGAGCAGAAGACTGTGATGTTCATAGTGCCATCTGGTCTATCACGCCCCGGCGCACTCACTCACCGGCTTTAGGCCTCGGCCAGCCTCCTCCGAGCATCATGTCGTCCTCTCCGGAGGGTGCGCCGGCGGCCGCGGCGAGTTGCCGATTCGGCCTTCGGAGTGCTGAGAGCTGGTAGTGGTCCATCTCCCGGGCCCGGGCAGTCGCGTTGTCCCGTGCGAGGAAGCCGCGCAGCCGGCACTCCGAGTATGCCAGGAGCGTTCGATCCGGCCGGGTCGACAGGACGATCGCCCCCTTGGCCGACGCTGCCGCTCACGTGCAGGAGGCCAGGATCCCCCGGCCCGGGTGGGCATGTCGGTCCGAGAGGACACCCAGGACGGCGACCAGAGCGGCGGCGAGACGATCCGCGGGGTCGGCGCCGGGTGGGTTCTCGGGCCGGTGGGACGCCAGGCGGGCGGCCAGCCAACCCGGCGACGCCCAGCCCGCCCGGACGGCCATGGTGGTGAACCGGCGCAGCAGGTCGTCCTCCGGGACGGCGCGGGCGGGCTCCTGGAGGTCGGGCGGCAGGTGCTCGGTCATCCGCTCCCAGCCCGTGGGGTCGGGCGGCGGCGGCAGCGGTGCCGGTGCGGGCTGTTCGCTCGCGCGCGGAGTGGTACCCGTCACTACAACAGCAACCATCTTCTTGTCCTGGTAAGGGACTTCCTGGTTGCGTCCGCACGTGCGGAGCGACGAGCCCGCACGTGCGGATTTGTCCGGCTCCGCACGTGCGGACTTCCGTTCGCCGCAGCGCGGCCTCGGCAGCGCCGCAGGTGCGGACTTCACCGACTCCGCACGTGCGGACTTACCGGCGGCGCAGCGGAGTTGCTCCTGCTTGACGCGCCGGGCGTCGGCGCGCAGGACGGCGAGGGCGGCGTCCCAGTCGGGGACGCCGCCCAGGGGCACGGTGACGGCGTAGCCGCGAACCCGGGTGCCGGAGGGGCCGTGGACGAGGGCCATGACCCCGGCCGCCTCGGCGGCCCGGTAGAAGCCGGGGACGGAGTCCTTGGAGACCCGGCAGGCCCGGGAGAACCAGAGGTTGGACGGCGGGCAGTGGAGGTTGGTCCCGTCCGCGTCGGCCTTCTGCGCGGCGTGCATGAGGAAGAGGACGAAGGACGGCCCGAGGGACTTCCAGGGCCCACCGGTCGGGACGCTCTGCATCCACTGCCCGATGCGGACCCGGAACTCGTTGGCGGGCGGGGTGCCGGTGGGGCGGGAGAGGGCGAGGGCTTCGGTGGTGACGGCGACGGGCACGTTCGGCCTTTCGTGGCCGATATGCGAGCCGGAGCGCGTCCGGGCTGGCATACTGGCCGAGGTGTTATGCGCGTGCGCCGGAACCGCCAAGTTTACGGGCGTACGCGGGAATGGCCACCGCCCAACTGGGCGGTGGCCATTGCAGTTTACGCCGACAGATCAGCGGATTTGACGGACAGTCATGAATTCACTGCGGCGAGTGCTCGCGCATGAGTTCGGGATGCACGCTACGCGAGGTAGGCCTGCTGCCACTCCAGCGAGGTCATCGACAGTGCCGCCTCGGCGAGTTGGCGGGCGGACTCGGTCTTGAGGCTGCCGAGACTGCTGTCGATCCACAGGAGTGCTCCGCGATGGTCTCGGGATCCTTCACCCCGGCGATCCACCAGCCCGACCGCTTCGCCCGCTTGAGCATCCCCGCCTCGAAGAGGTACCCGCCGCGCCCTTTGCCTGCCGTTCTCAACCATGGCCGTCCTTCTCCTGTCCCGGATCCATCACCACGTCTCCACCCCGTCCCGCAGATACCGTGAGCCGCCATCCGCGATCGCTCTCACAGCCGCGTTCAGCCGGTTCCGCTGGCGGGTTCGCAGCCGGTCGGCGGCCTCCGGCGCGGACAGGAAGACGACCTCGGACAGTTCGTCGTCGTGCGGCCGCACCCGCGCGGCCAGGTCGGACGAGAGGGTACCCGCGTCGAAGATGAACGCGATCTGGTCGTCCCACGGGCCGTGCGGGGCAACCCAGTCCACGACCAGCAGGCGGTGGACCGTGATCTCCAGGCCCAGTTCCTCGCGCAGTTCCCGCACTGCGGCCTCGTCCGGCGACTCATTGGCCTCAGCCATCCCTCCGGGCAGGTCCCAACCCTCCTTGTAGGTCGGGTTGACGGTCAGGATGCGACCAGCCTGGTCGCGCAGGATCACGTCCGCAGAGACGCGCTTGCGAGCCTGCCGGGCATTGCCCTCGGCGAGGTAGGCGTGCCAGGCATCGGTGTCGGTGGGTGCGGGTCTCACGTCGAACCTCCCCGAGGCGACGGGATGATGTCGGCGAGCAGGAGCAGCCGGGCTCTGCGCGCCTCATCGAATCGTGCCAGGTATTCACGCACCGGGCCGTACTCGCGGTACCGCCCGAAGAGTTCACCGAGGCCATCCATCCGATGGACGACTCGGCATCAGCCGCCCTGATCCATCCACGGGAGCGAATCCTGATGTCTCCACTCACCGCTTTGCCGACCAAGTTGATCGGCTGCACTGGGGAAACGCTGCTGACTGCCGTCGCTACACCGGATACCGCTCGCTTCACCACACCGACGACCATCCGCCTGCCGTACCAGGCCGAGTCGGTGGGCGCCGCGCGTCGGTTCGTCGTGGCGAAGCTGCGGGAGTGGGGGTCGGACGATCTGGTGGACGATGCCTCCCTGATCGCCAGCGAGTTGGCCACCAACGCCGTCAGGACCGACTGTCAGACGCGCATGATTGTCGCCGTGCGCCGCCCGAGCGACCGAATCATCCGCATCCTCGTCGGTGACGGCTCTTGCTCGATGCCCGTGATGATCCAGGCCGGGCCCGACGCCACGTCGGGTCGAGGCTTGGCGATGGTCCACCGGCTCACCGAGGGCCGTTGGGGCGCCAGCCCCCGCCCGTTCGGGTAGGTCGTGCACGCGGACCTCCCGACGCCCAAGCCGACCTCCCCATGAGCCGGCAGCCGCCGGACGACACCCTCTACAGCCGGATCATCGCCACCTGCTCCCTGCTGGAGATCCCTCCCGCATGGCTGGAACAGACGGCCCCCGGCGGAATCATCGTCGCCCCGGTCGGCACCGAGTACGGCGGCGAGCAGATCATCCGTCTGACCGTGAACGACGACGGGACCAGCGCGAGCGGCCAGTTCACCCGAGGCTCCGCGTTCATGCGACTCCGCCACCAGCGCACGGACCGGCCGTCGTTCGACGCCTACCTGCACGGGAAGGAGTGGCCAGCACACGGGGTGCGGAGCACCACCAGTCTGTCCCCTCGGGCCACGGGCGGGTGGTTCGAGCAGTTCGTCATCGGATCCGGCGTACCCGGTACGTTCTGGCGGACAGAGCGCTACGACAACGACGCCTACACACTGTGGCTCTACAGCCGCGACACCCTCTCCTGGGCCTCCGCCGACTACGAGCGCGACCGCACGAGGTACGAGGTGTACCAGTCCGGCCCCCGGAACCTCTGGGATGAGCTGGAAGCGGCCTACCGGTGGTGGGCGGACCAGGGCCGCCCCGGGTACGAGCGGTTCGGCCTGACGGTCACCTTGGAGGGCCAGCACGTCTGGCTGGACTCCCCGGGCAACCCCGTCCCGCAGCACTGAGCGAGCCCGGCCGTCCGCACCGGACGGCCGGGCACTCGGAGCCGGACTACGCCCGGACTGCCGGGCGCTCGGTGGTGGCGATGGTGGCCGAGCCGACGACGCGGGTGCCGTCGTACAGCACCACGGCCTGGCCGGGGGCGATGCCGCGCACCGGGCTGTCCAACTGCACCCGCAGCTCGCCGTCCACGACGGAGGCGGAGACCGGCACCTCCTCGCCGTGGGCGCGCAGTTGGGCGGTGTACCGGCCGTCGGCGAGCGGCTCGGTGCCGCACCAGCGCGGCCGGATCGCGGTGAGCCCGGTGACGTCCAGACCCTCCAGCGGGCCGACCGTGACGGTGTTGTTCACCGGCGAGATGTCGAGGACGTAGCGGGGCTTGCCGTCCGCCGCCGGGCGGCCGATCCGCAGGCCCTTGCGCTGGCCGATGGTGAAGCCGTACGCGCCGTCGTGCTCGCCGAGCTTGGTGCCGTCGGCGTCGAGGATGTCGCCGGTGGCGGTGCCGAGGTGCTTGGCCAGGAAGCCCTGGGTGTCGCCGTCGGCGATGAAGCAGATGTCGTGGCTGTCCGGCTTCTTGGCGACGGCCAGGCCGCGGCGCTCGGCCTCCTCGCGGATGGCGTCCTTGGTGGTGTCGCCGAGCGGGAAGAGGGAGTGGGCGAGCTGGTCGGCGTCGAGCACGCCGAGGACGTACGACTGGTCCTTCGCCGCGTCGACGGCGCGGTGCAGCTGGCGCTCCCCGGACGGCAGGTCGACGATCCGGGCGTAGTGGCCGGTGCAGACCGCGTCGAAGCCGAGCGCGATCGCCTTGTCGAGCAGCGCGGCGAACTTGATCTTCTCGTTGCAGCGCAGGCAGGGATTGGGGGTGCGGCCGGCCGCGTACTCGGCGACGAAGTCGTCGATGACGTCCTCGCGGAAGCGCTCGGCGAGGTCCCAGACGTAGAACGGGATGCCGATCACGTCGGCCGCCCGCCACGCGTCCCGGGAGTCCTCGATGGTGCAGCAGCCGCGGGCCCCGGTACGGAACGACTGCGGATTGGCGGACAGCGCCAGGTGGACGCCCGTCACCTCGTGCCCCGCTTCGACGGCGCGGGCGGCGGCGACGGCGGAGTCGACGCCGCCGGACATCGCCGCGAGCACGCGCAGACGGCCGGTGGACGGAGTGGTCGGGGCACCCGGGAAGTCAGTCATGGTGACTACAAGAGTACGGGGCCACCGTCCATGCCCGGCCGCGCCAAGGAACTATCGCCGCACCGAGGCCAGCCCCGCGTTGTGGGCGCGCTGGACGGCCGGGGCGAGCGCCTCGACCAGCGCCGTCACGTCCTCGCGCACCGAGGTGTGCCCGAGCGAGAACCGCAGCGAGGCCCGGGCCAGCGCCGGGTCGACGCCCATCGCGAGCAGCACGTGGCTGGGCTGCGGCACCCCGGCCGAGCAGGCCGAGCCGGTGGAGCACTCGATGCCCTGGGCGTCGAGCAGCATCAGCAGCGCGTCGCCCTCGCAGCCGGGGAAGGAGAAGTGCGCGTTGGCGGGCAGCCGCCCCTCGGTGGCCGGGTCGCCGTTGAGCACCGCGGCGGGGACGGTGGCCAGCACGGCGGCGATCAGCTCGTCGCGCAGCGCGCCGAGCACGACCGCGTGCTCCGGTTGGCGCTCGACCGCGAGGGCCGCGGCGGCGGCGAAGCCGGCGGCGGCCGGCGCGTCCAGGGTGCCGGAGCGGACGTCGCGCTCCTGGCCGCCGCCGTGCAGCAGCGGGACGGGCGCGGCGCCGCGCGAGAGCAGCAGCGCGCCGATGCCGAACGGGCCGCCGATCTTGTGTCCGGTGACGGTGAGCGCGGTGAGCCCCGACTCGGCGAAGGAGACCGGGACCTGCCCGAGCGCCTGCACCGCGTCGGCGTGCATCGGGATGCCGTACTCGGCCGCGACGGCGGCGAGTTCGCGCACCGGCTGGACGGTGCCGACCTCGTTGTTGGCCCACATCACGGTGACCAGCGCGACCGAGTACGGGTCCCGCTCGATCGCCTCGCGCAGCGCCTGCGGGTGCACCCGGCCGAGCGGGTCGACCGGCAGGTACTCGACGTCGGCGCCCTCGTGCTCGGAGAGCCAGTGCACCGCGTCCAGCACCGCGTGGTGTTCGACCGGGCTGCACAGCACCCGGGTGCGGGCCGGGTCGGCGTCCCGGCGGGCCCAGTACAGGCCCTTGACGGCGAGGTTGTCGGACTCGGTGCCCCCGCCGGTGAGCACGATCTCGCTCGGGCGGGCGCCCAGCGAGTCGGCCAGCGACTCGCGGGCCTCCTCGACCACCCGGCGGGCCCGGCGGCCGGCCGCGTGCAGGGACGAGGCGTTGCCGACCACCCCCAGGTGCGCCGACATCGCGGCGATCGCCTCGGGCAGCATCGGCGTGGTCGCCGCATGGTCCAGGTATGGCATAACCATCCGATTGTAGAGGGCACTCCCCGGGCCCCGTCCCGGTGTGCGCACCGATCCGGCCACCGGGCGTCCACCGGACGACTCCCGGGTGTCTCGCCCGGCCGGTTCCCGGACCGCGCGCCCACCGGACACCGGTGTCCGGCACCCGTTTGACCCGCCGCGCGGCCGAGCGGTTAGCCTGACGAACGCTTCCCGCGGACGGGCCCCGGCCCGGCCCGCGGGCACGGCCCGGGATCACGTCCCACTCTCACTTCCCATCGGCGCGGACAGGAGCGGTGCGCCATGTCGCAGTCGGTCGACCGCGCCCTGACCCTGCTCGGGTCGCTCGGCGACGGGCCGGTCTCCCTGGAGCAGGCCGCGACCAGCATCGGGGTGCACAAGTCCACCGCGCTGCGGCTGCTGCGCACCCTGGAGGAGCACGGCTTCGCGCAGCGCCAGCCCGACCTGCGCTACCGCCTCGGCGGCCGGGTGCTGTCACTGGCCCACCGGGCGCTGGAGGAGATCGACGTCCGGCAGGTCGCCGCGCCGTACCTGGCGGCGCTCAACGCGCGCTGCGGCTACACCGTCCAGCTGGCCGTGCTCCAGGACGGCGAGGTGCTGTACCTGGACGAGGTGGCCGGGAGCTGGGCCGGGCCGGGCACCGCCCGGGCGTCCCGGATCGGGCGGCGGGCGCCGGCCGGCGGGACGGCGATCGGCCGGGTGCTGCTGGCCGGGCTGCCCGAGGACGGCACCCCCGACGAGGAGTTGCCGGCCGAACTGGCGGCGGTGCGGCTGCGGGGCTGGGCGGCGGAGTCGGCCGAGCACCGGGAGCCGGTGACGTGCGTGGCCGCGCCGGTGGCGGGCAGCGGCGGCCGGACGGTCGCGGCCTGCGCGCTGAGCGCCCCGGCGAGCCAGGTGCCGCCGGCCGAACTCGCCCGGATGGTGCCGGAACTGCTCTGCACGGCGGAGGCGATCTCGCTCGCGTACGGCGGCTCGCCTACTCCTCGCTGGTGCGAGAACCGTTGCGGTGCCAGGCCCTCGGGGCGCGCCAGCCGTACTTCAGCGCGAGCATCCGCAGCCCGAAGGCGGTGAGCGCGGCGGCGGTGCCGGTGGCGCCGGTCAGCCGGTCGACGCCGATCAGCACCGCCACCAGGGCGGCGCCGACCAGGGCCGGGACGGCGTAGATCTCCCGGTCCCAGCGCAGCAGCGAGGGGATCTCGCCGGCCAGCACGTCGCGGATCACCCCGCCGCCGGCCGCGGTGACCATGCCGAGTGCGACGGCCGACACCGCGCCGAGCCCGTAGTCGTGCGCCTTGGCGGTGCCGGTGACGCAGAACAGGCCGAGGCCGAGGGCGTCCAGGGTCTGCACCGCCCGGTTGATCCGCTCGACCTCGGGGTGCAGGAAGAACACCACCAGCGCGGCGACCAGCGGGGTGATGAAGTACCCGAGGTTGCTGAACGCCGCGACGGGCGTCGCCCCGATCACCAGGTCCCGGATCACGCCGCCCCCGAGCGCGGTGACCTCGGCCAGCACCGCGATGCCGAAGATGTCCATGTTCTTGCGGACGGCGAGCAGCCCCCCGGAGAGGGCGAAGACGAAGATGCCGACGAGGTCCAGCGACTGCTGCACGTCGGAGGGGAAGATCTGCGAGGTCACCGAACAACTATGCCCCGTACGAAACCCTCCCCCCCTCCGCGTACGGCCGCGGTCCGTGGCCCCGCCTCGGGCGCGCGGCCCGGGCGACGACCGCCGCCGGTCCGGACACTCTGCGCAGAGTTGACGTGAACACCAAATTTCGACATATTCGCGAAATACTGCGGGTCGTACGGTATGGAGAATACAATTCGCATTTCCCTCCCGAATTCGATGCACCCTTTGCCCGGGTTGGCTGGTTTGGGAAATTGATCCCGGAAATAACTCATGGACGGGGCCGAATGCCGGTGGTAGTTTCATTTCCATCGAGAGAAGCACTGGGGCTTCGAACATGAACAACCGGAGAGGAGACTTCCGTGCGCTACAACGACTGAAATCCCTGATGCCGATTGCACCGGCATCCCCGATGTCCGAACGTCGACAGTCCGCGCCAACGGCCGGGACATTTAGCTCGGGTAGGTGAATTTCCATGCGTTACAACGACTAATTATATTGCCCGAACCGCGGCAGAGCCCGGTATCGTCGGCGAGAATTGGCGCCGGACCCGGATTCGTCCGGGTCCGGCGCACGCTCTTGGCCCAGCGGGAACATGGGCCTCATAGGCCGTTCAAGAATCCTAGGAATTGTCCATGAAACTCCCGGTCCGCTATGACCCCCTCGACAGCTCCACTCTCGCCGATCCCTATTCGGTCTACGCGGAGCTGCGCGCGTCGGAGCCTGTGCACTGGCACGAGAAGATGCAGAGCTGGGTGCTGACCCGGTACCGCGACTGCCAGATGGTGCTGCAGGACCCCGCGGTGTTCGCGACGGACTGGCGGCGTGCCGGCGAGTCGGTCTCCGAGCCGTGGCTGAGCCTGCAGACCCTCGACCCGCCGGACCACGGCCCGCTCCGCAGCCTCTTCATGAACGCCCTGCGCGCCCAGGACCTGGAGGCCGTCGGCGAGCAGGGCGAGGCCCTCGTCGGGTCGCTGCTCGACGGCCTGGAGGGCAGGGCGGAGTTCGATCTCATGTCGGAGGTCGTCGAGCCGCTCGCCCTGGCGACCATCTCGGAGCTCATGGGCATCGAGCAGCCGGACGTCAGGACCTTCGCCGCGATATCGGACGCCATCGTGCGGAGCATGGACGCCGGATTGGCGCCCGAAACCGCCGGGGACGGAATCGAGACCGGTGCGGAACTCAGGAAACTCGGCATCGAGGCGCGCGGCCGACTGAGCGAAATGGTCGAGTCCTGGTTCACGGCCAATCCGCGCCCCGGGCTGCTGGCCCATGTCGCCGGCAACCGCGCCGAGGTGGATGTCGCCGATTCCTTCGTCCGGAACACGGTGCGGGTCGTCTTCCAGTCCGGCTACAGCTCGATCGTCGCCGGTGCCGGAAATGCCATGCTGGCGCTGCTGGAGAACCCCGACAAATTCGAGGCGATGCGCGACCCGGCGCTGCTGTCGAGTGGTTTCGACGAACTCATGCGCTACGACGCGTCGGTTCAGGGGACCAGCCGCATCGTCACCGAGCCCGTCGTCGTCGGATCCGTCCAGCTCAAGCGCGGAGACGTCGTCGTGGTGCTTTTCGGCGCGGCAAACCGCGATCCCGAAAAATTCACCCGTCCCGACGAAATCATTCTGGACCGGACACCGAATCAGCACATGGCATTCGGCCGGGGCCCGCACACCTGCGTCGGAAACCTGTTCACCCAGGTGACGCTGCAGGCGCTGATCAAGGCCATTCTGCGGCGCCCCACACGCCTGCGGATGGCCGGGGAGCCACTGCGCCAGCGCACCGCGACCATGCGCTACCTGGCGACGTTGCCGGTCGCCTTCCAGGCGGCTGCCGCCACGTGACGAAAACGGATACGACGGCTCCCCCGACCCGGACGAGCGCTGCCCGGCTGGCCCTCGCCAGGGCGGTCCCGCCGGCCGGGCCGGTGCGCGGACTGACGCTGTCCACGTTCCTGACCACCCTCGGGGACGGGCTGTTCGCCACCGTCAGCGTGCTGTTCTTCACCCGGGTGGTAGGTCTGCGGATGGTGGACGTGGGCGTCGGGCTCACGGTTGCCAGCCTGGCCGGCCTGCTGGCGGCCCTGCCGATCGGGCACCTCTCCGACCGCATCGGGCCGCGGCGGGTCCTGCTCGTCCTCACCGTCGCCGCGGGGCCGGCGGTGCTGTGCTACCTGGCCGTCGGCTCCTTCTGGCCGTTCGCCGTCACGGCGTGCGCGGTGGGCGTCGTGCAGCGGGGATGCCGCACGGTCCTGCCCGCCCTGGTGTCCCTGATCGCCTCGGCCGAGGAGCGGGTGACCGCGCGCGCGCACCAGCAGGTCGTGAGCAACATCGGGATCTCACTCGGCGCGGGAGCCGCCGGCCTGGCCCTGTACCTGGACACCCGGGCCGCGTACGAGGCGATGGTGGTCGCCGCGGCACTGGCCTACGCGGGGTCGGCCCTCGTGCTGAACCGGATGCCCGTACGGCATCCGCCTCCCGCGCACGTCGAGAAGCAGCCGCTGGGGGCAGCGCTCAAGGACCTCCGGTACCTGCGGTTCACCGGGCTGAACGCCGTGCTGTCGCTGAACGGCGCCCTCATGGAGATCGCCGTTCCGCTGTGGCTGGTCACCCACACCAAGGCACCCGCCTGGCTGTTCAGCGCCCTGATCGTCCTGAACACGGTCCTGGTGGTGATCTTCCAGGTCCAGGTGAGCTCCAAGGGCAACGACACCACCCCGGGCCTGTGGGGGCGGATCTCCCGCCTCGGCGGGTTCTTCCTCGGCTGCGCCTGCCTGCTGTACGGCGTCGCAGGCTGGGGGAACGCCCTGGTCGCGACCGGCATCCTCGCCCTGGGGATGATCGCCCACACGTGGGGGGAGATGTACCAGGTCTCCGGCGAATGGGGGCTCAGCTTCCAGCTCGCTCCCGAGCACGCCACCGGCCAGTACCAGGGCGTCCTGGCCATCGGCCGCGGAGCCGCCAACGTGGCCGCGCCGGTCGCCCTGGTCGCGGTCGTCGGGGCCGGTCAGTACGGGTGGGTGGCGCTGGCGGCCGTCTTCCTCGCGGCCGGGCTCGCGATGCCTGCGGCGACCCGGCTGCCCGCCGGCAAGGGCCCCGACCCTGACGCGTGATCAACACCGCACCGCCTTCACCGGGATGAGGGCCCGGACGCCACGATGCGCCGCACCGGAACGACCGGCTGATCAAAGCCGGTGCTCCGGTGCGGCGCATCGTGCGCGTGGGCCCGCGCCCTACTTCCCCTCGCCCAGCTCGGGGAAGTGGCACGCCACCTCGTGCCCGGTCTTCAGTGCCGTCAGCGGCGGCTCCTGGCCGGCGCAGACGTCCTGGGCCTTCCAGCAGCGGGTGCGGAAGCGGCAGCCGCTGGGCGGGTTGATCGGCGAGGGGACGTCGCCCGTGAGCAGGATCCGCTCGCGGCCGGCCCGCTGGCGCCGGCGCGGGTCGGGCACCGGCACCGCGGACATCAGCGCGTTGGTGTACGGGTGCAGCGGGCTCGCGTAGAGGGAGTCGCGGTCGGCGATCTCGACGATCTTGCCGAGGTACATCACTGCGACCCGGTCCGAGACGTGCCGGACCACCGAGAGGTCGTGCGCGATGATCAGGTAGGTCAGGCCGAGTTCGCGCTGGAGGTCGTCCAGCAGGTTGACCACCTGGGCCTGGATGGAGACATCCAGGGCGGAGACCGGCTCGTCCGCGATGATCATCTTCGGCCGGAGGGCGAGTGCCCGGGCGATGCCGATGCGCTGGCGCTGGCCGCCGGAGAACTCGTGCGGGTAGCGGTTGTAGTGCTCGGGGCTGAGCCCGCACAGTTCCAGCAGTTCCTGGACGGCCTTCTTGGTGCCGCCCTCGGGCTCCACCTTCTGCAACCGGAACGGCGCGCCGACGATGGTGCCGACGGTGTGCCGCGGGTTGAGCGAGGAGTACGGGTCCTGGAAGATCATCTGGATGTCGCGGCGCAGCGGCCGCATCGCGCCGACGCCCAGGTGGGTGATGTCGGTGCCCTCGAACTCGACCTTCCCGCCGGTCGGTTCGTCGAGCCGGGTGACCAGTCGGCCCATCGTCGACTTGCCGCAGCCGGACTCGCCGACGACCCCGAGCGTCTCACCGGCGTTGACGGTGAAGTCGATGCCGTCGACGGCCCGCACCGCACCGGTCTGGCGGCGCAGCAGTCCGCCGCGGATCGGGAAGTGCCGGGTCAGGCCGGTCACCCGGAGCAGCGGCTCGCGGTCGGGGGCGGGCGCGGGCGCGGTGGCCGTGGCTGCCTGAGTGTCCGTCATCGGTTCTCTCCAGAAAGGTGGTACGAGGCCGGGCTCACAGCCGGGGCGCGATCTCTTCGGCGAAGATGCGGTGCCGTTCGGCGGCCGGGAGGTGGCAGGCCGCGTAGTGGCCGGGCGAGGCTTCGGCCAGCACCGGGAGCTCGCTCGCGGAGCGCCCGCCGGTCCGGTCGGCGTACGGGCAGCGCGGGTGGAAGGCGCAGCCGGACGGCACGTTGATCAGGCTGGGCGGGGTGCCCTTGACCGGGACGAGGCGGTCCTGGAGTTCGCGGTCCAGGCGCGGCATGGAGCCCAGCAGGCCCCAGGTGTAGGGGTGTTCGGGCGCGTCGAAGAGGGTCTCGGCGGGACCGCGCTCGATGCACTTGCCGCCGTACATGACCAGGATGTCGTCGGCCAGTTCGGCGACCACCCCGAGGTCGTGGGTGATGATGATGACGGCCGAGCCGAACTCGTCCTGGAGGTCGCGGATGAGGTCCAGGATCTGCGCCTGGACGGTGACGTCCAGGGCGGTGGTGGGCTCGTCGGCGATCAGCAGCGAGGGGTCGTTGACCAGTGCCATGGCGATCATGGCGCGCTGGCGCATGCCGCCGGAGAACTGGTGCGGGTAGTCGTCCACCCGGCGGTCGGGCTGCGGGATGCCGACCCGGTCGAGCATCTCGACCGCGCGGGCCCGGGCCTGCTTCTTGGACGCCTGGGGGTGGTGCACCCGGTACGCCTCGACGATCTGCGCGCCGACGGTGTAGTAGGGGTGCATCGCGGTCAGCGGGTCCTGGAAGATCATCGCCATCTCGCGGCCGCGCAGTTGGCGCACCCGTTCGGGGCCGGCCGCGATCAGGTCCTCGCCGTCCAGCCGGATCTCGCCGGTGATCCGGGCCCGCTTGGTGCGGTGCAGGCCCATGATGCCGAGCGAGGTGACGGACTTGCCGGAGCCGGACTCGCCGACGATGCCGAGGGTGCGGCCCTTGTGCAGGTCGAAGCTGACCCCGTCCACCGAGCGGACCAGGCCGTCGTCGGTGTCGAAGTGGATCCGCAGGTCGCGGACGGAGAGGAAGGGGTCGCCGGACGGGGCCTGGGCGGCGACCGCCTCGGTCTTCTGGAGCTCGGTCACGAGAGCCTCACCCGGGGGTCGACGAGTGCGTACAGGAGGTCGACCACGAGGTTGCAGGCGACGATGAAGAAGGCGGCGAGCAGGGTGACGCCGAGGATCTTGGGCAGGTCGTTGTCGGCGATCGCCTGGACGGCGAAGGCGCCGACGCCCTGGAGCGAGAAGACCTGCTCGGTGATGAGGGCGCCGCCGAGGAGCAGGCCGAGGTCCATGCCGAAGATGGTGATGACGGGTGTCAGCGCGGCGCGCAGTCCGTGCCGGGCGACGACCTTGCGCTCGACCAGGCCCTTGGCCCGGGCGGTGCGGATGTAGTCCTCGCTCATGGTCTCCAGCATTCCGGCGCGGGTGAGCCGGGCGTAGAGCGCGGAGTAGAGGAAGGCCAGCGAGATCCACGGGAGGATCAGGTTGCGGGCCCACATCAGCGGGTCGTCGGCGAAGTCGACGTACTGGAGGTTGTCCAGGATCGGCCACTCGTAGCTGAACAGGGCGAGCAGCACCGCGCCGGTGAAGAAGACCGGCAGCGAGACGCCGGCGAGGGAGATGCCCATGGCGATCCGGTCGAAGACCGAGCGCGGCTTGAGCGCGGAGACGACGCCGGTGGCGACGCCGGAGACCAGCCAGAGCACGGCCGCGCCGACGGCGAGCGAGAGGGTGATCGGGACGCGCTTGATCAGCTCGGGCCAGACCTCCAGGTGGTTCTTGAAGGAGTAGCCGAAGCACGGTACGTGGCAGGTGACCGGGTCCGGGCCGAACTTGTACTCGGCGCCGCTGACCAGGCCCTTGAGGAAGTTCCAGTACTGGGTGTACAGCGGCTGGTCGAACCCGAGGTTCTTCTTGACCGCGGCGATCGCCTCGGGGGAGGGGTTCTTCCCGACGTACTGCGTGGCCAGTTGGTCGGTGGTCTCGCCGGCGATGCGCGGGAGCAGGAAGAAGATCGCGAAGGTGACAGCGCTGACCACCAGCAGCAGCACGACGGCCGCGAAGATCCTGCGGATGATGTAGGCAAACACAGTTGGGCGGCTCCGGCGGCCCGCCGCCGTCCGGGGTCTTCCGGACGGCGGCGGGCGGCCGCTGCCTTCACCTGCCTTCAGGGATGTGGAGCCAGGCTCTTTACTTGGTGGTGCCGATGTTCAGGTAGTCGTACTCACCCGAGAAGCCCGAGGTGGACGCCAGGTTGGTGGCGCTGTCCGGGCGGTACAGGAAGACCTTGAAGTAGGTCAGCGGGACGTAGACCGCCTGGTCCATGATCTTCTTGTCGATCTGGCCGTAGATCTTCTCGCGCGCCGACTGGTCGGTGTTGGTGATGGCGTCGTCGAGCAGCTTGTTGACCTCGGGGTCGTTGAGCTGGGCCAGGTTGCTGTTGCCGGAGGCCTTGATGGCGCGGCCGTCGGAGATCTGCTGCAGGAAGCCGTAGCCGGTCGGCCAGTCGGCGCTCCACTGCATCATCATCAGACCGATGTTGTGGTCCTGGGTGAACTGCGGGACACCGGCGGCATCCGAGAAGTACTTGCCCTGCGCGTACTTCTGGATCTCGACGTTGATGTTGATCTTCTTCAGCGCGGCCTGGATCGCGGTCGCGGCCTGGACCTCCGGGTCGCGCTCGGTGCGGGCGGTGATCACCGTGCTGAACCCGTCGGGCTTGCCGCAGGCCTTGAGGGCGTCCTTGGCCTTGGCCTCGTCACCCTTGTTGCCGTTGGTCGCCCAGGTGTTGAAGTCCTGGTGGCCCGGGACGTCCGGCGGGATCACCGTGTTGGCGATCTGGCCGCGGATCGGGCCGCCGAGCGTGGTCTGCACGGAGACCTTGTCGATCGCGTACTGGACGGCCTTGCGGCACTCCAGGTTGTCGAACGGCGCGACCTTGGTGTTGATCGCGACGTACGCCAGGCGGCCGCCGTAGGCGTTGTCGGTGTTCGCCTTGAGCTTCTGGTTCTGCAGGATCTGCGCCTGGGTCTGCGGGTCGACGCCGCTGCCGACCAGGTCCACCTGGGCGTTGCCCGCGATCAGGTCCTTGTCGATGGTGGACTGCTCCATGCCCATCCGGACCACGATCTTGTCCGCGAGCTGCTTGCGGATCGGGTCGGTGCTCGGGTCCCAGTTGGTGTTCGGCACCAGGGTGAGCTGCTTGCCGTCCTCGTAGGACTCGAACTTGTAGGCACCCGAGGCGACCACGTGCTTCACGTAGCCGGCGCCGTCGTCCTTGGCCTGCGGGACCGGGACGGTCTGCGGGGAGCCGACCAGGTAGTCGAAGTCCGCGAACGGCTGCTTCAGGTGGAAGACGATGGTCTGGTCGTCCGGCGTCTCGATCGAGTTCAGGCCGCCGGTCTTGTCCTTGTACGGGCCCTGGTACGGGGTCTCGTTGTCGACCAGCAGGTCGTGGAAGTAGGTGGGGCCGTTGGAGTTCACGTCCGGCGCGAAGTTGGAGCGCTCGACGGCGTACTTGACGTCCTTCGAGCTGATCGGGGTGCCGTCGTCGAACTTCAGGCCCGCGCGCAGCTTGTACGTCCAGGTCAGGCCGTCCGCGCTGACCTTGCCCAGGCTCTCGGCGAGGTCCGGGACCAGCTTGTTGCCGTTCGAGCCGGCGCCCGGGGCGAAGGTGGTCAGCGGACGCCCGTACAGGCGCGAGAAGTTGTAGATGTAGGCGTAGTACGTGTTGCCCGGGTCGAAGGAGTCCGGGGCGCCCTTCATCTCGTAGGTGACCGTCCCGCCCTTCTTGTCCGAGGCGTTGACGATGCCCTTGGTGGCGGCGTCGGCACCGCCGCCACCGGCGCTGCTGCCGCTGGCGGAGGAGGACGAGCCGGAGCCCTTGCTGCCGGAGGTGCAGCCGGTCACGATCAGGACCGCGGCGGCTGCCGCCGCGGTCAGGGCGACGGTACGGGACCTGCGCATGGGTGAGATCAACCCCTTGAGGATGGGAAGGAGGGAGGGCCTGACGTTGCGTCAGTTGCTCTTGGGATCGAGGGCGTCACGCAGCCCGTCGCCGAGCAGGTTGAAGGCGAGCACGGTGAGGAAGATCGCCAGACCGGGGACCACCATGTACTGGGGGTCCACCTGGTAGTACTTGATCGCGTCCTGGAGGATCCCGCCCCAGGAGGCCTGCGGCGGCTGGATGCCGACGCCGAGGAAGCTGAGGCCCGCCTCGAAGAGGATGTTGGTCGGGATCAGCAGGGTCGAGTAGACCAGGATCGGACCGACCAGGTTCGGCAGCAGTTCCTTGAACAGGATGAACGGGCCGCGGGCGCCCAGGCTGCGGGCCGCGTGGACGAACTCCCGCTCGCGCAGCGACAGCGTCTGTCCGCGCACGATCCGGCCCATGTAGGGCCAGTTGAAGAAGCCGATCACGAAGATCAGCACCATGATGTGCAGCGGGAGGCCGTGCAGGCCGAACGCGCCGCCCTGCAGCGAGGTCGAGATCGCGATGGCGAAGAGCAGCAGCGGGAAGGCGAGGAAGACGTCCATGATGCGGCTGATCACGGTGTCCACCCAGCCGCCGTAGTAGCCGGCCATGACACCGAGCACGGTGCCGATCGTGTTCGACAGCAGGGTCGCGCCGAAGGCGACCAGCAGGGAGACCCAGGAGCCCTCGATCACGCGGGAGAGCAGGTCACGGCCCTGGAGCGGGTCGACGCCGAGCGGGTGGTCCCAGCTCATTCCGCCCCAGTCACCGAGCGGGATGCCGCCCAGGTTGGCGTCGAGCAGGTCCTGGTTCAGGGCGTCGGGGTCGAGGCCGAACAGGGCCTCGATGGGCTTGGCCAGTACGGCCAGCAGGATCAGCAGGATCACCACGACGCCGCCGGCGACGGCGAGTTTGTCGCGCTTGAAGCGGGTCCAGGCGATCTGGCCGAGGGAGCGGCCCTCGATCTTCTTGGCCGGGCTCGCGGGGGCGGGTGCCTCCGGTTCGTTCCCGGTGGTTGCGATGGGTGCGGTCATGGTCAGTTGGTCCCCTCGCCGACGGTGGCCGGCCCACGGGCGCCGGTCACCGGTTCGGCGGTACGGCTGCGGACGTGCGGAGGTGCTTGGAACGGGTGTTCGCGGCAGTACGTCGTGCACGGGTACTGCCCCAACGCGGGATGGGCTTCGCGTGGTTCTGGCGGTCGGCGTGCGCGTTCACCTTCGTGGGGTTCCCAGTACGCGCGGTGCGTTGCGCAGAACTCTCTGCCATCCGAACTGGCTTGCGCCAGCCCTCACAACCGACAGATGCCCAACTGTGATCTGTGCGCATGCACCTCCTCCGTCTTCGGCATATCCCTCTTCACACGGCTGTAACTGGCATGTCAAGATGATCGACGGTAACGGCCGGAAGTTCGTCCGGAAAGCACCGAAGCCGACCTGACGCAAGATCAAGTCGGCTTCTGGAAAAAGGTTTTGGTTGTCAGCGCCCCGGGTATCCGGGCCACGGCTGCTGCGGCTGCCCGGTCCAGCCCTGCGCGGGCTGCTGCGTGCCGTAGCCGTAGCCCGGCCCCTGCTGCGCGGGGTACGGCGGAGGCGGCACCGGCGGGTACGGGCCGGTCGGCGGCCGCCCCGCCTCCCGGTCGAAGAACGGGCGCGCATGCGCCCGCATCCACAGCGCCACCGGGTCGTACTCGTCCGCCATCGCCACCGTGGACACCGCCAGCCCCTCCGGGGCCACCGCGATCGCCCGCTGCATCAGCGCCCGCACGGCCTCCACCGCCGGCGGTGAACTCTCGTACAGCTCCAGGCCGATCGCCAGGTACGGCTCCCCCACGGCCGGCTGCACCCAGGCCCGGCGCAGCGCCCGCACCGCGCGCACCTCACCGGCCTGCCGCTCCAGCAGCGCGAAGAACGGCTGGGCGTTCAGCTGCGGCTCGCTCAGCTTCAACGGCCCGGCCGGCAGCCGCTCCAGGCCCGCGGCGATCCGCCGCAGGTCCGCCCAGGGCACCCCGACCCCGCCGCCGGGCGCGTGCGGGTTGAGCCACAGGCCCCAGCGGGTCCGGTACAGCGAAGCGGCGATCTCCCGCCCGGAGATGACCTCGTGGGCCCGCGCCCAGCCGGACGACGCCAGTTGCTCGGACGAGGTGACGGCCGGCGCGTAGCCGTGGCCGCTGATCTCCATGTTCCCGTACTGGGCGTCAGCGCTGCCCGGCGCGCCGTGCCACAGCAGCATCCAGACCTGGCCGTCGGCCAGTGCGTGCAGCAGTTGCTCGTACGCCTCGTAGCGCTCCGGCGCGACCTCGCGCAGGGCGCGCTCCAGCGCGCCCGGATCCGCTCCGGGGCGCCCGGCGGGTGCCTGGCCCCAGGGCCCCGGTGCACCGCCCGCTACCGCTCCCGCACTCATGCGCCCACCTCGCCGCGCCTCTTTCCTCAAGCCTGCCGACCCGTCGGCCGTCTGCACGCACCCTATGGCGCGGCACCGGCCACCGCCACGGCGACGTGCCTCCGATACGAACCCCGCTCAACCCCGCGCGTAGAAAGGGAGTACCCGGGTGAGCAGCCACTCGACCACCGGGTCATCGGCGAGATCGAGCAGTACGAGGTGGACGCCCCCCGGCAGCGGCGCGGTTCCCAGCGCGCGGCCGAGCGCCTCGTTCACCGCACCCGGGTCGGCCGGGGCCGTCTGGTCCAGCTGGACGCCCACGAACATCACGGTCGGCTCGCCCTCGATGCTGGCGAGCGCCCGGCGCGCGGTCAACACTCCGGGCAGGGCCGACAGTTCGGCCCGGCAGGCGGCCAGGAAGTGCTCCGGGTCCTCCCCCGGCACCGGCTCGCGCAGCGCCACCCGGCCACCGGTCGGCGCCTCCGGGCCCTGTCCCTGGTTCTGGCTCTGGCTCTGGCTCTGCTCCTGGTCGGCCAGGCGCTCCTCGCGCGGGCCGCGCCGCAGCTCCGCCACACCCTGCGGCGGCACCGGGATGCCCACCGCCGCCTCCGGGTTGACCGCGATGCCCACGCCCAGCGGCAGCCCGCGGGCGAACTCCCAGACCGGCGCCACCGCGAAGGCCATCCCCGGCGCCTGCCGCAGGAACACCTCCTGCGAGGAGAACACCGGCACGTACGGCTCGCCGGCCAGCTCGATGGTCGGCAGGTCCAGCGCGGGCCCCCGCGGGTCGCCGCCGGCCGGCAGCGGGATCCACACCTGGCTGCGGGCCAGCACCTCGATCACCCGCGGCGTCGCACCCGGATCGCCCAGCGCGGCGGTCAGCACCTGCTCCAGCTCGTTGGCCGGCCACCCGCCGCCCGGCGGCGCCGACTCCGGCCCGCCCCACCCCTGCTGCTGCTCCACCGGGTACCCCATGCGCGCCTGATCCGCCCTCTGCCGGTCGGCCGCCCTCTGCTGCGCCGACGCGCAGCAGTCTAGGGCGCACGCCCCGGGGGCGCCGGTTCGCGGTGGCGCGGTGTGACCGGGTCCCCTCTCCCGTCGTCGGCGCGGACGTGCCATGATGTGCGCGTTCGACGGCGCGGCGCGCCGGCGGACCGACAACTCCATACCGGCCGCTCGAACCCGCGCGGGAGAGCCCGGAGTGCCCCGTCAGGCGGCACAGCCGGCGCCGAAGGAGCAACTCCTCCCCGGAATCTCTCAGGCCCCCTTACCGCACGGGTTAGGCACATCTGGAAAGTGGCGCACGGCCCTGTCGCGCGCCCACCCACGGTGCAAGCCACCATGCTGTCCTGGATGCTGGAAACAGCTGCGGGCAGGTGGGCGGTGAAGCTCTCAGGTTCGACGACAGATGGGGAGACCCACGCCGCCGCATGCCCGCGCGCAGGGTCGGCCCCCGAGCGGGTCCGGTTCCGGCGCGTGCACCCATGAGTGCCCAGACCGAGGAGTTCCAGGCCATGTCGTCCCTCCGCCTCACCGCGCTCGACGCGCTGCACCGCGCCCTCGGCGCGACCATGACCGACTTCGCCGGCTGGGACATGCCGCTGCGCTACGGCAGCGAGCGCGAGGAACACCTCGCCGTCCGCACCCGGGCCGGACTGTTCGACCTCTCCCACATGGGCGAGATCACCGTCACCGGCCAGCAGGCCGGCGAGATGCTGGACCACGCGCTGGTCGGCTTCGTCTCCGCGCTGGGCGTGCTGCGCGCCCGCTACACCATGATCTGCGCCGAGGACGGCGGCATCCTGGACGACCTGATCGTCTACCGCCTGCGCGAGGACGCCTTCCTGGTCGTCGCCAACGCCTCCAACGCCCAGCTGGTGCTGGACGAGCTGATCGCCCGCGCCAAGGGCTTCGACGCCGTCGTCACGGACGACCGCGACACCTACGCGCTGATCGCCGTCCAGGGCCCGGAGGCCACCGCGATCCTGGCCGGAACCACCGACGCCGACCTGCCCGGCCTGAAGTACTACGCGATCCTCCCGGCCCAGGTCGCCGGCCGCGACGTGCTGCTCGCCCGGACCGGCTACACCGGCGAGGACGGCTTCGAGATCTTCTGCAACCCGGGCGACGCCGAGGGGGTCTGGCAGGCGCTGACCGCCGCCGGCGAGGGCCGCGGCCTGGTCCCGTGCGGCCTGTCGTGCCGCGACACGCTGCGCCTGGAGGCCGGCATGCCGCTGTACGGGCACGAGCTCTCCACCGACCTGACCCCGTTCGACGCGGGCCTGGGCCGGGTCGTGCGCTTCGACAAGACCACCAACGAGGGCACCTTCGTCGGCCGCAAGGCGCTGGAGAAGGCCGCCGCCGAGGCCGAGGCCAATCCGCCGCGGGTGCTGGTCGGCCTGGTCTCCGAGGGCAAGCGCGTCCCGCGCGCCGAGTACACCGTGGTCTCCGCCGACGGCGCCCCGATCGGCCGGATCACCTCGGGCGCCCCGTCCCCGACCCTGGGCCGGCCGATCGCGATCGCCTACGTGGACGCGGCCCACGCCGCCCCCGGCACCGCCGTCGCGGTGGACGTGCGCGGCAAGCACGAGCCGGTCGAGGTCGTGGCGCTGCCGTTCTACAAGCGCGCCCGCTGAGGCCCCGCCCTCCCCGTAGACCCCGTGGACCCGGGCCTGCACCATGCCCGACCCGGGCTTGAGCCACGCCTGATCCAGGCCTGGCCCATGCCCGAACCAGGCCTGGCCCATGCCCGAACCACGCCTGATCCGCGTCGAAGCCGTCCGTGCGGCGGCCCGCTTCGTCGTACCCGCTTCCCATCCTGGAGAATGACGCCATGAGCAACCCCCAGCACCTGCAGTACACCAAGGAGCACGAGTGGCTGACCGCCGTCGAGGGCGGTGTCTCCACGGTCGGCATCACCGCCCACGCGGCCGACGCGCTCGGTGACATCGTCTACGTGCAGCTGCCCGAGGTCGGCGCCGACGTGACCGCGGGCGAGTCCTGTGGCGAGCTGGAGTCCACCAAGTCGGTCAGCGACCTGTTCTCCCCGGTGACCGGGAAGATCGTCGAGATCAACCAGGACGTCCTGGACGACAACAGCCTGGTCAACAGCGCCCCGTTCGAGGGCGGCTGGCTGTTCAAGGTCCAGGTGGAGTCCACCGACGAGCTGCTCAGCGCGGACGAGTACACCGCCTTCATCGGCGGCTGACCCGCTCGTGACGGGGCGGTCGCAGCGCGGCGGCCGCCCCGCCAGGCTCCCCCCTTCTCCGCTCCCGTCTCTCTCCTCCCGGGAAGACCACACCATGACGGTTCTGAACCAGTCCCTGCACTCCCTCGACCCGGAGATCGCCGCCGCGGTCGACGCCGAGCTGCACCGCCAGCAGACCACCCTGGAGATGATCGCCTCCGAGAACTTCGCCCCGGTGGCGGTCATGGAGGCCCAGGGCTCGGTGCTCACCAACAAGTACGCCGAGGGCTACCCCGGCCGCCGCTACTACGGCGGCTGCGAGCACGTCGACGTGGTCGAGCAGATCGCGATCGACCGCATCAAGGCCCTGTTCGGCGCCGAGCACGCCAACGTCCAGCCGCACTCGGGCGCGCAGGCCAACGCCGCCGCGATGTTCGCGCTGATCAAGCCGGGCGACACCATCCTGGGCCTGGACCTGGCCCACGGCGGTCACCTCACCCACGGCATGAAGATCAACTTCTCCGGCAAGCTCTACAACGTGGCCGCCTACCACGTGGACGAGAAGACCGGCCAGGTCGACATGGCCGAGGTCGAGCGCCTGGCCAAGGAGCACCAGCCGAAGCTGATCATCGCCGGCTGGTCCGCCTACCCGCGCCAGCTGGACTTCGCCGCGTTCCGCCGGGTCGCCGACGAGGTCGGCGCGCTGCTGATGGTGGACATGGCGCACTTCGCCGGCCTGGTCGCCGCCGGTCTGCACCCCAACCCGGTGCCGTACGCGGACGTGGTCACCACCACCACCCACAAGACCCTGGGCGGCCCGCGCGGCGGTGTCATCCTGTCCAAGGCCGAGTACGCCAAGAAGATCAACTCCGCGGTGTTCCCCGGCCAGCAGGGCGGCCCGCTGGAGCACGTGATCGCCGGCAAGGCCGTCGCCTTCAAGGTCGCCGCGTCCGAGGAGTTCAAGGAGCGCCAGCAGCGCACCCTGGAGGGCGCCAAGATCCTCGCCGAGCGCCTGCTCCAGGCCGACGTCGCCGAGGCCGGCGCCTCGGTGCTGTCCGGCGGCACCGACGTGCACCTGGTCCTGGTCGACCTGCGCAACAGCCAGCTCGACGGCCAGCAGGCCGAGGACCGCCTGCACGAGGTCGGCATCACGGTCAACCGCAACGCCGTCCCGAACGACCCGCGGCCGCCGATGGTCACCTCCGGCCTGCGCATCGGCACCCCCGCGCTCGCCACCCGCGGCTTCCAGGCCGAGGACTTCCGCGAGGTCGCCGACATCATCGCCGAGGCGCTCAAGCCCGCCTTCGACGAGGACGCCGCCACCGCGCTCAAGGCCCGCGTCACCGCGCTGGCCGAGAAGTACCCGCTCTACCCGAACCTCTGATCACCGCGGTGATCGTTCGGGCGGGGTGACCGGCCTCACCCCGCCACGGCACCTGGGATCCCGGGGCACCGCGCACACTGGACAGTGCGCGCGGTGCCCCGACCCGTGTCGTCCCCCGCCCGCCAGTCCTTCCACGAGACAGACAAGGACGTCCCCCGTGGCCCTCAGCGTCTTCGACCTCTTCTCCATCGGCATCGGCCCGTCGAGCTCCCACACCGTCGGCCCGATGCGCGCCGCCCGGATGTTCGCCCGGCGCCTGCGGTCCGAGGACCTGCTCGCCGAGGTGGCGAGCGTGCGCGCCGAGCTGTACGGCTCGCTGGGCGCCACCGGCCACGGCCACGGCACCCCGAAGGCCGTCCTGCTCGGCCTGGAGAACAACTCCCCCCGCACGGTCGACGTCGACCAGGCGGACAAGGACGTCGAGCGGATCACCACCGAGAAGCGGCTCAACCTCCTCGGCACCCACCCCATCGACTTCGACCCGGGCACCCAGGTGGTCCTGCACCGCCGCCGCTCGCTGCCGTACCACGCCAACGGCATGACCATCTGGGCGTACGCGGCGGACGGCTCCACGCTGCTGGAGAAGACCTACTACTCGGTCGGCGGCGGCTTCGTCGTCGACGAGGACGCCATCGGCGCGGACCGGGTCAAGCCCGACGACACCGCGCTGCGCTACCCCTTCCGCACCGGCGAGGAGCTGCTGCGGCTCACCCGGGAGACCGGGCTGTCGATCTCCGGCCTGATGCTGGAGAACGAGAAGGCCTGGCGCTCCGAGGAGGAGATCCGGACCGGGCTGCTGGAGATCTGGCAGGTCATGCAGGAGTGCGTGCGGGCCGGCATGTCCCGCGAGGGCATCCTGCCCGGTGGCCTCAAGGTCCGCCGCCGCGCCGCCGCGGCCGCCCGCGCGATGCGCGCCGAGGGCATCGGCCCGGCCAACGCGATGGAGTGGGTGACCCTCTACGCGATGGCGGTCAACGAGGAGAACGCCTCCGGCCGCCGGGTGGTCACCGCTCCGACCAACGGCGCGGCCGGGATCATCCCCGCCGTCCTGCACTACTACCTGAACTTCATCCCGGGCGCCGACGAGGACGGCATCGTCCGCTTCCTCCTCGCGGCCGGCGCCATCGGCATGCTCTTCAAGGAGAACGCCTCCATCTCCGGCGCCGAGGTCGGCTGCCAGGGCGAGGTCGGCTCCGCCTGCTCGATGGCCGCCGGCGGCCTCGCCGAGGTCCTCGGCGGCACCCCCGAACAGGTCGAGAACGCCGCCGAGATCGGCATCGAGCACAACCTCGGCCTCACCTGCGACCCGGTCGGCGGGCTCGTCCAGATCCCCTGCATCGAGCGCAATGGCATGGCCTCCGTCAAGGCCGTCACCGCCGCCCGGATGGCCCTGCGCGGCGACGGCCGGCACCACGTCTCGCTCGACAAGGCGATCAAGACGATGAAGGAGACCGGCGCCGACATGAAGATCAAGTACAAGGAGACCTCGCGCGGCGGCCTCGCCGTCAACGTCATCGAGTGCTGATCACACCCGCTGTCGCCTGAGCCCCCGGACCCGTCCGGGGGCTCTCGGCGTTCCAGGGCGTCCCGAGGCGCCCCGAGCACCCCGAGGCGTCCCGAGGCGCCTGCTCAGGCCGCGAACGGGCGGACGCGCCGGGCGTCGCGCAACGCCTCCGCCCACCAGGCGAGTTGGTCGAGCATGGTCTTGGCGGCGGCGTCGGCGGCCGGGTCGAGCGGCTTGCCGTCGGCGCCGAAGCACTGGGCGGCGCCGTGGAAGCTGACCGTGTTGCGAATCGTCATGGCGTTCAACTCGGCGAGCACCACTCGCAGTTGCTCGACGGCGCGCAGACCGCCGGAGAGGCCGCCGTAGGAGACGAAGCCGACCGGCTTGCCGTGCCACTGGCTGTTGTGCCAGTCGATGGCGTTCTTCAGCGGGGCCGGGAAGCTGTGGTTGTACTCGGGTGTGACGACCACGAAGGCGTCGGCGGCCTCCAGCCGGGGCGTGACGGCGGCGAGCAACTCGGTGGCGCCCGGCTCCAGTTCACCACCGAAGGACGGGAAGGTGGTCGGCAGCGGGGTCTCGACCAGATCGATCAGGTCGGCGGTCATGTCGCCGCGCGCGCCGAGGTGGCCGAGCAGCCAGTCGGCGACGACGGGCGCGAACCGGCCGCTCCGGGTGCTGCCGACGACGACCGCGACCTTCAGGCTCTTCTCCGAAACGTCCTTGGCCATGAACATCCCCCTCCGGGACGATGTGTACAACGTATCTCCTGGATGCAACGTACACATCGGCGCGTACGCCGTCTACTCCCAATACGCCGTACACGCCGGGTGGTACGGTGGGAACCCCCAGCCGGAAGGAGCCCGCCGTCATGCCCGCCCAGCAGGCCCCCACCGGGGACGACGACCAGACCAAGCCCCAGGCCTCACTCTGGGAGCGCCTCGCCCGCCCGACCCCCGCGCCGCGCACCACCCTCACCCCGCAGCGGATCGCCGAGGCCGCGATCGCGATCGCCGACGCCGAAGGCCTCGACGCCGTCACCATGCGCCGACTCGCCACCGCCCTCGGCGTCGCCCCGATGGCCGCCTACCGGTACGTCTCCGGCAAGGACGAACTCATCGACCTGATGGTCGACTTCGTCTACGGCGAACTCTCCCTGGACACTCCCTCCAGCGGCTGGCGCGACACCATGCGCACCCTGGCGCTCCACCTGCGCGCCATGAACCTGGCCCACCCGTGGGTCGTCCGCGCCGGCGCCGTCCCCCTCACCCCCAACCAGCTCGCCATCCCCGAACGCGCCTTCGCCGCCCTCGCCGACCACGGCCTGGACGCCGACACCACCATGGCGGTCTTCCGCACCGTCACCGGCTATGTCCACGGCTCCGTCGCCGCCGAGCTCGCCCTGCGCACCCTCCAGCGCGAGCACGGCTGGTCCGACGGTGACGAGACCCGCGCCGGCCTCGCCCCCCGGATGTCCTTCCTGATGGACACCGGCCGCTACCCCACCTACCAGCGCTACCTCCACAAGGCCACCCGCAAGGACGACCCCACCTGGCAGTTCGAGACCGGCCTCGACTGCGTCCTCACCGGCATCGCCACCCACCTCGGCATCTGAGCGCGCCTGGACATCCGAGCGCGACCCGGCCCCCAGGTGGAGGAAATTATGTAGACCGGTCTACATTCCAGGTGCGGAATATGCAGACCGGTCTACCTCTTCAGTGCACCCCCACGCACCTCCTGCGCAGGAAGTCGGCCCCGCCGACTTCCTGCGCGTGGGGCCACCCGCAGGTCAGTGACGGCGGGTGCCCACGGGCACGGTGAGGACCGCGAGGCCCGCGGCGAGGATGGCGAGGCCGCACCAGGAGGCGGCGGGGAGGCGTTCGCCGAGGACGGCGACGCCGAGGAGGGCGGCGACGGCGGGTTCGGCGAGGGTGAGGGTGGTGGCGGTCTGGGCGGAGGTGCGGCGCAGCCCGTGGCCGAAGAGGCGGTAGGCGAGGAAGGTGGTGATCACCGCGAGGTGGAGCACCACCGCCGCGCCGCGCGGCGAGGCGAGCCACCGCAGGTCGCCGAGGAACAGCACCGGCAGGACGAGCAGCGCGGCCGCGCCGAACATCGCCCCCATCACCCCGGCGGACGGGTGCCCGCGCGAGATGAGCCTCCCGCCGACGAGCGAGTACACCGCGTACGAGAGGCCGGAGAGCGCGGCCAGCGCCACCCCCACGGCGTCCACCGCCGCGCCGTCGCCGGTGAGTTCGGGGCCCAGCACCAGGACGGCGCAGCCGACGACCGCCGTCACCGTGGCACCGGCCCACCGGCCGCTCGGCCGCCCCTGCCGGGTGAGCCAGCCGAGCAGGCCGGCGAAGACGGGGGCACTGCCCAGTGCGATCACGGTGGCCACCGCCACCCCGGCGCGGGTCACCGCCGGGTAGAAGGTGACCGGGTAGCCGACCACCGCGACGGCGCCGACGGCGAGTTGCCACCGCTCCCGGCGGCCGCAGGCCCGAGGCAGCGCGCGGGCGCTGCGGGTGGAGAGGAAGAGGAGGAGTCCGCCGAGGACCAGCGCGGCGGCGCCGATGCCCGCCGAAGGGGCGCCGTCGGGTGCGAGGGAGCTGGCCGTCCCGGTGGTGCCCCACAGCAGTGCGGCGACCAGGATCGGGACCGGCCCGCCGAGCGGGCTGGTGCGGCGGGCGGTGGGGGTGGTGGTGGGCCGGGTGGGCGCGGGCGTGGAGGTGCGGTTCGGCACAGTCGTGAACTTCCGTCGTCGAAGACCGTCAGGGGAGTTGGTTTCGCACCGGGCGCACACGGCAGCCCCCTGGCGGCCGAAGGGGGCCGCAGCAGGGAGCGCGGGGCTCGAGCCACCGGCGTGTACGCCCGATCAGGCGCTGAGCGGTGGCAGTACGACGTGCCAGTACAGGTCCACGGGCCTGATGCTACCCGGCAGTTCCGGCGTGGTGGGGTGCACGGAGGAATTGGCGGCCGGGCGACGAAGCACCGGAGGCCCGACGGCAAGGATGGTGAATATTCACAGGCAACAGCGTGAACCTATGCAAAATCCAAAGGTGAACTAGGTTACAAACCTTTCAATCCAAGTCACCTGGTTTGCCCACATGCTGAGATCCGTGCGATAGTCGAAGCAGCCCAACGGCGGGCGGCACAGCACGCCGGCCTGGGCGTGGAGACTTCGGCTGGCCCGACCTGGCACGGCCGACGCCCATCGCGCGGCACGCACCCCCTTGGCCGGCGCGATGACTTGCAGGGGCCCCCATCCGCCGGACCACGGCGACTTCGGGGGCCCTGCGCGTTTTCCCGGGAAGACCCGGAAGACCCGGAAGACCCGGAAAGCCGGGAAAGACCCGGACGGCCCGGAAGGCCGAGACGGACCCGGGAAGGCCCGAAACGGTCAGTGCCGCTCGCGGACCTTCAGCTCGAACCAGACGCCCTTGCCGCGCGGCAGCAGGTCGGCGCCCCAGCGGTCGGCCAGGTCGTCGATGACCCGCAGGCCCCGCCCCCGCTCGGTCACCGGCTTCGGCTCGGCGAGGATCATGCAGGGCAGCGCCCGGGAGGAGTCGCGGACCTCGACGCGGAGCCAGCCCGGCTTGCGGATCACCTGGAGCCCGATGGTGCGTCCGGCGGCGTGCCGGACGGCGTTGGAGACCAGCTCGCTGGTGAGTAACTCACCGGCCTCCAGGTGCTGGTGGAGGTCCCAGGACTCCAGGACCGACAGCACCAGCCGGCGGGCCACCGGGCCGGTCTCCGGCCGGGACGGCAGTCGCACCTCGTTCGGCACGGACTGATCGCTCAGCCTGCCGCAATACATCTCCTCCAGTTCCTCCGAGCTGAGCCGCTCCAGCGCCGCCAGCGCGCCCTGGACATCGATCCACGACGCCTCGGCGACCAATCCGGCCCCGGGAACTGATGACTGATCTGTTTCGCCCCAACCCGCCATGCGGTCCATCATTGCGGAACGCAAGCGGCCGCGTACGGACAATGAGCAAACGATCTCCTCCGAGTCGGCATATGCCGCGTGCAAGGAGACCCCGCGGAGAGTGCCAGGCGGGGGCCCGGAAGGGGCCCGGAAGGGGCCCGGAAGGGGCCCGGAAGGGGCCCGGAAGGGGTGGGGAGAGGGTGGGGAGCAGGCAACCCGGGGCCCGTCCGCCGTCAATCCCGGGTTGCCACGGAACCGCCCCGACCAGGGCGGCTACCGGTCGGCCTACCAGGCGCTCCAGGGCACGTTCCAGCCACTCAGGCCGTTCGCCGGGTCGAGGGTCTCCTTCTTGGTGGAGTTCTTCACGACCACCACGTCGCCGACGAGCGAGCCGGCGTAGAACTTGCCCATCGAGGTGGATTCGCCGCCGCCCTCGACGTCCTTGAGGGCGACGCAGCCGTGGCTGACGTTGTCCTCACCGATGAGCTTGCTCCAGTAATTGCCGTGCAGGTAGGTGCCGCTGTCGGTGAGCCGCATCGAGTGCGGCACCTGGAGGTCGTACGGGGAGCCGCTCATGCCGGGGAGGGTGCTGGACTGCATCCGCACCACGCCCTCCTTGGACATGACGACCATCGTGCCGTTCCAGGTCGGGTGTTCGGGCGAGCCGGAGGTGATGTCGATGTCCGACGGTTTGCCGTCGAGTTCGACGGTCATCCTGTGCGCGGCGGCGTCAACCGTCGAAATCTGAGATCGCCCGATCGTGAAGGGCTCGTCCCGGTCGGTGCCGTACACCCCAGGGGCGATCTCGACGCTCTTGAGGCGGTAGTGCACGGTCACCTTGGTGCCGGACTTCCAGTACTGCTCGGGGCGGAAGTCCAGTCGGCGGTTGCCGAACCAGTGGCCCTTGACCACGGTGCCGTTGTCGGTCTCGAAGGTGATGCCCTTCGCGACGACGTCCTTGTTCTTGACGTCCTTGCTGAAGTTCACCGAGACGATCATGCCGACGCCGTACGTCGCGCCGTTGTCCACGTTGTCGGCGGCCTTGGCGAGGGCCGTCGGCGTCAGCGTGGAGAAGTTGCTGTCCGCGCTGGCGACCACGCCGTTGGCGTCCGCGGCCATCGCGCTGACCTGGTAGGTGCTGCCCACGGCGAGGCCGGCCGACGGGGTCCAGCTGGAGCCGTCGGCGGCGATGGTGCCGGGCACCTCCGCGCCGGTCTTGTCACTGACCTTGACGGTGGTGAGCTTGCCGCCGGTCGCGCCGACCTTGAGCGCGTCGGGCGCGACGTCCACCGTGCCGGGCTTGGGCTCGATGTTCACCACGGCCTGCGACACCTTCGGCGCCGCGCTGCTCGCCGCCGCGGCGCCCGGGGAGGCCGTTCCGGCGGCCGCTCCGGCCCCCAGGTCCGCCTTGGCCGCGCTCCCGCCCCCGCTACCGCTCCCGCCACTCCCGCCGCCGCACGCGGCCGTCAGCGCCATCGCGCCGCCCACCAGACCGACGGCCACCACTCTGCGTATCGACCTCAACGTCGATCCCTCCCTCAGAAACCCCACGAACCGAACCCCACGAACCGAGACCCGCAGACCGAAACCCGCGGGCCGAAACCCCACGACTCGAAACCCCACGACCCGAAACCCCGCACAGAACCCCGCGCACACGACGGGCTCGACCACTACACGCGCCGGCCTCCGGAAAGGTTGCGCCATTCGGGGCCCGGTGCGCTCCGAAAACGCGAGCGGCCCGACCCCAACGGGTGAGGATCGGGCCGCTCGTCCGCACCGCGCCGACGAACCGGGACTATCCGGTCAGTCGGCGGGCAGGATCTACCAGTTCGCCCAGGCGATGTTCCAGCCGCCCAGCCCGTTGGAGGGCGCGACGGTCTTCTCCTTGCTGTTCACGACCTTGACCACGTCGCCGATCATCGAGTCGTTGAAGAACTTGCCCGCGACGGAGGTGTCGCTGCCGCCCTTCTCGTCCACCATCGCGACGCAGCCGTGGCTGGCGTTGGTCCTGCCGAACGGATTGGTCGCGTTGGACCAGTAGTTGCCGTGCACGAAGGTGCCGGAGGTGGTCAGCCGCATCGCGTGCGGCACGTCCTGGATGTCGTACTCGCCGCCGAGGCCGACGGTCTGCGAGTTCATCCGGGTGACCTTCTCCTTGGACATGATCACCATCGTCCCGCTCCAGGACGGCGTAGCCTCCGCGCCCATGGTGACCGGCACGGTGGTGCTCTTGCCGCCCCGCTCGATCGTCATCTGGTGCGCCTTGGCGTCGGCGGTGGCGATCTGGGAGCGGCCGATGGTGAACGGCTCGTCCTTGTCCACGTCGCCGTAGACGCCCGGGGCGACCTCGACGCTCTTCAGCCGGTACTTGATGGTGACCTTGGTGTCGGGCTTCCAGTACTCGGCCGGGCGGAAGTCCAGCCGGTTGTCGCCGAACCAGTGGCCCTTCACCTCGGTGCCGTTGTTCGTCTCGAAGGTGATGCCCTTGAGGACGGCGTCCTTGTTCTTGACGGTCCTGCTGAAGTTCACCGAGACGATCATGCCGACGCCGTAGGTGGCGCCGTCGCTGATGTTGTCGTTGGTGGAGACCTTCTTGTCCGGCGTCAGCGTGGTGAACGTCGTGGTGGACGCGGTCACCAGGCCGTCGGCGTCCTTGGCCTGCGCGTTCACCTTGTACGCCATGCCGACGGTGAGCGCGGCGGCGGGCTTCCAGCCGATGCCGTCCGGAGTGATCGCCCCGTCTACCGGCTTGCCGTTCTTGTCGGTCACCTCGACCGTGGTGAGCTTGCCGTTCGAGACGGACACCTGCAACGCGTTGCTCGGTGCGACGTCCTGTGCGCCGTCCTTCGGCTCGACGGCCAGCACCGCGGCGGAGGCCTTCGGCTCGCCCGACGCGCCCGCCGGGGCCGCCGTCCCGCCCGCACCCGCCGTCGCCGCGGGCGCCGCGTTGTCGCCCCCGCCGCCCGTTCCGCCCTTGTCGTCGCCGCAGGCCGCGGTGAGCAGCAGCACCCCGCCCATGACCAACGCCATCGCACCCCTGCGCCCGTAACGGCTGGTGGTACGTATCGCGGCGTCGGCCGTCTTCCCCGTCTTCACGGTTTCTCCCCTCCCGGTATTCACTCTCTCGACGCGTTGAGTGCCCCCATGAGTTGCACCGGACGCCGATCTTTCGCGCCGGACCAGGGCGCGCGCCGGAGCAGGATAGCCGGGCCGTCCGAGCGGATCCCGGGGGGGAGGTGGGTGGATCGGGGGTGAATCGGCGGTGAAGATCGACTACTGCGCGACGGGGCTGGAGGCGGGCCCGGCCGCGGGCCCGGCGACCGGCCCGAGGGCGCTGCCCGCCACCCACTGCTCCCACGGCATGTTCCAGCCGTTGAGGCCGTTCTGTGGCGGCACGAAGTCCCCCGCGGAGGCCTTCACCTCCAGCACGTCCCCCGGGACGGTGTGCTCGAACAGCCAGCCCGCCGGGGAGTCCTTGCTCGCTCCGCCCTTGGCGTCGGCCAGGCCGATGCAGCCGTGGCTGGTGTTAGCGGCGCCGAACACCCCGGGGTCCGCCCAGTAGTTGCCGTGCACGAAGGTGCCGGAGTCGGTCAGCCGCATCGCGTGCGGCACGTCCTTGATGTCGTACTCGTCGCCCATCCCGACGGTCTGCGAGTTCATCCGGGTCACCTTGTACTTCTCCGACACCACCATGACGCCCCGGTAGGTGGAGTGGTCACGGCTGCCGCCGGACACCTTGAGCACCCGCACCACCTTGCCGCCCTGCCCGGCCCGGACGGTCAGGGTGTGCGCGTCCAGGTCGACGGTGGAGACCTGGGCCCGGCCGACGGTGAAGTGCAGGTCCTTGGTCTGGGTCCCGAACTCGCCCGGCGCGCCCTGCACGTCCTTCAGCCGCAGCGCCACCGTCACCTTGGTGCCCGCCGCCCAGTACTGCTGCGGGCGGACGTCCAGCCGCTGGTTGCCGAACCAGTGCGCGGCCACCGGGACGGGCGGGTCGGCGCTCACCTGGACGGCCTTCTCCACCGCCGCCCGGTCCGTGATCGGCCGGCTGAAGCGCAACGACACCGGCATGCCGACACCGACGGTGGAGCCGTCCTCCGGGGTGAAGAAGGCGACGAAGGTGTGCGCCCGGGCCATCGTGGAGAACGCCGAGTGCTGGGCCGCCCGTTGGCCCTGGTCGTCCTCGGCGACGGCGTCCAGGGTGTACGCGGTGCCCAGCGGCAGCGGGCCGTCGGGCGTCCAGGCGGCGCCGTCCGGGGCGATCGTGCCGGGGACCTCGGTGCCCTTGGCGTCGGCCAGCCGGACGGTGACCAGCCGGCCCTGCGCCGCCGTCACCCGGACCGGGCCCTCCGGCGGCACGTCCTGGGCGCCGTCGGCGGGCAGCGCCGTGACGACCGCCCGGGACGGCGGCGGGGGCGGGGTGTGCGCCCCGGGCCCGGCGGCGTCCTGCGCGGGGACCGCCGGGGAGCCGCCGCACCCCGTCAGGACGGCGAGGCCCCAGGCCACCGCCGCCGCCCGCCGCGCCCACACCCGTCCTCGGCGCCGCATTCCGGGGCCTCCCACTGTCCACGTCCGGTACCGGGAAGGTCCGGTACCGGGAGCCTCCGCCACCGGTGACGCCCGATGCCAGGAACGTCCGGTGGCGGGAACGCCCGATACCGGGAACAACGAGGGCAATCGCGGCGGGGACACGCGCGGCCGCGCGAAATCCCCCCATCCATCGGCCGCCATCCGCCGGTAAGCCCCCGTTCAGCCGCTTCCGATCTGCGCAATCCGGGAAAGAGGAAGTGAACGGGGTCCGGGACACCCCGTCCAGGGAGGGTGCGGCCATGGCGTCAGGGCAGGAGCTGGAAGCCGGAGTGCGGCCGCCCGGCGGGGACACCGCCGAGCCACCGTGGCCCGGCAGCTGGCAGCCGCTCGGCGCCCGCTTCCGGACCGACCAACAGGGCCGCCAGGGAACCAACTTCGCGCTCTGGGCGGCCGGTGCCGAGGCGGTCGACCTCTGCCTGTTCGACGAGGACGGCCGGGAGGCCCGGCACCGCCTCACCGAGCAGGACTTCCAGACCTGGCACGGCTTCCTGCCCGGCGTCCGCCCCGGCAGCCGGTACGGCTTCCGCGTGCACGGCCGGTGGGACCCGTGGACGGGCGCCCGCTGGAACCCGGCGAAGCTGCTGCTCGACCCGTACGCCCGTGCCGTGGACGGCTGTTACACCAGCCACGACGCGGTCTGCGCCGCCGTCCGCAACTGGCCGGAGGCGGACGTCGCCGACACCGTCCGGGACAACCGAGACTCCGCCCGCTACGTGCCCAGATCCGTGGTAGTCCACGATGACGACGACTGGTACGACGACCACCGCCCGAAGACCCCGTGGGCCGAGACGGTGCTCTACGAACTGCACGTGCGCGGCTTCACCATGCGCCACCCCGACATCCCGCCGGAGCTCCGCGGCACCTACGCGGGCCTGGCCCACCCGGCCGCCGTCGCCCACCTGACCCGCCTCGGCGTGACCGCCGTCGAGCTGCTGCCGGTGCACCAGTACGCCAGCGAGGACCACCTCCAGTCGCGCGGCCTGGTCAACTACTGGGGCTACAACACGATCGGCTACTTCGCCCCGCACGCCGGCTACTCGGCGGCCGGCTCGCGCGGCGGCCAGGTCGGCGAGTTCAAGCGGATGGTCCGCGCCCTGCACGCCGCCGGGATCGAGGTGATCCTCGACGTGGTGTTCAACCACACCGCGGAGGGCGCCGAACTCGGCCCGATGCTCTCGCTGCGCGGCATCGACAACACCGCCTACTACCGCCCGGCCCCGCACCGCCCGCGCGGCTACGCCGACTTCACCGGCTGCGGCAACACCCTGGACACCCGCCGCCCGCAGGTGGTCCGGCTGGTCACCGACTCGCTGCGGTACTGGGTCACCGAGATGGGCGTGGACGGCTTCCGCTTCGACCTCGCCGCCGCCCTCGCCCGCGGCACCGACGGGGTCGACATGGACCACCCCTTCCTCGCCGCCGTCTCCCAGGACCCGCTGCTCAGCCGGGTGAAGCTGATCGCCGAGCCCTGGGACGTCGGCCCGGGCGGCTACCAGGTCGGCGGCTTCCCCCCGCTGTGGGCCGAGTGGAACGACAAGTACCGGGACACCGTGCGGGACTTCTGGCGCGGCGCCCGCCCGGACGTGCGCGAGCTGGGCTACCGGCTGTCCGGCTCCTCCGACCTCTACCAGCGCGGCGGCCGCCGCCCGTACGCCTCCGTCAACTACGTGACCGCGCACGACGGTTTCACGCTGCGCGACCTGGTCAGCTACGACCGCAAGCACAACGAGGCCAACGGCGAGGCCAACCGGGACGGCACCGACGACAACCGGTCCTGGAACCACGGCGTCGAGGGCGAGACCACCGACCCGGAGGTGAACGCCCTGCGGCTGCGCCAACTGCGCAACCTGCTGGCCACACTGCTGCTCTCCACCGGCGTCCCCATGCTCACCGCCGGGGACGAGCTGGGCCGCACCCAGGGCGGCAACAACAACGCCTACTGCCAGGACAACGAGCTCGGCTGGCTGGACTGGTCGCTCCTGGCGGATCCCCGCTGGCGCGGGCTGTGCGAGCTGACCGCCCGGCTGATCCGGCTGCGCCGGGCCCACCCGGTGCTGCGGCAGCGGGCGTTCTTCTCCGGCCGGGCCGCCGCTCCGGGCGGCCAGCCGGACCTCGCCTGGTTCACGCCGCTGGGCAAGGAGATGACCGAGGCCGACTGGTTCGCCCCGACCGCCTGCCTGGGCATGCTGCTGTCCGGCACCGCGATGTCCGAACGGGACGAGGCCGGGCGGCCGACGCTGGACGACAGCTTCCTGCTGCTGCTCAACGCCGGCCACGAACCGGTGCTGTTCACCCTCCCCGGCGAGCCCTGGGCCGCGCCGGAGGAGGCGTACGAGACGGTGGTCGACACCGCCGTCGAGGGCGGCGGCGAGCCCCGTCCGCAGGGCGCGACGCTGCTGGCCGGGCGCTCGCTGCGGCTGCTGCGCGCGCCCGCCGCCACGGCCTGAGCGGCGTCGGCCGCGCCTGCGGCGCACTCCGGCCCGTGCGGCCGGCCCCACGCGCCCCGCCGTTCACCCGCGCCCCACCCGTACGGGTGGCCGGTTCTCGCCGAAGGGTTCTGTCAGGGGTGAAAAACCTGATGAGAAATGACGCGACCTCGTCCTACCCTCACGACGATGGCCGAGAACCGACAAGACGACGACACCGCGACCGGGCACCGCTCCACGGTCCGCTCCCTCCTGCGCCTGTGGCCCTACGCCCGAGCCGTCCGCCGCCGGTTGGCCACCTCGGTGGCCGCCGCCCTGGTCGCCATGCTGAGCGTCCTCGGCGTCCCGCTGGTCCTCGGCCGGATCGTCGACGGCCCGCTCGCCGAACACGACCTGAGCGGACTCTGGCCGCTGATCGGCCTGCTGCTGGTCCTCGGGCTGGTCGAGGCCGCGCTGTTCTACACCCGCCGGGTGGTCCTGGCCCGCCCGCTGGCCGGGCTGGAGACGGCCATGCGCGGCGACCTCTTCGCCAAGCTCCAGCGGCTGCCGATCTCCTTCCACGAGCGCTGGGGATCCGGCCAGCTGCTCTCCCGGGCCACCGCCGACATGTACACCATGCGGCTGTTTCTGGCCTTCCCGCTGGTCTTCCTGGTCGTCAACTCGGTGATGTTCCTCGCCGGCACGGCGGTGATGTTCACCCAGGACTGGCGGCTCGCCCTGATCATCCTGCTGCCCGCCGTCCCGCTGTTCGTGCTCACCCGGCGGTTCGAGGCGGGCTACTCCGGCGCCTCCCGCCGCGCCCAGGACCAGAACGGCGACCTCGCCACCGTCATCGAGGAGTCCGTCCTCGGCATCCGCATCCTCAAGGCCTTCGGCCGCCACCGCTCGATGGCCGAGCGCTTCCGCGCCCAGGCCCACGACCTGCGCCGCACCGAACTGCGCAAGGCCGGGCTGCTCGCCAACCTCTGGGCGGTCATCGTCGGCCTGCCCGAGATCGCCCTCGGCTGCGCCCTCGCCGCCGGCGCCTACCTGGTCGCCCACGACGAGCTGAGCGCCGGCACCCTGGTCGCCTTCCTCTCCACCGCGCTGGCGCTGCGCTGGCCGGTCGAGTCCCTGGGCTGGCTGCTCGCCTACGCCAACGAGGCCGCCACCGCCACCGACCGCTTCTTCGAGGTGCTGGACGAGCCCGAGACCGCCGACCCGGGCACCGCCGACGGCCTCGGCGCCACCCCCGACGGCATCCGCTTCACCGGCGTCCGCTTCCGCTACCCCGACGCCCCCGCCGACACCCCCGACCTGCTGGCCGGCATCGACCTGCACATCCGCAGCGGCGAGACGATGGCCCTGGTCGGCGCCACCGGCAGCGGCAAGACCACGCTCACCGCGCTGCTCCCCCGCCTGTACGAGGCCACCGCCGGCACCATCACCCTGGACGGCCGGGACATCCGCGACCTCCCCCGGGAGCGGCTGCGCGAGCTGGTCGCGGTCGCCTTCGAGGAGCCCACCCTGTTCTCCGCCACCGTCCGGGAGAACGTCCTGATGGGCGCCCCGGGCGCGAACGACCAGCAGCTGCGCGCCGCCCTGGCCACCGCCCAGGCCTCCTTCGTGGACAAGCTCCCGGACGGCGTGGACACCGAGGTCGGCGAGCAGGGCCTGAGCCTGTCCGGCGGCCAGCGCCAGCGCCTCGCCCTGGCCCGTGCGGTGGTCGGCGACCCGGCCTTCCTGGTGCTGGACGACCCGCTCTCCGCCCTCGACGTGCACACCGAGGCCCTGGTCGAACGGGCGCTGCGCCAGGTCCTCGGCGCCACCACCGCCCTGGTGGTCGCCCACCGCCCGAGCACCGTGCTGCTCGCCGACCGGGTCGCGGTGCTCTCCGACGGCCGGATCGAGGCCGTCGGCACCCACCAGGACCTGCTGCGCGACTGCGCGCACTACCGCGAACTGATGTCGGGCGAGTCCGCCCCGATGCCCGAGGCCGTCCTGGTCTCCGAGGGGGGCACCACCCGATGACCACCACCATCTCGCCCGTCGGCCCCGCCGAACGGGAGACCGCCGAACCGGTCGAGGAACAGCTGCCGCCGCCCCCGGCCGACGAGGAGGACATCCCCGTCCCGCCCGGCGCGCCCCGGGCGCTGCTGCGCTCGCTGCTCGGCCCGCACCGGGCCCGGATCGCCGTCGCGATGCTGGTGATCCTCATCCAGCAGGCGGCCCTGCAGTCCGGCCCGCTGCTGGTCGCCATCGCGATGGACCGCGGCATCCCGGCACTGCGCGAGAGCGACAGCGGCCCGCTGATCGCGGTGGTCTGCGCCTACCTGGGCTGCGCGCTGCTCAGCCTGCTGCTGCAGTGGGCGTTCATCAAGATCAGCGCCCGGGTCAACCAGGACATCCTGCTGGAGCTGCGCGGCCGGATCTTCCGGCACGCCCAGCGGCTGAGCCTGGACTTCCACGAGCGCTACACCTCGGGCCGGATCATCTCCCGCGCCACCAGCGACGTGGACGCGCTGCGCGAGCTGCTCTCCGAGGGCCTCCAGGAGCTGCTGACCGTCCTCCTGTCGGTCTGCTACATCTCGGTGCTGCTGCTGGTGCTGGACTGGCGGCTCGGCCTGGTCTCGCTGGCGTCGATCCTGCCGCTGGCGCTGATCGCCCGGTCCTTCCGCAGCCGCTCGCGCCGGGTCTACCGCCGCTCCCGCACCTCGGCCGCCTCACTGATCGTCCGTTTCACCGAGACCATGAACGGCATCCGCCCGGTGCAGGCCTTCCGCCGCGAGAAGGCCAACGACGAGGCCTTCGCCGTGGTCAACCGGCAGTCCGCCACCGCGACGGCGGACGGCCTGCTGGAGATCGCCCGCTACGTCGGCCTCTCCCGCGTCACCGCCAACCTGTGGACCACCGGCGTGGTGCTGCTCGGTGCCTACCTGGTCGCCGACGGCACGGTCGAGCTGGGCGTGCTCACCGCCTTCGTGCTCTACCTGCGCCGGCTCTACGACCCGATCGACCAGCTGGCGATGTTCCTGAACAGCTACCAGTCGGCCGCCGCCGCGCTGGAGAAGATCGCCGGCCTGCTCGCCCACGAGCCGACCGTCGCCGAACCGGCCGCGCCCGCCGAACTGCCGCAGGCCGCCGGCAAGGGGCGCGAGGTCCGCTTCGAGGAGACCCGTTTCGCCTACCGCACCGGCAAGCAGGTGCTGCCGCCGTTCGACCTGGTGATCCCGGCCGGGCAGACGGTGGCGGTGGTCGGCGCGACCGGCGCCGGCAAGTCGACGGTCGCCAAGTTGCTGGCCCGCTTCTACGACCCGACCGACGGCCGGATCCGGCTGGACGGCGTGGACCTGCGCGACCTCGCCACCCCCGAGCTGCGGCGCGGCGTGGTGATGGTGACCCAGGAGTCCTTCCTGTTCTCCGGCACCGTCGCCGAGAACATCGCGATCGGCCGCCCCGGCGCCGGCCGCGAGGAGGTCGAGCAGGCCGCCCGGGACATCGGCGCGTACGAGTTCATCGCCGCGCTCCCGGACGGCTTCGACACCGACGTGCGCAAGCGCGGCGGCCGGATCTCCGCCGGGCAGCGCCAGCTGGTCGCCTTCGCCCGCGCCCTGCTCGCCGACCCGGCGGTGCTGATCCTGGACGAGGCGACCAGCTCGCTGGACGTCCCCGGCGAGCAGGCCGTCCAGCGGGCCATGCGCACGGTGCTGGCCGGCCGGACGGCGGTGATCATCGCGCACCGGCTCTCCACCGTGGAGATCGCCGACCGCGTCCTGGTGATGGACCAGGGCCGGATCGTCGAGGACGGCTCCCCGCAGGAGCTGATCGACGGATCCGGCCGCTTCGCCGCCCTCCACCAGGCCTGGCGGGACAGCCTGGTCTAGGGCCGGCGCTCCCCCCGGCAGGGCCTCAGCGCAGCACCCCCGCGTCCATCCCCGACGACTCGGCGGGCAGGGCCACCAGCCCCAGCTCCGCCGGGGAGGCCAGCCGGGGGTGGGCCGGCAGCACCCGGACGGTGTAGCCGAACGGGCCGGTCCGGCACAGCTCCAGCGAGCCCTCGTAGCGGGTCCGGCCGTCCAGGTCGGACCCGCCGACCGGCTTGAGGGCGAGCACGCAGCCATCCGAGATGCCGTCCGCCTCGTCCACCCGGCCGGACACCGCCTGCACCTCGACGTCGCCCGGCTCCAGCGCCCCGAGCGTGACCTGCACCCGCAGCGCCAGCGAGCTGCCCAGCTCCTGCGCCTCGTCCGGACAGTCCGCCTCGACGTGCTCGACCCGGACGGCCTGCCAGGCCTCCCGGACCTTCGCCTTCCAGGCCGCCAGCTCCAGGGCACCGTGGTGCTCCGCCGCCGCCAGCTCCCGCTGGGCCAGCGCCGCCGGGGTGTACAGCCGTTCGACGTACTCGCGGACCATCCGCCCGGCCAGCACCTTGGGGCCGAGGGTGACCAGGGTGTGCCGGACCATGGCGATCCAGCGGTGCGGCAGCCCGTCCGTGCCCCGGTCGTAGAACCGGCCGGCGACCTGGTCCTCGATCAGGTCGTACAGCGCGGCGGCCTCGATGTCGTCGCGGCGCTCGGCCTCGCTGCTCTCCGGGTCGAGCACGCCGCCGGTCTCGTCGACGGTGGGGATCGCCCAGCCGTTCTGGCCGTCGTGCCACTCGTCCCACCAGCCGTCCAGGACGGACAGGTTGAGGCAGCCGTTGAGCGCGGCCTTCATCCCGGAGGTGCCGCAGGCCTCCAGCGGGCGCAGCGGGTTGTTCAGCCAGACGTCGCAGCCCGGGTAGAGGTGCCGGGCCATCGCCATGTCGTAGTCCGGCAGGAAGACGATCCGGTGCCGGACGGCCGGGTCGTCGGCGAAGGCGACCATCTGCTGGATCAGCCGCTTGCCGCCGTCGTCGGCCGGGTGGGCCTTGCCGGCGACCACGATCTGCACCGGCCGGACGGGGTGCAGCAGCAGGGCGCGCAGCCGGTCCGGGTCGCGCAGCATCAGGGTGAGCCGCTTGTACGAGGGCACCCGGCGGGCGAAGCCGATGGTGAGCACGTCGGGGTCGAGCACCGAGGAGACCCAGCCGAGTTCGGCCTCGCCGGCGCCGCGCTGGCGCCAGGAGTCGCGCAGCCGGCGGCGGGCCTCGTCGACCAGCTGGGCGCGCAGGCTGCGGCGCAGGTCCCAGATCTCGGTGTTGCCGATCCGCTCCAGGCCGGTCCAGCGCTTGGCGTCGCCGGTGGTCATGGCGTCCTCGGCGCGGTCGGCGCCGATCTCGGCGGCGCCGAGCCGCACGACCGCCGGGTCGATCCAGGTGGCGGCGTGGACGCCGTTGGTGACGGAGGTGATCGGCACCTCGGTGGCGTCGAAGCCGGGCCAGAGGCCGTTGAACATGGAGCGGCTGACCTCGCCGTGCAGGGTGGAGACCCCGTTGGCGCGCTGGGCGAGCCGCAGGCCCATGGCGGCCATGTTGAAGAGCTTCGGGTCCCCGCCGGGCCAGGTCTCGGCACCGAGCGCGAGCACCGGCTCGACCGGGACGCCCGGCAGCGCGGCGTCGCCGCTGAAGTGGCGGGCGACCAGCTCGCGGTCGAAGCGGTCGATGCCGGCCGGGACGGGTGTGTGGGTGGTGAACAGGGTGCCGGCCCGGACGGACTCCAGGGCGGCGGCGAAGTCCAGGCCGACGCTGTCGGGGCCGGGTGAGCCGGTGGAGACCAGCTCGCGGATCCGTTCGACGCCGAGGAAGCCCGCGTGGCCCTCGTTGGTGTGGAACACCTCGGGGGCGGGGTGCCCGGTGAGCCGGCAGTAGGCGCGGACGGCGCGGACGCCGCCGATGCCGAGCAGCATCTCCTGGAGCAGCCGGTGCTCGCTGCCGCCGCCGTAGAGCCGGTCGGTGACGTCGCGCTCGGCGGGCGAGTTGGCCTCGATGTCGGAGTCGAGGAGCAGCAGCGGGACCCGTCCGACCTGGGCCTTCCAGATGTGCGCGGCCAGGGTGCGGCCGCCGGGCAGCGCGAGGTCGACCCGGCCGGGGGTGCCGTCGTCCTCCCGGAGCAGGCTGACCGCGAGTTCGTCCGGGTCGAGCAGCGGGTAGCGCTCCTGCTGCCAGCCGTCCCGGTTGAGGGACTGCCGGAAGTAGCCGTGCCGGTAGAACAGGCCGACGCCGATGATCGGGACGCCGAGGTCGCTGGCGGCCTTGAGGTGGTCGCCGGCCAGGATGCCGAGCCCGCCGGAGTACTGGGGCAGCGCGGCGGCGATGCCGTACTCGGGGGAGAAGTAGGCGATGGCGGCGGGCGGCGGGGTGGCGCCGGCCTCCTGCTGGGCCTGGTACCAGCGCGGGCCGCTGAGGTACTCGCGCAGGTCGTCGGCGAGGTCGCCGAGTCTGCGCAGGAACCGCCGGTCGGCGGCGAGGGCGGCGAGCCGGGCGGCCGGGACCTCCCCGAGCAGCCGCACCGGGTCCTCGCCGGTCGCGGCCCAGACCTCCGGGTCCACGGACCGGAAGAGGTCCCTGGTCTCGGGGTGCCAGGACCAGCGCAGGTTGAGGGCCAGCTCGTGCAGCGGCTGGAGTTGTTCGGGCAGGACGGTGCGGACGGTGAATCTGCGGATTGCCTTCACGGCGTGAAGCGTAGCCGCGATGTCCGTCATGACAGTGCGTCAAGTGGGCTATTGGGCATCCGTTCGGCCTATTGATGAGATCGCATTCGGCGCATTGGTCTGCACGGGGGGCGCGCGCGGCGCACATTTCCGGGGTCCTGCGCTACCAATGCATGAACACTGCGGAACAGGTCCATTTCCGATGGCTCATCCGCTCAGGACAAAGCCCGAAACTACTGTCGTACCGCTGCAAAAGTCTTGTCCCCGGTGCGAGGATGACTCAAGGTCGTTGATGCTGCGGGGAGTGCGGCGGCGGGTGGCGTCCGCCTTGAAGCAGCACGTCCGAATCCTTTTCGCGTTGATCGTTCCCCTTCTTCTTAGCCCATTCGGCGCTCACCTCGCACCGACGCGTGTCCTCGTACTCGGCCTGCTCGTTCACGGGTCGACCGGGTCGCCCAGGGGCGTGCCCCTGGAGGCGCGCGCCGGGACGCGCGCGGCTCCAGGGCCCCCCGTCGAGGGCTCGGCGGGCGCCGGGCAGGTTGCCGGGGACGGCGGCGCGGGCAGGCTTCCGGTCGCACGTCCTCCCCACCCAGCAGTCCTCCCGGTACTCCCCTGGCCCATTCCCCGGCCCGCGGGAGCTGCCGCCGATCTCGGGCAGGAGTTTGACATGCACGGCGACACGCGGGACCAGTCCACACCGGTGGCCGACAGCCACGACGCAGCGGTCGCGGAATCCGCCGGACGGATGGATTCTGACACTCGGACGGATCCGGCGATGCCGGCGCCGCGGGCCGCCGGGGCGGTCCGCACCGAGCCGGCCGAAGCGGCCCGACAACCCGGGGCCGAGGAGGGCCGGACCGCGGCACCGCGCAGGCGCACCACCACCACGCGCCGCGCCGCAGCCACCGCGAAGGCCACCGCCGACGCCGCCGGGACCGCCGGGACCACCGCCGAGGGCGACTCCGGCGCCGCGCCGCGCAAGGCCTCCGCCCGCAAGCCCGCCGCCCGCAAGACGACAGAGAGCGACACCGTGATCGGCCGCATCCCCGTCCTGGACGTCAGCCCCCTCGTCGACTCCGGCCGCCGCCCGGCCAAGGCCGTCGTCGGCGAGACCTTCCTGGTCACCGCGACCGTGTTCCGCGAGGGCCACGACGCCGTCAACGCCAACGTGGTGCTGCGCGACCCGCGCGGCCGCGGCGGCCCGTGGACGCCGATGCGCGAGCTGGCCGAGGGCACCGACCGCTGGGGCGCGCACGTCACCCCGACCGCGCCCGGCCGCTGGTCGTACCTGGTCGAGGCGTGGAGCGACCCGGTCGCCACCTGGCGCCGGACCGCCGCCGTGAAGCTGCCCGCCGGGATCGACACCGCGCTGGTCCTGGAGGACGGCGCCCGGCTGCTGGAGCAGGCCGCGGTCGGCGTGCCGAAGAAGGAGGGCCGCGCGCACGTGCTGGCGGCCGCCGACGCGCTGCGCGACCCCGGCCTGCCGCCGCTGTCCCGGCTGGCCGCCGCGCTCGCCCCCGAGGTGCTGGACCTGCTGGCCCGGTACCCGCTGCGCGAACTGCTCAGCGCCTCCCGCCCGCTGCCGCTCCAGGTGGACCGCGAGCGCGCGCTGTACGGCTCCTGGTACGAGTTCTTCCCCCGCTCGGAGGGCGCGGTGGTGGATCCGAGCGGCGTCGAGCCGCCGCGTTCGGGCACCCTGCGCACCGCCGCCGAGCGGCTGCCGGCCGTCGCCGCGATGGGCTTCGACGTGGTCTACCTGCCGCCGGTGCACCCGATCGGGCGAGCCTTCCGCAAGGGGCCGGACAACGCCCTGACGGCCGGTCCGCACGACGTCGGCTCGCCCTGGGCGATCGGCTCCCCCGAGGGCGGCCACGACGCCGTCCACCCCGACCTCGGCACGATCGAGGACTTCGACCACTTCGTCGCCGAGGCCGAGGCCCTGCGCCTGGAGGTGGCGCTGGACTTCGCCCTCCAGTGCTCCCCCGACCACCCGTGGGTGAACAAGCACCCGGAATGGTTCAGCCACCGCGCGGACGGCACCATCGCGTACGCCGAGAACCCGCCGAAGAAGTACCAGGACATCTATCCGATCAACTTCGACCAGGACATGGAAGGAATCGTCAAGGAAACCATCCGGATCCTCCGGTTCTGGATGTCCCACGGCGTTCGGATCTTCCGGGTCGACAACCCGCACACCAAACCGGTGGCGTTCTGGGAGAAGGTGCTCGCCGACATCGCCCGCACCGACCCGGACGTCGTGTTCCTGGCGGAGGCCTTCACCCGGCCCGCGATGATGCACACCCTGGGGAAGATCGGTTTCCACCAGTCGTACACGTACTTCACCTGGCGCACCACCAAGCCGGAACTCACCGAGTACCTCACCGAACTCACCGGTGACGCCGCCGCCTACATGCGGCCCAACTTCTTCGCCAACACCCCGGACATCCTGCACGGCTACCTCCAGCACGGCGGCCGCGCCGCGTTCGCGATCCGCGCCGTGCTCGCCGCCACCCTCGCCCCCAGCTACGGCGTCTACGCCGGCTTCGAGCTGTACGAGGACGAGCCGGCCCACCCCGGCTCCGAGGAGTACCTGCACTCGGAGAAGTACGAGCTGCGCCCGCGCGACTGGACCCGCACCGACTCCCTCGCCCCGCTGCTCACCGTGCTGAACAGGCTGCGCCGGCGCCACCCCGCCCTCCAGCAGCTGCGCAACCTGCGCTTCCACCCCACCGACAACGACCAGGTGCTCGCCTACTCCAAGACCGCGACCACCCCCGAGGGCCTCACCGACCAGGTCGTCACCGTGGTCAACCTCGACCCGCACCACGTCCAGGAGGCCACCGTCACCCTCGACGGCGACGGCCCGTACGCGGTGCACGACGAGCTCACCGGCGCCGTCTACACCTGGGGCCGGCACAACTACGTCCGGCTCGATCCCTCAGCCGAGCCGGCTCACCTCCTCACGGTTCGGAGGAACCCAGCGTGACTGTGAACGAGCCCGTCCCCGACACCTTCCCGGAGACCTCGAAGAAGAACCTGGACCCGGAGTGGTTCAAGCGTGCGGTCTTCTACGAGGTGCTGGTGCGGTCCTTCCAGGACAGCAACGGCGACGGGGTCGGGGACCTGAAGGGGCTCACCACCAAACTCGACTACCTGCAGTGGCTCGGGGTCGACTGCCTCTGGCTCCCGCCGTTCTTCGCCTCGCCGCTGCGCGACGGCGGGTACGACGTGGCCGACTACAAGTCGGTGCTGCCGGAGTTCGGCGACCTCGCCGACTTCATGGAGTTCGTCGACGCCGCGCACGCCCGCGGCATGCGCGTGATCATCGACTTCGTCATGAACCACACCAGCGACCAGCACCCGTGGTTCCAGGCCTCCCGGACGGACCCGGACGGCCCGTACGGCGACTTCTACATGTGGGCCGACGACGACAAGCAGTACCCGGACGCCCGGATCATCTTCGTCGACACCGAGACCTCCAACTGGACCTACGACCCGGTCCGCAAGCAGTACTTCTGGCACCGGTTCTTCTCCCACCAGCCGGACCTCAACTACGACAACCCCCGCGTCCAGCAGGAGATGATCGCCGGACTGCGGTTCTGGCTCGACCTCGGCATCGACGGCTTCCGGCTGGACGCGGTGCCGTACCTGTTCGCCCGCGAGGGCACCAACTGCGAGAACCTGCCGGAGACCCACGAGTTCCTCCAGCGGGTCCGCAAGGAGATCGACGCCGACTACCCCGACACCGTCCTGCTGGCCGAGGCCAACCAGTGGCCCGAGGACGTCGTCGACTACTTCGGCGACTTCACCGCGGGCGGCGACGAGTGCCACATGGCGTTCCACTTCCCGGTGATGCCCCGGATCTTCATGGCCGTGCGGCGGGAGTCCCGCTACCCGGTGTCGGAGATCCTCAGCAAGACCCCGCAGATCCCCGGCGGCTGCCAGTGGGGCATCTTCCTGCGCAACCACGACGAGCTGACCCTGGAGATGGTCACCGACGAGGAGCGCGACTACATGTACGCGGAGTACGCCAAGGACCCCCGGATGCGCGCCAACGTGGGCATCCGCCGCCGGCTCGCCCCGCTGCTGGAGAACGACCGCAACCAGATCGAGCTGTTCACCGCCCTGCTGTTCTCGCTGCCCGGCTCGCCGGTCCTCTACTACGGGGACGAGATCGGCATGGGCGACAACATCTGGCTGGGCGACCGGGACGGCGTGCGCACGCCGATGCAGTGGACCCCGGACCGCAACGCGGGTTTCTCCTCCGCCGACCCGGGCAGGCTCAGTCTGCCGCCCATCATGGACCCGGTGTACGGCTACCAGGTGACCAACGTCGAGGCACAGCAGAGCAGTTCGAGTTCGCTGCTGCACTGGACGCGTCGCATGATCGAGATCCGCAAGCTCAATCCGGCGTTCGGCCTCGGTACGTACACCGAACTGCCCTCCAGCAACCCCGCCGTGCTGGCCTTCGTGCGCGAACACGAGGGGGACCTGGTCATGTGCGTGAACAACTTCTCGCGGTTCGCGCAGCCGACCGAGCTGGATCTGCGGCAGTACGGCGGACGGTACCCGGTCGAGCTGATCGGCGGGGTGCGCTTCCCCTCCATCGGCGAGTGGCCCTACCTGCTCACGCTGGCCGGCCACGGCTTCTACTGGTTCCAGCTCCGGCAGCCGCCGCGGCTGAGCGGGACCAGGCGCTCGAAGTAACGATCCGCCACACCCTGCCCCACAGCACCACCAGACCCTCCGGGGGCGCGAGTTGAACCCCTGCGCCCCCGGAGTTCTCTGCACCGCCGCGTACGGAGAACAGCCCAACGGCCACCCACACGAAGGCGTGACACCTGAGCCCCGCTCGCGTGCCGCCGCCGCCGCGCCGCCGAAATCCGGAAGACTGACGGACCCGGCCAGACCCGTCGGGCAGTCCGCCCGCTTCCGGGGAAAGGGAGTCATGTCCGAAACCTCCCGTTCTCAAGCCCATGTGCAGCAGGACGCCCCCGCCGACACCGCCGCGCCGGCGGGCGCGCGGAGCACCGGGGCCCGGAGAACCGCCCTGGGGGTCAGCGAACTCGTCCAGGCCGCGCTGCCGCTGATCGCCGAGTGGCTCCCCACCCAGCGGTGGTACGCCGGAAAGGGACGGCCCATCACCGGCCTCACCCCGATGGTCGGAACCCCGCTCCAGGTCGGCGACCCCGCCCTGCTGCACCTGCTGCTGCGGGTCGAGCACGCCACCACGGCCGGCGCCCCGCACGGCGACATCTACCAACTCCTGCTCGGCATCCGCTCGGAGGGGCCCGCGGACATCGAGCCCAGCGCCGTGCTCGGCCGGCTCAGCCAGGGCCCGTACGACGGCGCGGCGCTCTACGACGCCGTCCACGACCCCGAACTCACCGGGCGGCTGCTGGAACACCTCGCCACCGGCGACCGGTTCGGCTCGCTGTCCTTCCGCCGGACCCCCGGCTCCGGGCTCCCCGCCAACCTCCCAGGCCGCGCCTCCACCGCCGAGCAGTCCAACAGCTCGGTCATCTACGGCACCTCGTACATCCTCAAGCTGTTCCGCCGCATCCACCCCGGCACCAACCCCGACCTCGAACTCTCCCTCGCCCTCTCCCGGGCCGGCTCCACCCGGATCCCCCGGGTCGCCGCCTGGTTCGAGAGCCGGCTGGAACGCGCCGAACCCGCCACCCTCGGGCTGCTCCAGCGCTACCTGCCGGACGCCGAGGACGGCTGGGAGCTCGCCCTCGACCAGGTCGGCCGGCTCAAGGGCGACCCCTCCCCCGGCAACTTCGCCATCGAGGCCCACCGACTCGGCCGGGCCACCGCCGAAGTCCACCGGGTCCTGGCCCGCTCGATGCCGGTCGCCCGGCTCGACCGCGCCCAGACCAGCCGGCTCGCCACCACCATGGCCGACCGGCTGGACAGCGCCGTCGCCGCCGTCCCCGGCCTGCTGCGCTACCGGGCCGCACTGCGCACCGCCTTCCAGCAACTCGCCGACGCCCACCCCGACGGCCTGCCCGTCCAGCGCATCCACGGCGACCTGCACCTCGGACAGGCCATGCGCACCCCGCACGGCTGGGTGCTGCTGGACTTCGAGGGCGAACCCGCCAAGTCCGTCAACGAACGCCGCGAACCCCAGCCCGCGCTGCGCGACGTCGCCGCCATGCTCCGCTCCTTCGACTACGCGGCCGCCCACCTGCTGGCCGGCGGCCCGGTCGATCCGGAACTCGCCCACCTCGCCGCCGCCTGGGCCCAGCGCAACCGCACCGCCTTCTGCGCCGGCTACACCGCCGGCGGCGGCGCCGACCCGGCGGCCTCACCGGAGCTGATGCGGGCCCTGGAGATCGACAAGGCGGTGTACGAGGTCGTGTACGAGGCCCGGCACCGGCCGAGCTGGCTGCCGATCCCGCTCGCCGCGATCAACCGGCTCGCCCTCACCGTCTGACCGCTCCGGCCCGCCCGCACCCCCTGCCCTGCCCGCCCCCTGCCCCACCCGCACCCCCGGTTCCGCCGCCCTGGAGTTAGCCCACCCCCCGTCGCAGGAGGACCCAGCCGTGACGCCGCTCGACCCGCCCGGCCGCACCACCCGCCCCGTCCCGGCCACCTTCCTGGCCGGCCCGGACTCGCCCCGGCCCGAGCCCGTCCCGGCCGAGGAGTCCGCGCCGGCCGGCGAACCCGCCCCGACGGAGGAATCCGCACCGGTCACGGCTCCGCCCACGGCCTCGCTGCGCCTGCCCGAGGCGCCGCTGCCGCCGTCCGAGGTGGACCGGCTGGTCGGCGGGCAGCACCACGACCCGCACGCCCTGCTCGGCGCGCACCCGGTGCACGGCGGCACCGCGATCCGGGTGCTGCGCCCGTTCGCCGAGCGGGTGGTCGTCGAGACCACCCAGGGCCCGGCCGAACTCACCCATCAGCAGGGCGGGTTGTTCACGGGGCTGGTGGCCGGCGCCGACGCCGTGGACTACCGGCTGCTGGTGACCTACCCCGGCGGCGAGCCGCTGGCCCAGCACGACGGCTACCGCACCCCGCCCACCCTCGGCGAACTCGACCTGCACCTGATCTCCGAAGGCCGGCACGAGCAGCTGTGGCAGGCCCTCGGCTCGCACGTGCGCACCGTCGACGGCGTCGCCGGCACCGCCTTCGCGGTCTGGGCGCCGAACGCCGTCGGCGTCCGGCTGATCGGCGACTTCAACCACTGGGACGGCACCGGGCACCCGATGCGCTCGCTCGGCTCGTCCGGCATCTGGGAGCTCTTCGTCCCGGGCCTCGCCGAGGGCGCCGCGTACAAGTACGAGATCCACACCCGGCAGGGCTGGGTGCTCGACAAGGCCGACCCGCTCGCCCGGGCCGCCCAGTGCCCGCCCGCCACCGCCTCGGTGGTCACCTCCTCCGACTACCGCTGGCAGGACGGCGAGTGGATGGCCCGCCGGGCCCGCGCCGCGCACCACCGGGCGCCGATGTCCGTCTACGAGCTGCACCTGGCCTCCTGGCGGCCCGACCTCACCAGCTACCGCGCCATCGCCGAGGAACTGCCGCGCTACCTCAAGGAGTTGAACTTCACCCACGTGGAGTTCATGCCGGTCATGGAGCACCCCTTCGGCGGCTCCTGGGGCTACCAGGTGTCCGGCTACTACGCCCCCACCGCCCGGCTCGGCAGCCCCGACGACTTCCGCCACCTGGTCGACACCCTGCACCGGCACGGCATCGGCGTGATCGTCGACTGGGTGCCCGCCCACTTCCCCAAGGACGCCTTCGCGCTCGCCCGCTTCGACGGCGAGCCGCTGTACGAGCCGGCCGACCCGCTGCGCGCCGAGCACCCCGACTGGGGAACCCTGGAGTTCGACTACGGCCGCACGGAGGTGCGCAACTTCCTCGTCGCCAACGCGGTCTACTGGTGCGAGGAGTTCCACATCGACGGCCTGCGGGTGGACGCCGTCGCCTCGATGCTCTACCTCGACTACTCCCGCGAGGGCGGCGCCTGGACGCCCAACCAGCACGGCGGCCGGGAGAACCCGGACGCGGCCGCGTTCCTCCAGGAGATGAACGCCACCGTCTACCGGCGCTGCCCCGGCGTGGTCACCATCGCCGAGGAGTCCACCGCCTGGGACGGCGTCACCCGCCCGACCGACGCCGGCGGCCTCGGCTTCGGGCTCAAGTGGAACATGGGCTGGATGCACGACTCGCTGGTCTACATGTCCAAGGAGCCGGTGCACCGCAAGTTCCACCACAACGAGATCACCTTCTCGATGGTGTACGCCTACTCGGAGAACTACGTCCTGCCGATCTCGCACGACGAGGTGGTGCACGGCAAGCAGGCGCTGGTCTCCAAGATGCCCGGCGACTGGTGGCAGCAGCGCGCCAACCACCGCGCCTACCTGGGCTTCATGTGGTCCCACCCGGGCAAGCAACTGCTCTTCATGGGACAGGAGTTCGCCCAGGGAGCGGAATGGGACCACGAGCAGGGCCCGCAGTGGTGGGTGCTCGACGAGCAGTGGCCCGCCCACCAGGACCACCGCGGCGTCCGCCGGCTGGTCCGCGACCTCAACCGGCACTACCTGGACACCCCCGCCCTCTGGGAACGGGACACCACCCCGGACGGCTTCCGCTGGCTCGACGGCGGCGCCGCCGAGGACAACCTGCTCTCCTTCGTCCGGTACGCGGCCGACGGCTCGCCGCTGGTCGCGGTCTGCAACTTCTCCCCCGTCGTCCGGCACGGCCACCGGGTCGGCCTGCCCGACCTGGACGGCCGCGACCAGCTGTGGGAGGAACTGCTCAACACCGACGCCGAGGCCTACGGCGGCGGCGGCATCGGCAACTCCCACCCGGTCAAGGCCGAACCGACCCCCTGGCACGACCAGCCCCGCTCCGCCGAACTGGTCCTCCCCCCGCTCGCCACCCTCTGGCTCCGCCCGGCCCGCTGAGGGCCTGAGCACCTGAGTGTCTGAGCGCCTGCCCGGCCGGGCAGGCGCTCAGCTCGGCGCCGACACCGGGAAGCCGAGGTCCTCCGCGGCCCTGCCCAGCTCGCGGTCGTAGGTGATGAACTCGGTCAGCTCCGTGCGGAACGGGTCCGCGCCGGCCAGGTGCAACGCGCCCAGCGAGCCGAGGCGCGGAGTGCGGTAGGAGAGCGCCCGGGCGAGCACCGCGCTGCTGAGGTCGACCTGGTGGCTGCCCCGGAGCGCCTGGTCCACGTAGTAGGGGACCTGCTGGTGGGCCAGGCCCGCGCGGAGCAGGGTGCGGGTGATCTCCAGCCGGGCCAGCGCGCTGGTGATCAGCTCGGTCCCGGCGGGCAGCGCCTGCCGCCACGCCCGCAGTGCGGCCGTCTCCGGCTCCGGCTTGATGAACTTCAGCAGCGCGCAGGAGTCGAGGTAGATCAACGGTTCCGCTCCCGTTCGCGGTCTTCCACCAGGAGGTCCGAGAGGCTGCCGATCTCCGGCAACAGGTCGAGGGCCAGCTCGGGCATGCCCTCCTCGGCGGGCGGGGTGACCTCGCCGGCCGCGACCATGCGTTCGAGGACCGTCGCCGGGGGCTCCTCCGGCACGAGTCTCAGCACGGGCCGCCCGCGGTCGGTGACGACGATCGTCGCGCCGGCCCGGACCCGCGCGACCGCCTTGGACGGGTTCTGGTTCAGCTCACGCAGTCCCATGGTCTCCATGCCCTCCAATGTAACTACGTCATGTAGGTACATCAAGGGCGAGCGGCAGCGCAAACCCCACGCCCAGGACGTTCAGCCCTTGCCCCGACTCGGCCGCTCTGCTCGCGGACGCCCGTTCGCGGTGCGAAGGTATGGTCGATATGGCCATATTCCGAGACGACGGGACGGAGACACCCACGTGGCGCGCAGCGTGTACGTGACCGGTATCGACCGGGGGGACGGCCGGCAGGCGGTCGAACTCGGGGTCATGGAACTGCTCACCCGCCAGGTGGACCGGGTCGGGGTGTTCCGGCCGCTGGTGCACGCGCACGCGGGGGCGCCTGCCGGCCACCGGGCCGGGTCCGAGCCGGGCTCGGACCACGTGGTGGAGCTGCTGCGCGGCCGGTACCGGATCGACCTGCCGAGTTCCGAGCTGTACGGGCTCAGCTACGAGGAGGCCGCCGCGCTGCAGGCCGCCCGGGGGCAGGACGAGCTGGTCTCCGCCCTGGTCGACCGCTTCCGCGCGCTGGAGCGGCGCTGCCAGGCGGTGCTGGTGCTCGGCACCGACTTCGCCGACACCAACATCCCGGACGAGCTGGCCTTCAACGCCCGGCTGGCCAACGAGTTCGGCGCCGCCGTGCTGCCGGTCGTCGGCGGGCACGCCGAGGACCCGGAGGCCGTCATCGCCGAGGTCCGCAACGCCCACCGGGCGTTCACCGACCTGGGCTGCGAGACCCTGGCGATGATCGCCAACCGGGTCGCCCCGGGTGCCAAGCAGCGGATCCAGCGCAAGCTCACCGAGAAGCTTCCGATCCCCGCCTACGTCATCCCGGAGGAGCCGGCGCTGGCCGCGCCGACCGTCGCCCAGCTGGTCGAGACGACCGGCGCCGAGGTCCTGCTCGGGGACGCCGCCGGCCTGGCCCGGGACGTCCGCGGCTTCGTCTTCGGCGGCGCCATGCTGCCCACCTTCCTGGACGCCCTGACCGAGGGCGCCCTGGTCGTCACCCCCGGGGACCGCGCCGACCTGGTGATCGGCTCGCTGGCCGCGCACGCCGCCGGCGCCCCGCCGATCGCCGGCGTGCTGCTGACACTCGGCCAGCACCCCGGCCCGAACGTGATGGCGCTGGCCGCCCGGCTCGCCCCCGGCACCCCGGTCGCGGTCGTCCCGGAGGGCAGCTGGCCGACCGCCGCGACCCTCACCCATCTGGAGGGCAAGCTCACCGCGGCCAGTCCGCGGAAGGCCGAGATCGCCCTCGGGCTGTTCGAACTGCACGTCGACACGGCCGAGTTGACCAACCTGATCGAGGTCGGCCGGTCCGAGCGCGTCACCCCGATGATGTTCGAGCACGAGCTGCTGGAACGGGCCCGGGCGAGCCGGCGGCACGTCGTCCTGCCGGAGGGCACCGAGGAACGGGTGCTGCGCGCGGCCGAGATCCTGCTGCGCCGCAACATCTGCGACCTCACCCTGCTCGGCGAGGCCGACGCGGTGCGCCGCAAGGCCGCGAGCCTCGGCATCGACCTCCCGCAGGAGCAGTCGGGCACCGACCGCGCCCAGGTCCGGATCGTCGACCCGACCACCAGCCCGCTGCGCCGCCAGTTCGCCGAGCTGTACGCCCGGCTGCGCGCCCACAAGGGGATGACCGTCGAGCTGGCGCTGGACGTGGTCACCGACGTCTCGTACTTCGGCACCCTGATGGTCCAGGAGGGCATCGCGGACGGCATGGTCTCCGGCGCGGTGCACTCCACCGCCGCGACCATCCGGCCCGCCTTCGAGGTGATCAAGACCTCGCCGGGCGCGGCCATCGTGTCGAGCGTCTTCTTCATGTGCCTGGCCGACAAGGTGCTGGTGTACGGCGACTGCGCGGTCAACCCCGACCCGGACGCCCAGCAGCTGGCCGACATCGCGATCCAGTCCGCCGCCACCGCCGCCCAGTTCGGGGTGGAGCCGCGGGTCGCGATGCTCTCGTACTCGACCGGCACCTCCGGGTCCGGCGCGGACGTCGACAAGGTCCGCAAGGCCACCGAGCTGGTCCGCGAGCTGCGGCCGGACATCCTGGTCGAGGGCCCGATCCAGTACGACGCGGCGGTGGACGCCCACGTCGCGGCCACCAAGCTGCCGGGCTCCGCGGTGGCGGGCCGGGCGACCGTGCTGATCTTCCCGGACCTCAACACCGGCAACAACACCTACAAGGCGGTCCAGCGCTCGGCGGGCGCGGTGGCGGTCGGCCCCGTCCTCCAGGGCCTGCGCAAGCCCGTCAACGACCTCTCGCGCGGCGCGCTGGTCCAGGACATCGTCAACACCGTCGCGATCACCGCCATCCAGGCCCAGGACGAGAAGGAGCCGAAGGCATGAGCGAAGGAACGCGCGTTCTCGTCCTGAACGCCGGCTCCTCGTCGGTGAAGTACCAGCTGATCGACATGCTGGACGGTGCCCGGCTGGCCTCCGGCCTGGTGGAGCGGATCGGCGAGCCCGGCGGGCGGCTGGTGCACACCCCGCACTCGGGCGGGCCGCGCGAGCTGCCGCAGCTCTTCCCGGACCACTCCGCCGCCCTGAAGGCCGTCGCCGAGGAGCTGGCCGCCGACGGCCTCGGGTTGGACTCCCCCGAGCTGGCCGCGATCGGCCACCGGGTGGTGCACGGCGGCAAGCGGTTCACCGAGCCGACCGTGGTCACCGACGACGTGCTCAAGGAGATCCGCCGGCTGATCCCGGTCGCGCCGCTGCACAACCCGGCCAACATCACCGGCATCGAGGTGGCCCGCGCGCTGCGCCCGGACCTCCCCCAGGTGGCCGTCTTCGACACCGCCTTCCACGCCTCGATGCCCGAGTTCTCGGCCCGGTACGCGATCGACAAGGGCGTGGCCGACGAGCACCGGGTGCGCCGCTACGGCTTCCACGGCACCTCGCACCAGTACGTCTCGCGGGCCACCGCCCGGCTGCTCGGCAAGGACCCGGCCGAGGTGAACGTGATCGTGCTGCACCTGGGCAACGGCGCCTCCGCCTCGGCGGTCGCCGGTGGTCGCTGCCTGGACACCTCGATGGGCCTGACCCCGCTGGAGGGCCTGGTCATGGGCACCCGCTCGGGCGACATCGACGCCGGTGTGGTGTTCCACCTGCACCGGGTGGGCGGGCTGTCGATCGACGAGATCGACGATCTGCTCAACCGCCGCAGCGGTCTGCGCGGCCTGTGCGGCGACAACGACATGCGCGAGATCATGCGCCGGGCCGGGGCCGGGGACGCCGACGCGAAGCTCGCCTTCGACGCGTACATCCACCGGCTGCGCAAGTACATCGGCGGCTACTACGCCGTGCTCGGCCGGGTGGACGCGATCGCGTTCACCGCGGGCGTCGGGGAGAACGCGGCGCCGGTGCGCGCGGCGGCCACCGCCGGGCTGGACGAACTGGGCATCGCGGTCGACCCCGAGCTGAACTCGGTGCGCTCCGGCGAGGCCCGGATCATCTCGCCCGCGTACGCCCGGGTGGCGGTCGCCGTGGTGCCCACCGACGAGGAACTGGAGATCGCCCGACAGGCCTTCGCCCTGGTGCACCGGCGGCCCGGGGAGTGACCGGACGCCGTCTCGCCCCTCGGGATCCTTCGTCGGCGATTCCTCACGATTCGTGCCGAATGCACCTATAACACGAACGGATAGACTGATCCATATGCGCCGAGCGAAAATTGTCTGCACCCTGGGTCCGGCGACGGACTCCTACGAACAGCTGAAGGCCATCGTCGAGGCGGGCATGAACGTCGCCCGACTGAACATGAGCCACGGCAACCACGCGGACCACGAGGAGCGGTACCGCAAGGTCCGCCAGGTCTCGGAGGACACCGGCAAGGCCATCGGCGTCCTGGCCGACCTCCAGGGTCCCAAGATCCGTCTGGCGACCTTCGCCAACGGCCCGGTGACCGTCGACAACGGCGACGAGTTCACCATCACCACCGAGGACGTCCCCGGTGACCAGCACATCTGCGGCACCACCTACAAGGGCCTGCCCGGCGACGTCAAGCCCGGCGACCCGATCCTGATCAACGACGGCGTCATCGCCCTGGAGGTCGTCAGCGTCGACGGCCCGCGGGTGAAGACCGTGGTGATCGAGGGCGGCGTGCTCTCGAACAACAAGGGCATCAACCTGCCCGGCGCGGCCGTGAACGTGCCCGCCCTGTCCGAGAAGGACAAGGACGACCTGCGCTTCTCGCTGCGCCTGGGCGTCGACATGGTCGCCCTGTCCTTCGTCCGCAACGCGGACGACGTCAAGGACGTCCACGAGGTCATGGACGAGGTCGGCATCCGCGTGCCGGTCATCGCCAAGATCGAGAAGCCGCAGGCCGTCGAGGCCATGGAGGAGATCGTCCTCGCCTTCGACGCCATCATGGTCGCCCGCGGCGACCTGGCCGTCGAGTACCCGCTGGAGCGGGTGCCGCTGGTCCAGAAGCAGCTGATCACGCTGGCCCGCCGCAACGCCAAGCCCGTCATCGTCGCCACCCAGATGATGGAGTCGATGATCCACGCCTCGCGCCCCACCCGCGCCGAGGTCTCCGACGTCGCCAACGCCATCCTGGACGGCACCGACGCGGTCATGCTGTCCGCCGAGTCGAGCGTCGGCAAGTACCCGATCGAGACCGTCCGCACCATGAGCCGGATCGCCGAGAGGGCCGAGGAGGAGCTGCTTTCCCAGGGCCTCCAGCCGCTCAACCCGGGTCGCAAGCCGCGCACCCAGGGCGGCTCGATCGCCCGCGCCGCGTGCGAGCTGGGCGACTTCCTGAACGGCCAGGCGCTGGTCGCGTTCACCAAGTCCGGTGACACCGCCCGCCGCCTGTCCCGCTACCGTTCGCCGATCCCGGTGATCGCGTTCACCCCGGACGTCGCCACCCGCAACCAGCTCTCGCTGAGCTGGGGCGTCGAGGCGCACGTCACCGAGCAGGTCGGGTCCACCGACGCGATGGTCGCCCAGGTCGACCGCGAGCTGCTCAGCATGGGCCAGCTCGCCGAGGGCGCGACCGTCATCGTCACCGCCGGCTCGCCCCCCGGCATCCCCGGCAACACCAACATGGTCCAGGTGCACCACCTGGGCACCCGGGGCGAGTAACACCCCGTGGTTCCGACGCCCGTGGGGCGGTCCTCCGGTGGAGGGCCGCCCCACGGGCGTTCTCGCGACGTCGCCGCCGCCGTGGCGCGGCTGCCGGTCGCCTACTTGTCGCTGTAGGGCGCGTCGTCGTTGAACAGGCGCATGCCGGGGATGGTCAGCGTGCCGCCGAACTGGCCGGCCTGCTTGGCGGTGACCCCGGTCAGCTCCAGGTCCAGCGGGATCGGGATCGAGCCGATCAGGTCGTACAGCCAGCGCGGCAGGGTGTCCGGGGTGAGGGTGATCTCGCCCAGGTCGATCGGGATCGGCAGGCCGAGCACCTTGGAGAGGTGGCCGGACAGCCGCTCCACGTACATCGTGACCGGGCCCTTGCGCATGGTCGAGGTCGAGCCGGGGGCGCCCTTCACGTGGAAGGTCTTGCCGTTGCCCTGCAACGTCGACATGTCGAGGTTGTCGATGTCGACGCTGTCCACCACGAACTTCAGCACCCGCTTGGTGCCGGTCGGGGTCCGCACGTCGTAGACGCCGTGGAAGGCCGCGCCGTGCAGCGCCAGCCGGCTGGTCGCCAGCGTCCAGTTCTGCTGCGGGACGACGTCCCCGGTGGCGGGCGCGCCGGCGGTCAGGCCGCTGGTGTCCACCGCGCAGTTGGGGTTCGCGCTCGGCGAGGACGCCGGGGTGTCGGCGGCGGCCCCGGACGGCGTGGCGGGGGCTGTCCTCGGGCTCGCCTTGCCGCTCGGCTTCCCCGCCGTGCCGCCGGCCGGGCCACCGGCGGCGGAGGCCGTCGCGGCGGGCGAGGCCTGGTCGCCCGCCGGGGCCTGCTCGCCGCTGCCGGCGGCGGGCGGCGGCGGGGTGCCGGGCTGCGCGTCGGCCGGGGCCCCGGTCGTCGGGGCCTGCGGCTGGGCCGGCGTCCCGGCGCGCGGGGCCGGGACGGCCGGCGCGGGGGCCTGGGTGGTGGCCGGAGCGGGGGTGCCGGTCGACTTGGCGCTCGGCGTCGGGCTCGGTGAACCACCCGGGTCCAGCAGGTGGTTGACGCCGCCCAGGACGTCGTCGATCAGCCCGGCCCGGTGGGCCGTGTCCGAACCGCCGGGGGCGGCGGAGCGGGCGACCGGCGGCGTGGTCGCCGGGGTGGTGGCCGCGCCGGTCGGGGCATCGGTCGGCGTCGCGCCGGCGCTCGGCGTACCGGCCGGCGCGGAGGGCTGCTGGGTGGGCGCGGTGGTCGGCGTCTGGGTGGGGATCGCGCTCGGCCCCGTCGAGGGCGCCGTCGAGGGCACGGTGGGGGGCGCCGTGGACGGACCGGGCGGCGGCTCGGGCAGCTCGCTCTTGGGGACGGGCGTCTCCAGCGGTGCGACGTCCGGCACGGTGGCGGGCGCGGTCCCGCAGGGCTTGCCCGCCGTGGACTCGGCGACGGCCGGGTTGGGGGTGTACGCGGCGGCCATCAGCAGCGCCGTCGGCACCGCGGCCATCGCCAGCGCGCGGCCTCTCAGCCGGACCCGGACGGGCGTGCGCGGCGCCGCGTGTCGACCGGCGCGCTGCGGTTGGTCCTCCGACGCGCTCACCGCGCCTCCTTCGGGTCCACGGCGGCGGCCTGCTCGTTCGACGCGGCCTGTGCGGGCAGCTTCGCGGTGGGCGCTCCGGCCGCCGCGGGCTCGGTGGCGACGTTCTCGACGACGACCGCGCTCTCGCCGACGGCGGCCTCGGAGGCCGGTGTCCCAGGTGCCGGGACCTCAGCAGCGGGGGCCTCGGCGGCGACGCTCGCGGCGACGGCGGTCTTGGCCGCCTTCGGCTCCGGCAGCGGCGCCCAGGACGCCATCAGGCCGCCGCCGATCAGCCCCGGCAGCAGCGCCAGGCCGAACCCGGCGAGGTTGGAGACCGGGATCGAGACCAGCGTCAGCAGCGTGGTGGCGACTCCCGCGAAGACCCGCACGGTCGGCTGGAACCACGCGGTCAGCCCGAGCACGATCAGCAGCACGCCGATGATCAGCGATCCGGCGCCCGCCGTGGTGGCCATGGCCACCGTCATGCCGCCCAACGAGAGCTTGGCGTACGGGAAGTACATGATCGGGACGCCGGCGATCATGGCCAGCAGGCCGCCGTAGTACGGCCGCGTCCGACGGAAGGTACGGAACACCCGGCGCAGCCACTGGACGGGGTTCTCGTGCTCGGCGGGCCGGAATGAGGCAAGGGCGCTGGACACGGTGCAGCTCCTCGATGGTGTGAACGAGGGATGGACGAGACACGGGATCCGGCGACGGCGCACGCGCCGCCACCGGTCCCACAGGTGCCGTCGGGGCGGCGGACCGGGCCCGGTCCGCCGCCCGTCAACGGCCTAGTAGCACTCGCCGGTGCCGTCGGTGTGCAGCGCGAGCTTCAGGCCGGGGAGCTTGAAGGTGCCGGCCGAGGTGGCCCAGGCGGTCTGCTGCACGTTGTACAGGTCGGCCTTGTCGGCGGCCTGGGCGAAGCCGGTCGCGCCGGACGGCAGGCCGCCGAGCTTGGACTTCCAGCCCTGGGTGGCCTCGCCCTTGAGGGTCGAGGCGTCCTGGCCGATGTTGATGTTGGTGAACTCGGCGTCCGCGTTCAGCTGGTCGAGGTCGATCAGCAGGTTCTTGGCGTAGACCTGCTTCTTGACGTCGTCGCTGTTGCCCGCCTCCAGGCGAAGGACGATCTTGGGCAGCTTCCACGGCAGACCGGGGATGACGTTGGGGTCGGTCACCACCGACTGGCAGAGGCCCTTGATGGTGGCCTCGTCGAAGGCCGAGACCGCGACCGGGTGCGGAGTGCCGTTCACCTCGGCGTCGATCGAGCCGAACTGGGCGAAGTTCTTGCCGTGCAGCTCCGGCGTGGTGACCTTGAAGCTCTGGCCGGAGACGCTGAACGAAGCCGCCAGCGCGTTGTTGGCCATGGCGGCGCCGACCATCGCGGTGGCCGCGATGCTCGGCACCATCACCAGCGCGAAGCGCTTCCAGCGGGTCTTGCCGTAGGTCTGGGACATGCGAGTCCTCCTTCTAGGACGTACATCTCCGGCTCCCCGGCGGCGCGCCCGCGCCGGTGGGGGACTGGGATGGGAGAGAGCTACGTCCTCGGTAGCGGAGAGCGCCTTGGGCGTCGTCGGACGCGGGAGCGGCCGGCACACAGCGGCACTCCCGTCCCTCCACCGGCCGTCCTTGCGGGGCGGCGGGCAGGACCGACGACATCGGCGATCACCCCCGAGCGACAACCAGCGACCGCGCAGGGCCGCGCGGCCGGTCGAAGGACAGGAACCGCCGTGGGACCGCGGATACCCCCCTGCCCTCCCTACCGCCGACCGGGGCCGGCGGATCACCCGGTGGGGATCCCGTGCTCCACGTGGCCGACCGGATCGGAGGGTGTGGAGTCAGGGACCGGGCGTCGCCGATCGTGCTCGAATCCCGGGCGAAGCACAAGAGGTTCCTTACTGACGGGTAATGCAACACTCGACAGCGTTGATCATGAAATCGATGCGACATGCACCGTGTGTGACGTCTTGAAGGAAACGTGACGAAGAAATCCGCCGGAAACACGAACGAAACACCCGTGGACAGTCACCAAGTGTGACTGTCCACGGGTGTTGTCAAGATTTGGTAAACCTCTGTCCGGTTGACCGGATTGTCGCCAAATCACCCGGCGACACCGCAGGTCATCCGCCGTGCCAGGACCCGCCCGGGACCGGCCGGGCCCGGACCGGAGGCGGCGTCAGAACAGCACGCGCGCCAGCGCGGTGCGGGCCGCGGTGACCCGCGGGTCCTCCGGGCCGATCACCTCGAACAGCTCCAGCAGGCGCAGCCGGGCGGCGTCCCGGTCCTCACCGGCGGTCCGGCCGACGGTGTCCACCAGCCGGCCGAAGGCGTCCTCGACGTGACCGCCCACCAGGTCCAGGTCGGCCGCCCGCAGCTGGGCCTCAACGTCCTTCGGGTCGGCCGCGGCCGCGGCGCGGACGGCCTGCGGGTCCACGCTCTCGATCCGCTGCAGCAGTTCGGCCTGGGCGAGGCCCAGCCTGGCCTCGGTGTTGCCCGGCTGGTCGGCCAGCACGTTCCGGTAGGCCTGGACGGCGCCGCCCAGGTCGCCGCTGTCCAGCGCGTCGTGCGCGGCGGCCAGGGCCGGGTCCTCCGGTCGCTGCGGGGCGGCGTCCGACGCCTCGCCCGGGGCCCCGGCGCCGCCGACCACGCCGAAGCGCTGCTCGGCGACCAGGATCAGCTGATCCAGCACCTTGCGGACGTTGGCCGCGCTCTCGGCGCCCTGGAACAGCGGCACCAACTGGCCGGCCACCACGGCCATCACGGCCGGGATGCCCTGGATGCCGAACTGCTGGGAGATCAGCGGGTTGGCGTCCACGTCGATCTTGGCGAGCACGAACCGGCCGGCGTACTCCTCGGCCAGGCCCTCCAGGATCGGGCTGAGCTGCTTGCAGGGGCCGCACCACTCGGCCCAGAAGTCGATGACGACCGGCACTTCGGTGGAGCGCTGGACGACCTCGGCCTCGAAGGTGTCCTCGGTGACGTCGATGACGAGCGCGTAGGCGGACTGCGCGGGGGTGACCCCGGCCGCTTCGTCGGCGGCCGCCTGGCGGGCCCGCTCGACCCGGGCCTGCTCGGCCTTCTGGGCAGCCTCGCCGGCTGCCTTCACTGCGGCGAGGTCGACCGCACCGCGCAGGGCGGAGCTGTTGAGACGCGAATTCCGTGGCTGCATGGCACCATCCTCCCCCGTTCGCGCCGCCCGCGGGCAACCAACCTCGGGAAAGTCGCCCCGCACGGGCCGCGCGGCGCGGATTCCCGGGCGCGGTGGCCCTCCCCCGGTAGCCTGAACCGTTCGGCGCGGATCCCCACCCGCGCCCGCGCCGCCCCGTCCCACGGGTGCGGCGCCTGGTTGTCACTGCTTTCGCTACGAGTCGTAGCGTAACTGGAGCCGGGGTCCCGGCCGCAAGCCCCACCGGCGGTTCCGCGACGTGACCTGCCCCACTTTCCGGGGCGGCCCGGCTGCCCGAACGGGCGAACAGCCGCTACCGTTACCAGCCCCACCCATGTTACTCACCAGTAGAGCGCAAGGAGCCCCGGTTGCCGGCCCCCCAGCCCCCCGCGAACCCGGACGTCACGGGCCCGGAGACCGCGGACGGCCCCGCCCCCTCGGCGGGTGCCACGACCAGGGCCAAGGGGCGCCCGCGCAGTGCCGCCGCCGACCGCGCCATCCTCGACGCCACCCGCGAGACCCTCGCCGAACTCGGCTGGGGCGGGCTGACCATGGGCCACGTCGCGACCCGCGCCAAGGTCGCCAAGACCACCCTCTACCGCCGCTGGCCATCCAAGAACGAACTCGTGGTGGACGCCGTCGCCAGCCTCTTCGACGACCTGGTGATGCCCGACCTCGGCAGCCTGCGGGCCGACATCGAGGCGGTGGTCGCCCAGTTCGCCGACCTGCTGGCCCGCCCCGAGACCCAGGCCGCGCTGCTCGCGCTGTTCGCCGAGGGCACGCGTGACCCGCACCTGCGCCGCCGGATCCGGGAGGCCATCGTCGACCCGCAGAAGCGCCTGGTCCGGCAGGGCCGGGCGGCCGCCCAGGCGCGCGGCGAACTCGCCCCGGACGCCGACCCGCGGACGGCCGGCGAGGAGATCGACATCATCTTCGACACCATCGCCGGGACGGTCGAGCACCGCGTCCTGGTCAGCGGCGAGCCGATCACCGCCGACTGGACCCGCCGCTTCACCAACCTGCTGCTCGGCCCCTTCCCCAGCCTGCTGGGTGACCAGGTCCTGCCCGGCCGAGGGCACGGCGAAGCCGCCCCGCACGGAGAAGCTCCGTAGGGGGCGGCCCACCCGCACGTCCTAGAAGGACGCGTTCTCCCGGTACGTCCCCCACTCCTCGCGCAGCGCGTTGCAGATCTCGCCCAGGGTCGCCTCGGCGCGCACCGCGTCCAGCATCGGCGGGATCATCGACTCGCCCGAGCGCGCGGCCGCCAGCATGGCGTCCAGCCCGGCCCGCACCGCCGCCTCGTCCCGGGCCTCCTTGCGCTCGCGCAGCACCCGCACCTGCTCGCGTTCGACCTCGTGGCTGACCCGCAGGATCTCCAGTTCGGGGGTGACGCTGCGCGGGTGGCAGTTGACGCCGACCACGCGCTTGTCCCCCTTCTCCACCGACTGCTGGTACTGGAAGGCCGCCTCGGCGATCTCACCGGTGAACCAGCCCTCCTCGATCCCGCGCAGGATGCCGGAGGTGATCGGGCCGATCCCGTGGTCCTCGCGGCCCTTGTCGAGACGGCTCTTGTTCAAGATCTGCTGGAAGATCGCCTCGGCCTGCTGCTCGATCCGGTCGGTGAGCGCCTCGACGTACCAGGAACCGCCCAGCGGGTCGGCCACGTTGGCGACGCCGGTCTCCTCCATCAGCACCTGCTGGGTGCGCAGGGCGATCTCCGCGGCCTGCTCGGAGGGCAGCGCCAGGGTCTCGTCCAGGGCGTTGGTGTGCAGCGAGTTGGTGCCGCCGAGCACCGCGGACAGCGCCTCCACCGCGGTGCGGACCACGTTGTTGTAGGGCTGCTGCGCGGTCAGCGAGACGCCGGCGGTCTGGGTGTGGAAGCGCAGCCACTGCGCCTTGTCGGTCTTGGCACCGAAGCGGTCGCGCATCCAGCGGGCCCAGATCCGGCGCGCGGCGCGGAACTTGGCGATCTCCTCGAAGAAGTCCAGGTGCGCGTCGAAGAAGAAGGACAGGCCGGGCGCGAAGACGTCCACGTCCAGGCCCCGGGACAGGCCCAGCTCGACGTACGCGAAGCCGTCGGCGAGGGTGTACGCGAGCTCCTGCGCGGCCGTCGCCCCGGCCTCGCGGATGTGGTAGCCGGAGACGGACAGCGGCTTGTACGCGGGGATGCCCTGGGCGCAGTACGCCATCAGGTCGCCGATCAGCCGCAGGTGCGGCTCGGGGGCGAAGAGCCACTCCTTCTGGGCGATGTACTCCTTGAAGATGTCCGTCTGCAGGGTGCCGTTGAGCACCGCCGGGTCGACGCCCTGACGCTCGGCGGCGACCAGGTACATGCAGAAGATCGGGACGGCCGGGCCGCTGATCGTCATCGAGGTGGTGACCTCGCCGAGCGGGATGCCGTTGAACAGCACCTCCATGTCGGCGGCCGAGTCGATGGCGACGCCGCAGTGGCCCACCTCACCGAGCGACTTGGCGTCGTCGGAGTCGTAGCCCATCAGGGTGGGCATGTCGAAGGCGACCGAGAGGCCTCCGCCGCCCGCCTCCAGGATCATCCGGTAGCGCTCGTTGGTCTGCTGCGCGTTGCCGAAGCCGGCGAACTGGCGGATAGTCCAGGTGCGGCCCCGGTAGCCGGTGGGGTGCAGCCCGCGGGTGAAGGGGTACTCGCCAGGCCAGCCGATCCGCTCGAAGCCCTCGACGGCCTGCCCGGGGGCGGGACCGTACGCCGGCTCGACCTCGTCGCCGGACAGGGTGGTGAAGTCCGCGTCTCGCTTGCGGGCGCTGTCGTACCGCTGCTGCCAGCGCTGCCGTCCGCGCTCGATCTCCTCGGCGTCCATGACCCCGAACTCCGCTCCGTACGGCCGCCACGGCACCGGGGCGGCACAGCTATTAGGACGTCCTACTAATTTACTCGGACGTCCTAGCAGCTGTCGATGGATGCCCGGGTCGAAACGCCGCGGGCGCCCTCCCGGGGCCCGGAAACGCACGGTGCCCCTTCCCCCGCGGGGGAAGGGGCACTCGCCGGGGCGTCGGATCAGACGCCGGCGGGCTGGCGGGCGTCGGCGCCGGCCGGGAGCCGCTCGGCGGCCTCGCGGACCACCTTGCGCTCGAAGACGAAGGACGCGAACGGGATGCAGCCGGCGGCCAGGGTCAGGATCATCCGGCCGAGCGGCCACTTCAGCTTCTGCCCGAGCAGGAAGGTCACCACGAAGTACCCGATGTACAGGTAGCCGTGCAGCATCGCGACGTACGTGGTCAGGTCCTCGGCCGCGTCGAAGCCGTACTTCGCGACCATGAAGCCGCAGAACACCAGCAGGGCCACACCGGTCGCAATGGCCAGGGCCCGGTACCAGCCCAGCAGGGGGGTCGCCTTCATACTCTTCATCGCCTCGTTCGGCAGGGATCGACCGGTACGCCCGGATCCGCGCACCGCTCCCACGAGGGTAACCGTCCTCACGGCCGCTCCCGCGCAGCCCCCTCGCCGCGGTCGTCGGTGAAGTCGCCGGCGGCGATCCGCAGCGGCCTGAGCAGTTCGAACACCTGCCGACACTGCTCGGTGTCGTACTCCTCCAGCCCGAACTCCATCGCCATGAGTTCCCGGGTGGCCTCCTCGACCGTCTCGCGGCCGCGGCCGGTGATCGCGGCGAGCACGCCGCGGCCGTCCAGCGGGTTGGGGCGGCGGGCGACCAGGCCGGCCCGCTCCAGCCGGTCGACGGTGTTGGTGACGCTGGTCGGGTGGACCATGAGCCGCTCGCCGATCTTGGACAGCGAGAGCTCGCCGGTCCGGCTGAAGGTCAGCAGCACCAGCGCCTCGTACCGGGCGAAGGTCAGCCCGTACGGCTTGAGCACCGCGTCGACCCGGGAGAGCAGGATCTGGTGGGCTCGCATGATCGAGGTGATCGCCGCCATCGAGGGGACCCCGCCCCAGCGGCGGGTCCAGAGCTCGTCGGCGCGGGCGATCGGGTCGAAGTCGAGGGCTAGGGGCTTGGGCACCTCCTTACCGTACCGGCGGAGGGGGCGGGCGCTACCAGCCGTCCTGATGGTGGACAAGCGCGACGCGTGGCGGGAACCCGCCAAAAGGGCGGCCAGGTCCATACCAGGACATTGCACCGGTGTGAATGCGGGGCAACGGGACCGGGGCGCGGCGGAGTTGACGGCCGATCCGTCCGCAGCCGCACTATCAGGCCTCGGTTCGGATGGTAACCCGCTGAAAGGCCGGGTGATTCGCACCCTTTGTCCGCCCGTTCACAATCCCTCCGGCTGGCGGGACTTGGCCAATTCATGAGCAAGACCTGTCATTTGATTTGCTCGATTGTCATGCTTTCCGCCAACCCCGTCCGGTAGCCACCACCCCCACCCACCGGTGGCGCGCCGCTCGACCGCACGGGGTCCGCACGTCAGCGCCCGTCCCGCCCCTCAGGTGCCGACCCCGGCCCCCGGGACGCGGCGCGACCGCCCACACGCGGTTACCCGGAAGGACTCGTCCGTGAAGCGAAAGCTCGCAGCAGTCGCCGTACTCTCCGCCACCGCCCTGCTCACCGGCGTCGTCCAGGTGAGCACCGCCGCCCAGGCCAGCCCGATCCCCGCGGCGCAGGCGCAGGCCGCCGAGCAGCACGCGGCGGCGCTCGCCCTGGCGGGCGGCCAGTCCGGCCCGCTGGCGAAGGCCCTCGCCCTCGGCGGCCAGGAGCAACTGGTGGCGAAGGACGCCGTGGTGGACCAGGACGGCACCCGGCACCTGCGCTTCGAGCGCACCTACGCCGGCCTGCCGGTGCTCGGCGGCGACCTGGTCGTCCACCAGAGCGCCCGCGGCGCGGTGGAGTCGGTCGACAAGGCGGTCTCCGCGCAGCTGAGCCTGCCGAGCCTGGCCCCGCAGATCCCGGCCGACAAGGCCGCCGCGCAGGCCACCGGCGCCGTCCAGGCCACCGTCGGCGTCGCCGCGGACAAGGACGAGTCCCCGCTGGCGGCCGTGCACCAGACCGGCAAGGCCGAGCTGGTGGTCTGGGCGAGCGACGGCAACCCGCGCCTGGCGTACCGGACCACCGTCGAGGGCGTGCGCGCCGACGGCACCCCCAGCAGCCAGCTGCTGGTCACCGACGCCGCCACCGGCCAGGTGCTGTCCACCCACGAGCAGGTGCAGACCGCCTCCGGCACCGGCAAGGGCGTCTTCGTCGGCAACGTCCCGCTGACCACCACCCAGAGCGGCACCTCGTACCAGCTGAAGGACGCCACGCGCGGCGGCCAGTCGACCGTCAACCTGAAGAACAAGACCTCCGGCACCGGCACGCTGGTCGCCAACTCGACCAACGCCTTCGGCAACGGCCTGGCCTCCAACAGCGAGTCCGCCGCCGTGGACGCCCAGTACGGCGCCGCGGCCACCTGGGACTTCTACAAGAACACCTTCGGCCGCAACGGCATCAAGAACAACGGCGTCGGCGCGACCAGCCGCGTCCACTACGGCTCCAACTACGTGAACGCGTTCTGGAGCGACGCCTGCTTCTGCATGTCCTACGGCGACGGCAGCGGCAACACCCACCCGCTCACCGAGATCGACGTGGCCGGCCACGAGATGAGCCACGGCGTCACCTCCGCCACGGCGAACCTCAACTACTCCGGCGAGTCCGGCGGCCTCAACGAGGCCACCTCCGACATCTTCGGCACGATGGTCGAGTTCTACGCCAACCTGCCCTCCAACCCGCCGAACTACTGGATCGGCGAGCTGATCAACCTGAACGGCGACGGCACCCCGCTGCGCTACATGGACAAGCCCAGCAAGGACGGCGCCTCGGCGGACTCCTGGTACTCGGGCGTCGGCAACCTCGACGTCCACTACTCCTCGGGCATCGCCAACCACTTCTTCTACCTGCTGTCCGAGGGCAGCGGCGCGAAGAGCATCAACGGCTTCAGCTACAACAGCCCGACCTCCAACGGCTCGGCCGTCACCGGCATCGGCCGGGACAAGGCCGCGCAGATCTGGTACCGCGCGCTGACCGTCTACTTCACCTCCACCACCAACTACGCGAGTGCCCGCACCGGCACCCTGAAGGCCGCCTCCGACCTGTACGGCGCCACCAGCGCCGAGTACAAGGCGGTCGCGGCCGCGTGGAGCGGCGTCAACGTCAACTGACGCACGGCGCACGGTGACAGGACGTCCGGGGCCCCGTGGAGGGCGGCCCCGGGCGTCCGCGCACCCCCTCGCACGCCCTCCCCCGCGCGCCCGCCCGCTCCGCCCGCCCGCTCCGCTCCCGGGGTGGCGAAGTCCCGCCAGCCGGACGAACCGCCCGTAGCGGGCACTGGGCGGCAGCCGAACCATCCGCACCGGCACTGGCGGATCCCGGCCAATCCCTGTCCGTGGTCTGTCATTTCCTGCCATCGATTGTCATGCTTCTGCCCAAGCCCCGTCCGACGTCCGTCACCCCCACCCGTCGACGGATCGTCAGGTACCGCACGGGAGCAGCACGTCCGCGCCCTACCGCCCCACGGCGCCAACCCCGGCGCCCCGGTACGCGGCGCAACCGCGCGCACACGCGGTTTCGTGGAAGGAACCCCCGCACGTGAAGCGAAAGCTGACAGCCGGCGCCATACTCTCCGCCACCGCCCTGCTCGCCGGCGTGATCCAGATCGCCATCGTCCCCGCCGCCCAGGCCGCCGCCCCGTCGCCGGAGCAGCAGCGCGCCGCGCTGCTCGCGGTGGCCGCCGGGCAGAGCAGCCCGGTCGCCCAGGCCCTGGCCCTCGGCGGCCAGGAGCGGCTGGTGGTCAAGGACGTCGTCGCGGACGCCAACGGCGAACGCCACCTGCGCTACGAGCGGACCTACGCCGGCCTGCCGGTGCTCGGCGGCGACCTGGTCGTCCACCAGCGCGCCGACGGCTCGGTGGACTCGGTCGACCGGGCCTTCGACGGCAGCCTGTCACTGCCGAGCCTGGCCCCGGGCCTCGCCGCCGGGCAGGCGGCCGAGCGGGCCACCGCCGCGGTGCGGGCGACCGTCGGGACGGCCGCCGACGAGGACGAGGCGGCGCTCAGCCGGGTCGACGGCGCGGGCGCGGCCGAACTGGTGGTGTGGGCGGCCGACGGCGCGCCGCGGCTGGCCCACCGCACGGTGGTCCGCGGTGAGCGGGCCGACGGCACCCCGAGCAGCCAGCAGGTCGTCACCGACGCCGCCACCGGCGAGGTGCTGTCCACCCGCGAGCAGGTGCAGACCGCCTCCGGCACCGGCAAGGGCGTCAACGTCGGCACCGTCACGCTGACCACCACCCAGAGCGGCTCGACCTACTCGCTGAAGGACGCCACGCGCGGCGGCCAGTCCACCACCGACCTCAAGGGCGCCACCTCGGGCAACGGCACGCTGTTCGCCAAGACCAGCAACTCCTGGGGCAACGGCCTGGCCTCCAACCGCGAGTCCGCCGCCGTGGACGCCCAGTACGGCGCCGCGGCCACCTGGGACTACTACAAGAACACCTTCGGCCGCAACGGCATCAAGAACAACGGCGTCGGCGCCGCCAGCCGCGTCCACTACGGCTCCAACTACGTCAACGCGTTCTGGGACGACTCCTGCTTCTGCATGACGTACGGGGACGGCTCCGGCAACACCAACCCGCTGACCGCGATCGACGTCTCCGGCCACGAGATGACCCACGGCGTCACCTCCGCCACGGCGAACCTCAACTACTCCGGCGAGTCCGGCGGCCTCAACGAGGCCACCTCCGACATCTTCGGCACCATGGTCGAGTGGTCGGCCAACCTGCCCGCGGACCCGCCGGACTACCTGATCGGCGAGAAGCTCAACATCTTCGGCAACGGCAAGCCGCTGCGCTACATGGACAAGCCCTCCAAGGACGGCAGCTCCGCGGACTCCTGGTACTCGGGCGTCGGCAACCTCGACGTCCACTACTCCTCGGGCATCGCCAACCACTTCTTCTACCTGCTGTCCGAGGGCAGCGGCGCCAAGGTGGTCAACGGGGTCAGCTACAACAGCCCGACCTCCAACGGCTCGACGGTCACCGGCATCGGCCGGACCAAGGCGGCCGCGATCTGGTACCGCGCGCTGACCGTCTACATGACCTCCACCACCAACTACAAGGCCGCCCGCACGGCGACCCTGAAGGCCGCGACCGACCTGTACGGCGCCACCAGCACCGAGTACAAGACCGTGGCGGCCGCGTGGAGCGGCGTCAACGTCAACTAGTGCGCGCCCCAGCACCCCCCAGCCACCCCCGGTAAGAAACGGCGACAGGCTGCCGCGGCCCTTTGGGAGAGGAGGCCGCGGCAGCCTGTCGACCGTCGCGTGGCGGGCGCGCGTCCCTACGCGGTGGCCGGCTTCAGCTCGCCGCGCTCCTCCTTGGCGAGCATCCGCTCGGCGAAGAAGCCGCCGGTGGGCAGCACCGAGAGGACGAACAGCAGCACGCCGCGCTTGGCGTCCCACTTCTGCGCCTGCCAGGCCTGGATCCAGAAGACGACGTACAGGATGAACAGGATCCCGTGGACCATGCCCATCACCGGGACGCCGTCGAAGGACGTGGTCCGCTTCAGCACGGAGCAGATCAGCAGCAGGATGAACGAGACCCCTTCGGGGCCGGAGACCAGGCGCAGGCGGTGGACGGCGCTGCTGTTCACGATGGGTACCTCAATACGGGGGTCGGAGGCGTACCTGCTTGTGAAGCGACTCACAAGCCTTCCGGCCATTATCACCGAGTACCTGTCCGAAGCCCCGGCCGGGGTGGGCACCGTGCCCGACGTCACAACCGCCGTGGCCCGCCCCGGCGCCACGACCGTCGCGTCCGTGTCACAGCTGTGCGCCAGAACCCGGCTCGTCGCGCCGGCCCGTCACCCGCTGCCCCTATCCTGCTGCCCGCGCCCGACGCACCGGGCGCCGTAGACATCGGACGACCGGGGGTAGCGACCACATGTTCAAGCGGGACTGGGACCGAAGGACCTGCGCCAAGCGCGGCCACACCACCTACGCGCCGACCGAGCCCGAGCTGGCCGCCCGGCTGCACGCCGCGACCGCCCTCGGCGACGCCTGGCGCTGCCTGCGCTGCGGCGACTTCGCGCTCGGCACCCCGCACGGCTCCGGCCCGGCGCAGGACGCCCCGCTGGTGCCGCGCGGCAAGGCGCTGCGGGACCTCTTCATCCTGCGCTTCCTCGCCGTCGAGCGGGTGCTGCGCGGCCTGCTGATCATCATCGTGGCCTGGGCCGTCTGGAAGTTCTCCAACAGCCAGGACGCCGTGCACCGGGTCTTCGACGAGAACCTGTCGGTCTTCCGGCCGGTCACCGACCACTTCCACTGGGACCTCGAGCACTCCCCGATCGTCGACACCATCCGCAAGACCTTCGACTACAGGAAGAGCACCCTGCTGATCGTCGCGGGCGCGCTGCTGGCCTACGCGCTGATCGAGATCGTCGAGGCGGTCGGCCTCTGGCTGGGCAGGCGCTGGGCCGAGTACCTCACCGTCGTGGCCACCGCCGCCTTCCTGCCGCTGGAGGGCTACGAGCTGAGCGAGCACGTCAGCGCCGTGAAGATCGGCACGCTGGTGCTGAACATCGCCGCGGTGCTCTGGATCATGCTGTCCAAGCGGCTGTTCGGGCTGCGCGGCGGCGTGGTGGCCTTCGAGGCGGAGCGCCACTCGGCCTCGCTGCTGGAGGTCGAGGAGGCGGCCGGCGCCGTCCCGCACGCCGCACGGGGGGCGCACGCGCGGGCGTGACCGGCGCGTTTGTCGCAGACCGGTACCAGTTCCGCCCCCGCCCCTCCCCCCGCACCGGCCGCGCCCGCTAGATTGCGGCCGTGGCACAGTTCAGACTCCAGGGATCCCGGGTACTCGCGGTCGAGTTGGCCGGCGAGGCCGTCAAGGCCAGACACGGCTCGATGGTCGCCTACACCGGCCAGATGAGCTTCAAGAAGCTGACCGGCGGCGGGGACGGCCTGCGCGGCATGGTCGCCCGCCGGCTCACCGGCGAGCAGATGACCGTCATGGAGGTGAAGGGCCAGGGCACCTGCTACTTCGCCGACAAGGCCACCGAGATCAACCTGGTCCGGCTGAACGGCGAGACGCTGTTCGTCGAGGCGGACAACCTGCTCTGCACGGAGGGCTCGCTGCGCACCGGCACCACCTTCACCGGACTCAACGGCATGTCCTCCGGCAACGGCCTCTTCACCACCAAGGTGGAGGGCCACGGCTGGGCCGCCGTCACCTCGAACGGGCCCGCGATCATCCTGCGGGTCGGCCAAGGCCAGCCGCTGCGGGTGGACCCGGGCGCCTACGTGGCGCACACCGGCAGCCTGCACCGCAGTCTGAAGTCGGGCGCGGGCTGGACGACGGTGATCGGCGAGGGCGGCGGCGAGGCCGTCCAGGTGGAGTTCACCGGAGAGGGCCTGGTGTACGTGCAGCCGTCGGAGAAGGTCACCATCGGGGGCGACGTCTGATGGGCTTCACGAAGATCAACGGCAAGATGGTCGAGGCCGTGGTGCTGCCCGGGCAGCGGCTGTTCAGCCAGCGCGGCGCGATGCTCGCGTACACCGGGGACGTCCGCTTCACGCCGAACATCACCGGCGGGCAGGGCGGCGTGATGTCGATGATCGGCCGCCGGGTGGCCAACGAGGACACCCCGCTGATGACCGTCGAGGGCCAGGGCCGGGTGATGTTCGGCCACGGCGGCCACCACGTGCACGTGATCGACCTGGCCGGCGACACCCTGTACGTCGAGGCGGACCGGCTGCTGGCCTTCGAGGGCACGCTGCGCCAGTCCACCATGTTCATGGGCTCGCAGGGCGGGGTGATGGGCATGGTCCGCGGCCAGGTCACCGGCCAGGGCCTGTTCACCACCCAGCTGGACGGCAAGGGCTCGGTCGCGGTGATGGCGCACGGCGGCGTCTTCGAGCTGCCGATCGTCCCGGGCCAGCCGGTGCACGTCGACCCGCAGGCGTACGTGGCGCACCGCGGCCAGGTGCAGAACAAGCTGTCCACGGCGCTGGGCTGGCGCGACATGATCGGCCGCGGCTCCGGCGAGGCCTTCCAGCTGGAGCTGTCCGGACAGGGCGCGGTGTACGTCCAGGCGAGCGAGGAGAAGCTCTGATGTCCTACCCGCCGCAGCCGCCGTACGGGCAGTCGCCGTACGACCAGCCGACCCAGCCCGGCTTCGCCGCCCCTCCCCCGCCGGGCTACGCGCCGCCGCCCGCGCAGGGCTACCCCCAGCAGGGCGGGTACCCGCCGCCGCCTCCCCCGCAGCAGCCCCAACAGGCCTACGCCCAGGAGCAGTTCGGCGGCCAGCAGGCCCCGCTGCCGAGCGCGCACGGCGGCTCCGGCCCGGTGGTGCACGACGCGTACAGCCTGCCGGTGAACGACAACGTCAACCCGTACGCCTTCTCGGTCGACCTGAACGGCTCGTACTTCCTGCAGAAGGGCAAGATGGTCGCCTACTACGGCGACATCACCTTCAAGGGCGTCGGCGCCGGCATGCTGGACCGGGTGATCGGCCAGCACTTCAACTCGCCGATGCACGCGGCGGACTGGGTGGTCGCCCAGGGCCGCGGCAAGCTGCTGCTGGCCGACCGGGCCTTCGACCTCAACTCCTACGACCTGGACGACGGCAACCTGACCGTCCGCTCGGGCAACCTGCTGGCCTTCGACCCGTCACTGCGGCTCAAGCAGTCGATCATCCCGGGCTTCCTGACCCTGATCGGCACCGGGAAGTTCGTCGCCGCCTCCAACGGGCCGGTGCACTTCGTCGAGCCGCCGATCCGGGTGGACCCGCAGGCGCTGGTGGGCTGGGCGGACTGCCCGGCGCCGTGCCACCACTACGACCACGACTACATGCACGGGCTGATCGGCGGCATCCGGCGGCTGACCGGGCTGGGCGGGGCCTCCGGCGAGGAGCACCAGTTCGAGTTCATCGGCGCCGGCCAGGTGCTGCTGCAGTCCAGCGAGAAACTGATGGCCGAGCGGTCGGTGGGCCAGGTGGACGCCGAGGCGGGCGTGCCGGTGGGCGGGGTGCCGTCGCAGCCGGCGGCGTCGGGCCACGGCGGGGGCAACCTCAACGTGCCGGGTCTCGGTAATCTGGGCGATCTGGGGCGACGTTTCGGCCTGTAAACTTGTACAAGATTGAACTAAATAGGGTATGCTGAGCCCATGGATACGCACACGATCAACACTGCGGACACCCCTCCGTCGCAGCCCGAGGAGGAGACTCCCTGGCTGACCGCCAGGGAGCAGCGGATGTGGCGCGCCCATCTGGAGGTCGCCAAGCTGCTGGAGTACCAGCTCAGCCGTGAACTCCAGCCGCACAACCTGGCGATCAACGACTACGAGATCCTGGTGGTGCTCTCCGAGGCCCCCGACCGCCGGATGCGGATGACCGACCTCGCCACCGCCACCCTCCAGTCCAAGAGCCGGCTCTCGCACCAGATCACCCGGATGGAGAACGCCGGCCTGGTGCTGCGCCAGGAGTGTCCCGGCGACCGCCGCGGCCTCTACGCCCACCTCACCGAGCACGGCTGGGAGACCATGCAGCGGGTCGCCCCCGACCACGTGCGCAGCGTCCGGGCCCACTTCATCGACCGCTTCACCCAGGAGCAGCTCGACGCCATGTACGAGGCCCTCGCCCCGGTCGCCGAACACCTCCGCGGCCTGCGCGGCCGCGCCTGACGCGCCGCCCCCCAGCACACCGGGGCCGGCCCCACCGGGGGCCGGCCCCGCGCCGTCCTCAGCCCCGGGTGAGGCCGGCCACGAGTTCGTCGGCCGCGCCGTACGGGTCCAGTTCGCCCGCCACCACCCGCTCGGCCAGGCCAGCCAGGTGGCGGTCCCCGCGCAGGTCGCCGATCCGGGTGCGCAGTTCGGCCAGCGCGATGGCCTCGATCTCGTCGGAGGCCCGACGGCGGCGGCGCGCCGCCAGTTCGCCGTGCTCCTCCAGCCAGGCGCGGTGCTTCTCCAGCGCCTCGACCAGCTCGTCGACGCCCTCGCCGCGGGCGGCGACGGTCTTGACGATCGGCGGGCGCCAGTCCCCCGCCCCGCGGGCCTCGCCGAGGCCGAGCATGTGGTTGAGCTCGCGCGCGGTGGCGTCGGCGCCGTCCCGGTCGGCCTTGTTGACCACGAAGACGTCGCCGATCTCCAGGATCCCGGCCTTGGCGGCCTGGATGCCGTCGCCCATGCCGGGGGCGAGCAGCACCACGGTGGTGTCGGCCTGCGCGGCGATCTCCACCTCGGACTGGCCCACCCCGACGGTCTCGACCAGGATCACGTCGCAGCCGGCCGCGTCCAGCACCCGCAGGGCCTGCGGCGCCGTCCAGGACAGCCCGCCGAGGTGGCCGCGGGTGGCCATCGAGCGGATGAACACCTCGGGGTCGGTGGCGTGGTCCTGCATCCGGACCCGGTCGCCGAGCAGCGCACCGCCGGAGAACGGCGAGGACGGGTCGACGGCCAGCACCCCGACCCGCTTGCCGAGCCGCCGGTAGGCGGAGACCAGCGCCGAGGTGGAGGTGGACTTGCCGACCCCGGGCGAGCCGGTCAGGCCCACCGTGTAGGCCTGCCCGGTGTACGGCGCGAGCGCGGCCATCGCCTCGCGCAGTTGCGGGGCGGCGTTCTCGACCAGCGTGATCAGCCGGGCGACCGCCCGCGGCCGGCCCGCCCGGGCCTGTTCGACCAGCGTGGCGACATCGATCATCGGGAGCTCCTCGCGCGGATGCCTTCGGGGCCGCGGCGCCGCTCATGGCGGTCCGCAGCCCCGAAGGCATGTCAGCTGATCAGGCCTTCGGGCTGGCGTCCTTGGGGACGCGCACGATCAGGGCGTCGCCCTGGCCGCCGCCGCCGCACAGCGCGGCCGCGCCGACCCCGCCGCCGCGCCGCTGGAGCTCCAGCGCCAGGTGCAGCACCACGCGGGCACCGGACATCCCGATCGGGTGGCCGAGCGCGATCGCGCCGCCGTTGACGTTGACGATGTCCGAGGAGACGCCCAGGTCCTTGGTCGACTGGTGGGCGACGGCCGCGAACGCCTCGTTGATCTCGATCAGGTCGAGGTCGGAGACCTCCAGGCCCTCCTTGGCCAGCGCGTGCTTGATCGCGTTGGACGGCTGCGACTGCAGCGAGTTGTCCGGGCCCGCCACGTTGCCGTGCGCGCCGATCTCGGCGATCCAGCTCAGACCCAGCTCCTCGGCCTTGGCCTTGCTCATCACGACCACCGCGGCGGCGCCGTCGGAGATCTGCGAGGAGGTGCCGGCCGTGATCGTGCCGTCCTTGGCGAACGCCGGACGCAGCTTGGCCAGGCCCTCGACGGTGGTGTCCGCGCGGATGCCCTCGTCCTGGCCGAACAGCACCGGCTCGCCCTTGCGCTGCGGGATCGCGACCGGGGTGATCTCGGCGTCGAAGACGCCGTCGGCCTGCGCCTTGGCGGCCCGCTGGTGGGAGGCCGCGGCGATCTCGTCCTGCACCTCGCGGGCGATGCCCAGCCGGGTGTTGTGCTTCTCGGTCGACTCGCCCATCGGGATGTTCTCGTAGGCGTCGGTGAGGCCGTCGTGGGCCATCGAGTCGAGCATCCCGATCGCGCCGTACTTGTAGCCCTCGCGGGACTTCGGCAGCAGGTGCGGGGCGTTGGTCATCGACTCCTGGCCGCCGGCCACCACGACGTCGAACTCGCCGGCCCGGATCAGCTGGTCGGCCAGCGCGATGGCGTCCAGGCCGGAGAGGCAGACCTTGTTGATGGTGAGCGCCGGGACGCTCATCGGGATGCCGGCCCGGACGGCGGCCTGGCGGGCCGGGATCTGGCCGGCGCCGGCCTGCAGCACCTGGCCCATGATCACGTACTGGACCTGCTCACCCGTGATGCCGGCCCGCTCCAGCGCGGCCTTGATCGCGAAGCCGCCGAGGTCGGCACCGGAGAAGCCCTTGAGGGAACCGAGCAGGCGACCCATCGGGGTCCGCGCACCGGCAACGATCACAGAGGTGGTGTTGGTCATGGGACGAGCCCCTTCGCACGTCGTGGCCAGGTGAGGATGCGCTCAATGTACTGACCCGTTACCCGCCCGTCACCGGAGCGACGGTGTGATCGAGCGCACTGGCACCTTCCAGTCAACACCGTGTCAACGCGGCCCGGGTGAACCCCGGCGTCTGCCCCCGGTGTGCGGCCCGGGTGGACCCCCGGCGTGTGAGCAGACTCGCACGTCCGGCGCTGGCGCCGGTCAGCGGCGATGCGCTGCACTGGTGCCACCTGGTTCCCGAGGTACCCAACCCGCCCCCGGAGGTCGCCGTGCTGACCCGTATCGACCACATCGGCATCGCCTGCCGCGACCTCGACAAGACGGTCGAGTTCTACCGCGCCACCTACGGCTTCGAGGTGTTCCACACCGAGGTCAACGAGGAGCAGGGCGTCCGCGAGGCCATGCTCAAGATCAACGACACCGGCGACGGCGGCGCCTCCTACCTCCAACTGCTGGAGCCCACCCGGCCCGACTCGACCGTCGCCAAGTGGCTGGAGAAGAACGGCGAGGGCGTGCACCACATCGCCTTCGGCACCGCCGACGTGGACGGCGACGCCGAGGCCGTTCGGGCCAAGGGCGTGCGGGTCCTCTACGACGAGCCCCGGATCGGCTCGATGGGTTCGCGGATCACCTTCCTGCACCCCAAGGACTGCGGCGGCGTCCTGACCGAGCTGGTCACCTCCGCCGAACCGGGCGTCCACGACGCCCACTGACCCCCGCCAGGTGCCGTCCACGACCGGGCGGCACCCCCGAATCGTCGGTCATGACCCGTCAGTAACCTCGTCCGACAGCCGGAAAACCACCACGCGGCCATTCCCCCGCGGTGCGCTCCCACTACAATGCCCAGGTGCGCGAAGGCTCCGGGGGACGGAGGCGACGGGCACGGCCGATGACAGGCCCGTCCGCCCAGCGGTGGCCGGCCCGTCGCAGGGGAGTCCACAACGCGGGCACGGCTGAACAGTCGCAACACTGATCTGTCACCATTCTCCACAAGGCAAGAGTTCGCCCAGGAGTCCACCCGGACGGGGGAACGCGGCATCACCGCGCTTCCACGCCCAGGGCTCCGACGACCGCGGCGGGCGGCCCCGGCTTGACCGGCGGGCCGTCCACCGGCTGCGGATGCAAGGAGCCAGTCGGACCAGTACCCGGACAACGGGTGCCCTGGACCGGCCGGGTCGAGGACGCGACCAGGAGATGGATGGGACCGCGGAGTGCGGGGCAACGACCGCTACGAGGTTGACGATCACCTCTCCCAGTTCGAGGCCGAGATGGGTCGGACTCGAAAGGAGCGGGACAAGGCAGTCGAGCATGCCGAGGACCTCGCCTACCAGGTGGAGGTGCTCCGGGCCAAGCTGCACGAGTCCCGCCGCATGCTCGCCCAGCCGCGCGCCTTCGACGCCGTCTCCGGCCAGGCCGAGCAGATGCTCCGCACTGCCGAGATGCAGGCCCAGCAGCTGCGCGCCGACGCCGAGCGCCAGCTGCGCGACTCCCAGGCCGCCACCCAGCGGATCATGGCCGAGGCCGCCGAGCGCACCGCCCGGCTGGAGGCCGAGCTCACCGCCCGCCGCCGCCAGCTGGAGGACGAGCTCACCGAGCTGCGCCGCACCGCCGAGCAGCACGTCAACGGCTGGGCCGAGCAGACCAGGACCGGCTCCGAGCAGGAGGCCCAGCGCCTGCTCCAGGACGCCCGCGCCGAGGCCGAGCGCATGGTCGCCGCCGCCCGCGCGGAGGCCGTCGCGCTCTCCGACCAGGCCCGCGCCCAGACCGCCGCCGACGTCGACGCCGCCCGCGGCGAGGCCCAGGCCGCCGCCGAGGCCGCCCTCCAGCGGGCCCAGAGCGACGCCGAGCGCCTGCTGCGCGCCGCCTCCGAGCACGCCCAGCAGGCCGGCGCCCAGGCCGCCGCCGACGTGGACGCCGCCCGCGGCGAGGCCCAGCAGCAGCTGGCCGCCGCGCACGCCGCCGCCGAGCAGCAGCTCGCCGTCGCGAAGGCCGAGATCGGCCGGCTCAAGGAACAGGCCTCCGCCGAGCAGATCCGGGCCGAGCAGCAGCTCGCCCACGCCCAGGCCGAGATAGAGCGGCTACGCGCCGAGGCGATCGCCGAGGCCGAACGCACCCGCCGCGAGTCCGCCGAGCTGCGGGCCCAGGCCGAACAGGCCGCCGAACAGCTCCAGGCCGACGCCGAGGCCGCCGCCGAACGCAAGGCCGCCGACGGCGAGGCCGCCAACGAGCAGCGCTCGCAGACCGCCCGTGCCGAGGTCGCCCGGATGGTCGCCCACGCCACCAAGGAGGCCGAGGCGATCCGCGCCGAGGCCACCACCAAGCAGGCCGAGGCGGAGGCCGCCAAGGCCGCCGCCGCCGAGGAGAGCGAACGGCTGCGGGCCACCGCCGAATCGGTGGCCGGCGAGCTGCGCGCCGAGGCCGAGGCCGCGATCGCCGAACTGCGCGCCCAGGCCGACCGGGAGGTCGCCGAACTCCGCGCCCACGCCGAGGCCGAGGCCCAGCGGCTGCGCCACGCGGCCGAGGAGGAGGGCCGGGCGGCCGGCGCCAAGGAAGCCACCGTCCACCTCGCCAAGGCCGCCAAGACCGCCGAGGAGGTGCTCGGCCAGGCCGACCAGGACGCCGAGACCGCCCGCACCGAGGCCGCCACCGAGGCCGAGCGGATCCGCACCGAGGCCGCCGCCGAGGCACAGCGCCTGCGCGAGCAGGCCCAGGCCGCAGTCGAGCAGGCCCAGAACGCCGCGCTCGACGACGCCGCCGCGATCCGCGAGCGGATCGAGCAGATGCAGGACGAGGCGGCCCGGCTGCGGGCCGAGGCCGAGGAGCTGCGCGCCCAGGCCGCCGCCGAGGCCGACCGGGTGCGCGGCGAGGCCCGCCGCCAGGCCGTCGTGCAGATCGAGGAGTCGGCGAAGAACGCCGAGGAACTGCTCACCAGGGCCAAGGCCGACGCCGACGAGCTGCGCGCGGGCGCCGCCGGGGAGATCGAGCGGCTGCGCGCGCAGGCCCAGGAACAGGCCGCCGAGACCCAGGGCCGGGCCGAGCAGACCCTCGCCCGGGCCCGCACCGAGGCCGAGAAGACCACCACCGCCGCCGAGCAGCAGGGCCAGGACGCCCTCGCCGCCGCCAAGGCCGCGGCCGCCGAGAACCGTGCGGCCGCCGAGCGCGAGACCGCCGAACTCCGCCGGGACGCGACCGAGTTCGACCAGCGGGTCCGGGCCGAGGCGAACGCCGCCGCGACCGCCCTCAGCGCCGAGGCGCAGGCCGAGGCGAACGCCGTCCGGGACGCCGCGGTGGCCGACGCCGAGCGCGTCCGCACCGAGGCCGACGCCGAGGCCGCCCGTACCCGCAGCGAGGCCGAGGCCGCCGCGAACGCGCTGCGGGAGGAGAGCCGGCGCGAGCACGAGGAGGCCGCCGCCGGGCTGCGCCGCGAACGCGAGGAGACCGCCGAGCAGCTGGCCGCCGCCCAGGCCGCCCACGAGCAGGCCGAGCAGACGGCGACCGAGCTGCGGGCCCTCGCCGAGCGGGAGAGCGCCGAACTGCGCGAGCTCGCCGAGCGCGAGACCACCGAACTGCGCGAGCTCGCCGAGCGCGAGACCACCGAGCAGCGCACCGCCGCCGAGGCGTACTCCGCCGACGTCC
>NZ_JBIUYQ010000010.1:99197-211478 GCF_044744605.1 Kitasatospora sp. NPDC087271
CGTACCGGGCCAAGGCCGAACAGGCCGCCACCGAACTCACCGAACGCACCACCGCCGAGACCACCGAACAGCGCGAGGCGACCGAACAGCACGTCGCCGAGCTGCGCGAACTCGCCGAACGCGAGACCACCGAACTGCGCGAGCTGGCCGAGCGGGAGAGCGCCGAACTGCGCGAACTCGCCGAACGCGAGACCACCGAGCAGCGCACCGCCGCCGAGGCGTACGCCGCCGACGTCCGGGCCAAGGCCGAACAGGCCGCCACCGAACTCACCGAACGCACCACCGCCGAGACCACCGAACAGCGCGAGGCGACCGAACAGCACGTCGCCGCCCAGCGTGCCGAAGCCGAGGAACTGCTGGAGGGCGCCCGGAGCGCCGCCGAGCAGCGCCAGGCCGAGGCCGCCCGGGACGCCAAGGCCGTCCGGGAGAAGGCCGCCGCCGAGCTGGCGTTCGCCGCCGAGCAGGCCGAGACGGTCCGCGCCGAGGCCGGCCGCGAGCTGTCCGAGGCCCGCGCCACCGCCGACAGCATCCGGGCCGAGGCCACCGCCGTCCTGGAGCAGGCCCGGGTCGACGGCGAGGAGCTGGTCGCCGCCGCCCGCGTCGAGGGCGCCGCCCTGGTCGAGGCCGCCGAGGAGGAGGCCGCCGAGGTCCGCCAGTCGGTGGCCGGCATGCACGAGGCCGCCGCCGAGCAGATCGCCGAGCGGAAGGCCGCCGCCAAACGGGAGGCCGCCAAGGTCCGCGACCGGGCCGAGCAGGCCGCCGCCGAACTGCGCGAGCTGGCCGAGCGCGAGACCGCCGAGCAGCGGGCCCTCGCCGACGCCGAGACCACCGCCCTGCGCGAACTCGCCGACGCCGAGACCACCGAGCAGCGGGCCCTCGCCGACCACGAGACCGCCGAACTGCGCGCCCGTACCGACGCCGAGACCACCGCCCTGCGCGAGCTGACCGAACGCGAGCTGGCCGCCGAACGCGAGGCCCACGAGGCCGAGTTGGGCCGTCAGCGCGCCGAGGCCCAGGCCTACGACGAGCACCTGCGGGCGGAGGCCGACGCCGTACTGCACGCGGCCCGGGAGGCCGCCGGGCAGTTGCGCGCGGACGCCGAGGCCCAGGCCGTCCGGACGATGGCCGCCGCCGACGAGCGCTCGGCCGGTCTGGTCGCCGACGCCGAGGAGCTGGCCGCCGCCCTGCGCGCCGAGGCCGAGGAGTACGCGCTCGCCACCCGGACCCTCGCCGACGAGTACGACGCCGCCGCCCACGGCCGCGCCGACGCGTACGACGCGGAGACCCGGGAGGCCGCCGAGCAGTTCGACAAGGCCACCCGCGAGCAGGCCAACTCCGTCCTGGAGAAGGCCTTCGCGGACGCCGAGTCGCTCGGCGAGGACGCCCAGACCACCGCACTGGCCACCACCGCCGCCGCCGAGGAACAGGCGGATGCGATGGTCGCCGCCGCCCGCAAGGAGGCCGACCGGCTGGTCGCCGCCGGCGAGGCGGCCGGCCAGGCCGCGGTGGAGAAGGGCCGGTCCGACGCCGACACGCTGCTCGCCGAGGCCCGCCGGGACTCCACCGCGATCCGCGAGCGCGCCGAGGAGTTGCGCGAGCGCACCGACGCCGAGGTGGAGGCGCTGCACGAGCGCGCCCGCAAGGAGAACGCGGCGGCCATGAAGTCGGCCGGCGAGCGGGTCGACGCCCTGGTGACGGCCGCTCAGGAGCAGCTGACCGAGGCCGAGGAGCAGGCGGTGGCCACCGTCGCCGAGGCCGAGGACCGGGCGGCGGCGCTGGTCGCGGCCGCCGAGGACCGCGCGGGCGAGCTCACCTCGGAGGCGTCCGCGGAGGCCAGCAAGGTCCGGATCTCGGCCGTCCGCAAGGCCGAGGGGCTGCTGAAGGAGGCGGAGACCAAGCTCGCCGACTCCACCAGCCGCGCCGAGGCGCTCATCGTCAAGGCCGAGGCCAAGCTCCAGTCGGCCGAGGCCGAGGCCGAGGAGCGGCTGGAGAACGCCGCCACCGAGGCGGAGAAGCGGCTGCGGGACGCCGACCGCAGCGCGGACGAGCAGGTCGAACTGGCCAAGGCGGAGGCCGAACGGCTGCTCGCCGAAGCGCAGGCCGAGGCGAAGCGGGTCACCGACGAGGGCCGGCGCGAGCTGGACGAACTGGTGCGGCGACGCAAGGACATCAACACCGAGATCTCCAGGGTGCAGGACGTGCTGTCCGCGCTGGAGGCGTTCGAGGCACCGGCACCGGTCGCCCAGACCAACGGGGGAAGCAGCACCAAGAAGGACGGGGGTGCCAAGGCGGGTGCCGGAATTGGTTCCCCCCGGTCGGGCGGCAATCGTTCCAAGAACGCACCACCCGATTGAGCGGACATTGTCCGCGGGACGACGGCATCTCGCCGTCGACACTCCGGTACCGTGTCAGGATTCCCTCAACCACCTCAGCGGTTTGACGACAGGAAGCCCAGAACCCCATGAGCGACAGTCACTCCCCTCACGGCTTCGACCTGGTGCGCCGTGGGTACGAGCGCGCCCAGGTCGACGAGCGGATCACCAAGCTGGTGGCCGACCGTGACAGTGCCCTGACCCGGATCAGCGCGCTCGAGAAGCGCATCGAGGAACTCCACCTGGAGACCCAGACCGCGCAGGCGGCGGTCACCGAGGCGGAGCCCTCGTACGCCGGTCTCGGCGCCCGGGTCGAGAAGATCCTGCGACTGGCCGAGGAGGAGGCCAAGGACCTGCGCGACGAGGCGCACCGCGCCTCCGAGCAGCACCGCGAGCTCGCCGAGGCCGCTGCCCAGCAGGTCCGCACCGAGGCCGAGAACTACGCCAAGGACCGCAAGGCCAAGGCGGAGGACGAGGGTCTGCGGATCGTCGACAAGGCCAAGAGCGACAGCGCCCAGCTGCGCGCCGAGGCCAACAAGGACGCCCAGAACAAGCGCGAGGAGGCGGACGCCCTCTTCGAGGAGACCCGCACCAAGGCCGCCCAGGCCGCGCTGGAGTTCGAGACCAACCTGGCCAAGCGCCGCGAGCAGTCCGAGCGTGACCTGGCCGCCCGTCAGGCCAAGGCCGAGAAGCGCCTGGCCGAGATCGAGCACCGGGCCGAGCAGCTGCGCCTGGAGGCCGAGAAGCTGCGCACCGACGCCGAGCGCCGCGCCCGTCAGACCGTCGAGACGGCGCAGCGCCAGTCCGAGGACATCGTGGCGGACGCCAACGCCAAGGCCGACCGGATCCGCAGCGAGTCCGAGCGCGAGCTGGCGGCGCTCACCAACCGCCGCGACAGCATCAACGCCCAGCTGACCAACGTCCGCGAGATGCTGGCGACGCTGACCGGCGCGGCCGTGGCCGCCGCCTCGCTGCCGGGCGACGACACCATGGGCGTGCCCGCCCAGCAGTCGCGCTGACGCCGCCGCCGGGCGCCGGCGCCCGGTGGTACGTGCGGAACGGACGGCACGTGCGGAACAGCAGGCAGGCCCTCACCCACCCGGGTGAGGGCCTGCCGTCTTTCCACCGTCATCATCTCGGGTGACCTGGGTGAGCGGGCGTCACCTGGGGTAGGCCCCGTCGGGCCGCTGGTGCCCGCTGCTGAGCTGGTTGCCCTCGTCGTCGGAGACGGTGCCGAACCACGAGGTGCACCAGACCGACACCGAGTCCGGCCAGTACTGCACCTCGAACGGGTGGCCGGAACCGTGGTCGCCGTACGAGGTGACGATGAAGGTCTCGCCGGGGCGCAGCCAGTAGTCCTCGCCGAGCGGTTCCAGGGTCAGTTCGACCAGGCCCTCGCCGCGGTTGGTCACGGGCATCCGGCCGGTCACCTCCAGCGCCGAGAAGTCCCAGCCGGTCGCTTCCTCCCTCATCCCGCCGTCACCCGGGCCAGCAGGTCGCGGACGGCGGTGTTGAACGCCTCCGGTGCCTCCAGGGCGCTCAGATGGCCCGCCCCGGGAATGACGGTCAGTTCGGCGTCCGGCCGGGCCCGGAGCATCGGTTCGGCCTCCTCCGGCGCCACCAGGCCGTCCTGCGCGCCCGCGACGACGGCGGTGGGCACCCGCAGCCCGGCCAGCACGTCCAGCGCGTCCGGCCGGGCCGCCATGGCCCGCTGGGCCCAGGCGACGGCGGCCGGCGACGCGGCCGCGACCAGCGACCGCACCCGCTCCACCAGGTGCAGCGAGTCCGGCCCGAGCTGCCCGGCGGCGACCTCCTCGTCGAGCAGTAGCTGGACGCTGCCCCGGGCGGTGACGGCGGCCGCGATCCGCTCCCGGTTGGCCCGGACGGCGTCGGTGTCGGCCGTGGCACGGGTGCTGGCCAGCAGCAGTCCGGCCAACCGGTCCGGGTGGCGGCGGGCGAAGGCCAGCGCCACGTAGCCGCCCATGGAGAGCCCGCCGACCACCGCGCGCTCGATCCCGGCCGCGTCCAGCAGCAGGGCGAGGTCGTCGGCGACCAGGTCCAGCGAGGGTTCGTCGGCCCCCAGCTCGGTGCCGCCGAAGCCGCGCTGGTCCGGGGCGAGCACCCGGGCCTCGTCGCCGGTCAGACCGGGCAGCGCGTCCAGTTGGGCGGACCACATCGAGGCGTTCAACGGAAAGGCGTGCAGCAGCACGAGGGGTGTTCCGGTGCCGCTCTCGCGGACCGACACTGCGGAGGGGGGCTGGGTCATGGGCCCACCGTATTCCGGCACGCCCGGCGGGCCCACTCAGCGGGCCGCGATATCCGCTTTGTCCTAGCCTTACCAAAAGTAAGGGAGCGCGAATGATCGAGTTGCACGACCTGACAAAACGTTACGGCAGGACCCTCGCGGTGGACCGGCTCAGCTTCCAGGTCCCCCAGGGCGTGGTCACCGGCTTCCTCGGCCCCAACGGCGCGGGCAAGTCCACCACGATGCGCATGATCCTCGACCTCGACCGCCCCACCAGCGGCCGGGTCACCATCGACGGCAAGCGCTACGGGCAGCTCAGCGAACCGCTCAAGTACATCGGCGCGCTGCTGGAGGCCAAGGCCGTCCACCCCGGCCGCACCGCCCGCGACCACCTGCTCTGGCTCGCCCAGAGCAACCGCATCCCGACCCGCCGGGTGGACGAGGTGCTCAACCTGGTGGGCCTCGCCCCGGTCGCCCGCAAGCGGGCCCGCGGCTTCTCGCTCGGCATGGGCCAGCGCCTGGGCATCGCCTCCGCACTGCTCGGCGACCCGGAGATCGTCATGTTCGACGAGCCGGTCAACGGACTGGACCCGGAGGGCATCCTCTGGATCCGCAACCTGATGAAGCGGCTCGCCACCGAGGGCCGGACCGTCTTCGTCTCCTCCCACCTGATGAGCGAGATGGCCGTCACCGCCGACCACCTGGTGGTCATCGGCAAGGGCCGGCTGCTCGCCGACCTGCCGATGCCGGAGTTCATCCGGCGCAACTCCCGCTCCGCCGTCCGGCTTCGCACCCCGCACCCCGAGCGCCTGCTCGACGCCCTGTCCGGCGCCGGTCTCCGGTCCGAACCCGGGCCCGGCGGCTCCTACGAGGTGGTCGACGGCGATCTCGCCCGGCTCGGCGACCTGGCCTCGGCCCACGGCGTCGTCCTGCACGAACTCAGCCCGCAACAGGCCTCGTTGGAGGAGGCGTTCATGCAGATGACGGCCGACTCGGTGGAGTACCACGCGGGCGACGGCCCGGGCCGGGACGCGGCCGGCGCACCCGGCGTCTGGGGCGCCGGCTGGAAGGCGGACGGCGCCCCGCGGACCGCGGCGGCCCGGCAGGAGGAGAACTGAGATGACGTCCTTCCCGGCGATCCTGCGCTCCGAGTGGACGAAGATCCGCAGCGTCCGCTCGACGATCTGGACGCTCGCGCTGACCTTCGTCGTCACCGTCGGCATCGGCGCGCTGCTGTCCCTGCTCACCAACAGCAACTTCGGCGAGTTCCGGCGGGGCGACCAGTCCGTCTTCGACGCCACCGGCACGGCCTTCTCCGGCATCATGCTCGGCGAGCTCGCCATCATCGTGTTCGGCGTGCTGGCCATCGGCAACGAGTACAGCACCGGCATGATCCGGGTCACCCTGGCCGCCGTCCCGCAGCGCGGCACCCTGCTCACCGGCAAGGCGGTGGTGCTCGGCACGATGGCCCTGGCGGTCTCGGTGGTGACGGCCTTCGTCACCTTCTTCACCGGCCAGGCGCTGCTCGGCTCGCACTCCACCAGCCTCGACCAACCGCACGTGCTGCGCGCGGTGTTCGGCGCCGCGCTGTACCTGACGATGCTCTGCCTGTTCTCGGCCGGCGTCACCACGATGCTGCACAGCCAGACGCTGGCACTGGGCGTACTGGTCCCGTTCTTCTTCCTGCTCTCGCCGATCCTCTCGGCGGTGCCGAAGGTCAAGACCCTGGCCCACTACTTCCCGGACTACGCGGGGTCGCGGATGCTGCTGGTGTACGAGCAGCACGGCCAGCCGTACGGGCCGTGGGCGGGCTTCGTGATCTGCCTGGCCTGGACGCTCGCCGCCCTGCTCGGCGGCGCGCTGGTGCTCAAGAACCGGGACGCCTGACCGGCTCAGTACCGCGGAGCGCCGCGGCCCCGCAGGACGTTGGAGGCCCGGCGCTCCCGCGCGCCCCAGCAGGCGCGGTGCCAGTGCCGCCGGTCGTCCACGCCCGCGCCGTGCATCGGCCAGGCCACCACGTGGCCCATCCCGGGCGGGATCTCCTGGTCGCAGCCCGGGCACCGGTAGTGCCGCCCGGCCGTCCCGGCGACCGTCTGGACCACCCAGTCGTCGCCCTGGTGGCTCTCGGTGCGGCGCAGCGATCCGCCGAGCGGGGAGGCCTGCTCGGCGCTCCCGCCCGGGTCGGCGCTCTTGATCCGGTTGCGGCGCGGCGACACGTCGGACTACCTCTCTTCCGGGATTTCGGGTCGTTCCAGCCTACGGCCGGCCGCCCCTCCGGCAGGCCACTATCACGGCATCGTCCGACGCTCCCGCGTTTTTGCCGAGATCCACCCGATCTTCGACGAAATCCGGGTTTCCGCGTGCCATTGGCACATGACATCGGATACCCACAAGGGGAACAGGCGGGGCCCGCAGACCCTGCGCGCACCCGAGGAGGCCCCACCATGACCAAGACCAGCGCCCGTGCCGAGACCCGTCGGCCCGTCGGAGTCCGGCCGCCCGCCCCCGGGCCGGTGCTGACCTCGCCCCTCCCGGTCACGGCCGCGGCGGGCGAGCCGCTGCCCGTGCCGCAGCGGGCGGGCGCGCTCCCGCCGGACACCGCGCCGGTGCGGGTCGGCGCGTTCCTGCTGTCCGCGCAGTTCCCCGGGCAGAGCCACCGCGAGGCGCTGGACCGCACCGTCCGGGCCGCCGTCGAGGCCGAACGCGCGGGCCTGGACAGCGTCTGGCTGGCCGAGCACCACTTCGTCCCGTACGGGGTCTGCCCCAACGCCGCCACGCTGGCCGCGCTGCTGCTCGGCCGCACCCGCCGGATCGGCGTCGGCACGGCGGTCAGCGTGCTCTCCACCGCCCACCCGGTGGCGCTCGGCGAGCAGGCCGCGCTGCTGCACCTCACCTCGGACGGGCGCTTCACGCTCGGGGTGGGCCGCGGCGGCCCCTGGATCGACCTGGACGTGTTCGGCGGCGGCGTGGACGCCTTCGAGAACGGCTTCCCGGAGCGGCTGGACCTGCTGCTGCGCTGGCTGCGCGGCTCCCGGGTCGGCGCGGACGGCCCGCAGTTCGCCTTCCCCGAGGTGGCGGTGGTGCCGCGCGCCACCGAACCGGTGCGCCGGTCCGGACTGGGCAGCTGGCTCGGTCTCGGCGAGCGGTCCGGTCCGGTGCGCTTCCCGCGCCAGCGCCAGGACGTCGAGGGCCTCGGCGAGGGCGTCGGTGAGGAACTCGACCCGTCCGGGCGGCCGGTGGCCGGCCCGCCGATGGTGGTCGCGTGCACCTCTCCGAGCGGGGTGCGGCTGGCCGCCGAACGCGGCCTGCCGATGCTGCTCGGCATGCACTCCGGCGACGACGACAAGCTGCGCATGCTGGAGCTGTACCGCAGCGCCTGGCTGGCCGCCGGGCGCGGCGAGGAGCAGCTGCGCCGGGTGAACCGACGGCACGTCGCGGCCGGGGTGGCCCAGGTCGACGACCGCACCTCGGCGGCCCGCGCCACCCTGCTGAACGCCATGCCGGGCTGGTTCGAGTACGGGCTCGGCGCCCACCGCACCGTGGACGGCCGGGAACGCAAGATGCGCGACCCGCGCGAGTACACCGAACTCCTCTGCGACCTGCACGCGGTGGGCACGCCGCGACAGTGCGCCGACCGGCTGCTGGCCACCGCCGAGCGGACCGGCATCCGCCGCTTCGCGCTGCTCGCGGAGGGCAGCGGCGACCGCGAGGCGACCCTGCACAACATCGCCCGGCTCGGCTCCGAGGTGCTGCCGCAGCTGGGGTGAGCCCGGGGGTGGAGCGGCCGGGCCCGGTCCGGGCCGCCGCCCCTCCCCCCGCACCGGGGGACGGGGGCGGCCCGACGACCTTCCGGGCCGCTAGGTCCTATCCGGTCGATCTTGGCGGATCAGCCCGCGGCGTTGGGCGCCCGGCTGGGCGTGCGCCCGGATCGCCCTCGTACTGGGCGTACTTGGGCGATTCGGGCGTGCGTCCAGGCGGGATGTCCGGCGTCGCGGGCCCGGCAAGGTCGGCCGGACAGGACCTAGGGCCCGGCATCGGCGGTGCTGCCGGGTCAGCAGTCCCGCAGTTCCTCGGACTGGTTGAGCAGCTGCTCCCGGACCGAGGTGAAGCGTGCGTGCCGTGCCTCGTTGGCGTCCGACGGCAGGAAGACCGCCACCCGGTGACAGTTCTGGAAGGCCAGCCGCACCCCGAAGTGCCGCTGCAGGGCCCCCCGGATGGCGTCGCTGGCGAGGGCCCGCAGGAGCTGGCCGCGGGCCTGCTCGCTGGGCGGCGGTACCTGGTTGTCGGCGAAGTCGGTACCGTCGACCTTCGCCTGGGCGACCAGCGAGCTGATCAGGTCCCAGGCGTACGGCAGCGAGACGCGGACGCAGTCGACGAATTCCCGCTCGTCGACCTCGCCCCGCTCGGCCTTTTCCAGCAGGGCCGGTGAGACGTCGAGCGACATGGATTCTCCTCTCGCGGTCCACCCGCGCGGCGCCCGGGTGGTCGTGCGTAGTCCAAGCTCACAGTGAGGGTGGGCGGATCGCGCGTGGTGTCCGGAACGCCGTGGAACGGGCGTTTTTGACACCCTGCGAAGGCGGCGGCACCACGGGACGTGACGTCCCGGACACCGACCGCGCTCGGAACAGCGTGGCAGTCAACGGCGGGACGGGCCGGTCATTCCTGTGGATTGCTTCGGAAATACGCGGCGGTGCACCACATTGGCCGGATCCCGTCGGATCGTTCATCTGAAGTCTCCGTCCCCGTTGACAGCGATCCCGCACGCGTGCCGTCACGTACGGTAGCGACCCCAGGACGTGGGCGCCAGACCGCGACGGGCGGTGAGCGGAATTGCCGAGCCTCCATGTTCGCGGGGTTCCCGGTTTCTTCACCCGGTCGTCGTGGAATCGCATCAACTGGCCCCGGTGGGCTAGCGTGGTCGACCGTGCGTCTCGTAATTGCCCGCTGCTCAGTCGACTATGCCGGTCGGCTCTCCGCCCATCTGCCCTCCGCCACCAGGCTCATCCTGGTCAAGGCCGACGGCAGCGTCAGCATCCACGCCGACGACCGCGCCTACAAGCCGCTCAACTGGATGTCCCCACCGTGCGCGCTCAAGGAGGCGGACGGGGTCTGGACGGTGGAGAACAAGGCCGGCGAGAAGCTCATCATCACGCTGGAGGAGGTGCTGCACGACTCCTCCCACGAACTCGGGGTGGACCCGGGCCTGATCAAGGACGGCGTCGAGGCGCACCTCCAGGAGCTGCTCGCGGACCGGATGGAGGTGCTCGGCGCCGGCTGGTCCCTGATCCGCCGCGAGTACCCCACCGCGATCGGCCCGGTCGACATCCTCTGTCGCGACTCGGACGGCGCCACGGTGGCCGTCGAGATCAAGCGCCGCGGCGAGATCGACGGCGTCGAGCAGCTCACCCGCTACCTCGAACTCCTCAACCGGGACCCGCTGTTGGCCCCGGTCAAGGGCATCTTCGCCGCCCAGGAGATCAAGCCCCAGGCCCGCGTGCTGGCCACCGACCGGGGCATCGGCTGCGTGGTGCTGGACTACGACGAGCTGCGCGGCATCGACGACGACAAGCTCAAGCTGTTCTGACCGGTCAGCTCGCGGACGGCGAGGGCGTCGTCGGCGGAGGACTGGACGTCCCGGTCGCGGGGCCCGTGGCGGGCGGCTGGGTGGTCGCGGTCGCCGAGGGCGACGTGGTCGACGGCTTCGGCGGGGGCGGCGTGCTGGCGCCTCCGCCGGGCTGAGTGCCCCCGGAGTTGCCACCGCCACCGCTGCCACCGCCGGTGCCGCCACCACTACCGCCGCCGCTGCCACCCTGCGGCGGGCCGGACTGCTGGGCCGGCGGCTGCGACTGTCCCGGTGCGGGCGGCTGCGACTGCTGCGACTGCTCGGTGGCCCCCGCGGTCTCGCTCGGCCCACGGCTCGGCTTCTTCGACGCGCTCGGCGAGTGCGAGGCGCCACCGCTCGCCGACGGTTCCGGGCTGGTCCCGCCCGCCGCCGCACCGCCCCCCGCGTCCGTCCCCGGCGCCCCCGTGCCCGGCGCCCCCGTACCGGTGGCACCGGCGCCGGCGGTCGGGCCACCGACGTGCGGGGACGGGAGCGGCCCGCCCTGCCCGCCGTCGGGGTCGTCGAGCCGGGTGTGCGGGTCGTTGCCCGGGTGCTGCTCCGGACCGGTGGCGCTCATCGCCACCGCCGTCCCGAGCGCCCCGAGCGCGAGGACGGCCGCCGACGCGGCGATCACCCGACGCCTGGTCCCGGAGCGCAGGCTGGACGGCACCTTGGCTATCGCGCGGATGACAGGCCGCCGCACGGGCGCCGGCCCGGGGGACGCCGCGGGCGGCAGCTGCCGCCCGTCGGCGCGCAGCAGGTCCAGCATCCGGCCGGCTGCCGCGACGCCGCGCTGCTCGCCGGCGGCGGACCGCAGGGTGAGCGCCGTCTCCAGCTCGGCCATCGCCCGGGACGGCTCCCGGACGCAGAACGCGTGCACGCCCGCCTCGTGGTGGAACCAGGCCTGGTCGGTGCCGGAGCCCGTCCGGCGGGCCGCCTCCAGCCCCAGCTCCAGGACCCTCTCCCAGGCGCCCCAGCGCAGCGCCAGCGCCAGCGCGGGCGCGGCCGCCCGGGCCAGGCGCACGACGGCGTCGTGCCGGCCGGCCGCCCGGTCCGCGACCAGCACGCCGACCACCACCTCCGCCTCGGCCGCGACCTGTTCCAGCGACACCGAGCTGTGCCCGACCCACCAGGCGAAGTGCTGGGCTGCGCCGTCCAGGCAGCCGCGGGCCGGCCAGTGCGGGGCGAGCAGGTCCAGCACCCCGGCGGTCAGCCGGTGGTGCCCGCCGATGGACACCGCCAGCCCGGCGTCGGCGAGTTCGGCGAGGGCGCTCTCGCCCTGGCCGACGTCGATCAGCGCGGGCAGGTGCGGCGCGGTGGGACACTCGCCGCCGAGCGCGACGGCGAGCCTCAGGACGGCCTGGGCGGGCTCGCTCAGCCCCTCCGCGAGCCGGACGGCGGGTGAGGCGGTCTCGGCGACGGACGGCAGCGGGACGGTGCGGCGCAGCGCGTTCTCACGGACGGCCGGATCGGGGTCGTGGACGGGCTCCTCGACCGCGCCGAAGACCCCCATCCGGTCCTCCTCGGCGGCGACCAGCGCGTCCACCGCCACGTCCCGCTGGCGCAGCAGCGCGGCGGCCTGGACGAAGCGCAGCGGCAGTCCCTCGGACTCGAACCAGAGGTCGACCGCCCAGGCCTTCTCCTCGACGTCCAGCGGCCGCCCGGCCTGGCGGGCGGCGAGGGCGAGGCAGGCGGAGCGGGAGAGACCGGCGACCAGGTGGTCCTGCAAGCGGGAGCCGGGTGGCGGCGCCGGGCTCCCGGGGGCGGCGGAGATCAGGAAGGCGCAGCCCGGGGCGAGGGCGAGCAGGTCCTCCAGCTCGGCGCCGGACTGCTCCGCGCCGTCGACGACCACGATCGCGCCGACCTCGGCGAGGTGCACGGCCAGCTGGCCCGGGTCGGGCCGGTAGCCGGGGGCGTGGTGGGTGGCCGCGAAGAGGTCCTGGAGCAGGTCGGCGGCGGTGCGGCGGTGCCCGCAGAGCTGGACGACGCCACCGGGGGCGAGGTCGGCGGCGGCCTCGGCGACGGCCGACAGCAGCGCGCTGCGGCCCGAGCCGGCCTGGCCGACCAGGCGTATCGAGCGGCCCTCGGCGAGCAGGCCGAGGAGTTCGGCGACGTCGGCCTCGCGGTCGAGCAGCGGCAGGTCGGCGGGCCCGGCACCGAGGGCGAGCGGGCCGACCGCGCGGCCGACCCCGCCGACCGGGCCCCGGGCGGGCTCGCTGCGCTCGATCCGGCGCGGGCGGGGCCGCCACTCCTCGGGGCAGGGCCTGACCTCGGAGCCGTCCGGGGCGCCGACGCCGACCAGCAGGGCGCCGGAGACGAGTTCGCCGCCTCGGGTGCGGGCGGCCTCCTGCCGGAACTCCCCGGTTGGCTGTGCCACGTTCTGCTCCGCATCCTGCTCGGCCGCCGGCGTCCCGCGCCGGCCGGCTGACGTCTCGGTCGCGGCCGCGCGCGGGCTGGGGGCAGCTGGCTGGGGCGGCCGTCATCTGACGGGCAGACTCTTGCACATCCGGGCCCGCCCGCGCAGGGGCGGCCCGGTCGGGGGCCGGACGACGGCTGATCAGAGCCAGCTCAGGGCCCGGGCGACGGCCGATCAGAGCCAGGTCGGAGCCGGACGAAGAGCGGGCGGGGACCGAACGAAGGCAGGGACCGAACGAGCGCCGGGACCGGACGGGGGCAGGAGCGGCCAGGCCCTAGAGGGCGATCCCGTGGGCCTCGGTGACGCCGTCCACGGCCAGGATGCGGTGCAGCTTGGTGGCCACCAGCAGCCGCTGGAGCTGGGCCGGGACGGAGCGCAGCACCAGCCGCCGGCCGATCCGGCCGGCCCTGCGGTGGGTGCCCATGATCACGCCGAGGCCGGTGGCGTCCCAGAACTCCAGCCGGGCGAGGTCGAGCACGAGGTCGCCGAGGCCGCCGTCCACGGCCTGGTGCAGCCGGGCGCGCGCATCGGCGGCGGTGCGCACGTCGAGGCGGCCTTCGATGGCCAGCGCCCTGTGGTCGCCGGTGATGCGCATGCTCTCCTCCTTCGCCTGACCGGTCCGGTACGGGGGTGGTCCGACCCGGCCGTGCCGGGGCGGGGGGTGGGGGTGTCCATCCGGGCGGGCCGTGGCCCCTCGCCCGGGTCCGGTCGCAGCCTCGTCGTGCTGGGCCGGGTCTCCCTCTTCTGACGGCGAACCAGCAGCGCAGGTTGCTGGTTCCGGCCAGATCTGAAGCAACTTCACTCGTCCGAGGGAATATACGCAGTCAGTCTCCACACCTACGCTCGATTACCGCCCAAATCACCCGTCTGCGGCACCTGGCGTGAGGAAACTCACCCGCCCCCGAGCGGGCGGGCCGTACGGTGTTCCGCCGCACGGCCCGCCCGGTCGCCGGGCGTCGTCGTTCACCCGTTCCGGCGGGGGCTCACTTGCCCTCGTACGGGTAGAAGCCGCGGCCGCTCTTGCGGCCGAGGTCGCCGGCGGTGACCATGCGCGCCATGATCTCCGGGGCGGCGAACTTCTCGTCCTGGGTCTCGTCGTAGATGTTGCGGGCGGCGTGCAGCAGGATGTCCACGCCGGTCAGGTCGGCGGTCTCCAGCGGGCCCATCGGGTGGCCGAAGCCGAGGCGGCAGGCGGTGTCGATGTCCTCGGCGGTGGCGACGCCCGACTCGTACAGCTTGGCGGCCTCGACGACCAGCGCGGTGATCAGGCGGGTGGTGACGAAGCCGGCCACGTCCCGGTTGACCACCACGACGTCCTTGCCGACGCCCTCGGCGAAGGCGCGGGCGGCGGCCAGGGTCTCGTCGCTGGTCTTGTAGCCGCGGACCAGCTCGACGAGCTTCATCAGCGGCACCGGCGAGAAGAAGTGCACGCCGACGACCGACTCGGGGCGCCGGGTGGCGGCGGCGATCCGGGTGATCGGGATGGCGGAGGTGTTGGAGGCCAGCACCGCGCCGTCCTTGGCGAGCTTGTCGAGCTCCCGGAAGACGCCCTCCTTGACCTCGAACTGCTCGAACACGGCCTCGACCACGATGTCGGCCTCGGCGACGGCGCCCAGGTCGGTGGTGGTGGTGATCCGGCCCAGCGCGGCCTCGGCGTCCTCGGCGCTCAGCCGGCCCTTGGCGACGAACTTCGCGTAGGAGGCGCGGATGCCCGCGAGACCGCGCTGCAGGGCCTCCTCCGTGACGTCCCGCAGCACCACCGGGTGGCCGGCCTGCGCGGACACCTGGGCGATGCCGGCGCCCATCAGGCCGGCACCGATCACGGCGATCTGCTTGCTGGACGCATTGCTCATGGCTGGGTCTCCCGATGCCGTCGCCGCCCTGGGGCGGGCCCTGAAGGCGGCTCAGGGCAGGGGTCACCGCCGGAGAGCCGCGTCGCTCGTTGCCGGGACTCTAATGCCCAATCCGGCCCCGTGGTGTCAATCGGGAGTGTGATCTGCGCCCGACCTGGTCGGGCGACCCAGACCCGCCGTGACCAGCCGATCGAACCGGCCGACCGGACCATCTGACCGGACCGGCCGACCGGACCGTCAGACGCTCAGACGGTCAGCCCGAGGTCCTGCGCCAGGATCGCCGCCTGCACCCGGTTGCGCAGCCGCAGCTTCGCCAGGATCCGGCTGACGTGCGTCTTGGTGGTCGCCTCCGCCATCTCCAGCCGGGCCGCGATCTCCCCGTTGGACAGCCCGGCCCCGATGCAGGCCAGCACCTCCCGCTCACGCGGGGTCAGTCCGGCCACCGCCTCCCTGGCTTCCGGCCCGACCGCCCGGTCCGGCCGGGCGAAGGCGCCGATCAGCCGCCTGGTCACCGAGGGCGCCAGCATGCCGTCCCCGCGCGCCACCGTCCGGACGCCCTCGACCAGGGTGTCCGCCTCCAGGTCCTTGAGCAGGAACCCGGCCGCGCCGGCCCGCAGCGCGCCGTAGACGTACTCGTCCAGGTCGAAGGTGGTCAGCACGAGCACCTGGCCGGCCCCGGCGGCGACCACCTGCCGGGTCGCCGAGACGCCGTCCAGCCGGGGCATCTGCACGTCCATCAGCACCACGTCGGGCCGCAGCTCCAGTGCCAGCCGGACGGCCTCCTCGCCGTCGGCGGCCTGCCCGACCACCTCGATGTCCGGCTCGGCCCGCAGGATCATCACCAGCGCCGCCCGTACCGCCGCCTGGTCCTCGGCCACCAGCACCCGGATCGTCATGCCCCTGCCCCGCTCTCCCGCCCGCGCGGCAGTACCGCGCGCACGCTCCAGTAGTCGTTCCGCGGCCCCGCCTCGAAGCTGCCGCCGAGCAGCCCGGCCCGCTCCGCCATGCCGACCAGCCCGGCCCGGGCGCCGGGCAGTTCGCGGCCCGGTCCGTGCCGGTACGGGCTGTCGACGGCGATCCGCAGTTCCTCGGGGCCGAACTCCATCCGCACGCTGACCAGTCCGGGCCCGGCGTGCTTGAGCGCGTTGGTCAGCGACTCCTGGACGATCCGGTACGCGGCCAGCCGGACCGGCACCGGGACCTCCCCGCGCTCGCCCCGCTCGGCGAGTTCGAAGTCCAGCCCGACGTCCTGGCCGGCCGCCCGGGCCTTGGCCAGCAGGGCGTCCACGGCGGCCAGGTCGGGCGCCGCGTACGACTCGTCCGCCTCTCCCCCGCCGCTGTCGCGCAACAGTCCGATCATGCGGCGCATTTCGGCCAAACCCTGGACGCTGCTCTCCCGGATCACCGCCAGCACCTCCACCAGCGGGTCGTCCCCGGCCAGCCGACGGCGCCGGGCGACGGACTGCGCGCCGGTCGCGTGGATCGCGATCGCCGACAGGTGGTTGGCCACCACGTCGTGCAACTCCCTTGCCATCCTCGCGCGTTCGGCGACGACGGCCTCACGCCGGTCCATCTCCGAGAGCAGCGCGGTCTGTTCGGCCCGCAGCCGCTCGCTCACCGCCCGGTCGCGGTGCTTGCGGACCACGTCCCCGGTCCAGACCGGCGCCAGGTAGATCAGGACGGTGAGCACCACCACCGCCACCGCGTTCGAGGCGTCGCTGTAGATCAGCACCAGGGTGGACAGCACCAGCACCGAACCCGTGCCGGTCAGGTGCAGGATCCGGGACATCCTCGGGGTCCCGTAGAGCACCGCCGCGTAGAGCAGGTCGGTGTACATCAGGCTGGTCGCCAGCAGGGCGCCGGTGAAGATGCTGTACCCGAAGGCGAGCCCGCCCAGCGTCGCGGTGAGCACCGGCCTGGTCCGGCGGAACAGCTCCAGCACCGCCATGACCAGCAGCGCCGGCACCACCGCCGCGCGCGGGATCCGCGAGGAGTTGTCGTAGACCTGGAGCGCGATCAGCAGCGCTCCGCCGAGCAGACCGAGCAGGGCGATCCCCCGGTCCTCCTGGCGCGGGGTGAGGGTCGGTCTCAGCACACCTCCATCTCACCATCCCCGGGCGCCGCCCGGCTCCGGTCCCCGGAGGAGCCGCCGTACATCGAAAGGTGCAGGCCGGGACGGCACCCGGCGACGACGACGCGGCCACGCCCGCGCGCCAGGCTGGAGGCACCGCCGACCGCCCGGGAGCACAACGTGATCGTCACCCTCATCGTCGCGGCCGAGATCTCCTTCTGGATCCTGCTCGGCCTCGGTCTCACCGCCCGCTACCTGCTCCGGTGGCGCCGCACCAGCACCGCCCTGCTGGTCGGCCTGCCGGTGGTGGACCTCACCCTGTACGTGCTCACCGTGCTCGACCTGCGCGGCGGCGCCGCCGCGAGCTGGACGCACGCCCTCGCGGCGAGCTACGCGGGCTTCTCGATCGGGTACGGGCCCTCCCTGGTCCGCTGGGCCGACCGGCACTTCATGTACCGCTTCGCCGGCGGCCCCAAGCCGCCGCGCTCACCGAAGTACGGCCTGGCGCGGTCCCGGTACGAGTGGCAGATCTGCCGCCGCACGGTGGTCTCGGCCGCGATCACACTGAGCCTGATCACCCTGCTGGTGCCGCTGTCGGGAGGCTCCGCGCACTTCGGCACCTTCCTCCAGTGGTACCTCAAGCTGGGCATCGCCGCCGTGGTCAACGTGGTCATCGCCGTCAGCTACACGCTCTGGCCGAAGCAGCCGCCGGCCGGCGAGCAGGACGCGGACGACCCGATCGCCGAGCAGCCCGTCGCCGGCGTCCCGGAGAAGCGGCTCTGAGGGGCTTGCCGGCGGTTCTGAGGGACCGCTAGCGGTTCTCGCCCGGCACCCAGAGCACGTCGCCGCGCTCCTTGTTGGCCGCCCGGGCCAGGATGAACAGCAGGTCGGAGAGCCGGTTGAGGTACTTCGCGGTCAGCGGGTTGACGCTGTCCCCGTACTCCGCGATCGCCGCCCAGGTGGCCCGCTCGGCCCGCCGCACCACCGTGCAGGCCAGGTGCAGGTAGGCCGCGCCGGGCGTACCGCCGGGCAGGATGAAGCTGCGCAGCTTCTCCAACTGCTCCAGGTAGTGGTCGCAGTCCCCCTCCAGCCGGTCGACGTACGACGGCAGCACCCGCAGCGGCGGGTACTTCGGGTCCTCGACCACCGGCGTGGACAGGTCCGCGCCGACGTCGAACAGGTCGTTCTGGATCCGGACGAGCACCGTGACGATGTCCTCGGGCAGCGATCCGGCGGCGACGGCCACGCCGATCGCCGCGTTCGCCTCGTTGGTGTCGGCGTACGCGACCAGGCGGGGATCGGTCTTGGTGGTCCGGCTCATGTCGCCGAGCGCGGTAGTGCCGTCGTCGCCGGTGCGGGTGTAGATGCGCGTCAGATTCACCATGCGGCCAGCGTAGCCGGACGGGTTAGGCGGCGTTAACCCCGAGCGGGACCAGCCCTACCCGGCGTTGTCCCCGAGGGTCTCGCCGCTACGCGACATTGACCTCCCCCAGCCTCCGGCCGGGGGTACCCCCACCCCGAGGGTCTCGCCGCTACGCGACGTTGACCTCCCCCAGCCTCCGGCCGGGGGTACCCCCACCCCGAGGGTCTCGCCGCTACGCGACGTTGACCCTCTGCCCGGGTGGGGCGGCCTCCAGCCAGGCGAGGAAGCCGGTGAGCGCGTCCTCGCTCATCGCCAGCTCCAGCGGCTCCCCGTTGTGCAGGCAGCGCAGCACCACCGAGCCGGAGAGCAGGGCGAGCTCCTCCTGGCCCTCCGGGTAGCGCCGGCCGAGCACCTCGATCTCCCGGCGCGGCAGCACCCTGCGCGGGCGCGGGGCGTACGAGAAGACCCGGAACCACTCGATCGAGTCACCGCTGTAGCGGCCGATACCAAAAACCCACCCCTTGCCGTCGGTCTGGGGGACCGGGGCCGAGGTGGGTTTGCCGTTCTCGTCGAGGTCGGGCTGCGTCGAGGCGTCGGCGGGCATTTTGAGTCGGTAACTGCAGTCGAACGTGCCGCCGACCCGCTGGATCAGGCGGCGTCGTACCGCGAACGCCACCAGGCCGATCACACCCAGCGCCACGACCGCCGCACACACCACAAGCGCGAGGACCATGCTCACCTACCTCCTCGCTACCCGCGTTCCCCGTATCGGTCGTATCAAGCGACCGCGTTGACCTACCAACTACGACGACAGTCCCGGGGTCACGCTCACGCGTCCCCGGGACCGTCGGTCGACCCCGCTGAACCAGGGTCTTGGCGCACTCAGACGTGGGCCTTGAGGCCGCGCGCCGCGAACAGGCGGACCTCGGCGCGCCGCTCGGCGTGCTCGTCAAGGCCCGACTTGGCCTTCTCCAGCGCGCGCTCGGCACGGGCGACGTCGATCTCGTCCGCCAGCTCGGCGATCTCCGCGAGCAGAGACAGCTTGTTGTCGGCGAAGGAGATGAAGCCGCCGTGCACCGCGGCGATCACGGTGCCGCCGTCCGCCGTGCGAATGGTGACCGGACCGGTCTCCAGCACGCTCAGCACCGGGGTGTGACCCGGCATGATGCCGGTGTCGCCGGAGGCCGTACGGGCGACGACGATGGTGGCCGCACCGGACCACACCTTGCGGTCGGCTGCGACCAGCTCGACGTGCAGCTCAGCCAACGTGGGCTCCTAGGCTCATGCAACCCCCGATTACTCGGGAGTTTCGGTAAGAATAACGGCCGCGCGCCTCCGGCATGAAACCGGCGGCACGGATTTGACCGGAATCACAGCCGATGCGACGCGAGGGGTGGTCCCGGGCTCGGGGCCACCCCTCACGGTCACTCAGCTGCTACCGGCCGCGACTACTTCTTCGCCAGCTCGGCGGCGTTCTTCTCGAGGTCCTCGATGCCACCGCACATGAAGAAGGCCTGCTCCGGGATGGAGTCGTACTTGCCGTCCGCGATCGCGTTGAAGGCCTCGATGGTCTCCGACAGCGGCACGGTCGAACCCTCGACACCGGTGAACTGCTTCGCCACGTAGGTGTTCTGCGAGAGGAAGCGCTCGATGCGACGGGCACGGTGAACCGTGACCTTGTCCTCCTCGGACAGCTCGTCGATACCGAGGATCGCGATGATGTCCTGGAGGTCCTTGTACTTCTGCAGGATCCCCTTGATACGGAGGGCCGTGTCGTAGTGGGTCTGCGCGATGTACCGCGGGTCGAGGATGCGGGACGTGGAGTCCAGCGGGTCGACGGCCGGGTAGATGCCCTTCTCCGAGATCGGGCGCGACAGAACGGTCGTCGCGTCCAGGTGGGCGAAGGTGGTGGCCGGGGCCGGGTCGGTCAGGTCGTCCGCGGGGACGTAGATCGCCTGCATCGAGGTGATCGAGTGACCGCGGGTCGAGGTGATGCGCTCCTGGAGGAGGCCCATCTCGTCGGCCAGGTTCGGCTGGTAGCCCACCGCGGAGGGCATGCGGCCGAGCAGGGTCGACACCTCGGAACCGGCCTGGGTGAACCGGAAGATGTTGTCGATGAAGAGGAGCACGTCCTGCTTCTCGACGTCACGGAAGTACTCCGCCATGGTCAGCGCGGAGAGCGCGACGCGCAGACGGGTGCCCGGCGGCTCGTCCATCTGGCCGAAGACCAGCGCGGTCTTGTCCAGAACGCCCGAGTCGACCATCTCGTCGATGAGGTCGTTGCCCTCACGGGTGCGCTCGCCGACGCCGGCGAACACCGACACACCACCGAAGTTCTCGGCGACGCGGTAGATCATCTCCTGGATCAGAACGGTCTTGCCGACACCGGCACCACCGAACAGACCGATCTTGCCACCCTGGACGTACGGGGTGAGGAGGTCGATGACCTTGATGCCGGTCTCGAACATCTCGGTCTTGGACTCGAGGTCCTTGAACTCCGGCGCCTTGCGGTGGATCGGCCAGCGGACCTCGACCTGCTGGTCGAACTCCTTCTGGTCCACGTTCAGCACGTCGCCGAGGGCGTTGAAGACCTTGCCCTTGGTGATCTGGCCGACGGGCACCGAGATGGCGGCACCGGTGTCGGTGACCTGGGTGCCACGGACCAGACCGTCGGTCGGCTGCATCGAGATGCCGCGGACCATGCCGTCGCCCAGGTGCTGGGCGACCTCGAGGGTCAGGGTCTTCTTGCCCGAGCCGTCGGGGTTCTCCGCCTCGACGTGCAGGGCGTTGAACATGTTCGGAATAGCGTCGACGGGGAACTCCACGTCGACGACCGGGCCGATGACCCGCGCGACGCGGCCCGTCGCCGTGGTCGGCTCAACAGTGGTGGTCATTCTCATTCGCTCCCGCGGCTAGCGTCGGCGAGGGCGTTGGCACCGCCGACGATCTCGCTGATTTCCTGGGTGATCTCGGCCTGACGGGCCGAGTTGGCAAGCCGCGTGAGCGACTTGATGAGCTCGCCGGCGTTGTCCGTCGCGCTCTTCATCGCGCGTCGGCGGGCGGCGTGCTCGGAGGCGGCCGACTGCAGCAGCGCGTTGTAGATCCGGCTCTCGACGTACCGCGGCAGCAGCGCGTCCAGCACGCCCTCCGCCGACGGCTCGAAGTCGTACAGCGGGAAGATCTCCGCCTTGGCCGGCTGGTCGTCGCTGAGCTGGACCTCGTCCAGCTTCAGCGGCAGCAGCCGGGCCTCGACCGCGTTCTGCGTCAGCATCGACACGAACTTGGTCGAGATCAGGTGGAGCTCGTCCACGCCGCCCGTCTCGGCCGTGAAGGCCTCGATCAGGTCGGCCGCCACGGTCTTCGCGTCCCCGTAGGTCGGCTTGTCCGAGAAGCCCGTCCACGACTCCGCGATCTCGAAGCCGCGGAACGTGTAGTACGAGACGCCCTTGCGACCGACGATGTACGTCACCACGTCCTTGCCCTCGGCCCGCAGACGCTCGCTGAGCGACTGCGCGGCCTTGATGGCGTTGGTCGAGTAACCGCCCGCCAGGCCGCGGTCCGCCGTGATCAGCAGGACGGCGGCGCGCGAGGCGCTCGGGTTCTCGGTGGTGAGCGGGTGCTTGGCGTTGGACCGGGTGGCCACCGCCGTCACCGCACGGGTGAGCTCATCGGCGTACGGAGTGGAGGCGGCCACCGCGCGCTGCGCCTTGACGATGCGCGACGCGGAGATCATCTCCATCGCCTTGGTGATCTTCTTCGTCGCGGTGACAGAGCGGATCCGGCGCTTGTAGACCCGAAGCTGTGCTCCCATGGGTCGTTACGTCCTTTCCCTCGCTACCGGACTCAGGCCTGCTCGGAGAGCAGCTTGCCGTCAGCGGTCTGGTAGCCCTGCTTGAACGCGTCGATGGCGCTGGTCAGCGCGTCGACGGTGCCCTCGGCGAGCAGACCGGTCTCGACGATGCCCGCGAGCAGGTCCTTGTGCTGGAGGCGCACGTGGTCCAGGAACTCGCGCTCGAAGCGGCGGATCTCGGCGACCGGGACGTCGTCCAGCTTGCCGGTGGTGCCGGCCCAGATGGAGACGACCTGCTCCTCGACCGGGAACGGCTGGTACTGGCCCTGCTTCAGCAGCTCGACCATGCGCGCACCGCGCTCCAGCTGGGCCTTGGAGGCCGCGTCCAGGTCGGAACCGAAGGCGGCGAAGGCCTCCAGCTCGCGGTACTGGGCGAGGTCCAGACGCAGACGGCCGGCAACCGAACGCATGGCCTTGATCTGGGCGGAGCCACCGACGCGGGAGACCGAGATACCGACGTTCACGGCCGGGCGGATGCCGGCGTTGAACAGGTCGGACTCCAGGAAGCACTGGCCGTCGGTGATGGAGATGACGTTGGTCGGGATGTACGCCGAGACGTCGTTGGCCTTGGTCTCGATGATCGGCAGACCGGTCATCGAGCCGCCGCCCAGGGCGTCGTTCAGCTTGGCGCAACGCTCCAGCAGGCGGGAGTGCAGGTAGAAGACGTCGCCCGGGTAGGCCTCGCGGCCCGGCGGACGGCGCAGCAGCAGCGACACGGAGCGGTAGGCCTCGGCCTGCTTCGACAGGTCGTCGAAGATGATCAGGACGTGCTTGCCGTCGTACATCCACTCCTGGCCGATGGCCGAACCGGTGTACGGGGCGAGGTACTTGAAGCCGGCCGGGTCGGAGGCGGGAGCAGCCACGATGGTGGTGTACTCCAGCGCGCCGGCCTCCTCCAGGGCGCCGCGGACGGACGCGATGGTGGAGCCCTTCTGGCCCACGGCGACGTAGATGCAGCGGACCTGCTTCTCCGGGTCGCCCGAGCGCCAGTTGTCGCGCTGGTTGATGATCGTGTCGACGGCCACCGCGGTCTTGCCGGTCTGGCGGTCACCGATGATCAGCTGACGCTGGCCACGGCCGATCGGGGTCATCGAGTCGATGGCCTTGATGCCGGTCTGCAGCGGCTGCTTGACCGACTTGCGGGCCATGACGCCGGGGGCCTGCAGCTCCAGGGCGCGGCGGCCGCTGGAGGCGATGTCGCCCAGACCGTCGATCGGGTTGCCCAGCGGGTCCACGACGCGGCCGAGGTAGCCGTCGCCGACCGGAACCGAGAGGACCTCGCCGGTGCGGCGCACGGTCTGGCCCTCTTCGATGCCACCGAACTCACCGAGGATGACGACACCGATCTCGCGGGTGTCGAGGTTCAGCGCGAGGCCGAGCGTGCCGTCCTCGAACCTCAGCAGCTCGTTCGCCATGACCGAGGGCAGGCCCTCGACATGCGCGATGCCGTCCGCCGCGTCAGTGACCGTGCCGACCTCTTCCACAGAAGCGGCGTCCGGCTGGTACGACTGGACAAAGTCGGCCAGCGCGTCCCGGATCTCCTCCGGACGGATCGTAAGCTCCGCCATCAGGCTTCCCTGCTCTCCTAGTTTGCGATCCTCGGCCCGCCATTGAGGGCCGCAAGTATTCGACTCTCGGCCGGGTCTGCCGAACCGGCCGTCCGATGTGCCGGCTCCTTGGGGAGCCGGTTTCCCGACCGAGGGTCGGATGTGCTGCTGCTTCGGTGTGCTCAGCCTTCGAGCGACTGGCGAGCGCCTTCGAGGCGGCTCGACACGGTGCCGTCGATGATCTCGTCGCCGACCTGCACCCGGACACCGCCGACGACCTCGGGGTCGACGTCGATGTTCAGGTGGACCTGGCGGCCGTACATCCGGCCCAGAGCACCGGACAGGCGCTCCTTCTGGGTGTCCGACAGCGGCACCGCGGTGGTGACCAGGGCCACCACGCGGCCGCGGCGCGCGGCGGCGAGCTTCGAGTAGGACTCCAGGCCCTGCTCCAGGCTACGGCCACGCGGCGCGTTGACGATGGCCGTGACCAGCCGGACGGTGCCCGGGTGGGCGCGGCCGCCGAGCAGCTTCTTGATCAGCGCGGCCTTCGCGGCGATGCCGGCCTTCGGCTCGGTCAGCGCGGCGCGCAGCTCGTGCGAGCCGCCCACCACCCGGCTGAACCGGAACAGCTCGTCCTCGACGTCGTCCAGGGCGCCTGCCCTGTCCGCCGCGATGACCTCGGCGTACGCGGCCAGCTCCTCGGTCCCGTCCACCAGGTCGCGCGAGCCCGACCAGCGGGAGCGGACCAGACCGGAGACGAGGTCGACGGTCTCGCCGGAGACCTGACCGGTCAGCAGCGAGGAGACCAGCTGGGCCTTGTCCTGACCCGACCGGGACGGGTCGGTCAGGACACGGCGCAGCGACACCTCACGGTCCAGCACGGCCGTGACGGCGGTGAGCTCCTCGGCGAGCTTGGCCGCGTCCACCGAGGTGGAGTCGGTCAGGCTCTCCAGGTTCTGCCGGCCGGCGGCGAGGGCCTCGCGGCTGGCGCCGATCACTTGGCCGCACCCTGAGCAACGGCGGCCTTGGCCTCCAGCTCGTCCAGGAAGCGGTCGATCACGCCGCTCTGCCGAGCGCTGTCCTCGAGGGACTCGCCCACGATGCGGGAAGCCAGCTGGGAGGCCAGCGAACCCACGTCCTGGCGCAGGACGGCAGTCGCCTGCTTCTTGTCGGCCTCGATCTGCGCGTGGCCGGCGGCGACGATGGCCTCGCGCTGACGCTGGCCCTCCTCGCGCATCTCGGTGAGCTGGGCAGCGCCCTGCTCGCGAGCCTGCTCGACGATGCGGGCAGCCTCGTGACGCGCCTCGGCGAGCTCGGCGCGGTACTGCTCAAGCAGGGCCTGGGCCTCCGCCTGAGCGGCCTCGGCGCGCTCCATGCCGCCCTCGATGGCGTCCCGACGCTCCGACAGCACCTTCTCGATGCTGGGGAGGAGCTTCTTGCCGAGGAGACCGAAGACGATGAAGAAGCAGAGCAGGCCGATGATGATCTCGGGCCACGCGGGGAGGAGAGGGTTCATCTTCTCCTCGGCCGCGAGCGTAACCGCGATGCTCATATCTGGACCTTCCTCGAATGGGTCTGCGGCAGGATTACTTGTTGCCGAAGACGAACGGCATGACGATGCCGATGAGGGCGAGCGCCTCGGTCAGCGCGAAGCCGATGAACATGTTGGAGCGGATCAGGCCGGCAGCCTCGGGCTGACGGGCCATGGCCTGGACACCGTTGCCGAAGATCAGACCGACGCCGATGCCGGGGCCGATCGCGGCGAGGCCGTAGCCGATGGAGGCGACGGAACCGTAGACGTTGCCCTCAGCGAGGATGCTCATTGACGTTGTCCTTTGCAGGGGTGGTGAACCGGTGGTGATTGGCCACCGGGCAATCCGGAGAGGTTGGTTCAGGGAGGGCCGAAGCCCCCTGGCTCAGTGCGCCTCTTCGAGGGCACCGGCGATGTAGCTGCTGGCCAGCATCACGAAGATGTAGGCCTGCAGGAACTGGACCAGCAGCTCGAAGGCGGTCAGCGCGACGGCGACGATGAACGAGGCCGAGCCGTAGAGCGCACCCAGGGTCGGGCTGAGCAGGTACCAGGAGGCGATGGAGAACATCACGATCAGCAGGTGGCCGGCGAACATGTTCGCGAAGGCTCGGACCGCGAGCGTGAAGGGGCGCACGAAGATGTTCGAGAAGAACTCGATCGGCACCAGGATGAACATGACCCAGCCGGGGATGCCCGAGGGCCAGCAGAGGTTCTTCAGACCGCCGACGAAGCCGTGCTTCTTGAAGGTCAGCGTCATGTAGGTGATCCACACGACCGCAGCGAGGCCGGCCGGGAACGCGATCGCCGCCGAGACGGGGAACTGCGCGAAGGGGATGATCGACATGATGTTCATCAGCCAGATGAAGAAGAACATCGAGACGAGCATCGGGACGTACTTCTCGCCCTTCTTGCCGATCGTCTCCAGCACGATGGAGCGCTTGACGAAGTCATAGCCGATCTCGCCGACGAGCTGCAGCTTGCCGGGGACCAGGCGCGGCTTGGCGAAGGCGGCCCAGAAGAAGACGACGACCAGCAGCGCAACGATGACCGACAGCAGCATCGGCTTGTTGAACTCGATACTGCCGATCGAGAAGATCGGCTTGAACTGGAACTCGTTCAGACCCGGGGCCGGGAAGCCGCAGCCAGCGTCCCCGAAGTGGCAACTGCCTGAGGCGAGGAACGTGAGCTGATCAGCACTCACCACGGACTCCTTCGTCGTGACGCATGGTTACGGCAACCTCGGTGTGTCGGCGTGGCCTGCGGCCACGGAGCGGCACTGGAACTTGATGGGTTTCTCGCGGATCCCGCGCGCCGGTGCGCCGCACCACAGCGGGATCATCGAAGACTGCGCGGATCCGGGGGGCGATCCGTCCGCTGTTCGGACAGACCTGGCCGCTTCCCGTACTCCGTTGTTGCGACGGACGATAGCAGTCCGTCAGTGCGACATAAACACCGCCCCCCTCGTTGGGGGGACAGCCAGGGCTCGTCACTGTTGACGCCCCGAGTCGGAGGGCTTGTCGCCCTTGTTTTCGGAGGCGTCGGGGTCGACGTAGAAGGTCTTGGCCTTCAGCGCACCGCGCACCTGGAACCCCGTCCAGATCAGCGCGCAGCCGAGCAGGGTGAAGGCGAAGGCCTGCCGGTTGAAGAGCCCGGTGTTCTTGAAGACCGCCAGCACGATGCCGACCAGCAGGATCTGTGTGGTGTACACGAGCAGCGCCGCGGCCATCATGATGTGCGGGTTCGACCTGGTCAGCCGGTCGAGCGCGACCTGGCCGAAGCTGAAGAAGGCCATCACCAGGAGTGCGCCGAAGAGGGCGCCGAGCAGCCCCTTCCCACCGGCGACGGCGAACGAGATCGCCATGGCGATGATCCCGGCGGCCGCAGTGGGAATCGCGGCGCCTCGGAGGATCCGGGCGTCGGTGGACGGCATGTCGGCAGCTCCGGCGGCATGTCGATGTGACGGGGGACGGGGCACAGAAGGTGGTGGGTGACACCGGACCGAGAGGCCGCCGCCCGGGCCGCCCGCTGGAGCGGCGGGCCCGTCGAGGGAGACCGACCAGGGACGGAAGTCCTCCACCTGTCAGGTCTTTCGGCGTGTTCTCGGTACTCGTGAACGGTATCACAAACTATTTGATGAGAGCTTTACCATGAATGTGTGGCACCTGTCACACCGACGGCGCAACGGTGCGGCCGAACGGGTGAGGCTATTTGACGGAACATCAACTGCCTTGCTAGCGACGGCCGGTGGCCCGGCCGTGGTCGTCGAGCGCGGAGGCTCCCCGGTCGGCTTCACCAAGAAGTTGCTTGTCCTTTGCCGACAGTTCAGCCATGGGGGCGGACGGACGGCGCCGGTAGCGCGGCGGCACGAAGGCCTGCACCGCCTTCGGCGCGCGCGGCCGGAACTGCGGCGTCAGCAGCACCACCAGGCCGACCAGGCAGAGCCCGGCGAGCGTCAGCACCACCGTGCGGCCGGTGTTGGTGACCGAGAAGGCCACCGTGCCGAAGGCGATCAGCGCGGCCCAGAAGTACATGATCAGCACCGCGCGGCTGTGCGAGTGCCCGACCTGGAGCAGCCGGTGGTGCAGGTGGCGCTTGTCCGCGGCGAACGGCGACTGGCCGGCCCAGGTGCGGCGCACCACCGCGAGCAGCAGGTCCGCCAGCGGCAGCGCGATGACCGTCAGCGGCAGCAGCAGCGGGATGTAGATCGGCACCAGGGCGTGCACGGTGGCGGTCTGCGAACCGGTCTCGCTGCTGATCAGGTCCGGGTCGACGCGACCGGTGATGGAGATCGCGGCCACGGCCAGCATCAGGCCCAGCATCATCGAGCCGGAGTCGCCCATGAAGATCCGCGCGGGGTGCATGTTGTGCGCCAGGAAGCCCAGGCACATGCCGATCAGCAGCACGCTGAACAGCACCGCGGGCGCCGCGTCGGTGATCGTGTAGCCGTACCAGAGCCGGTAGCTGTACAGGAAGAACGCCATCGCGGCGATGCAGACCATGCCGCCCGCCAGGCCGTCCAGGCCGTCGATGAAGTTCACCGCGTTGACCATGACGACGACCAGGGTGACCGAGATGACCATGCCCTGGGTGGGGCTCACCGCGACCGCGCCGACACCGGGCACCGGGAGGGTGATCACCGTGACGCCCTGCCAGACCATCACACCGGCGGCGATCATCTGGCCGCCGAGCTTCACCAGCGCGTCCACGCCCCACTTGTCGTCGAGCACCCCGAGCAGCCACATGATCCCGGCGCCGGACAGCAGCGCGCGGATGTCGGTGCCCTGGGAGAACACCTTGCTCAGGTTGTCCAGCTGGGAGGCGACCAGGATGCCCGCGCACAGCCCGCCGAACATGGCGATCCCGCCGAGCCGCGGTGTCGGCTCGCGGTGCACGTCCCGGGCGCGGACCGGCGGCATGGCGCCCGCCGCGATGGCGAACTTCCGGACCGGGCCGGTCAACAGGTAGGTGACGGCGGCGGTGCAGAACAGCACCAGCAGATACTCACGCACCACCGGCCTCCTGCGTCACTGTCCAACGGGGAGGTACCGAAGGTACTCCCCTGCGTTCCCGGGGTTCGAGGTGCGTCGCCACGCCCCACACCTTATTGAGTCGGACGCTCAAGGCACGCATCGCGGTTCGCTCTCCCGGGTAGGAGATCCGAATATCCGTCGACGACGCTCTTGTTCACCGCCGGTCGGCGAAGGACAGGGCCAGCTCCCGGACCCGGTTCGCCACCCGCGCGCCCGTGCCCCCGGCGAGCACCTGGGCGATCAGCCCGGCGAGCTCGGCGAGTTCCGCCTCGCCCATCCCCTGGCTGGTCACCGTGCCGGTGCCCAGCCTGATCCCGGAGGCCTCGGCCGCCGGCGCCGGGTCGTAGGGCAGCGCGCACTTGCCGAGCAGCAGTCCGGCCACGGCGCAGCGCCGCTCGGCCTCCGCGCCGGTGACGCCCAGCGGGCTCACGTCCGCCGTCACCAGGTGGGTGTCGGTGCCGCCGGTCAGCGGGCGCATCCCGGCCGCCGCGAGCCCTGTCGCCAGCACCCGCGCCCCGTCCACCGTCCGCTGCGCGTACGCCCGGTAGCCGGGCGTCGCCGCCTCGGCCAGCGCCACCGCCTTGCCGGCCACCTCGTTCATCGCCGCCCCGCCCTGGCTGAACGGGAACACCGCCCGGTCGATCCGTTCGGCCAGCTCCGCGGTGGACAGCAGCAGGCCCCCGCGCGGGCCGCGCAGCAGCTTGTGGGTGGCCGCCACGGTGACGTCCGCGTACGGCACCGGGGAGGGCGCCACCCCGGCGGCGACCAGGCCGGCGGTCTGGGCGACCGAGGCGATCAGGTAGGCGTCCACCTCGTCGGCGATCTCCCGGAAGGCGGCCCAGTCCGGGTGCCGGGGGTGCGAGATCGAGCCCGCCACGATCGCCTTCGGGCGGTGCTCGCGGGCCAGGTCGCGCACCTGGTCGAGGTCGATCAGGCCGTCGGCCTCGCGCACCCCGTACCCGGTGAAGGCGAACCAGCGGCCGGAGAAGTTCGCCCGCGAGCCGCAGCTGAGGTGGCCGCCGTGCTCCAGCGACATCGCCAGCACCCCGTCGCCGGGCCGCAGCAGCGCCGCGTACGCCGCCAGCATCGCCGAAGTCGCCGACCGGGGCTGGACGTTGGCGTGCGGGGCGGCGAACAGCTCACGGGCCCGGTCGATCGCCAGCAGCTCGGCGGCGTCCGCGAGGGCGCAGCCGGTGTGGTGCCGGCGGCCCGGGTAGCCCTCGGCGTACTTGTCGATCAGCGGCCCGGTCAGCGCCGCCAGGACGGCCGGGGAGGTCAGGTTCTCCCCCGCCAGCAGCTGGACCGTCTCGGCCCGCCGCTCGGCCTCGGCCGCCAGCAGGTCGGCCACCTGCGGATCGGCCCGGTGCAGTGCCTCGGAGGCCCACGGGCGCCCTCTGGTCGCGGTCGGGCCGGTCGGGGCGTCGGTGACGGTCATGGCGGGGCTCCGGGGCGGCGTGGGGGCGCCTCCCGGCATGGGGGCCGGGAAGGGTGGGTTCCTCCAGCGTAGGACCGGCCGGGCCGGGCGGCTCGTCGGCGCGGGGCCATTCGGCGCTCGGCCGCCGCGGGCCGTCCCCGGGCCGCCGGGGGGCCTCCGGGCCGCTCGCGGCGCGGGCGGTCAGCGCAGCGCGGGCACGCCGGTGAGCGCGGTGACCACCGGGTCGACCGCGTGGAATATCTCCTCGCCGCAGTTGCGGAACATGCCGATCGGGGCCCCGTACGGGTCGTCCAGTTCGTCGGACTCCGGGGTGGCGGCGAGCAGCCAGCCGCGCAGCGCGGCGGCCGCCCGGACCAGGGCGCGGGCGCGCTCGGTGACGTCGGCGCCGCGGCGCGGGTCGGGCAGGGTGCCCGGGTCTATCGTCCGCACCAGGCGGGTGAACTCCTTCAGGGTGAAGGTGCGCAGTCCCGCCTCGTGGCCCATCGAGATGACCTGGGCGCGGTGGTCCAGGGTCGCGGTGAGCACCAGGTCGGCCTCGACCACGTGCTCGTCCAGCAGCTCGCGGCCGGTGAAGCCGCCGCTGTCGGCGCCGTACTCGTCCAGGACGGTCGCGGCGTGGTCCTCCATCGGCGCGCCCACGTGGCCCCAGGTGCCGGCGCTCTCCACCAGGATCCGGCCGGCCACCCGGGGGCTGAGCCGGGTGTCCAGCTCACGCCGGGTGAGCCGCTCGGCGATCGGCGAGCGGCAGATGTTGCCGGTGCAGACGAACAGGATCCGGAAGTGGTCCAGCGGCCTGGGACCCACGCTCAGGTACGGCGCTATGCCGGGCCCGGCATGGAGCGAGGCGATGGGCGTCAACTGCCGGCCTCCAGGTCGGGGACGACCTCCCTCAGCTGCTCGACGCTGATCGCGCCCGCCCGCAGCAGGACCGGGACCTTGCCCGTGACGTCGACGATGGACGAGGCGGTCGCGTGGTCCGCCTGTCCGCCGTCCAGGTAGACCGAGATGGCGTCGCCGAGCTGCGCCTGCGCCTCGTCGCAGGTGGCCGGGGACGGGCCGCCGGTCTTGTTGGCGCTGGAGACGGCGAGCGGGCCGGTGGCGTTCAGCAGCTCGATGGCGACCGGGTGCAGCGGCATCCGGACGGCGACGGTGCCGCGGGTCTCGCCGAGGTCCCAGCGCAGCGAGGGCTGGTGCTTGGCGACCAGGGTGAGCCCGCCCGGCCAGAACGCGTCGACCAGCTCCCAGGCCTGCTCGGAGAAGTCGGTGACCAGGCCGTGCAGGGTGGTCGGCGAGCCGACCAGCACGGGCGAGGGCATGTTGCGGCCGCGGCCCTTGGCGGCCAGCAGGTCGCCGACGGCCTCCGGCGAGAAGGCGTCCGCACCGACCCCGTACAGGGTGTCGGTGGGCAGCACGACGAGTTCGCCCCGGCGAATGGCCGAGGCGGCCTCGCGCAGGCCGGTGGCGCGGTCCCCGGCGTCGGCACAGTCGTAACGGCGGCTCATCGGTGCGGTCCCCTTCCGGAATGGCTCATCACAGCGTTCACAGCACGGTCTTCACGGCGCGGCCGGGCGAGCGGCGGTACCGCGGCCCGGCCGGTCACGACGACGCCCCTCGGGTGGGCGTACGGCACTCGACCGCTCACAACGACGCCCTGCGGGCTGTCGTGAAGCGCGGTCGGTTGTTCAGGTCGCGGTGGTCGGCGGTGTCCGTCCAGCCGCGTTCCTCGTTGAAGATCCACGGGACCTGCCCGCCCTGCTGGTCGGCGTGCTCGATCACCACCGCGCCGCCGGGGCGCAGCAGCCGGGCGGCCACCCGCTCGATGCCGCGGATGGTGTCCAGGCCGTCCTCGCCGGAGAACAGCGACATCTGCGGGTCGTGGTCGCGGGCCTCCGGGGCGACGTACTCCCACTCGGTGAGCGGGATGTACGGCGGGTTGGAGATCACCAGGTCGAAGCGGCCGTCCCAGGAACGGTCGTCGGCGAAGGCCCGGGTGGCGTCACCGGCGTGCAGGGTGACCCGGGCGCGGTCGGGGCTGGCCTCGATGTTGCGCCGGGTGTACTGCAGCGCGCCCTCGTCGAGTTCGAAGGCGTGCACGGTCGAGCGCGGCAGCTCCTGGGCCAGGGCGAGCGCGATGGCGCCGGAGCCGGAGCACAGGTCGACGACCAGCGGCTCGGCCACGTCCATGTCGCGGACGGCGTCTATGGCCCACTCGACGACCGTCTCGGTCTCCGGCCGGGGCACGAACACCCCGGGGCCGACCTCCAGTTCGAGGTAGCGGAAGAACGCCCGCCCGGTGATGTGCTGGAGCGGTTCGCGCGCCTCGCGGCGGGAGACGGCCTCCCAGTAGCGGGCGTCGAAGTCGGCGTCCTTCACCGAGTGCAGCTGGCTGCGCTTGACGTTGTGGACGTAGGCGGCGAGTTCCTCCGCGTCGAAGCGCGGCGACGGCACGCCGGCCGCGGCCAACCGCTGGGTGGCCTGGGCCACCTCGGCGAGCAGCAGGTTCATCCGTACGACCTCTTGTTTCTGCGCTCCGGCTCGCGCCGTCGCTCGGGCTGGGCGCGCCGGTCTCAGTTCTGTTGGGCCGAGGCGAGCTTGGCCGCCGCGTCCGCGTCGACGCAGGACTGGATCACCGCGTTCAGTTCGCCGTCCAGGACCTGGTCCAGGTTGTACGACTTGAACCCCGTGCGGTGGTCCGAGATGCGGTTCTCCGGGTAGTTGTACGTCCGGATCCGCTCGGAGCGGTCCACCGTACGGACCTGGCTGCGACGCGCGTCCGAGGCCTCGCGCTCGGCCTCCTCCTGCGCGGCGGCCAACAGGCGCGACCGCAGGATGCGCATCGCCTGCTCCTTGTTCTGCAGCTGGCTCTTCTCGTTCTGGCAGGACGCCACGATACCGGTCGGCAGGTGGGTGATCCGGACCGCGGAGTCGGTGGTGTTGACCGACTGGCCGCCGGGGCCGGACGAGCGGTAGACGTCGATCCGCAGGTCGTTGGCGACGATCTCGACCTCGACCTCCTCCGCCTCGGGGGTGACCAGCACGCCCGCCGCGGAGGTGTGGATGCGGCCCTGGGACTCGGTGGCGGGGACGCGCTGCACGCGGTGCACGCCGCCCTCGTACTTCAGCCGGGCCCAGACGCCCTGCCCGGGCTCGGCGTTGCCCTTGGTCTTCACGGCCACCGAGACGTCCTTGTAGCCGCCGAGGTCGGACTCGTTGGCGTCGATGATCTCGGTCTTCCAGCCGATCCGCTCGGCGAAGCGCAGGTACATCCGGAGCAGGTCGCCGGCGAACAGCGCGGACTCCTCGCCGCCCTCACCCGCCTTGATCTCCAGGATGACGTCCTTGTCGTCGCTCGGGTCGCGCGGCACGAGCAGCAGCCGCAGCTCCTCGGTCAGCCCCTCGCGGCGCTGCTCGCCCTCCTTCACCTCGGCGAGGAACTCCGGCTCCTCGGCGGCGAGTTCGCGCGCGGCCTCGATGTCCTCGCCGGCCTGTCGCCACTGCCGGTAGACCCGGGTGATCGGGGTCAGCTCGGCGTACCGCTTGGCCAGCTTGCGAGCGTTGGCCTGGTCGGCGTGGACGGACGGGTCGGCCAGCCTCTTCTCGAGGTCGGCGTGCTCGACGAGGAGCTCTTCGACTGCCTCGAACATGGAGTGGGCCTTCTTCCCGTGAGAACCGTTGGAAGCCGGTGAGGACCGGCCGGTCGTGCGAACCGCTGGAGGGGGTGCTGGGGGATGCGAACGGCGCCGGCCCCCAGCGCCCCCGGAACGAGTACGGGGGCACCGGGAACCGGCGCCGTGGGAGCGCTAGGCCTTCGCGCTGTGCTGCTTGCCGAAGCGGGCCTCGAAGCGGGCCACGCGGCCACCGGTGTCGAGGATCTTCTGCTTGCCGGTGTAGAACGGGTGGCACTGCGAGCAGACCTCGGCGCGGATCTCGCCACTGGTCTCGGTCGAGCGGGTCGTGAACTCGGCGCCGCAGGTGCAGGTCACACGGGTGACCACGTACTCGGGGTGAACGTTGGGCTTCAAGGGGTTCTCCTAGGTTTCGGGAGGGCACCGGGTCGGCGGCTGGAGCGCCGCACGTGAACCGGGACCGACGGACCAGTCTGCCAGGACCGGCCGCATCTTCCCAAACCGGGTCGTGTTCCGGGATATTCCGGGCGCTGCTCAGCGCCTGGCGGGAGCCTTCGCCGGGGCCGTGGGGGCGGCCGTGGGGGCGGCCTGGGCGGGGTTCTCGGGCTGCGCCGAGACGATCTCCTGCGGGACCGGCTGGTCGGCCTTGAGGGCCGCCCAGAGCTGGTCCGCCTGCGGCTGCTGCTCGACCACCCGGTTGGGGTCGCCGGGGGCGGTCATCACCGGCAGGGTCACCATGCCGAGCTGGTCCGGCCCGATCCCCTTGAGCTCCTGGACGAGCCCCACCAGGGCGTTCACCGAACCCAGCGCGGAGTCGGTGGTGATGCTGCGGGTCATGGTGTCGCCGATCGACCAGAGCTTGACCGGGTTGGAGAACAGCCCGATCCCGCCGGCCTGCTGGAGCAGCGACTTCACCATCTGCTTCTGGAGTTCGATCCGGCCGAGGTCGCTGCCGTCGCCGACGCCGTGCCGGGTGCGGACGAAGGCCAGCGACTGCTGCCCGTCCAGGTGGTGCTCGCCCGGTGGCAGGTCGAGCCCGCTGTCCTTGTCGTGGATGGCCACCGCGGTGCTCACGGTGGCCCCGCCTATCGCGTCCACGACGCGGGCGAAGCCGGCGAAGTCGATCTGCACGTAGTGGTCCATCCGCAGCCCGGTGAGCTGCTCGGTGGTCTTGACCGCGCAGGCCGCGCCGCCGGCCTCGAAGGCGCTGTTGTACATCGCGCGCTTGGCGCCGGCCACCGCCTTGCCCGCGGCGTCGGTGCAGTCGGGCCGGGTGACCAGGGTGTCGCGCGGGATCGAGACGACCTCGGCGTGCGAGTGGTCCTGGTTGACGTGCAGCACCATCGCGGTATCCGAGCGGGCGGTGTCGCCGGTGTCGCCGCCGGCCAGGTCGCCGTTCTCGCCGTTGCGCGAGTCGGAGCCCAGCACCAGGACGTTGAACGAGCCGTCGGTGGCGGCCGGCGGGCGGGCGTCGCCGAGGCGGGCGTTGATGTCGACGCTCTTGATGTTGCCGTTGAGTTCGACGTACGCGTACCCGGCCGCTCCGGCGCCGAGGACGACGAGCGCGGCGAACGCGCAGGCGGCCGCCCGCAGGATCTTGCGGCGGCGGGTCAGGACCCTCTTGTGCTCGGCCATACGGTCCAGAGTAAAACGGACAAGATGATCAAAAAGCCTCATGATGTCCCAACTCTGGAACAAAGCCGAGCGGACGCACCGAACCCCGGACCGCTCGCGCGGTCCGGGGTTCGGTGGGCGACAACCGTCCGGCTACGGTCAGTCGTTGGAGCCGGGGGTGGTCTTGGCGATCTGCATCAGGAACTCGGCGTTGCTCTTGGTCTGCTTCATCTTGTCCAGGAGCAGCTCGATCGCCTGCTGCGAGTCGAGCGCGTGCAGCACCCGGCGCAGCTTCCAGACGATGGCCAACTCCTCGCTGCCGAGCAGGATCTCCTCCTTGCGGGTGCTGGAGGCGTCCACGTCGACGGCCGGGAAGATGCGCTTGTCCGAGAGCTTCCGGTCGAGCTTGAGCTCCATGTTGCCGGTGCCCTTGAACTCCTCGAAGATCACCTCGTCCATGCGCGAGCCGGTCTCGACCAGCGCGGTGGCCAGGATGGTCAGCGAGCCGCCGTTCTCGATGTTGCGCGCGGCGCCGAAGAACTTCTTCGGCGGGTACAGCGCGGTCGAGTCGACACCACCGGACAGGATGCGGCCGGAGGCCGGCGCCGCCAGGTTGTAGGCGCGGCCGAGACGGGTGATCGAGTCCAGCAGGATGACCACGTCGTGGCCCAGCTCCACCAGGCGCTTGGCGCGCTCGATGGCCAGCTCGGCGACGGTGGTGTGGTCCTCGGCCGGACGGTCGAAGGTCGAGGAGATGACCTCGCCCTTCACCGACCGCTGCATGTCGGTGACCTCTTCCGGACGCTCGTCGACCAGGACGACCATCAGGTGGCACTCGGGGTTGTTGTGGGTGATCGCGTTGGCGACCGCCTGCAGCACCATCGTCTTGCCGGTCTTCGGCGGCGCGACGATCAGACCGCGCTGGCCCTTGCCGATCGGCGACACCAGGTCGATGATCCGGGTGGTCAGGATGCCCGCGTCGGTCTCCAGACGCAGCCGGTCCTGCGGGTAGAGCGGGGTGAGCTTGTTGAACTCGGGGCGGCCGCGGCCGCTCTCCGGGTCCATGCCGTTGACGGAGTCCAGCCGCACCATGGCGTTGAACTTCTCGCGGCGCTCGCCGTCCTTGGGCTGGCGCACCGCGCCGGTGATGGCGTCGCCCTTGCGCAGGCCGTTCTTGCGAACCTGGGCGAGCGAGACGTAGACGTCGTTCTGGCCCGGCAGGTAGCCGGAGGTGCGCACGAACGCGTAGTTGTCGAGGATGTCGAGGATGCCCGCGACCGGGATCAGGACGTCGTCCTCGCCGACCTGCGGCTCGGCGGGGCCGGCCTCGAAGCCCTCGCGGCGGGCGCCACGGCCCCGGCGGTCGCGGTAGCGGCCACGGCGGCCACGGCGGCCGTCACCGAACTCGTCGTCGTCGTAGCCGCCCTGCTGAACCTGCGGCTGCTGGGTCTGCTGGCCGCCCTGGCGGGCCTGCTGGCCGTCGCCCTGACCGGCCTGCTGCTGGCCGCCGCCCTGCTGGGGCTGGCGGTCGGTGCGCTCGCGGCGGTTGCGGCGGTCGCGGCGCGACTCGCGGGAGTCGCCGTCCTGGGCCTCGCCGCCGTCCTGGCGCTCGGCGCGCTCGGGGCGGTCGGCCCGCTCCGGGCGGTCGCCGCGGTCCCGGCGGTCCCGGCGGTCGCGACGGGTCTCGGTGCGGCCCTCCTCGCGGCCCTCGAAGGCGCGGGTCTCGGCCTGGCGGGTCTCGGCCTGCTTGGGCTCGGCCACCGCAACGGCGGCGTCGGCCGTGGCGTCGGCGGTCGGGGCACCGGCGGCCGAGGTGGCGCGGCGGCGGGTGCGCTCGGCACGGGCGGGCGCGGCGGTCTCGGCGGCGGCCTGGACCGGGATCTCGATCTGGGCCTGCGACTCGGCGGCGGCCGGGGCCGCGGCGGCGGTAGCGGCAGCGGCGGCGGCCTTGGTGCGGCGGGCCGGCTTCTCGGCCGGCGCCTCGGCGGCGTCCGCCTTGGCGGCGGTGCGCTTGGCGGCGGCCGGAGCACCACCGGCGGCGAGCAGCGGGTCTCCGCCGCTCTTCTCCTTGATGGTCTCGATCAGCTGGCTCTTGCGCATGCGTCCGGTACCGGTGATGCCCAGGTCCCCGGCGAGCTTCTGCAGCTCGGCCAGGACCATGCCGTCCAGGCCGGCGGCGGCGGTACGGCGGCGCCGCGCCGGGGCCGCGGGGGCGGCGGCTGCGTCCGACGCCTCGGCGTCCGGGCGCGCGCCCATCAGATCGGTGGAGTCGCTCACTAAGGGTCCTTCCCTGGAGCGGACGTCGGCCTGTCTGGCTCGGCGACCGGTTGTGCTGTCCTGACCAACGCTCGACTGCGTCGGTCCGAGGCGGTGATCCCCCGAAAGGCGGAAGCCGGTCGAGGGAGAGCTGCGAGGTGCGGTGCGTGAAGCACGGTGGTGCTGAGTGGCGCGGCGGGCCGGTCGGTCGTGTGCCGACCGGGCGTACCCCCACGCTTGCCTGCGAATCCCGGGCCCCCGTCGCGTGACGGTGGACCGCGCTCCGCCCGTCCTGGCCTCAAGGTGGGAGGCCGCGGGTGGGAGTCAGGTGCCGTCACGGCTTCGGGATGCGGCCGCGTGTCGCGCAGGCAGGCTGCGTACGCGCTGCGGTGGGCTCCCGGAGAATCGTCGCCCCGTGCATCGCCGCGACTCCACGGCAGTGGAGTGCTGGGATCGGGACGCGGCGCACCGAGCCCCGGAGGGCACCTGGTGCAGCAATGAGGTTAACACTACCGACCCCCTCAGACATTCCCCAGCCTTGCGCTTGCCAATCGTGTCCGGACGGCCCGGCTCTCAGGTGGCCGGGCCGGGCCGGACGAGCAGCCCGGACGGGCCGTTCAGCCGTCCAGCGGGAGCACGGTGGCCCCGATCCGGTCGAGCTCCAGGCGGTGCGCGGCGAACGCCGGGTCGCCGCCGTGGCCGTGGTGCCCGGCGAAGGAGAGCACCTTGTCGGCGCCCGCCTCGTCGGTGAGCGCGAGGACGGTCGGGCCGGCCCCGGAGATCACCGCGGGGACGCCCTCCGCGCGCAGCGCGCCCACCAGGGCGGCGCTGTCGGGCATGGCGGAGGAGCGGTAGTCCTGGTGCAGGCGGTCCTCGGTGGCGGCGAGCAGCAGCTCGGGCCGCCTGGTCAGCGCCTCGACCAGCAGCGCGGCGCGGCCGGCGTTGACGGCGGCGTCGGTCAGCGGGACGGTCTTCGGCAGCAGGCCGCGGGCGGTCTCGGTGAGCACCTCGTCAGCGGGGACGAACACCACCGGGACGACCCGGTCGGAGGGCTCCAGGCTGACCGCCTTGGCCGACTCCTCGTCCGTCCAGGCGATGGTGAAGTTGCCGCGCAGGCAGGCCGCGACGTTGTCGGGGTGGCCCTCCAGCTCGGAGGCGAGGGCCAGCAGCGCGGCGTCGTCCAGCGCGGACGGGCCGCCGATGGTGACCGCTCGGGCGGCCACGATGCCGGCGCAGATCGCGGCCGAGGAGGAGCCGAGGCCGCGGCCGTGCGGTATCCGGTTGGCACAGACCACTTCGAGGCCGCGCGGCTGGCCGCCGAGGCGGTCGAAGGCGGCGCGCATCGAGCGGACCAGCAGGTGGCGCTCGTCGCGGGGCAGCGTGTCGGCGCCCTCGCCGGCGATGTCGATGGAGAGCCCGGAGTCGGCGACCCGGACGACCACGTCGTCGTACAGGCCCAGCGCGAGGCCGAAGGCGTCGAAGCCCGGGCCGAGGTTGGCACTGGTCGCGGGAACCCGGACCCGGACGGCGGCGGCACGGAACGCGGGACCGGCCATGCGGTGGACTCTCCTGGGGAAATCGGGCGGCGCGGATCGCGTCGTCGGTGCGAAGGCGGGGAATGGACCACAGGCCCCGGCGGGGCGGGCGGTCACGGTCGTTGGCGCGGCCTGGAGAAGGCCGGACCCGGGGCATGTGCCACACGGCCGAACCCAGAGTATCGAAGAGAGGTTCCCCAGTGGTACACCCCGTGGTCCTCCGATCTGGTGTGTTGCCGCTTCTGGCCGGAATGCGTACCGGAATCGGATCGGAATGCGCGGCGTAATTGACACAAAAGTGTCACCGGAGAACATCGACGGGCCGACCCCCGAAAGGGTCGGCCCGTCGAGGCGTCGGGCGCCCGCGAGGCCCGACGGCAGGTCAGTCGAGCAGGCCCAGGCGCTGCGCCGCCGCCTCCGGGTCGATCGGGACGATCTGCGGCTGCGGCGCGCCGGCCACCGCCCAGTCCGGGTCCTTGAGGCCGTTGCCGGTCACGGTGCAGACGATGCGCTGGCCCGGGTCGACCAGGCCGGCCTCCGCCTTGGCCAGCAGGCCGGCCACCGAGGCGGCCGAGGCGGGCTCCACGAAGACGCCCTCCTGCGCGGCCAACAGCCGGTAGGCGGAAAGGATCTGACGGTCCGTCACCTTGTCGATGAGGCCGCCCGACTCGTCCCGCGCGGCGAGCGCGAAGTCCCAGGAGGCCGGGTTGCCGATCCGGATCGCGGTGGCGATGGTCTGCGGCTTGAGCACCGGCGCGCCGTCCACGATCGGGGCCGAGCCGGAGGCCTGGAATCCCCACATCCGCGGGGTGCGCGTGGCCAGGCCGTCGGCGGAGTACTCGCGGTAGCCCTTCCAGTACGCGGTGATGTTGCCCGCGTTGCCGACCGGCAGGACGTGGATGTCCGGGGCGTCGCCGAGCATGTCGACGATCTCGAAGGCCGCGGTCTTCTGGCCCTCGATCCGCACCGGGTTCACCGAGTTGACCAGCGCCACCGGGTACTTCTCGGACAGTTCACGCGCGAGGGTGAGGCAGTCGTCGAAGTTCCCGTCCACCTGGAGGATCTTGGCGCCGTGCACCAGCGCCTGGCCCATCTTGCCGAGGGCGATCTTGCCCTGCGGGACGAGCACCGCGCAGACCATCCCGGCCCGCACCGCGTACGCGGCGGCGGAGGCCGAGGTGTTGCCGGTGGAGGCGCAGATGACGGCCTGCGCCCCCTCCTCCTTGGCCTTGGAGATGGCCATCGTCATCCCGCGGTCCTTGAAGGAGCCGGTCGGGTTGGCGCCCTCGACCTTGAGGTAGACCTCGCAGCCGGTGCGCTCGGACAGCACCTGGGCGGGGACCAGCGGCGTGCCGCCCTCCAGCAGGGTGACCACCGGGGTGGCCGCGGTGACCGGCAGGCGGTCCCGGTACTCCTCGATCAGGCCGCGCCACTGGTGGGTGTGCGCGCCTCGGACGACGTTCTCGGCAACGGCGTTCATGGCTGTTCCTTACTCCCCTTCGACCCGCATGATGCTGGCCACGTCCCGCACGCTGTCCAGCGCGCGGAGCTTGTCGACCGTCGCCGACAGCGCGGCGTCGGTGGCACGGTGAGTGACCACGACGAGCGAGGCGTCGCCGTCGCGGCCCTGCTGGCGCACGGTGTCGATGGAGACGCCGTGCTCCGCGAAGACGGACGCGACCTGGGCGAGGACACCCGCACGGTCGTCCACGTCCAGGCTGACGTGGTAGCGGGTGACCACCTCGTCCATCGGCTTGGCGGGCAGCTGCGTGTACACCGAGTCACCAGGACCGGTGGCACCGGCCAGCTTGTTGCGACAGACCGCGACCAGGTCGCCGAGCACCGCGGAGGCGGTCGGCGAACCGCCCGCGCCCGGGCCGTAGAACATCAGCCGACCGGCCGCCTCGGCCTCGACGAACACCGCGTTGTACGCCTCGCGGACGGAGGCCAGCGGGTGCGACAGCGGGATCATCGCCGGGTGGACCCGCGCGGTGACGGACTCGCCGTCCGCCGCCCGCTCGCAGATCGCGAGCAGCTTGACCACGCAGCCCATCTCCTTGGCGGAGGCGATGTCGGCGGCCGTCACCTCGGTGATGCCCTCGCGGTAGACGTCCGCCGCGGTGACCTTGGTGTGGAAGGCGATGCCGGCCAGGATCGCGGCCTTGGCGGCGGCGTCGAAGCCCTCGACGTCGGCCGTCGGGTCGGCCTCGGCGTAGCCCAGCGCGGTGGCCTCCTCCAGCGCCTCCGAGTAGCCGGCGCCGGTGGTGTCCATCTTGTCGAGGATGAAGTTGGTGGTGCCGTTGACGATGCCCAGCACCCGGTTGACCTTGTCCCCCGCGAGGGACTCGCGCAGCGGGCGCAGCAGCGGGATCGCGCCCGCCACCGCGGCCTCGTAGTACAGGTCCACCCCTGCCGCGGCGGCCGCGGCGTGCAGTTCGGTGCCGTCCTTGGCGAGCAGCGCCTTGTTGGCGCTGACCACCGAGGCGCCCCGCTGGAACGCCGACAGGATGAGGTGTTTGGACGGCTCGATGCCGCCCACGACCTCGACCACCACGTCGATGTCGCCCCGGTTGACCAGGGCCTCGGCGTCGGTGGTGATCAGGTGCTCGGGCACGCCCGGACGCACCCGGCCGGCCCGGCGGACCGCGATCCCCGCGAGCTCGACCGGGGCACCGATGCGCGCGGCGAGGTCGTCGGCCGTCGTCGTCATGATGCGCGCCACCTCGGAGCCCACCACACCACAACCCAGCAACGCCACCTTCAGCGGGCGCGTACGCATCATCCGACTCCGCTCTGCATTCTTCGTGCTTCGGTAATTCCGGCGGGATTCTGGGGGCCGCCGGGAACTTCGGTCCGTACCAGTCTCGGGGACTTCCCGCACGGATCTACGGTCGTTCCATGATCTGAGACAAGGATTTCGTCATCCGATATCGAGACGCAGGAGATCCTCCTCCGTCTCGCGCCGGACGATCACCCGCGCGGCGCCGTCCTTGACGGCCAGCACGGGAGGCTTCAGGGCGTGGTTGTAATTGCTCGCCATCGAGCGGCAGTACGCGCCGGTGGCGGGCACCGCGATCAGGTCGCCCGGGGCCAGGTCGGCCGGCAGGAAGGCGTCCCGGACCACGATGTCGCCTGACTCGCAGTGCTTGCCGACCACCCGCACCAGCATCGGCTCGGCGTCGCTGCGGCGCGACACCAGGGCCACCGAGTACTCGGCGTCGTACAGCGCGGTCCGGATGTTGTCGGACATCCCGCCGTCCACGCTGACGTAGGTGCGCAGGCCCTCCAGCGGCTTGACGGTGCCGACCTCGTACAGCGTGAACGCCGTCGGGCCGACGATCGCCCGGCCCGGCTCCACGCTCAGCCGGGGGGTGTTCAGGTTCGCGGCGGCGCACTCGCGGCGCACGATGTCGGCCAGCGCGGCCGCGATCTCGGCCGGCTCGCGCGGGTCGTCCTCGCTGGTGTACGCGATGCCCAGGCCGCCGCCCAGGTCGATCTCGGGCAGCTCGACGCCGTGCTCGTCGCGGATCTCGGCCAGCAGGCCGACCACCCGGCGGGCGGCCACCTCGAAACCGGCGGTGTCGAAGATCTGCGAGCCGATGTGCGAGTGGATGCCGCGCAGCTCCAGGCCCTCGTGCCCGAGCACCCGGCGCACCGCCTCGGCGGCCGAGCCGCCCTCCCGGCGCCCACCACCACCCTCGACCGAGCCGCTTCGCGGCGCGGCCAGACTCAGCGACAGCCCGAACTTCTGGTCCTCGTGCGCCGTGGCGATGAACTCGTGGGTGTGCGCCTCGACGCCGACGGTGATCCGGATCAGCACCTGCTGGCGGACGCCCTGGCGGGCCGTGATCGCGGCCAGCCGCTCGATCTCCTCGTAGGAGTCGACCACGATGCGCCCGACACCGGTCTTCACCGCGTGTTCGAGCTCGTCCGCCGTCTTGTTGTTGCCGTGCAGCGCGATCCGCTGCGGCGGCATCCCGGCGGCCAGCGCCACCGTCAGCTCGCCGGAGCTGCACACGTCGAGGTTCAGGCCCTCCTCGTGCAGCCAGCGCACGATCGCCTTGGAAAGGAACGCCTTGCCGGCGTAGAAGACGTCCGCCTCGGTGCCGAAGGCGTCGCGCCAGGCCCGCGCCCGGGCCCGGAAGTCGTCCTCGTCGAGCACGTAGGCCGGCGTGCCGAACTCGGCCGCCAGGGACTTGACGTCGATCCCGCCGACGGTGGCCACGCCCTCGGCGTCGCGGGCGACGGTGCGCGACCAGACCTTGGGGTCGAGCGCGTTCAGGTCGGCCGGCGGGGCGGCGTAGTGGCCCTCGGGCAGCACGTCACCGTGACGGGGGCCTGCGGGGTGTGCGGAGCGAGACATGTCCTGCTTCCTTGACCTATGGCGAGGGGCGGCGACGGTCTCCGTTGACCGTCAGCCGCCCCCGCTGCGCACTTGGGGGTGGTGCCTACATCCGCTCGGGCGCCGTGACGCCCAGGAGCGTCAGGCCGTTGGCCATCACCGTTCGCGTGGCCTCGACCAGCCAGAGCCGGGCGCGGTGCGTGTCCGTGAGCTCCTCGTCGCCCTTGGGCAGGAACATGCAGTTCTCGTACAGGCGGTGGTACTTGCCCGCCAGGTCCTCCAGGTAGCGGGCGACCCGGTGCGGCTCGCGCAGCTCGCCGGCCGTGGCCAGGATCCGCGGGAACTCGCCGAGGGCACCGAGGATGTCGTTCTCCCACACGGTGGCGAGCAGCTCGGGCTTGAAGTCCTCCGCCGCGCCCTTGTCGACGCCGAGCTGCGCGGCCTTGCGGGCCACGCCGCACATCCGGGTGTGCGCGTACTGGACGTAGTAGACCGGGTTCTCGTTGGACTGGCTGGTCAGCACGTTGATGTCGAGCGTGATGGTGGAGTCCGTGGGGGACCGCGTCAGGGTGTAGCGGGCGGCGTCCACGCCGATCCACTCGATCACGTCGTCGATCGTGATGATGTTGCCGGCCCGCTTGGACATGCGGACCTCTTCGCCGTCGCGAAGCATCTTCACGAACTGGCCGATCTTGACCTCGATGTTGCGGTTCATGTCGTCGCCCGCGCAGGCGACGATGGCCTTCAGCCGGTTGACGTAGCCGTGGTGGTCGGCGCCCAGCATGTAGACGGAGACCTCGGCACCGCGGTCCCGCTTCGACAGGTAGTACGCGGCGTCGGCGGCGAAGTAGGTGGTCTCGCCGTCGGCCTTGACCAGGACGCGGTCCTTGTCGTCGCCGAAGTCGGTGGTGCGCAGGAAGACCGCGCCGTCCTGCTCGAAGACGTGGCCCTGCTCGCGCAGCCGGTCCATGGCCTTCTCGACCGCGCCGGACTCGTGCAGCGTCCTCTCGGAGAACCAGACGTCGAAGTGGGTGCCGAACTCCTGCATCGAGCGCTGGATCTCGGCCACCATGAGCTTGAGGCCCTCGGTGCGGAAGGCCTCCAGCTGCTCGGCGTCGGGCAGGTCGAGCACGCCCGGGACGCCGTCGGTGATCGCCTTGGCGATGTCGCCGATGTACTCGCCCACGTAGCCGTCGGCGGGGACGGGCTGACCGTTCGCGGCGGCCTTCAGCGAGCCGGCGAACTTGGAGATCTGCACGCCGGCGTCGTTCAGGTAGTACTCGGTGGTGACGTCGGCGCCGCTGGCCCGCAGCACGCGCGCCAGCGAGTCGCCGACGGCGGCCCAGCGGACGCCGCCGATGTGGATCGGGCCGGTCGGGTTGGCGGAGACGAACTCCAGGTTGATCTTCAGGCCCTTGAGCGCCTCGTTGCGCCCGTAGGCCTCGCCCGTCTCGACGATGGTGCGCGCCAGCGCGCCCTGGGTCGCGGCGTCCATGGTGATGTTCAGGAAGCCCGGCCCGGCGATGTCGACCTTGGCGACGCCGGTGATCCCTCGCAGGCGGTCGGCCAGCAGTTCCGCCACGGCTCGCGGCGGGCGGCCGGCCGCCTTGGCGAGCTGGAGGGCCACGTTGATCGCGTAGTCGCCGTGGTCCCTGTTCTTGGGTCGCTCGACCGTCACGTGCTCGGGCACGGCGACGGTCAGCTCGCCCGCCTCGACGGCGGCGCTCACTGCGGCCTGGACTGCCTGGGAAAGCTCTGCGGGTGTCACGACGCCAAGCGTAGGCGAGACGGGGTGCCCGCCCGCCACCCGGTTTGCCGGTCGGGACGCCCGCGGGCCCTCCCGTCAGCGGTGTCAGCCTCGATCGGTCCGCTCTGTTCGCTCAGGGCGAAACCCGCCCGGCTGTCCGCCCAGGGCCATCAGCCGCCGCACCAGCGCCACCAGATCGGCCGGGTCGAAGGGCTTGCCGAGGTAGCCGTCCACCCCGACGGCCTCCCCCAGGTCCAGATCGGCCGGGGTGCAGGCGCTCACGATCGCGATCGGCAGCCGGCTGGTCCCCGGGGTCGCGCGCAGCCGGGCCGCCGTCCGCAGGCCGTCCAGCCGCGGCATCATCACGTCCAGCGTCACCACGTCCGGCTTCACCCGGCGGACCACCTCCAGGCACTCGGCGCCGTCGGCGGCGGTCACCACCTCGAAGCCCTCGAGCTCCAGGTTGACCCTGATCAGCTGGCGGATCACCTCGCTGTCGTCCACCACGAGGACCCGCCCGGACACTCCCGACACCTCACCGAGGGTATCGGCGCCCCCGCCGCCCCGTCCGGCCTTTGGGCACTTCCACCGACCCCCGCCGCCCGCCGCCGGCGCACCCCGCACCCGCTCCGGCACCCCCGCCGCAAACCCGTGCACGGACCACGCCCGGAGCCTGGTAGTGTTCTTCACGTCGGAGGCCGAAACGCCGACGACACCGAGCAGGCCCCCGTAGCTCAGGGGATAGAGCACCGCCCTCCGGAGGCGGGTGCGTAGGTTCGAATCCTACCGGGGGCACTTCGCAAGGAGTGCAACTGAGGCCCAGATCGGTGGAGTTGATCCACGGATCTGGGCCTTCGTCATGTCCGGGCCCGGTTGGCGGCGCGCGGTGCCGGCCCGGCCGGGCTCAGGACGAGGTGCCCTCGACCTGGGAGACCAGCCCGGCGATGGTGTGGTCGAAGTAGGCGCTGTAGGACACGTCGTCGGTGTCGCCGCCCTGCTGGTAGCCGCCGATGGCGCCGACCACGTCGCCGGTGGCGACGTTGATCCAGGGGCCGCCGCTGGTGCCGGACGGGTAGGCGGGGCAGTCGATGACGCGCTGGTAGGTGCTCTGCCGGCCGGTGGTGTTGGTGCACAGGAGGGGCTCCTCGGCGTCGCCGGGGTAGCCGTAGAGGCGGACGGTCGCGCCGAAGGGCTCGTCGGCGCCGAGCCGGTTGCCGCCGACCACGTCCTCGACGTTGCGGCCGTTGCTCGGGGCCGTCTCCAGGATGGCGAAGTCCTCGTCCTGGTCGCCCTTCTGGGACCAGCCGGTGGTGGTGTGGACCGCGGTGACCTGCCAGCTGCCGTACGGGGCGGAGCCGTCGCGGTAGCCGGGGACGAAGGTGACGCCGCCGGCGCTGCTGAGGCAGTGCGCGGCGGTCAGCAGCAGGTTGCCGCCGGGGCTGTGCAGCACGCTGGCGGTGCAGAAGTGGTTTCCGGCCGCCACGGTGCCGCTGAACAGCGCGCCCACGGTGGCCGCTTCGGGGGTGGCGGCGGCGGTGGCGGTGGTGCCGAGGACGGCGCCGCGGGTGTCGGGGGTGGCCGGCGCGGAGGGCGTCGGGGTGGCCGCCGGGGCGCTGCCGGGGTCGGCGCTCGCACTGCCGGTCGGGCTGTCGGTCGGGTTGTCGGCCGGGGCGGCGGAGGGGCTGTCGGTCGGAGCGGGGGCGTCGACCGGTGCGGGTGCGGCGGGCGCCTCGGACGCGGGCCCGGTCGCGGCCGGCGCGACGGCGGCCCGGGAGCTGCGGGCCGCCTTCCCGGCGGCCGTCGCGTCGGACAGGCTCAGCCCGTGCGTGCCGGTGACCACGGCGGCCACCACCACCGCCGAGAGCGCGGTGAACAGGGTCGGCCCCAGAAGGCTGCGGCGGCGGCGCGACGTCGGGCGGCGGTGCTGACCCATGTCTGTCTCTCCTGCCAGTGATCGACGGTTTCCCGGGGGCTGCGTGCGATCAACGACTATGCCGTTTCAGCCTGGAAAGGTCGTTACCGGTGGCTGGGATATCCATGAGAAAAACCTCACCCGTCGACGAGTAAGCGGTCCAGCGCGCTCCCCAACTCCTCGGCCCCGACGAAGGCGGTGTGCGTCCCGGCGACGGTGCAGGTGAAGGCACCCGCGACCGAGCCGGCCCGGGCGCACTCCAGCGGCGGGCGGCCCCGGAACCAGGCGGCGAGGAAGCCCGCGACGAAGGCGTCCCCGGCGCCGTTGGTGTCCACCACCGGACGGCCCGGGTCGACGGCCGGGAGGTGGCGCACCTCGCCGTCGTCCCGGGTGAGCAGGTAGCAGCCGTCGGCGCCCGCGGTGGCGGTGACGACACCGGCGCGGCCCTCGGCGAGGATCGCGCGCATCACCTGCTCGTGCCGGCCGCGGCAGCCGGCCACCGAGAGGAACACCAGGTCCGAGCGGAGCGCGTAGTCGCGGTGGTGCGGGTTGGTGCCGTCCCAGTCGTGCAGGTCGGTGGAGGTGGTGCGGCCGAGCCGGTGGAGGTCGGCGTACATGTCCCGGTTGACGCCGGTGATGGAGAGGTGGACGTGCCGGCTGCGCCGCGCGTACGGCAGGTAGAACTCGGGCGGCAGCCGCAGGTCGGCGGGGTGGCGGCCGTCGAAGAAGGAGAACCGGCGGCCGGCGGCGTCCACCAGGTTGACCCCGCGCGGGGTGCCGTGCGGGCTCACCAGGTGCGCGAAGTGCAGGCCGTGGCGCTCGTAGGAGGCGCGGACCAGGGCGCCCTGCGGGTCGTCGCCGAGGAAGTCGAGGAAGGCGGTGCGCAGGCCGAGGTGGTGGGCGCCGAGGGCGACGCCGTTGCCGGTGTGGCCGACGTAGTCGCGGACGGGTCCGACGAACAGCGAGTCGCCGGGCGGGACCTCCAGCCGGTCCACCCGGACGATGGTGTCGACGCCGGAGCCGCCGACGACGAGCAGGTCGAACTCGGGCAGCACGACGGCGCCTCCTCGGTTCCTGGACGGTGGCCAGGAGTCAAGCAGGCGCCGGAGGTTGACTGCAAGGTCTTGCTGAAAATTTCAGGGTTCTCGTCGGGGCTCTGCCGGGACGGCCGTGTGGGCCTGCGCCCCGCCCGGGACGACGGTCGTCACAGCGGGCGCCGGCCGGTGGTCGATCACCCGGAAGGCGATCAGCGCGGCCAGCAGCAGGACGCCCGTCGACACCCAGGTGGCGACCACGTAGCCGTGCACCGTGCCCTGGGCCCGTACCGCCGGCGACGAGGCGATCCTGGTGGCCAGGAACGACGCGGTGGCACTGGCCGCGACCGTGTTCAGCAGCGCCGTGCCGAACGAACCACCCACCTGCTGGGCCGAGTTGATGGTGGCCGAGGCCGCGCCCGCCTCGTGCGGGGAGACCCCGAGGGTGGCCAGGTTCATCGACGGCATGAAGACCAGGCCCATGCCGGAGCCGAGCAGCAGCTCGGCGGGCAGCACCGTGCCGGCCCACGGGCTGTCGACCGTCATCCGGGTCAGCCAGGCCATGCCGGCCGCGGCGAGCAGCAGCCCGGGGCAGACCAGGTTCCGGGTCGGCACCCTGGTCATCAGCCGGGCCGCGAAGCCGGTCGAACTGAGCACGATGGCGGCCGTCATGGGCAGGAAGGAGACGCCCGACAGCACCGGCGAGAAGTGCTTGATGACCTGGAGGTAGTAGGTGAGGAAGAGGAACAGGCCGAACATGCCGATCATGGCCAGGCCGACCGAGAGGGCGGCGCCGCCGCGGTTGCGGTCGGCGACGATGTGCAGCGGCAGCAGCGGGTGCGCGGTGCGCCTCTCGACCAGGACGAACACCGCGAGCAGCGCCAGGCCGGCGGCCAGCGAACCGAGCACCAGCCCGTCGCCCCAGGTCCGGGTGACGGCCTCGGAGGTGCCGAAGACGATCGCCAGCAGGCCGCCGCAGCCGAGCAGCGCGCCGGGCAGGTCGAGCCGGACCCGGCGCCCCCCGGCGGCGTTGTCGCGCTCCAGGAGGCCGGTGGCCGCGAGGGCCGCGGCGGCGGCGATCGGGACGTTGACGAACAGGCACCAGCGCCAGTCCAGGTACTCGGTCAGCAACCCGCCCAGGATCAGGCCGAGTGCGGAGCCGCCGGCGGCGATCGCGCCGAAGACGCCGAAGGCCGTACTGCGCTCCCTGGGGTCCGTGAAGGTGGTGGAGAGCAGCCCCAGGGCCGAGGGGGCGAGCAGGGCGCTGAACCCGCCCTGGAGTGCGCGGGCACCGAAGAGCATGGCGGAGCCGTCCGCCGAGCCGCCGAGGGCGGAGGCGGCGGCGAAGCCCAGCAGGCCGACGGTGAAGACGCGTTTGCGGCCGAAGAGGTCGCCCAGCCGTCCGCCGAGCAGCAGCAGGCCGCCGAAGGCGAGCGTGTAGGCGGTGATCACCCACTGCCGGTCGGCGTCGGAGATGCCCAGGTCCCGCTGCGCCGACGGCAGCGCGATGTTCACGATGGTGACGTCGAGGACGATCATGAGCTGGGCGATGGCGATGACCGCCAGCACCCACCAGCGGCGGCTGTCCGCGTTCTCATGACCGGTGGCGGTTTGCGCAGACACTGGTCAGCCTTCCGGAGGGGTACGGAGGGGTCACGCAGTCGGGGATGTCACGCAGTCGCCTTCAAGCGAAGCTCCCGCACGGGCGGATGGCAAGGAAAAACCTCGCCAAATCGACCTTTTCGGGCCAAAGGACCAGCGGCCCCGGGACTCGCGGACGAGGCCCGGGGCCGGAGGCCGCCCTACAGCGCGGACAGCTCCTCGACCAGGTCGTCCAGCCCCAGCGAGCCCTGCGAGAGCGCCGCCATGTGCCAGGCCTTGAGGTCGAACTCCTCGCCGCGCGCCTCGTGCGCTGCCCGCGCCGCCGCCCGGCCGCGCAGCCAGGCGCGCTCGCCCAGCTTGTAGCCGATCGCCTGGCCGGGCATGCCCAGGTAGCGGACCAGTTCGCTGTCCAGGTAGTCGGGGGTCAGGCCGCAGTACCGGCCGAAGAACTCCCGGGCCGCCTCCGGGCTGACCGGCTCGCCCGGCAGGTACGGGGAGTCGGCCGGGAAGTCCAGGCCCGCGTGCATGCCGATGTCGACGATCACCCGCAGCGCGCGCATCATCTGCGCGTTGAGGTAGCCGAGGCGGTGTCCCGGGTCGGTGAGGTAGCCGAGCTCGTCCATCAGGCGCTCGGCGTACAGCGCCCAGCCCTCCAGGTTGGCGCTCACCCCGCCCAGGCTGACCTGGTAGGTGGAGAGCCGGTCCGCGACGTAGTTCCACTGCGCGAGCTGCAGGTGGTGGCCCGGGACGCCCTCGTGGTACCAGGTGGAGACCAGGTCCCAGACCGGGAAGCGCTCCCGGCCGAGCGCCGGCAGCCAGGTCCGCCCGGGGCGGCTGAAGTCCAGCGAGGGCGCGCTGTAGTACGGCGCGGCCGCGCTGCCGGGCGGGGCGATCCTCGACTCGACCCGGGTGATCGGCTCGGCCAGGTCGAAGTGGGTGCCCTGGAGGTCCCGGACCGCCTGGTCCATCAGCTCCTGGAGGTACACGCGGGTGGCCTCGGCGCCCTCCACGGCCGGGCCGTCCGCCTCCAGCCACTTCATCGCCGCCATCGGGCCGGCGCCCGGGCGTACCTTCTCGGCCTCGGCCTCCATCTGCGCGAGCAGGTCGTGGAACTCGCCCCAGGCCCACGTGTAGGCCTCGTCCAGGTCCAGGTCGGAGCCGGTCCAGAAGCGGACGAAGCGGCGGTAGCGCTCGCGGCCGGTGGTGTCGGGGGTGTCCGCGGCGGCCGGGCCGTAGACGTCGCGCAGCCAGTCGCGCAGGGCGGCCAGCGCCTCCCCGGCGGCCAGCGCGGGCCCGGACAGCTCGGCGCGCAGGCCCTCCGGCGCGCCCTGGACGAACTCGCCGAACCAGCCGCCGGGTACGTCCCCCTCCAGCCACTCGCCGAGCTGCCCGACCACGGTGGCCACCTGGCGCGGGCCGGACAGCAGGCCGCGCTCGATGCCGGCGGCCAGCGTCTCCCGGTACTGCGCCAGCGCGAGCGGGACGCGGGCCAGCCGGCGGCCGACCACCTGCCACTCGGCCTCGGTGTCGGTCCCCATCAGGGTGAAGACGTCCCGGACCTCGTGCACCGGGGAGCCCAGGTTGCGCACCGCGCGGAAGTTCTCCCCGGCCTCGTGGACGGCGAGGGAGGCGGTCAGCCGCTCGCGCAGCAGCCGGGCGCAGCGGCGCTCCGCCTCGTCCTGCGCGGCGTCGGAGCGTTCGGCCTCGGCGAGGGCCGCCAGGGTGCGGCGGCCGAGGTCGGCGATCGCCTCGGCACCGGCCGGCGAGAGGTCGGGCAGCCGGTCGTCCTCGGGGCTGAACCCCAGGTAGACCGCGGTCAGCGGGTCGAGTTCGGCCAGGGCCCGGACGTAACCGTCGGCGATGCGACGCGGGGTGGTGGCGTCGGAGGTGATCAGTTCTTCAACCATTCGGACATCATGGCGTGGCGAGGGCCGATTGCAAGCCTTAACCGGGCGATCGGTGACATGCACCGGTCGACCGCCGCCGGGCGGGCCCGGACAAACGCACGTTCGGGAAACCGCCGCGCGCGACAGGATCCGATCGGGCCCGCGCCCATTACGCTGACCGCCATGGAAGCCCGCCCCACCACGGCAACCGACCAGGTGCCCGCCCCGACCGCACCCGGCCCCCGCCCGCGCCGCACCGGCTACCGGCGACTGCCGGTGCAGCAGCGTCGCGAACAGCTGATCGCGGTCGCCCTGGAACTGTTCGCCGCCCGGCCGCCCGAGGAGGTGGGCCTGGACGACGTCGCCGAGGCCGCCGGAGCCTCCCGCCCGCTGGTCTACCGCTACTTCGCGGGCGGCAAGCAGCAGCTGTACGAGGCCGCGCTGCGCAGCGCGGCCGACGAGCTGACCAGCCGCTTCGCCGTCCCGCTGGCCGGGACCCCGTCCGAGCAGCTGGCGGCCGTCCTGGACGGCTACTTCGCCTTCGTGGCCGAGCACGACGCCGGCTACTCGGCGCTGCTGCGCGGCGGTTCGGTGGTGGAGACGGCCCGCACCTCGGCGATCGTCGACGACGTCCGGCGGGCGGCGCTCAAGCGGACCCTGCGGCACCTCGGCGTGCGGGAGGCCGGGCCCCGGCTGACGCTGCTGGTGCGCTCGTGGATCGCGGTGGTCGAGGGCGCGTCGCTGACCTGGCTGGACGAGGGGCGCACGCTGCCGGTGGGCGAGCTGCGCGACTGGCTGGTGGACCAGTTCACGGCGATGGCGGCGGCGACCGCGCTGCACGACCCGCAGACCGCGCAGGTGCTGGCCCTGCTGCTCGCGCTGGAGGGGCCGCAGGCGTCGCGGGCCGAGCGGCTGCGCGAGGTACTGGCGGCCCGGTGACCCGACCCCCGTGCCCGGGGTCGGGGCGGCCGGCGCCGCGCCGGCGGGGCGTTACGCCGTGCCGAGCACCTGCCGCTGGCGGCCGAGGCCCTCGATCTCGATCTCGACGATGTCGCCCGGGGCCAGGAACGGCGTACCGGGGTGGCCCAGGGTGACGCCGGCCGGGGTGCCGGTGACGATCACGTCGCCCGGCTCCAGGACCATGAACTGGCTGACGTAGCGGACCAGTTCGAGCACCGGGAAGATCATCTTGCCGGTGTTGCCGTCCTGCCGCAGCTCGCCGTTGACCCACAGCCGCAGCGGCAGCTGCTGCGGGTCGGCCACCTCGTCCGCGGTGACCAGCCAGGGCCCCAGCGGGGTGAAGGTCTCCGCCGACTTGCCCTTGTCCCACTGGCCGCCGCGCTCGAACTGGAAGGCCCGTTCGGTGACGTCGTTGGCGATCGTGTAGCCGGCGATCACCGCCGCGGCCTCCTCGTGCCCGGCCAGGTAGCGGGCGGTGCGGCCGATCACGAGGGCCAGCTCGGCCTCGTAGTCGGTCTTCTCGCCGCCGCGCGGCACCAGCACCTCGTCGTACGGGCCGACCACGGTACAGCTCGGCTTGAGGAAGATCACCGGCTCGTCCGGGGCCGCGACCCCGGCCTCGGCGGCGTGGTCGCGGTAGTTGAGCCCGATGCCGACCACCTTGCCCGGACGGGCGACCGGCGCGCCCACCCGCTGCCCGGCGAGGTCCACCCGGGGCAGCGCCCCGGCGGCCACGTCCCGCGCCAGGGCGGCGGCGTCCAGCCCGGCCAGGAAGGCCCCGTCGATGTCCCGGGCACGCCCGGAGAGGTCGTACCCGATGCCGTCCCGGCCCAGCACGACCGGGCGCTCGGCGCCCGGGGGTCCGACGCGGAGGAGCTTCATCGATCCGTCACCAGCCTTTTCGTCGCAGCTCGCCGGGGCGGCCGAAGACACCGCACCCGACTCCGGCAACGAGGTATATCAACGCCACCGGTCGGTGGACCAGACAGTCCCGATGGGCGGATTCCTATCAATTCCCACAGTCGCCGCAGGCGCCGAATCAGCGGCCCGCACGGTTGACAGCCTCCCGCCCGAACGGCGCCGAGGGCCCTCAGCCGCCCTGCGGGCCGCCGCCGAGCAGGCCGGCCAGGCTCAGCGCCCGCGGCCGGCCCGGCCCGCTCCGGGCGGCCTCCCGGTGCCAGCGGTCCAGGTCGCGCAGCGCGTCGGCCCGGACGTCCGGTTCGGCGGCCGGCTCCGCGGCCAGCTCGCGCAGCAGCGCGACGGCGGTGCCCGGGCTGCCGTCCTGGGCCAGCCAGAGGGCCAGGTCGTGGCAGGTGCGCAGGGTGCGCGGGTCGGCCGGGCCGCAGATCCGGGCGAGGTCGGGGATGAGCGCGGTGAGCATCTCGACGGCCTCCCCGGGGGCGCCCTGCGCGCCGCGCCGCCAGGCCTGGTCGGCCCGGCGGCGCAGCTGCTCCGGGCTGGGGTCGTCCGGGCGGAGCACCCCCGGCCGGATCCGGCGCAGCCGTTCCAGCACCTCGGCGGCGGTGGCCGGCCGGTCCGCGGGCCGTTTGGCGAGCAGCCCGGCGACCAGGTCGGCCAGCGCCGGATCGGTGCTGCGCACCCGGGGCGGGGTCTCCTCCAGGTGCTTGTACATGTACTCGGCGGCCGAGGAGGCGCGGAACGGGCGCCGCCCGGTGCAGAGTTCGTACAGCATGACGCCGAGCGCGTAGAGGTCGGCCCGGCCGTCCACGGCGGCGCCGGACCAGCACTCGGGCGCCAGGTACGGGACGGTGCCGACCACGCTGCCGGTGGAGGTGAGCACCGCGGACTGGGTGAGCAGCCGGGCGATGCCGAAGTCCAGCACCTTGGCCTTGCCGCCCGCGTCGACCATCACGTTCTCGGGCTTGATGTCGCGGTGGACGACGCCCGAGCGGTGCGCGGCGTCCAGTGCCTTGCAGACCTGGCGCATCCACTTCAGCGCGGCCTCCTGGTCCGGGGCGCCGTCCTTGAGGATGTCGGACAGGGCCCGGCCGCGGACGAGTTCCAGCACCAGGTAGTGGGTCCCCCCGGCGGCGGTCGTGACCAGTCCGTAGTCGTACACCGTCACGATGTGCGGATTGGAGAGACCGCCGGCCGTGCGGGCCTCGCGGACGAACCGCCCGACGGCCTCCCGGTCGGCGGCGTGCTCCGCCAGCAGCAGCTTGACCGCGACCTCTCGGTCGAGCCGCTGGTCGGTCGCCTTCCAGACCACGCCGAAGCCGCCCCTGCCCAGCCACTCGTCCAGCCGGTAGCGGCCGTCGAGCACCTCCCCCTGCTGCATGTCCTCCCCCAAGTCCGCCGTGTCCGGGCGGTGTTCGCCGCCGGAGGGGTCACCATAGCGGCGGGGGGCGGCGAACGGGTGAACGGAGAGGCCCTACTGCTTGGGCAACCCGGGCGGGTTGACCTCGGAGGTCGGCACGGCCTCGTTGTCCAGGCCCCAGCGCTTGAGCACCTGGCCGTAGCTGCCGTTCCTGATCACCTCGTTCAGCGCCTCGTTGAGCGCCCGGACCAGCCCGTTGTCCTTGCGGGTGGTCGCGGCGATCTTGCCGAGGACGTCCGCGCCGCCGCCCGAGTAGGTGCCGACGATCTCGGTCTCGCCGGTCTGCGCGACGTGGAAGGCCAGGCTGGGATTGGGGCCGACGTAGGCGTCGATCCGGCCGGAGGAGAGCGCCAGGTAGAACTCGGTGCCCTGGAAGTACTTGATGTCGATCGGCTTGAGGCCGTTCCTGGTGTTCTCCTCGCTCCAGGAGATCAGCAGCTTCTCCTGGTTGGTGCCGGAGGAGACGCCGACCGACCTGCCCGCCAGGTCCTTGGCGCCGGCGACCTTGAGGCCGCTGCCCTTCCTGGCCTCGAAGCCGAGGACGTCCAGCCGGTAGGTGGCGAAGTCGTACTTCTCCTTGCGCGCCTCGGTGACGGTGATGTTGGACAGGCCGACGTCGTACTTGCCGCTGTCCAGGCCGACGAAGATGTTCTCCCAGGAGACCGGGTTGAACTCGACCTTGAGGCCGAGCACGTTGCCGACCAGGGCGGCGATGTCCGGCTCGACGCCGATGACGGTCCTGTCGTCGTTGGCGTAGAAGTCCAGCGGCGGGGTGGTGCCGAGGGAGTCGACGACGGCCAGCGTCCCCTTCCTCCTGATCTCCTCCGGGACGAGCGCCGCGATCGCGTCGACCTTGGCCGTGGTCACCCGGTTCTGCTCGGCCGTCAGGTTCACCACGGCGCCGTTCGGCGCGGTGCTGCCCTTGGCCGGGGCGAGTTCCGCCGTGGCTCCCGAGGACGCGCCGCCACAGGCGGTCAGGGCGAGGGCGGCGGCGAGGGCGCCGGCGGCGGTCACCAGGGCGCGACGGGGTAGGGGCATGGCGGAACTCCTGCTCGGTGAAGGGGGTTTCGGTGCGGCGGGGAGGGCTGGAGCACCTTGGCTCAGGGCACCTCGGTTCAGGACACCTCGGTTCAGGACACCTCGGCTCAGAGCACCTTGGCGAGGAAGGCCCGGGTGCGTTCGTGCCGGGGGCGGTCCAGGACTTCGGCCGGCGGGCCCTGCTCGACCACCACGCCGCCGTCCATGAAGACGACGGTGTCGGCGACCTCGCGGGCGAAGCCGATCTCGTGGGTGACCACGATCATGGTGGTGCCGGTCCGGGCGAGGTCCTTGATGACGTCCAGCACCTCGCCGACCAGCTCCGGGTCGAGCGCCGAGGTGGGCTCGTCGAACAGCAGCACCTTCGGCTCCAGGGCCAGCGCCCGGGCGATCGCCACCCGCTGCTGCTGGCCGCCGGAGAGCTGCCGGGGGTACGCGGCGGCCTTGTCGGCCAGCCCGACCCGCTCCAGCAGCGCCAGCGCAGCCGCCCTGGCCTCGGCCCTGGGGCGGCGCAGCGCGGCGATCGGCGCCTCGACCAGGTTCTCCAGCACGGTGAGGTGCGGGAACAGGTTGAAGTTCTGGAACACGAAGCCGATGTGGGTGCGCTGGCGCAGCACCTCGCGCTCCCTGAGCTCGTACAGCCGGTCGCCGGAACGCCGGTAGCCGATCAGCTCGCCGTCGATGGCGACGTAGCCGCCGTCGAGCTTCTCCAGGTGGTTGATCGCGCGCAGCAGCGTGGACTTGCCGGAGCCGGACGGGCCGAGCACCACGGTGACCGAGCCGGCCGGGACGTCCAGGTCGACGCCGCGCAGCACCTCCAGTGGCCCGAAGCTCTTGTGCAGGCCGCGGACCTGCACCATCGGTGCGGCCGCCGGTTCGGTCTTGGTGAGCGTGGTCATCGACGTCCTCCGGTGGTGCGCGCGGTCGCTGCGCGAGTGGTCGGCGTGCGGGCGGTCGGCGGGCGGGCGGGCAGGCTCCGGACGAAGGCCCGGGCGCGCTGGAGCGGGGTGGGCGGCGGGGTGCGCTGCGCGCCGCGGGCGAAGTAGCGCTCGACGTAGTACTGGCCGATGGACAGCACCGTGGTCAGCAGCACGTACCAGACGGTGGCGACCATCAGCAGCGGCACCACCCGGCCGGTCCGGCCGTAGACCACCTGGGCCTGGTAGAAGAGCTCGCCGATGGCCATCACGTAGACCACCGAGGTGCCCTTGAGCAGTGAGATCACCTCGTTGGCGGCGGCCGGCAGGATGCCGCGCATCGCCTGCGGCAGCACGATCCGCCAGCCCTGGCGCCAGCGCGGGATGCCGAGCGCGGTGGCGGCCTCCCGTTGGCCGGCGTCCACCGCGATGACGCCGCCGCGGATGATCTCGGCGGCGAACGCGGCCTGGTGCAGCCCGAGGCCGAGCACGGCGGCGCCGAGCGCGCTCAGCACGCCGACCGTCTCGAAGTCCCCGAAGGTCGGGCCGAACGGGATGCCGATCCCGAACCGCTTGTAGAGGTACGAGAGGTTGAACCAGAACACCAGCTGGACGATCAGCGGGATCGAGCGGAACACCCACACGTACGCCCAGGCGATGGACTGGAGGATCGCGCTGCGGGACAGCCGCATCGCGGCCACCACGGCGCCCAGCAGGAAGCCCAGCCCGGTGCCGTAGACGGTGAGTTCGAGGGTGCGGCCGACCGCCTGGACGATCGTGTCGGCGGTGAAGTAGACCCGGAAGGTGGCCCAGTCCCAGCCGGGATTGGTGGCCAGGCCGTGGGCGAACTGGGCGAGCACGACGAGGGCGGCGACCCCGATCCCCCAGCGCCAGGGGTGCCGGGCGGGGACGGCCCGCAGAGCGGCCAGTTCGTCGAGGTCCAGGCGGGGGCCGGGGCCCGGACCGGGATCGGGTCCGGACGCCGGTGCCCGCTCGACCCGGGCCTGGGCCTGGGCTTGGGCCTCGGCTTGGGCTTGGGCCTGGGCTTGGGCCTGGGACGTCGCGGCGGTGCTGGCGGTCATCGGGGGGCTCCTTCGGCAGACCCGGGGATCACTGGTGTTCGGGCGGGCTGATCAGGGACTCCTTGATCGCCGATTCGGCGACCCCCCACTTCTTGAGGATCCGCTCGTACGTCCCGTCCTTGATCAGCTGGTTGACCGCCGCCTGGAAGGCCGGGGTGAGCTTCGAGCCCTTCTTGAACGCGAAGCCGACGTCCAGCCGGTGGAACTCGCCGAGGAAGCGCGTCCCGGAGGCCTCCTGCGCGGCCTGGTAGCGCAGGCCGTTGATGGTGGACATCAGGACGTCGACCCGGCCCTGCTGGAGGCCGGTGAGCACGGCCCCGGGGTCGCTGAACGCCCTGACCTCGTACGGCTTCTTCCCGGCGTCGGTGCAGGCGGTGCGCTTCGCGTTCAGCGTGGTCTCGAAGGTGGTGCCGGCGCCGGTGCCGATGGTCAGCCCGCAGAGCTGGAGCAGGTCGGTGACCGGCTGGACGCCCTGGTTGTCCTTGCGGACGGCGAAGCCCTGGCCGTCGTCGATGTAGGTGACGAAGTCGATGGTCTTCAACCGGGCCGTGGTGACCCCGAAGTTGCCGGTGCCGACGTCGAACTTGCCGCTGTCCAGGGCGGGCAGGATGGTCTCGAAGGCGGCCTCCTGGCGCTGCACGGTCAGGCCGAGCAGCCTGGCCACCGCATCGGTGAAGTCCACGTCGATCCCGGCCGGCTTCTTGGTGGCCTGGTCGGCGTAGAAGGCGGTGGGCGGCGAGCCGAAGGACGCGCCGAAGGTCAGCGTGCCGGCCTTGCGGACCTCCTCGGGCAGCAGCGCGGCGGCGGCGTCCGACTTCGCGAGGCCGGAGACGACGTCCTGGGAGACGGCGGTGGCGGCGGGCCCGCTCGCCCCCGCCGGGCCCGCGATCTTCGGGTCCGAGCCGCACGCGGCCAGCGCCAGCACCGGCAGCAGGGCGGTGGCCGCGAGCAGGCGGCGGCGGACGGTGGTGCTTCTCACGGGGGGCCTTTCAGGGGGTCGGAGCCAGCACCGTCAGGTGCTTCTCGAAGGGGAGCGGGCCGATCGTCAGGGGATCGGCGGCGACGTCGAACAGCGGGGTGTAGCCGGACGCCAGGTAGAGGCCCCTGGCCTCCGGCTGGCGCGGACCGGTGGTGAGGTAGATCCGGGCGTAGCCGGCGGCGGCCGCCGTCCGCTCCAGCTCGGCCAGCACCCGACGGGCCAGGCCGCGGCGGCGGTGCGCGGAGTGCGTCCACATCCGTTTCAGCTCGGCGGTGCGCTCGTCGTACCGCTTGTACGCGCCGCCGGCGACCGGTTCGCCGTCCTCCAGCAGGAGCAGCAGGACGCCGTGCGGCTCGGCGAAGGCGTCCCGGGGGTAGCGGGTCATCTCCTGGTGCGCCTCGGGGCCGTAGCGGCTGACGTACTCGTGGGTGAGCTCGCGCAGCAGCGGTTCGACCAGCGGGTCGTCGATGGTGACCCGGCGGAACCCGGCCGCCGGGCCGGCCCACCGGTCCGGAGCGCTCACGCCTGCACCGCGATCAGCTGGTGCCGGTCCCGCTCGGTCCGCTCGGCGCGCTCGGCCGCCGCCGCGGCCTTGGCGGCGTCCCGCTTGGCGACCTCCTCGCGGACGATCGGGATGACGTGGCGGCCGAAGTCGATCGCGTCGTCGAGCAGGTGGTAGCCGCGGGCGGAGAGGATGTCCACGCCGAGGTCGTAGTAGTCGAGCAGCGCCTCCGCGACCGTCTCCGGGGTGCCGACCAAGGCGTTGGAGTTGCCGGCCCCGCCGGTGGCCGCGGCGGTCGGGGTCCACAGCGCGCGGTCGTAGCGCTCGCCGGCCTCGGCGATCTCGATCAGCCGCTGGGAGCCGGTGTTCTCGGGCGCTGCGGCGCCGAGCGGGCGGCCCCGGCGGACGAGCTCCCCGGACTCCCGGCGGGCCTTGATCGCGGCCACCGTCCGGTGCGCCTTCTCCCAGGCCAGTTCCTCGGTCGGCGCGATGATCGGCCGGAACGCCACCTGGATCCGCGGCACGTCGGTGCGCCCGGCGGCCCGGGCCGCCTCCTTCACCCGCTCGATCTGCTCGGCGGTGCGGGCCAGCGGCTCGCCCCACAGGCAGTAGACGTCCGCCTCGGCGCCGCCGGCCGCGTAGGCGGCGTCCGAGGAACCGCCGAAGGAGACCCCGGGGCGCGGCTGCTGGACGGGGAAGACGTCGGAGACGAAGTCGTTGAAGCGGTAGTGGGCGCCCTCGTGGTCGAAGGGCTCCCGGCTGGTCCACGCCTTCTTGACGATGCCGATGTACTCGCGGGTGCGCTCGTAGCGCTCGTCCTTGGACAGGAAGTCGCCCTCGCGCTGCTGCTCGTGGTCGCTGCCGCCGGTGATGAAGTGGACGGTCAGCCGCCCGTCGCTGATCTGGTCCAGGGTCGCGAAGGTCTTGGCGGCGAAGGTCGGGTAGGAGACGTTCGGCCGGTGCGCCAGCAGGATCTGCAGCCGGTCCAGGTGCGAGGCGAGGAAGGCCGCCGCGGCCGCGGGTTCCGGGGAGCCGGCGCCGTACGCGAAGAGCACCCGGTCCCAGCCGTGGTCCTCGTGGGCCCGGGCCAGCCGCAGGGTGTAGTCGCGGTCGAAGGCGGCGGTGGAGCGGGGGGTGGTCTCCGAGCCGTCGCCGGTGGCGGCGATACCGAGGAATTCGACGGGCATGGCGGAACCTTTCGGGGTGAGCGGAGTCCGGTGGACTGCGGGTGGGCAGGCCGGAGCCGGCCGGGGCGGGGCGGCCGTGGAACGGGTGCGCGGCGGCCGCGCCGACGGTGGGGTCGGCGCGCGCGGCGGGAGGAGGTGGGAGGCAGGCGTGGACGAGGGAGTACTGCCGGAGTTCAGTGCGAGGTCGTCGGACGGCAGCGTGCGCCTGGGACGCCGTCAGCTGCGGACGGCTGGTCCCGGCCCGCGGCGGGGCAGACCGAGGGAGGGCTCCCCGCGGGAGATCGGGGCCGGACGGGCGGCCCGCTGCCGGGTCAGCCGCGACACGCCGCGGACCACACCCGACCGAAGTCGATGTGGTCGCGGGTGACCAGGGGCTGCTCGGCGTACATGGCCTCAAGTTGAACAGCCCGCCAAGTGGTCCGTCAACCACCCATCATTGCCGCTCTGTTGCGATCTCCTGTCGTCCTGCGACCGGTCCGCGCCGGGCCCCGGTCGGGGCCCGGACCACCCTTGACAGCCGTCGATCGCGCATGCGTACGATCACGGCGGAGTGCAGTGCACAGCGCCGGCCGTGTTGAGGGACGCGGGCCGGTGCGACGGCCGTACGTGACCACACCCGTACCTCCCGCCCGCCCGCACCTCCGCCAGGAGCCGCCGCCATGGCCACCCCGCAGGACCTCCTCACCGCCCGCTCCACCCCCGCCCCCGCGGGCGCCACCGCCCCCGACCGCCCCGGCCCGCCGCCCGACCCCGGCGCCCGGATCGTCGCCCGCCGCCGGCCCGGGCAGTGGGTCTGCGCCGGGATCGCGCTGCTGCTGGCCGCGATGGCCGTCAACTCCGTGGTGCGCAACAAGGCCTTCCAGTGGGACGTGGTCGCCGACTGGTTCACCGCCGGGTCGGTGCTCAACGGCCTCACCCTGACCCTCTGGCTCACCGCCGTCACCCTCGCCCTCGGCTTCGTCCTCGGCACCGGCCTCGCCGTCATGCGGATGTCCGGCAACCCGGTGCTGCGCACCCTGGGTTGGGGCTACATCTGGATCTTCCGCTCCACCCCGCCGCTGGTGCAGCTGCTGTTCTTCTTCAACATCGGCGCGCTCTACCCGACCCTCGGCCTGGGCATCCCGTTCGGCCCCGAGTTCGTCACCGTCAAGACCGTCAACCTGATCGGCCCCACCCTCACCGCCGTCATCGGCCTCACCCTGCTGGAGACCGCGTACGCCGCCGAGGTGATCCGCGGCGGCATCCTGTCCGTCGACCGCGGCCAGCTGGAGGCCGCCTCGGCGCTCGGCCTCGGCCGGTGGCGGGTGCTGCGCCGGATCGTCGTCCCCCAGGCGATGCGCTCGATCGTGCCGACCGCCGGGAACATGCTGATCAGCGCGCTCAAGGGCACCAGCATCGTCAGCGTGCTGGCCGTCTCCGACCTGCTCTACTCGGTGCAGCTGGTCTACCTGCAGTCGTACCGGGTCATCCCGATGCTGGTGGTCGCCACCATCTGGTACCTGGTGGTCACCACCCTGCTGTCCGTCGGCCAGTACTACGTCGAGCGCCACTACGCCAAGGGCGCCACCCGGGACGGCCTGCCGCCCACCCCGCTCCAGCGGGCCCGGGCCGCCCTGCGGCGGCTGCGCGAGGTGGCGGCATGAGTGTCCTGGTGATCGTCGGCGCGGGCCCGCGGGGCACCGGGCTGCTGGAGCGGATCGCCGCCAACGCGGCCGAACTCCTGCCCGCCGAACGGCCGTTGCACGTCCACCTGGTCGACCCGCACCCGCCCGGCGCGGGCCGGATCTGGCGCCACGAACAGTCCCCGCTGCTGCGGATGAACTCGATGGCCGAGGACGTCACCATGTTCACCGACGAGCGCTCGACCATCGACGGGCCGGTCCGCCCGGGCCCCTCGCTGGCCGAATGGGCGCTCCGGCGGCGGGAGTTCGCGCCCTACCGGGAGGTCGCCGACCCGGCCGTCCGGGCCGAACTGGACGCCCTCGCGCCCACCGACTTCCCCACCCGCCGGGCCCAGAGCGCCTACCTGGACTGGGCGTTCCGCCGCGCCGTCGCCGACCTGCCCCCGCACGTCACGGTCACCGTGCACCGGGACACCGTCCGGCGGATCGACGGCCCGCCCGACGGCCCGCAGACCGTCCACCTCACCGGCCGCACGCTCACCGCCGACCACGTCGCCCTCACCCTCGGCCACCTCGACTCCACCCCGCACCCCCGGTACGCCGCCGACGCCGACTTCGCCGCCCGGCACGGCCGCTTCCACCTCCCGCCCGCCTACTCCGCCGACGCCGACCTGGACGGCATCGCCCCCGGCGAGCACGTCGTGCTGCGCGGCCTCGGCCTGGCCTCCGTCGACCTGGTCGCCCTGCTCACCGAAGGGCGCGGCGGCCGCTTCGAGCCCACCGGGGACGGGCTGCGCTACCGCCCGTCCGGCCGCGAACCGGTGCTGCACCTCGGCTCCCGGCGCGGAGTCCCGTACCACTCCAAGACCGGCTACCGCCTCCAGGGGCCGCCCGCCCCGCTCCCCCGGTACTTCGACGCGGCCGCCGTGGACGCCGTCCTCGCCACCGGCGGTCCGCTCGAACTCCGGCGCGACTTCTGGCCGTTGATGGCCAAGGAGACCGCCTTCGGGCACTACCACGAGCTGTTCCACGCCCACCCCGAGCGCACCGCGCTGCCCTGGCCGGAGTTCCTGGCCCGGTTCGACCGGCACGACTGGTACTCCCCCGCCCTGGCCGCCCTGGTCGCCGAGGCCGTACCCGACCCGGCCGACCGGATCGACTTCGAACGGCTCGACCACCCGCTGGCCGGCCTCGAACTCGGCTCCACCGAGGAGCTCCAGCAGCACCTGCGCGCCTACGTCACCGCCGACGCCGACCGCCGCGCCGACCCCGCGCACAGCGCCGACCTCGGCGCCTTCCTCGCCCTGCTCTCGCTGTTCGGCCAGCTCCCGCGCATCCTCGCGACCGGCCGGCTCACCGCCCGCTCGGTCGCCGAGGAGGTGGACGGGTGGTTCTTCGGCTACTTCAGCTACCTCGCCTCCGGCCCGCCCGGCTTCCGGCTGCGCCAGCTGCTCGCCCTCTCCGAGGCCGGGATCGTGCGCTTCCTGGGCGCGGGCGTCCGGGTCGAACGGGACGAGGCCACCGGCACCTGGCGGGCCGGCGGCGCCACCGTGCCGGGCCACACCGTCGCCGCCACCGCCCTGGTCGAGGCGTACCTGCCCAAGCACCAGCTGACCCGCACCCTCGACCCGGTGCTACGCGAACTGCACCGCGCCGGGCGGCTCGTGGAGGAGGTGGTCGCCGACGAGGACTACACCCACCGCTCCGGCCTGGTCACCATCGCCCCCGGCGACAGCCGCCTGCTCGACCCGGCCCTGGGCGGCGCCCCGCACCCCCGGCGCACCGCACTCGGCCCGCACACCAGCCTGCGCGCCGCCGCCGCCTTCGCCCGGCCCCGCACCAACTCCCCGGGATTCCGGCAGAACGACGCCGCCGCCCGCGCGCTGCTGCGGGCGCTGGCCGCGCTCCCGGCCGCCGCCCCGGGGCCCGTCGACGATCCCCCGCCCGCCCGCCGCCGCCAGGGCACCCGCCTCGCCGCGCTGTCGGCGGTCGCCGCCCCTGCTCCGCCGTGCGGTCAGCGCACCCCGCCACCGCCGCGCCCGCCCTCCGGCCGGACGAGGGGGGCCTGAAGGCGGGCCCCGGGGTGGGCCCGGCCGCGGGTTCAGGGCCCACCCCCGCCTCTCCGACTCCACCGACGCCCGTTCAGCCCCCCTCCCCCCGCCTTCACCCGGATGGAAGGATGGGCCCTGAGCCCCCGTGACGAAGCGGCGGGCCCGACGGCCCCGGTGTCGCGGCCGCCGGACGAGCAGAGCCGAGGAGAAGCGGTCATGGCCAAGCAGGCCCCGCAGAGCGACCCGGCGCAGGACGCCCCCGAGGTGTCCGCGCCCCAGCACGCGGCGGCCGGGCTGCCCGCGGTCGGCCACAGCCTGCGGATGGCCGCCGAGCAGATGGGCCCCCTCCGCACCCTCGCCACGCTGCGCAAGGTCAACCAGCCGGACGGCTTCGACTGCCCCGGCTGTGCCTGGCCGGAGCCGGGGAAGACGCACACGGCGGAGTTCTGCGAGAACGGTGCCAAGGCCGTCGCCGAGGAGGCCACCGAGCGCCGGATCCGCGCCGAGTTCTTCGCCGCCCACCCGGTCGCCGAGCTGGCCGGGCGCTCCGGCTACTGGCTGGGCCAGCAGGGCCGCCTCACCCAACCGATGCTGCTCGACGAGGGCGCCACCCACTACACGCCGGTCTCCTGGGACGACGCCTTCGCGCTGATCGCCGAGGAGCTGCGCGCCCTGGACACCCCGGACGGCGCCGCCTTCTACACCTCCGGGCGGACCAGCAACGAGGCCGCCTTCGCGTACCAGCTGTTCGCCCGCCGGCTGGGCACCAACAACCTGCCGGACTGCTCCAACATGTGCCACGAGTCGTCCGGTTCGGCGCTCACCGAGACGCTCGGCGTCGGCAAGGGCAGCGTCAGCCTCAAGGACCTCTACCAGGCCGACCTGATCATCGTGGCCGGCCAGAACCCGGGCACCAACCACCCCCGGATGCTCTCCGCGCTGGAGCGCGCCAAGCGGACCGGCGCCACCATCGTGAGCGTGAACCCGCTGCCGGAGGCCGGCCTGGAGCGCTTCAAGAACCCGCAGCACGCGCGCGGCCTGGTCGGCCACGGCACCAAGCTGACCGACCTGTTCCTGCAGATCCGCCTCGGCGGGGACCTGGCGCTGTTCCGCGCGCTCAACCGGATGATCCTGGAGCAGGACGGCGTCGACCGCGCCTTCGTCACCGAACACTGCCACGGCTTCGAGGAGTTCGAGGCGCAGGCGGGCACGACCGACCGCGCCGAGGTGCTCGCCGCGACCGGCCTGCCGTGGGAGCAGATCGAGGAGCTCGGCCGGCTGGTGCTGGGCTCCCGGAAGATCATCGTCTGCTGGGCGATGGGCCTCACCCAGCACAAGCACGCCGTCCCGACCATCCGCGAGGTGGTCAACTTCCTGCTGCTGCGCGGCAACGTCGGCCGCCCGGGCGCCGGGGTCTGCCCGGTGCGCGGGCACAGCAACGTCCAGGGCGACCGGACGATGGGCATCTTCGAGCGGCCCTCGACGGCCTTCCTGGACGCGCTCGGCGAGGAGTTCGGCTTCGAGCCGCCGCGCGCGCACGGCCTCGACTCGGTGGACACCATCCGGGCGATGCGCGACGGCCGGGTCGGGGTGTTCTTCGCGATGGGCGGCAACTTCGTCGCGGCCACCCCGGACACCGACGTCACCGAGGCGGCGATGCGCCGCTGCCGGCTGACCGTGCACGTCTCCACCAAGCTCAACCGCTCGCACGTGGTCACCGGCGCCCGCGCACTGATCCTGCCCACCCTGGGCCGCACCGACCGGGACGTCACCGGCGCCGGCGCCCAGTTCGTCAGCGTCGAGGACTCGATGGGCCAGGTGCACTCCTCGCGCGGCGGCCTGCGCCCGCCCGCCCCCGGCCTGCTCTCCGAGACCGCGATCGTCTGCCGGCTGGCCCGCGCCGTCCTCGGCCCCGGGGACACCGTGCCGTGGGAGGACTTCGCCACCGACTACGACACCCTGCGGGACCGGATCGCCCGGGTCGTCCCCGGCTTCGAGGACTACAACGAGAAGGTCCGCCGCCCCGGCGGCTTCACCCTGCCGCACGGCCCGCGCGACTCCCGGACCTTCCCCACCGCGACCGGGAAGGCCAACTTCACCGTCAACCCGCTCACCGCCCCCGAGGTCCCGCCGGGCCGCCTGCTGTTGCAGACGCTGCGCTCGCACGACCAGTACAACACCACCGTCTACGGCCTGGACGACCGCTACCGGGGCATCAAGGGCGGCCGCCGGGTGGTCCTGGTCAACCCGGCCGACGCCGCCGAACTCGGCCTGGCCGAGGGCGACTTCGTCGACCTGGTGAGCGAGTGGCGGGACGGCGTCGAGCGGCGCGCCCCGCACTTCCGGGTGGTCCACTACCCGGTGGCCCGCGGCGGCGCGGCGGCCTACTACCCGGAGACCAACGTGCTCGTCCCGCTGGACTCCACCGCCGACATCAGCAACACGCCGACCTCCAAGGCCGTGGTCGTCCGCTTCGAGCCGGACACCGGCGCCCCGGCGTGACGCACGCGAAGGCCGCCCGGTGTCCGCGGACGCCGGGCGGCCTTCCTCATGACTCAGTTGGTGCCGAGCGGCAGTGTCGCGGTGGCGCTGCCCGGGGCCCCGGCGCTCGCCGAGCCGGTGGTGGTGGAGGCGGCGGTGCCGGTGGAACCCGGGGTGCCGGCGCCGGTCGGGGTGGGCGTCGCCGGGCCCGTGCCGGTCGGCGCCGGGGTGCCCGTCCCGGTCGGGGCGGGCGTGCCGGTCCCGGTGCCGGTCCCGGTCGGCGTCGGCGTGGGCGTGGGCGTTCCGGGGGCGGTGGTGCCGGTGCCGGACGGCGTCCCCGGGTCGGTGGGCGTTCCGGTGCCGGACGGCGTGCCGGTGCCGGTGTCCGCGGGCGTGCCCGGGGTGGTGGACGGCGTGCCCGCGGTGGCCGGCGGGTTGGCGGGCGTGCCGGGGGCCGGGGCGGTCGGGACCTGGTTGGCCGGGCTGGGCGCGATCGGGGTGACGGTGTCCCAGCCGGCGGGCAGGTCGGGCACCTTCCAGCTGCCGCCGGCCTCGTCCGCCGCGCCGGACGGGTCGGGCCGCACCGCCCCGAGGATCGGCATCGAGCCGATCGGCGACACCTTGATGACGGCGCCCGGCCGGGGTGCCTGGACGACCAGCCCGCCGCCGATGTACATCGCGACGTGCGTGGCGCCCTCGAAGTAGATGACCAGGTCACCGGGGCGGAGCTGGTTCAGCGCGATGTGCGGGAGCTGGGCCCACTGCTCCTGGCTGGTGCGCGGGATCGGCAGCCCGGCGTGCAGCCAGGCCTGCGAGGTGAGGCCCGAGCAGTCGTAGGAGTCCGGCCCCGCGCCGCCCCACAGGTACGGCTTGTTGAGCTGGGCGAGCGCGAAGGCGACGGCGGTGCGGCCGGCCGCCGACGGGGTGCGCTCCCCCTTGCCGAGGGCGCCGGAGGCGAGGAAGGCGAGCTGGGCCTCGTCGGCCTTGGCCTTCTCCAGCTTCTCCAGTTCGGTGCGCTGGGCGCCGGTGAGCGAGGAGACCAGCTGCTCGACGGAGGCGAGGTCGGTGGCGACCTTGGCCTTGGCGGCGTCCTGCTGGGTGACCAGCGTCTGGGAGGTCCTGAGCGCGTCCTCGGTCTGCTTCGTCAGGCCGGCGAGGGCCTCGCGGTCGGTCTTCAGCCGGTCCAGGAACTCGGACTGCGAGCGGCTGGCGGCGGTGAGCAGTTCCGCGATGGTGACGGCCTCGTACGGGTCCTTGGAGAGCAGCAGTTCGGCGTAGGCGGAGGCGGCGCCGTTGCGGTACTGGGCGGCGGCGAGCTGGGAGGCGATGTCGGTGCCGGCGTCGACCTGCTTCTGCTGGCGGTCCAGCCGGCCCTGGAGGTCGGTGAGCGCGGCCTGCTGCTCGGCGACCTTGGCGACGGCGCCGTTGTACTGCTCGGTGGCGGTCTCGGCGCTCTGGTAGAGCGTGTGCAGCTGGTCGAGCAGCGGGCCGAGGGTGGCCTTGGCGGCGGCGAGCGGGTCGTCGCCCGGGCTGGCCGCGGTGATCGAGGCGCCCGGATCGGGGGCGGCGTACGCGGCCTGCGCGGCGAGCGGGAGGGCGAGCGCGGCGGCCGCGAGGGCGGCTCCGCAGCGCAGTGCCGCCCGCAGCCAGGGCCGTACGACTGCCGATTCAGTGCGCTGTGCAGCCCCGCCCATGGGTTGGTCCTCCCCGCCCCAGCCTGTCACCGGCGTCCCCGGATCCCGCAGATCCTCCCACGGGTTACTCACCGGAAACAGGGCGCATCCGGACTGGGAGGTTAATTCTCGGTTGATCTGTGAGACAGCTCTCAGCAAACCGGCGCGAACCGGGGCGAACTTCGCTAATGTCCAGCTCAGCGCGACCGCCGACACCCCTCCGAAAGCTTCCGGACACCACTGGGACACCAGCGGAACCACGATTCCCGGCTCAGTTCACCTTCCGTTTACCAAACAGACCTACGGTCGCGACGACACCAACGTCCGTGCGACAACTACGACGATTGTTTGGGTATGGAACACATCTCGTTCCTGGTAGCCGTTGTGATCATCACGGCGCTCGCCTTCGACTTCACCAACGGGTTCCACGACACCGCCAACGCGATGGCCACCTCCATCGCGACGGGAGCCCTCAGGCCGAAGGTCGCGGTCACCATCGCGGCCGTCCTCAACTTCGCGGGCGCGTTCCTGTCCGTGAAGGTCGCCACCACCATCTCCGGCGGCATCGTCAACGAGAAGAGCGGCATCCACCCCGAGATCATCTTCGCCGCACTGGCGGGCGCGATCCTCTGGAACCTGCTGACCTGGCTGCGCGGCCTGCCGTCCAGTTCCTCGCACGCGCTGTACGGCGGCCTGATCGGCGCCACCGTGGTCGGCGTCGGCATGAACGGCGTCAACTTCGACACCGTCCTCTCCAAGATCCTGATCCCGGCGATCGCCTCCCCGCTGGTCGCCGGCCTGGCCTCCTGGGGCGCCACCAAGCTGGCCTACGCGATCACCCGCAAGGGCAACGAGGCCACCGCCACCAAGGGCTTCAAGACCGGCCAGATCTTCTCGTCCTCGCTGATCTCGCTCGCGCACGGCACCAACGACGCCCAGAAGACGATGGGCATCATCACCCTGACCCTGGTGTCGGTCGGCGCCCTGCCGCACGGCGCGCTGCCGCCCACCTGGGTGATCATCTCCGCGGGCGCCGCGATCGCGCTCGGCACCTACATGGGCGGCTGGCGGATCATCCGCTCGATGGGCAAGGGCCTCGCCGACATCAAGGCACCGCAGGGCTTCGCCTCCGAGTCGGCCGCCGCGACCGTCATCCTGACCTCCTCGCACATGGGCTTCGGCCTCTCCACCACCCAGGTCTGCTCCGGCGGCATCATGGGCGCCGGCCTCGGCGGCCCGAAGGCCGAGCTGCGCTGGAGCCTGGTGCGCCGCATGGTCTACACCTGGGCACTGACCCTGCCGGCCGCCGCGCTGGTCTCGGGCGGTGCCGCGCTGCTGGTCCGCCAGGGCACCTGGGGCATCGTCCTGGTGGGCGCCGTGCTGGTGGCCGGCTCCGGCGCGATGTGGCTGATCTCCCGCCGCCAGCCGGTCAGCGCGGACAACGTCAACGACGTCAACGACGTCACCCCGGTGGAGATCCCCGCCACCGCCGCCACCGCGAACGCCCCCACCCCCGCCTCGACCACGGTCGCGGCCTGAGCGCCGCAGGCTGAGGAGCACCCGCCATGCACATCAAGTGGAACGCCCTGGCCCAGACCGCCGGTGCCAGCTTCGGCATCACCGTCGCCGTGGTCTCCGTCTTCGCGCTCGGCATCCTGGCCCTGTCCCGCCGCGAGGCCGCGCTGAGCGCCCGCGAGGGCGAGGCCGCCCAGGAGCCGGGCGGCGGCCGGCTGGCCCTGGCCGGCGCCTACGCCTGCTTCGGCCTCTGCGCCGCGGCCGTCGTCTACGGCCTGGTCCTGATCGCCGCGCCGTAGGGCGCGGTCCGACGGTTCCCGCCGTCCGCGCGCGGGACGAACCGAACGGGCCGGGGAGTGTGATCCACACTCCCCGGCCCGTTCGCGCGTCCCCGCCCGGAGTCAGCCCTGCTGGCTGGTCTTCAGCGCGGTCTCCCGGATGAACAGCACCGTGACGAAGGCCAGCGCCGCGAACGGCGCGGCCCACAGGAAGACGGTGCCGACGCCGTGCCCGAACGCGTCCGTCACCAGCGGGACGATCGGGGCGGGCAGCTTGTGCAGGTCCGGGATGCCCCCGCCGCCGGCCGCGCTCGCGGCCGGGATGTGCGCGGCGGCCAGGTTCTCCGCGAGGTAGTGGGTCACCTTGCTGTTCATCAGCGCGCCGAGCGCGGAGACGCCCATCGCGCCGCCCATGGTGCGGAAGAAGGTCACCACGGAGCTGGCCGCGCCGAGCTCGTGGCGCGGCACCGTGTTCTGCACCGCGAGCACCAGGTTCTGGCTGGTCAGGCCGAGGCCGATGCCGGTGATCGCCATGTAGACGCAGAGCAGCTTGTAGTCGGTGTCGGCGCGGGCGGTGGCGAGCAGGCCGAAACCGATCGCGAGCAGCGCCGTGCCGGCGACCAGGTAGGCCTTCCACTTGCCGTACTTGGTGATCAGCCGGCCGGCGACGGTGGAGGCGAGCGCCAGGCCGAGGATCATCGGCAGGGTCATCAGGCCGGCCATGGTCGGGGACTTGGCGCGGGCCAGCTGGAAGTACTGGCTGAGGAAGGTGGTCGCGCCGTACATCCCGACGCCGACCAGCACGCTGGCCACCGCGGCCAGGGTGACGGTGCGGTACTTGAAGAGGTCCGGCGGGATGATCGGCTCGGCGGCGCGGCGCTCGATCACCACGGCCAGGGCGCCCAGCAGCAGGCCGCCGCCGACCATCGCGGCGGTCTGCCAGGACAGCCAGTCGTAGTTCGTGCCGGCCAGCGTGATCCAGATCATCAGCAGGCTGACGGCGCCGGTGATGACCAGCGCGCCGAGGTAGTCGATCTTCGCCTTGCGCTTGACCACCGGCAGCTTGAGGGTGCGCTGCACCACCAGGATCGCGGCCAGCGCGAACGGGATGCCGACGTAGAAGCACCAGCGCCAGCCCAGCCACGAGGTGTCCACGATGACGCCGCCGATCAGCGGTCCGCCGATGGTGGCCAGCGCGAAGACCGCGCCGAAGTAGCCGCTGTAACGGCCGCGTTCGCGCGGCGGGACCATCGCGGCCAGGCAGATCTGGCCCAGCGCGACCACACCGCCGGCACCGATGCCCTGGAGGGCGCGGCAGGCGATCAGCTCGGCGGTGTTCTGGGAGAGGCCGGCCAGGGCGGAGGTGGCGATGTAGATCAGCAGGGCTATCTGGAGCAGCAGCTTCTTGCTGACGAGGTCGGAGAGCTTGCCCCAGATCGGGGTGGAGGCGGTCAGGGTCAGCAGGGCCGCGGTGATCACCCAGGTGTAGGCGGACTGGCCGCCGTGCAGGTCGGTGAGGATGTGCGGCAGGGCGTTGGAGACGACGGTCGACGAGAGCACGGCCACGAAGAGGCCGAGCAGCAGGCCGGACAGCGCCTCCATCACCTGCCGGTGGGTCATCGGTTGATCGTCGACGGCGGCTCCGACGGTCGCCTCGGCTGTGACGGTCATCTGGGTCCTTCGGCGGGAGGAGTGAGCGGGGGGCGGGGGTGCGCGGGCAGGGAAAATCGTTGCCTTACGCAACCATAGGCCCGATGGTTGACTAAGGCAACTTTCTTCAAGCCCAAGTAAAGGCCTCGCCCCGGCCGCCGCCCCGGCCGCCGCCCCAGGCCCGGTCCCAACCGCCACGGACCGGCCCCGCCCCGGGGCCCGGCCACCGGTCACTCCGCCGGCGGATCCCCGATCACGTCGTTGAAGCGGTGCAGCAGCACCGCGAAGCGGTCCACGTCCTCCGGCGACCAGCTGCCCAGCAGCTCCCGCACCCGCCGCATCCGGACGTCCCGGGCCGCCAGGTAGCGCCGCCGCCCGTCCTCGGTCAGCGAGACCAGTGCGGCCCGGCGGTCCAGCGGATCCGTCTCCCGGGCCACCAGGCCCAGCTCCTCCAGCGCCCGGATCTGCCGGCTCACCGTGGCCTTGCCGACCGCGAAGTGCACGCCGACGTCCGTCACCCGCACCCGCCCGGCCTGCTCGATGTAGCCGAGCATGCTGTAGGCCATCCCCTCCAGCTCGGGGTGCACCCGGCGTGAGAGCTCCGCCACTCGGGCCCGGCCCCGCCGGAACATCAGCGCGACCTCGCGCTCCACCGCCAGCAGGGATTCCTCGTCACTCACCGCGCCAGTATCCCGCAGCCGCACTGGCCGGAACGCGGCGCGCGGGGTGCGACAAGCCAACTAGTTCATGGTATGAAGTATCCGTTTTCCCCCAATACACAAGGAGATGTGGATGGCCGCCCCGGGGCAGGGTTTCGTCGCTGAACTGAAGGGCGCGGTCACACCGCGTGCGGCACTGCTCGTGATCGGCGTGCTGCTGCTGCAGCTCGGCTTCATCACCTCGTACGTCGGGGCGCTGCACCACCCGGCCCCGCACGAGCTGTCGATCGCGGTGGTCGCCCCGCCGCAGGTCACCCCCAAGCTGGTCCAGGGGCTGGAATCCGTGCCGGACGACGCCGTCAAGGCCGTCACCGCCCCGGACGCCGAGACGGCCACCCAGCAGATCAAGGACCAGAAGATCTACGCCGCGCTGGTCGTGAACCCGACCGGCACCGAGGACACCCTGCTGGTCGGCGGCGCCCGCGGCACCTCCGCCGCCAAGGCCGCCGAGTCCATCACCACCGCGCTGGACAAGTCCCAGGGCCGCACCGTCAAGGTCGAGGACGTCGTGCCGCTCGCCAAGGGTGACACCAACGGCCTCTCCGCGTTCTACCTGGTCATCGGCTGGTGCGTCGGCGGCTACCTGGTCGCCTCGATCCTCGGCATCAGCGCCGGCTCCAAGCCCGCCAACGTCCACCGCCTGCTGATCCGCCTCGGCGTGCTGGCGCTGTACTCGGTCGGCGCCGGCCTCGGCGGCACGATCATCGCCGGACCGGTGCTGGACGCGCTGCCCGGCTCGATCCTGGCCCTGACCGGCATCGGCGCCCTGGTGGTGTTCACGGTCGGCGCGTTCACCATGGCGCTGCAGTGCCTGTTCGACGTCATCGGCATCGGCGTCGCGGTGCTGATCTTCGTGGTGCTGGGCAACCCGAGCGCCGGCGGCGTCTACCCGGCACCGATGATGCCGCCGTTCTGGCGGGCCATCGGCTCGCTGATCCCGAACGGCGCCGGGACCAGTGCCACCAAGTCGATCGCCTACTTCGGCTCCACCAACCTGGGCATGCCGATCGTGGTCCTGGTGGTCTGGGCGCTGATCGGCATCGGCGTCGCCTACCTGGCCGTGCTGCGCGGCCCGCGCTCCGGCGGCCGCGAGATCGTCGCCGCCGAGGCGTCCTCCGAGGCCTGATCCCCCGCGTTCCTCACCCCGAGCCCCCGGCCGCCCGGCCGGGGGCTCCGGTGCGTCCCGGGCCGGGAGTCAGCCGCCGGCGAGCCGGCCCGGGTCCGCGACGACCGCCCGCACCACGCCCACCGCGGCGCCCAGCAGCGGCCCGCGCCGGCCCAGCCGGGACACCGTCAGCCGCTCGTCCGACCAGGGCCGCACCGTCACCCGGGCGGCCAGCTCGGCCCGCATCGCCGGCAGCAGCCAGGGCGCCAGCCGGGCGTAGCCGCCGCCCAGCACCACCTCGGCCGGGTCCAGCAGGTTGACCGCCCCGGCGACCGCGATGCCCAGCGCCGAACCGGCCCCGGCCAGCACCGCGAGGGTCGGCTCGTCCCCGGCCCCGGCCCGCCCGGCGAGCAGTGTCACCCAGTCGCCCCGCGCGCCCGCCGGCCCGGCCGCCCGCAGCACGGCCGCCTCCCCCGCGTACTGCTCCAGGCAGCCGTGCGCGCCGCAGGCGCAGCGGTGGCCGTCCGGGTGGACCGGCACGTGGCCGAACTCGCCCGCGTAGCCGCGCGCCCCGCGCAGCAGCCGCCCGCCGACCACGATCGCCGCGCCGACGCCGGCCTCGGCCGAGACGTACAGGAAGTCCTCCGGGCCGCCGCCCAGCCACCGTTCGGCCAGCCCGCCCAGGTTGGCCTCGTTGTCCGCCTCGACCGGCAGCTCGGCCAGTTCGGCCGCGCCGGCCGCGCGCAGCGCGGGGCGCAGTTCGGCCGCCAGCGGGACGTCCCGCCAGCCCAGGTTGGCGGCCCGCTGGAGCACCCCGCCGGAGGTGCCGACCAGCCCGGGGACGGCCAGGGTCAGCCCGGCCGGGCGCAGGCCCGACTCGGCGACGGCCGCGTGCAGCAGTTCGGCGAGGTCGGCCATGACCGCGGCGGGCCGGCGCCCCCGGTTGCGGACCTCGCGGCGGCGCCAGGTCCGGACCTCGCCGCTCAGGTCGACCACGCAGGCGCCGAGGTGCTCCACGCCGATCTCGGCGCCGAGGCCGCCGGGCCCGAGCGGGTTGAGCCCGAGCGCGGTGCCGGGGCGGCCGACCTTGCCGCTGGGCGCGGCCGGGCCCTCCTCGACGACCAGGCCGCCGGCGATCAGCTGCTCGGCGAGCGAGGAGACGGCGGCCCTGGTCAGGCCGGTCTCGGCGGCCACCTCGGCCCGGGAGCGCGGGGCGCGCGCGATCACCCCGAGCACCAGGGCCAGGTTGGCCCGGCGCATCCCCTGCTGGCTGGCGGGCCCGCTCCGAACCGCGTCCGGTTCCCCGCGCATAACCCTCACCTCACGGCCTCATGGCGCATCCCGCGGCATCTCGGGTGCAGCGTAACCGGGTTCGTACCTCGGGTGCGCCCGTTCGGCGGGCCGGGTGAAGACCCACCGCTGCATCGCCCAGAAGCGGAACAGCATCGCGGCGAAGGTGCCGACGACCATCCCGCTGAGGAAGTCCGCGGTCTCCTGGACGAACGGGCCGACGTACGGCTCGCGCAGGTCCAGGGCGTAGCGGGAGAGTGCCAGCGGCAGGTCGTTGACGGCGATCGCCATGGCACTGACCAGGAAGAACAGCAGTGCCTCGCGCGGGTGCCCGGCCGTCCGGAAGGCCCAGCGACGGTTGAGCACGTAGGAGACGACGGTCGAGATCACGGTCGCGATCGTCAGCGCGACCACCGGCTTGTGCTCCAGCACGGTGAACTTCAGCTCGAAGTCGATCACCAGGGTGAGGGTGAAGCAGGCGCCGCCGACCAGCAGGAACTTCACCAGCCTGCGGTGCCGCACCAGGAACGGACGCAGCCGGGCCGGCACCCGGGCCAGGGCGCGCTGCGTGGGGGACGGCATCTCCGCAGTGTGGCACGCGCAGACGCCGTCCTCCCGTCGATCCTCCCGTCGGTCCGCCCGTCGACCCGGCGCGGCCCGGTCAGGCCGCCGCGGCCAGGACCTTGGCCGGTTCCAGGGCCAGCTCCAGCACCTCCCGCACGTCCGCCACCGGGTGGACGGTGAGCCGCTCCAGCACCTCGGCCGGGACGTCGTCCAGGTCGGCCTCGTTGCGCTTGGGGATGATCACCGTGGTGACGCCGGCCCGGTCGGCGGCGAGCAGCTTCTGCTTCACCCCGCCGATCGGCAGCACCCGCCCGGTCAGCGACACCTCGCCGGTCATCGCCAGGTCGGTGCGCACCTTGCGGCCGGACAGCAGCGAGGCGAGCGCCGTGGTCATGGTGATGCCGGCGCTCGGCCCGTCCTTGGGGACGGCCCCGGCGGGGACGTGCAGGTGCACGCCGCGGTCGCGCAGCGAGGTGACCGGCAGCTCCAGTTCGGCGCCGCGCGAGCGCAGGTAGGAGAGCGCGATGTGCGCGGACTCCTTCATCACGTCGCCCAGTTGCCCGGTGAGGGTGAGTCCGGTGCCGCCGGTCTCGGCGTCGGCGAGCGAGGCCTCGATGTAGAGGACGTCGCCGCCGGCGCCGGTCACGGCGAGGCCGGTGGCCACGCCGGGGACGGCGGTGCGCCGCTCGGCCGGCGCCTGGGCGGCCTCCGGCACGTGGTGGGGCCGGCCGATCAGGGCGCGCAGCTCGTCCGGGCCGATCGCGGCGGGCAGTTCGCGCTCGCCGAGTTCGGCCTGGGCGGCGATCCTGCGCAGCACCCGGGCGATCGAGCGTTCCAGGTTCCGCACGCCGGCCTCCCGGGTGTACTCCCCGGCCAGCCGGCGCAGCGCCGCCTCGTCGACGCTGACCTGGTCGCCGCCCAGTCCGGCCTTCTCGCGCTGGCGCGGGAGCAGGTGGTCGCGGGCGATGACGACCTTCTCGTCCTCGGTGTAGCCGTCGAGGCGGACGAGCTCCATCCGGTCGAGCAGCGGCTCGGGGATGGCCTCCAGCACGTTGGCGGTGGCGAGGAAGACGACGTCCGAGAGGTCGAGCTCGACCTCCAGGTAGTGGTCCCGGAAGGTGTGGTTCTGCGCCGGGTCCAGCACCTCCAGCAGGGCGGCGGCCGGGTCGCCCCGGTAGTCGGAGCCGACCTTGTCGATCTCGTCGAGCAGGACGACCGGGTTCATCGAGCCGGCCTCCTTGATCGCCCGCACGAGCCGGCCGGGCTGCGCGCCGACGTAGGTGCGCCGGTGGCCGCGGATCTCGGCCTCGTCCCGGACGCCGCCGAGCGCGACCCGGACGAAGGTGCGGCCCATGGCGCGGGCCACCGACTCGCCGAGCGAGGTCTTGCCGACGCCGGGCGGGCCGACCAGCGCCAGCACCGCTCCGCCGCGCCGGCCGCCGACCAGCCCGAGCCCCTGGTCGGCCCGGCGCTTGCGCACCGCGAGGTACTCGACGATGCGGTCCTTCACGTCGGCCAAACCGGCGTGGTCGGCGTCCAGCACCGCGCGGGCGCCGGCGATGTCGTACGCGTCCTCGGTGCGCTCGTTCCAGGGCAGCTCCAGGACGGTGTCCAGCCAGGTGCGGATCCAGGGGCCCTCGGGGGACTGCTCGGAGGCCCGCTCCAGCTTGTCGACCTCCTTGAGGGCCGCGTCGCGGACCTTCTCGGGCAGGTCGGCGGCCTCGACCCGGGCGCGGTAGTCGCCCTCCTCGTCGGCCGGGTCGCCGTTGAGCTCGGCCAGTTCCTTGCGGACGGCCTCCAGCTGGCGGCGGAGCAGGAACTCCTTCTGCTGCTTGGCCACGCCCTCCTCGACGTCCTTGCGGATGGTGTCGTTGACCTCCTCCTCGGCGAGGTGGTCGCGCAGCAGGGTCAGCGCGTACTCCAGGCGGGCGACCTGGTCGGCCTCCAGCAGCACCTTGAGCTTCTGCTCGGCGGTGGCGAAGGGCGCGTAGCCGATGTTGTCGGCGAGCTCGCCGACGCCCTCGATCTGGGCCACCCGGTCGACGATCTGCCAGGCGCCGCGCCTGCGCAGCCACTGGGTGGACAGCGCCTTGTACTCCTTGACCAGCTCGGCGGCCCGGCCGGCCACCGGGGTGTCCACCGAGGACTCCCGGAAGGGCGTGGTCTCCACCCAGAGGGCGGCGCCGGGGCCGGTGGTGCCGGCCCCGATGCGGACCCGGCGCACGGCGCGCACCAGCGCGGCCGGCTCCCCGTCGGCCAGCCGGCCGACCTGCTCGACGGTGGCCAGGGTGCCGACCGCCGCGTACGAGCCGTCCACCCGCGGGACCAGCAGGACCTGCGGCTTGCCGGTGCCGGTGGCCGCCGCGCGGGCGGCCTCGACCGCGGCGCGCACCTCGGTGTCCTTGAGGTCCAGCGGGACGACCATGCCCGGCAGGACGACCTCGTCGTCGAGCGGCAGCACGGGCAGGGTGAGCGGTGTGGACGTCGATGCCATGATCTCTCCCCAGTCAGTGAAGTTGAGTCGACCTGACTAAGGCCTGGCGCGCGCCGGATGTTCCCGAGGCGGTGTTCGCCGTGAGCGAACGGGAGCGGGTGTGGAGCGAGCGGGGGGAGGGTGCGGGAAGTGCCGTCAAAAGCGCCCGGGGGGCGACACCCGGAAGGGTCAGCGCACGTCCAGGACCGGAGCGCCGCCCGGCGCGGGCGAGGAGCCCGCGGCCGGCGCCTCGACCCGGCGCGTCCGCGGCTTCGGCCGCGGCCGGCGGGCCTGGGCCCGGCGCAGCCAGCGCCACAGCGCCACCCCGGTGAGCACCGCGGCCGGGTGCCCCACGGCGGTGACCAGGTCCCGCTCGGTGAGGATCTGCTCGGCGATCAGGAGCCCGGCGCCGCCGAGCGCGACCAGCCGCCCGCGCCACGGCAGCAGCCCGGCCACCGCACCCAGACAGGTGAGCACGCCGTAGCTGACGCCGATGTCCAGGTAGTCCAGCGCCCCGGCCTCCATCCGCCCGGCCTCCACCGCGGTGATCACCACGCCCTGGGACAGCAGCGTGGCCGTGACGTGCCCGATCGCGAAGACCGCCGCCGCCCGGGCGGGGCCGATCCGGCGCTCCAGCGGCGCGAGGGTGACGGCGAATCCCCACAGGTACGGCATCCACACCTCGCCGGCCACCCAGAAGCCGCTGAGCACCAGCGCGCGCAGGGGGTGCTGCAGGAGGTTGTGGCCGTCGGAACTGGAGGCCTCCTGCAGCCGCTGCACGAGTTCCGGATCGGCGAGTTTGGCAAAGGTCGTGGTGGCGCCCACCACGGCGAGATAGCCGAGGGTGAAGGGGTTTCGCCGGGGTGTCGGCACCCGCGCCAGCAGCCACTCGACGACGCCGGTGCGCAGACCGTGCCGGAGCATCCCGTACGGCGGGCCGACGGGCGGCGCCCCGACCCGTCCGGCACCTCGCCGCAGTCCAGCCATGCCGCCCTCCGCTCCACGCCGGCAGCCACCGGCCCCTCACCCAGGTGCCCAACGTACCGGCGCGCGCCGCGGATCCCGCCCTGCGGGGCGTTGTCGTGGCCACGTTACGTCGAGGTTCTGAGAGGCATCTGAGAAAAGCCGGTGAAGACCGTCAGGAAACCGGTCGACCGGATTCCTGATATTGGTCCAGACCTTCTTTCGGCGAGCGTGCCGACAGGGGCTCTGACCGGCGACTTGGCGTCAACTCGACTGCATACGTACCGTTACGCAGAGAAAAATCGCCGGGTAAGGTATCGGCCCGTGCCCACTCGTGCAGTGGGCTCCGAGGGCGGCCCGACAGCCGGCCCACGGGCCGGAAACGTCCGGTCCACCTGCCGGGAGGCATCCGCTGTCCGTACGCTGCGAAGTGCGCGGGAGAAGTGGGCGGGCGACAATCCGCCCGCCGACCCGCACGCACGACGGGACGGCGGACCCGGCACAGTCCACGACGGAACAAGACTACGAGCGGAGCCCGCCATCCCCACAGGTGGCCGGCCCGCAGCCCTGGGGGCGGTGGCGTGACCGTGACAGAACTTCAGCAGGACAACAACCACAGCGGCGGCACGGTGAGCAGCCAACGCAGAGTGCTGGTGGTGGAGGACGAACCGACGATCGCGGAGTCGATCGCGGCCCGGCTGGGCGCGGAGGGCTTCAAGGTCGCCGTGGCCCACGACGGGCCGGGCGCGGTCGACGGCTTCCACACCTGGCAGCCGGACCTGGTGGTCCTCGACATCATGCTGCCCGGCTTCGACGGCCTCGAGGTGTGCCGCCGGATCCAGGCGCAGCGCCCGGTGCCGGTGCTGATGCTGACCGCGCGCGACGACGAGACGGACCTGCTGGTCGGCCTCGGCGTGGGCGCCGACGACTACATGACCAAACCGTTCTCGATGCGCGAACTGGCCGCCCGGGTCAACGTGCTGCTGCGCCGCGTCGAGCGCGCCCAGCAGGCGGCCCGCACGCCCGCGCTCGGCTCGCTGCGCTTCGGCGAGCTGGAGATCGACCACGTGCAGCGCCGGGTCCGGCTCGCCTCGGGCGACGTCCACCTGACGCCCACCGAGTTCGACCTGCTCGCCTGCCTGGCCGCGCAGCCGCGCGCCGTGCTGACCCGCGAGCAGCTGCTGGCCGAGGTCTGGGACTGGACGGACGCGTCCGGCACCCGCACCGTGGACAGCCACGTCAAGGCGCTGCGCCGCAAGATCGGCGCGAGCTGGATCCGTACCGTCCACGGCGTCGGGTACGCGCTGGAGGCCCCGCTCTCCTAGCGGCGAGCCTCGGGCGACGGGCCTCCGGGGGGCCCGTGTCCCGAACTGCCGCGCACCACGCGGGGGACGTACGCGGGGATCACAGGGGACCAATGACCTTTCCACAGCAACGCAACGGGGACACCGGCGGCACGCGGTCGCAGACGCTGGCCGCCCGCGCCGCCCGCCGGGTCTGGGCCGACATCCGTCCGCTCGACCCGGTCCGCTCGATCAAGGGCAAGCTCGCCCTGCTGGTGATCGTCTCCGTCTTCCTGGCCACCGGCATGGTGGTCGTGGCGATCCGGTCCGAGACCCAGATCCGGATCATCATGGTCTTCTCCATGATCGCCTCGCTGCTCTTCATGCAGTTCCTCGCGCACGGGCTGACCGCCCCCCTGCGCGAGATGACGGCCGCCGCCCGCGCGATGGCCTCCGGCGACTACAGCCGCCGGGTCGAGGTGAACTCGCGCGACGAGATCGGCGAACTGGCGACCACCTTCAACCAGATGGCCGCCGATCTGGGGGCCGCCGACCGGCACCGCCGCGAGTTGGTCGCCAACGTCTCGCACGAGCTGCGCACGCCCATCGCCGCGCTGCGCGCCGTGCTGGAGAACGTGGTGGACGGCGTCGTCCAGCCCAATCCGGCGACCCTGGGGGCCGCCCTGGAGCAGACCGAGCGGCTCGGCCGCCTGGTCACCCACCTGCTGGACCTCTCCAAGATCGACGACGGCGTGGTCGACCTGGACGCCCGCCCCTTCGAGGTGCGCGAGTTCCTGGACGGCGTGCTGCGCGGGGTGACCGTGGACGGCGCGACGGCCGGCGGGGCGTTCTCCCGGCGCGGCGACGTCCGGCTGGCGCTGGAGGTCAGCCCGACCGGCCTGACCGGCGTGGCGGACCCGGAACGGCTCCACCAGGTGGTCGCCAACCTGGTCGACAACGCCTGCAAGCACTCCCCGCCCGGCGGCACCGTGACGGTGCGCGCGCGGCCCGACGGCGGGCCCGGCGGCCTGCTGCTGGAGGTCGAGGACGAGGGCCCGGGCATCCCGCCGGCCGACCGCGGCCGGGTGTTCGAGCGGTTCAGCCGCAGCGGCACCGCGACCGCCCAGGGGCCCGGCGCGGACGGCGGCACCGGCCTCGGCCTGGCCATCGCCCGCTGGGCGGTGGACCTGCACGGCGGTCGGATCGCGGTCGCCGAGTCGCCGCGCGGCTGCCGGATCGAGGTCCGGCTGCCGGGGCAACGCTGAGGGTCGGATGTGTCACAGAAGCGACACAGACGTACACGAAGATCATTGGATGATCCGCATGGGGCTTTGTTCGGTTTTGCCCGGATATGCCCCATGGGTGGAGGCGATCGCTTCCCCTCAGATACGGCTTTCTAACGCACATTTTCAGCCAAACTGCAGGTCAGGACTGTGATCTGGGCGACGCCTGGGGCCCGGGGACTGCGCGATCACTGGTCAGGGGCGTAGCCTTAATCCCCGCTGTCCAAACATCCCAAAAGGAAGCGGAAGAGGGCGGTTGCCGCCGTGTCGCCACAGTCCCCTGAAACCCCCAATAGCTCGGCTAGCTCCACTGGCTTCGGTCCCAATGAGTGGCTCGTCGATGAGATCTACCAGCAGTACCTCCAGGACCCGAACTCGGTCGACCGAGCCTGGTGGGACTTTTTCGCCGACTACAAGCCCGGTACCGAGGTGACCCCAGTGACCCAGGCCGCGACCCAGGCCGGCCCCACGCCGACCCCTGCCGCTGCCCCCGCGCCCGCTGCTGCTGCTCCGGCCGCGACCGCCCCCGCCGCACCGGCCGCCCCGGCCGCACCGGCGCCGGCCCCCGCGCCGCTCGCCGCAGCTCCCGTCGCGCCCCCGGCCCCGGCCCCCAAGGCCGCCGCCCCGGCCGCTCCGGCCGCTCCGGCCGCCGCCGCGGCGGACGCGCCCGCCGGCCCCGAGCTGATCCAGCTGCGCGGCCCGGCCAAGGCCGTCGCCACCAACATGGACGCCTCGCTGGAGGTGCCGACCGCGACCTCGGTCCGCGCGGTGCCCGCGAAGCTGTTGATCGACAACCGCATCGTCATCAACAACCACCTGCAGCGCGCCCGCGGCGGCAAGGTCTCCTTCACCCACCTGATCGGCTACGCCCTGGTCCAGGCCATCAAGGCCGCCCCGGGCATGAACTACAGCTACAAGGTGGAGAACGGCAAGGCCTTCCTGGTCAAGCCCGAGCACGTCAACCTCGGCCTGGCCATCGACCTGGTCAAGCCGAACGGCGACCGCCAGCTCGTCGTCGCGGCCATCAAGAAGGCCGAGACCCTCGACTTCTTCGGCTTCTGGCAGGCCTACGAGGACATCGTCCGCCGGGCCCGCGCCAACAAGCTGACCATGGACGACTTCACCGGCGTCACGGTCTCGCTGACCAACCCCGGCGGCATCGGCACCGTGCACTCCGTGCCGCGCCTGATGCAGAACCAGGGCACCATCGTCGGCGTCGGCGCCATGGAGTACCCGGCCGAGTTCCAGGGCTCCGCCCCGGAGACCCTGTCCCGCCTGGGCGTCTCCAAGATCATGACGCTGACCTCGACCTACGACCACCGCGTCATCCAGGGCGCGGCGTCCGGCGAGTTCCTGCGCGAGATCCACCGCCTCCTCCTCGGCGAGAAGGGCTTCTACGACGAGATCTTCGAGTCGCTGCGGATCCCGTACGAGCCGGTCCGCTGGGCCACCGACGTCGCCACCACCCACGACGACGAGGTCAACAAGACCGCCCGCGTCATGGAGCTGATCCACGCGTACCGCGTGCGCGGCCACCTGATGGCCGACACGGACCCGCTGGAGTACAAGCAGCGCAAGCACCCCGACCTGGACGTCACCACCCACGGCCTCACCCTGTGGGACCTGGAGCGCGAGTTCGCGGTCGGCGGTTTCGGCGGCCAGAAGATGATGAAGCTCCGCGACATCCTCGGCCTGCTGCGCAACACGTACTGCCGCACCGTCGGCGTCGAGTACATGCACATCCAGGACCCGAAGCAGCGCAAGTGGCTGCAGGAGCGCCTGGAGAAGCCCTACTCCAAGCCCGAGCGCGAGGAGCAGCTGCGCATCCTGCGCCGGCTGAACTCGGCCGAGGCCTTCGAGACCTTCCTGCAGACCAAGTACGTCGGGCAGAAGCGCTTCTCGCTGGAGGGCGGCGAGTCGCTCATCCCGCTGCTGGACGCCACCATCGACGCCGCCGCCGAGCACCGCCTCGACGAGGCCGTCATCGGCATGGCCCACCGCGGCCGCCTGAACGTGCTGGCCAACATCGTCGGCAAGCCGTACGGCAAGATCTTCGGCGAGTTCGAGGGCAACCTCGACCCGAAGTCGATGCACGGCTCCGGCGACGTGAAGTACCACCTCGGCTCCGAGGGCACCTTCACCGGCCTGGACGGCGAGACCATCAAGGTCTCGCTCGCCGCGAACCCCTCCCACCTGGAGACGGTCGACCCGGTCGTCGAGGGCATCGCCCGCGCCAAGCAGGACATCCTGGACCAGGGCGGCACCACCTTCCCGGTGCTGCCGATCCAGATCCACGGCGACGCGGCCTTCGCCGGCCAGGGCGTCGTCGCGGAGACCCTGAACATGTCGCAGCTGCGCGGCTACCGCACCGGCGGCACGATCCACCTGGTGGTCAACAACCAGGTCGGCTTCACCGCCGCCCCGGCGTCCTCGCGCTCCTCGATGTACTGCACCGACGTGGCCCGGATGATCGAGGCCCCGATCTTCCACGTGAACGGCGACGACCCGGAGGCCGTGGTCCGCGTCGCGCGGCTCGCCTTCGAGTTCCGCCAGACGTTCCACAAGGACGTCGTGATCGACCTCATCTGCTACCGCCGCCGCGGTCACAACGAGGCCGACAACCCGTCGTTCACCCAGCCGCTGATGTACGACCTGATCGACAAGAAGCGCTCGGTGCGCAAGCTGTACACCGAGGGCCTGATCGGTCGCGGCGACATCACCATGGAAGAGGCGGAGCAGGCGCTCCAGGACTTCCAGGGCCAGCTGGAGAAGGTCTTCGCCGAGGTCCGCGACGCCGCCCAGACCCCGGCCCCGGCCACCGCCGGCAAGCCGGTCGCCGACTTCCCGGTCAACATCCAGACCGGCATCTCCCAGGAGATGGTCAAGCGGATCGCCGCCTCGCAGGTCAACCTGCCGGACTGGCTGACCGTCCACCCGCGCCTGCTGCCGCAGCTCCAGCGCCGCGCCGCCTCCGTCGAGGACAACACCATCGACTGGGCGACGGGCGAGACCCTCGCCATCGGCTCGCTGCTCATGGAGGGCCACCCGGTCCGCCTGGCCGGCCAGGACAGCCGCCGCGGCACCTTCGGCCAGCGGCACGCCGTCCTGATCGACCGCAACACCGGCGAGGACTACACCCCGCTGCAGTACCTCACCGAGGACCAGGCCCGCTACACCGTCTACGACAGCCTGCTGTCGGAGTACGCGGCGATGGGCTTCGAGTACGGCTACTCGCTGACCCGCCCGAACTCGCTGGTCATGTGGGAGGCGCAGTTCGGCGACTTCGTCAACGGCGCGCAGACCGTGGTGGACGAGTACATCGCCTCCGCCGAGCAGAAGTGGGGCCAGCACTCGGGCGTCACCCTGCTGCTGCCGCACGGCTACGAGGGCCAGGGCCCGGACCACTCGTCCGCCCGCCCGGAGCGCTTCCTGCAGCTGTGCGCGCAGAACAACATGACGGTCGCCATGCCGACCCTGCCGTCGAACTACTTCCACCTGCTGCGCTGGCAGGCGCACAACCCGCACCACAAGCCGCTGGTCGTCTTCACCCCGAAGTCGATGCTGCGTCTCAAGGCCGCGGCGAGTGCGACCGAGGAGTTCCTGTCCGGCTCCTTCCGCCCGGTCATCGGCGACAACACCGTCGACCCGGCGCAGGTGCGCAAGGTCGTCATCACCGCCGGCAAGTTCTACTACGACCTGGCGGCGGCCCGCACCGAGCGCGGCGTCACCGACACCGCGATCGTCCGGGTCGAGCGGCTCTACCCGCTGCCGGTGGCCGAGCTCCAGGAGGAGCTCGCCCGCTACGGCGACGACGTCCAGTTCGTCTGGGCGCAGGAGGAGCCGGACAACCAGGGCGCCTGGCCGTTCATCGCGATGAACCTGGTCGACCACCTCCAGGTCGTCGTCGGCCGCAGCGCCAACGGCTCGCGGCTGCGCCGCGTCGCCCGCACGACGGCCTCGTCCCCGGCGGTCGGCTCGGCCAAGCGGCACGCCGCCGAGCAGCAGGCGCTGATCGAAGAGGTCTACTCGCTCTGAGGCGCTGGAGCACCGACGCCCGCGGCCCCCGTCCTCCCCTGGGAGACGGGGGCCGCGGGCGTCCCCGACTATCCTGACCAGGTCAATCCCCATCGGACCGGAGTGAACCCGTGTACTTCACCGACCGCGGCATCGAGGAGCTGCAGAACCGGCGCGGCGACGAGGAGGTCACCTTCGAGTGGCTGGCCGAGCGACTGCGCGAGTTCGTCGACCTCAACCCGGACTTCGAGATCCCCGTCGAGCGGCTGGCCACCTGGCTGGCCCGGCTCGACGACGAGGACGACGAGTGACCGGTGCGGTGCCGTCGCACTGAACCGCTGATGAGGGGCCCGGGAGGCGATCGCCTGCCGGGCCCCTCACGTACCCGCGCCCGCCCGTAGGGGGCGCCTCGGGGGCGGCTCCGGGACGGCTCAGGGGCGGGATCCGGGACGGCGCGCTTGACTTGCGCGTCACGCGATATATCGTCTTTGGAAGAGAACGCGATACATCGCGATCGGCAACGGGAGGCGGCAGAGATGAGCCAGTGGACGGTCGAGGGACCCGAGAGGATCACCATCGACGAGGCGGTCCGGGCGCTGCACGTGCGGATCATCGAGGGCACGGTGAACGTGGTGGCGGCCGAGGGCCCGGCCCGCCTGGAGGTCACCGAGCTCCAGGGCGAGCCGCTGCACGTGACCCTGGTGGACGGCGTCCTGACGGTCACCTACAAGGACATCAACAGCTGGGGCGAGTTCGGCGACCGGCTCAGGTCGGTCGACGCGGTCAAGGGCTTCTTCAGCTCCTTCAAGCGCAAGCGCGTCGCCGGCGTCACCCTGACCGTCCCGGCCGACGCCGAGGTCAAGGTCGGCACCGTCTCGGCCGACGCCACCGTCTCCGGGATCACCGGGCACGTCTCGGTGCAGAGCGCCAGCGGCGACGCCACCCTGGTCGGCCTGACCGGCCGCACCGAGGCCAACACCGTCACCGGCGACGTCGACGCCCAGTCGGTGGCCGGCCAGCTCAAGGTCAACACCGTCTCCGGCCAGCTCACCGTCGTCGCCGGCACCGCCGACCGGGTCCAGGCCAACGCCGTCACCGGCGCCGTCACCCTGGACCTCGACGTCGCCAACCCGGCCGACGTCAAGGTCACCACCGTCAGCGGCCCGGTCGTCATCCGGATCCCCTCGCTGGCCGACGCCAAGGTCGAGGCCGGCTCCACCAGCGGCGACATCTCCAGCACCTTCGACGGCCTCAAGCTCAGCGGCAGCTGGGGCGCCAAGCGCCTGTCCGGCCAGCTCGGCGACGGCCGGGGCAGCCTCGCCGTGACGACCGTCTCCGGCGGCGTCACCGTGCTGCGCCGCCCCGACCCCGAGGACGAGGCGCCGGTGGTCGTCAAGGAGCTCCCGGCCGGACTCGGCAAGCCCGACCTCACCAAGGAGGCGTGAGATGACGCCCGTGTTCGGCCACGGCCGGCTCCGGCTCTACCTGCTGAAGCTGCTCGACGAGGCCCCGCGGCACGGCTACGAGGTGATCCGCCTGCTGGAGGAGCGCTTCCAGGGCCTGTACGCGCCCTCCGCCGGGACGGTCTACCCCCGGCTCGCCAAGCTGGAGCAGGAGGGCCTGGTCACCCACAGCACCGAGGGCGGCCGCAAGGTCTACCGGCTGACCGACGCCGGGCGCGCCGAACTGGAAGCCCGACAGGGCGAGTTGGACGACCTGGAAGTGGAGATCCACGACTCCGTGGCGCAGTTGGCCGGGGCGATCCGCGAGGACGTCCGGGACAGCGCCAAGGACCTGCGCGAGGAACTGTGGCAGGCCGCCCGGCAGGCCCCCCGGCCGGACCGCGCCGAGGGCGGGGACCCGTGGTCCGGACCGTGGGGCGACAACGAGTCCTGGCAGCGCGCCAAGGAGGAGTTCGCCCAGTTCAAGCGGCAGGCCAAGGACCAGGCCAAGCGCGCCCGGGAGCAGGAGAAGGCCGCCAAGGCCAAGGCGAAGGCCGCCGAGGAGGAGGCCCGCAGGCTGCGCGAGCAGGCCAAGGCCTCGCGGACGGCCGCTCAGCAGGAGGCGCTGCGGATCAAGCGCCGGGTCGAGCAGCAGGTGCGGGAGCACGCCGCGAAGGGCGACTGGCCGACCGGCCTGGCCGAGGGCCTGGCCGAGCTGACCAAGGGCCTGTCCGGGCTGGCCGACGCGGCCCGCTGGGGCCAGTCGGCCGACGGGCCGGCCGAGGAGGTCACCGTCACCCGGATCGACCTGGACAAGGACGAGCCGACCACGCCGACCGCCCCGGCCGACCTGCCGCCGTGGGCGCGGACCGACCCGGCCGGCGACCCGGCCCGCGAACTGGAGCGGCTGCTCGACCGCTTCCGCGACCAGGTCCGCGACGCGGCCCGGGACGGCGGCGTGAGCAGCGACAAGCTGGCCGAGGCCCGCTCGGTGCTGGGCTCGGCCGGCGAGCGGCTGAAGCGCCTGCTCGGCTGACCGGCAGGCCGCCGGACCACCACCGGCCCGGCACGCTCCGCGGAGCGTGCCGGGCCGGTCCGCGTCAGGGCCGCACCGGCGTCAGGGCCGGACGGCGCCAGGGCCGGACGGCGCCAGGGCCGCAAGACGTCACGGCGTCACGGCGTCACGGCGTCACGGCGTCACGGCGTCACGGCGTCAGCACGATCTTGCCGAAGACGTCGCCCTTGGCGAGCCGCGCGAAGCCGTCCCGGGCCTCTGCCAGCGGCAGCACCGAGTCGATCACCGGCCGGACGCCGCTGGTCGCGCACAGCGAGAGCAGCCCGGCCAGTTCCTCCTTGGTGCCCATCGTCGAGCCGACCACCTTGAGCTCCAGGAAGAAGATCCGGTTCAGCTCGGTGGCGCTCGGGTTGGGGCCGGAGGTGGCACCGGAGATGACGACGGTGCCACCCGGGCGCAGCGCCTTCACCGAGTGCGCCCAGGTCGCGGCGCCGACCGTCTCCATCACCGCGTCCACCCGGGCGGGCAGCCGGGCGCCGCTCTCGAAGGCGGCGTCGGCGCCGAGTTCGACCGCCCGACGGCGCTTGGCCTCGTCCCGGCCGGTGACCCAGACCCGCAGCCCGGCGGCCTTGCCGAGGACGATCAGCGCGGTCGCCACGCCGCCGCCCGCGCCCTGCACCAGGACGGTGTCACCGGGTTTGACCCCGGCGTTGGTGAACAGCATCCGGTAGGCCGTCAGCCAGGCCGTGGGCAGGCAGGCGGCCTCTTCGAAGCTGAGTTCGGCGGGCTTGGGCAGCAGGTTCCAGGTGGGCACGGCCACCTGCTGGGCGAAGGTGCCCTGGTAGCGCTCGGTCAGGATGGACCGGGGTTCGTCCGGGCCCACCCCGTGGCCGCTCTGGCCGATCACCGAGTGGAGGACGACCTCGTTGCCGTGCTCGTCGACACCGGCGGCGTCGCAGCCGAGGATCATCGGCAGCCGTCCGGCGGGCAGGCCGACCCCGCGCAGCGACCACAGGTCGTGGTGGTTGAGGCTGGCGGCCCTGACCGTGACCACGCTCCATCCGGGGCGGGCCTGCGGCTCGGGGAGTTCACCCAACTCCAGTCCGCTGAGCGGGTCATCGGCGTCGATACGTGCGGCGTAGGCAGCAAACATGCTGCGGACGATAGCCGCGCCGGCCGGGGCCGGGAACCACGCGCGGGTGTGACGCGTGTCCCGGCCCCGGCCGTGTCGGCGGCACCGCTCCCGCCGGGTCCTGCCCGGCAGCGGCGCCCGGATCGTCAGATCCGGGCCACGCCCTCGGCCCGGGCGGCCTCGGCGACGGCCTTGGTGACCGCCGGGGCGACCCGCTCGTCGAACGGCGAGGGGATGACCTTCTGCGGCGTCAGCTCGTCGGCGACGACACCGGCCAGTGCCTTGGCGGCGGCCAGCTTCATGCCCTCGGTGATCCGGCTGGCCCGCACCTGGAGGGCGCCGGCGAAGATGCCGGGGAAGGCCAGCACGTTGTTGATCTGGTTCGGGAAGTCGCTGCGCCCGGTGGCGACGACCGCCGCGTACTTGTGCGCGACCTCGGGGTGGATCTCCGGGGTGGGGTTGGCCATCGCGAAGATGAACGCGCCCGCGGCCATGGTCGCGACGACCTCCTCCGGCACGGTGCCGCCGGAGACGCCGATGAACACGTCGGCGCCGGACAGCGCGTCGGCCAGGGTGCCCCTGAGGCCGGTGCGGTTGGTCAGTTCGGCGATCTCGGCCTTGACGTCGGTGAGGTCGCCGCGGCCGTCGTACACCACGCCCTTGCGGTCGCAGACCGCGACGTCGCCGATGCCCGCCGCCACCAGCATCTTGGCGATGGCGATGCCGGCCGCGCCGGCGCCGGAGATCACGGCCCGCAGCGAGCCGATCTCACGGCCGGTCACCTTGGCCGCGTTCCACAGGGCGGCGGTGGTGACGATCGCGGTGCCGTGCTGGTCGTCGTGGAAGACCGGGATGTCCACGGCCTCCTGGAGCCGGCGCTCGATCTCGAAGCAGCGGGGGGCGGAGATGTCCTCCAGGTTGACGCCGCCGAAGGAGGGCGCCAGCCGCACCACGGTCTCGACGATCTCGTCGACCTCGGTGCAGGCGAGCGCGATCGGCACCGCGTCCACGCCGCCGAACTGCTTGAACAGGATGGCCTTGCCCTCCATCACGGGCAGGGAGGCCTCCGGGCCGATGTCGCCGAGGCCCAGCACGGCGGTGCCGTCGGTGACCACGGCGACGGTGTTGGACTTCCAGGTGTAGTCGTTGACCAGCTCCGGCTGCTCGGCGATGGCCGTGCAGACGCGGGCGACACCGGGCGTGTAGGCGAGGGACAGGTCGTCCGCGTCGCGCACCGGGACGGTCGCCCGGATCTCCATCTTGCCGCCGCGGTGGAGCGCGAAAACGGCGTCGACCGGATCGACGGTGTCCTGGGTGCTGCTGATGATCTCCGCTGCCACGATGACCTCTTCGTCATTGATCTGGCGAGGGTGCGCGACCGACGGACAGGACGACCCGTCCGGAAACCGGAAACCGGGTACGCCGAAGCGGACCCGGGGGCTGGGTCGGGGCGCTGCCGTCGGGCGGCGCCCTCGGATGAGGGTTTTATGGGTCTTGTTGGTCCGCGTAGTGCTTCCGGGCCGAGCGTAGGACGGACCAAGGCATCGCACCTATGCCTTTTCGTCCTCGTCACGTGCAGTTCATCGCCGAGCTGTCGCGTCACTGGGTCCCGGCGTCGGAAGCGCCGGGCCCCGGCGGCGGCAACGGTGATGGCGGCACGCGCACCCGCAGGAGTGAACGCAGACGCGCTGGGGAGTCGGCGTCCCGGATACGGAGCCACGTGATGACTTCCGTTCCCGGACACCCCGAGCCTGTCGGGACTCGTCGGTCTGGTTCGAGCGTTCGGGGGTCACCCGGTACCGAATTCTGACACACCCGCCGCCGGGCCCGGCAGGGCGGGATGGCCGGATCGCGTGTCCGCCATTTCGCGTACACCCACGCGTCACCGTGGCGGCCGCACGCCCCTGCGCCGTGGTCGACGGCGGCATCCGAGCCGGGGCGGCGGGCCTCCGGGCACCGGGCGGGGGGATCTGCATACTTATGCACGGGGTGACAGGAACACGGAATAAGTCCGAATAGCGGACAGCCCGGGCCCTCGTTATCCGATTTTGATCTGGATGAGGGCCATCCGACCGTCCACAGATGGCAGGATTCCCCCCATCTCGGATCGAGCCGGCCACTGGTCGAGGCGGTTCGCTCGACGTCCACCTCGGCGGAGGGTGGCGGAAGCAGTACCCCGTAGCAACCTGGGCGGCCCTGCCGCGCAGGCACCGCACCACCCGGCCCTGCACGTACGACGACGTACAGCGAAATACACCCGTACAGCGCCGCACGGCCCTGCCACCCCGGTGTGCCGCCCCCCGCGGCGCGCTCCGCCCGCCCCTCTCCCTCAGGAGGAGATCCCCCTCATGACCGCCCGTACCCAGCGCACCCGGCTTCTCGCGGCCGGCGCGGTTGCCGCCTCCGTCACCCTCGTCCTGACCGGCTGCAGCAGCAGCAAGAGCGACGGTGGCAGCGGCGCGCCCAACGCCTCCGCGACCGTCAACGCGGTCAAGGCCGACGACAAGCTCGCCGCCCTCGTCCCCGCCGACGTCAAGTCCTCCGGCAAGCTCGTGGTCGGCGCGGACGCCTCGTACGCGCCGGACGAGTTCAAGGACGACAGCGGCAAGGTCATCGGCATGGACGTGGACCTGGCCAACGCCATCGCGGCCAAGCTCGGACTGAAGGCCGACGTCCAGGACTCCGGCTTCACCGCGATCATCCCCGGCATCCAGTCGAACAAGTTCCAGCTCGGCATGTCGTCCTTCACGGACAACAAGGAGCGCGAGCAGATCGTCGACATGGTGACCTACTTCAACTCCGGCAGCGCCATCGCGGTCAAGAAGGGCAACCCCGACAAGGTCGACCCCGCCGACCTGTGCGGCAAGAAGGTCGCCGTCCAGACCGGCACCACCCAGGCCGACGAGATCAAGGACACCCGCAACCCGGACTGCGCCAAGAACGGGAAGCCGGGCATCCAGAACGACGGCGACAAGTTCGACCTCCAGACGGACGTCACCAACGCCGTCGTCTCCGGCCGCGACCAGGCGATGATGGCCGACTCCCAGGTCGTCGACTACGCGATCAAGCAGGCCGGCGGCCAGCTGGAGAAGCTCGGCTCCACCTACGGCGTGGCCCCCTACGGCGTCGCCGTCGCCAAGGGCTCCAAGCTCACCCCCGCGATCCAGGGCGCCGTCCAGTCGCTGATCGACGACGGCACCTACAAGCAGATCCTCACCAAGTGGGGCGTCGAGTCCGGCGCCCTCGACAAGTCGACCGTCAACGGCGCCGTGAACTGACCGTCCGCCTGCTCCATCTCTCCCCCGAGGCCACACCGTGAACTCTCTGGACAAGGGGAAGGCGGAGGAGGGACGGCCTGAGACCATCAAGGCCGTCCCGGTCCGCCACCCCGGACGCTGGGTGGGCGCCGTCGTCATCGCCCTGCTCGCGGCGATGCTGCTGAGCGCCCTCTTCACCAACCCCGCTTTCAAGTGGGACATCGTCGGGCAGTACCTGTTCCACGACAGCATCGTGCACGGCATGGTCGTCACGCTGGAACTGACCGTCCTCTCCATGCTGATGGGCGTGATCGGCGGCATCGTCCTCGCCGTGATGCGCCTGTCCCCGAACCCCCTGCTCTCCGGCACCGCCTGGATGTACATCTGGGTCTTCCGCGGCACCCCGGTGCTGGTGCAGCTGGTGTTCTGGAACTTCCTCGGCCTGATCTGGGCCAAGCTGTCGATCGGCGTCCCGTGGGGGCCGGAGTTCTGGTCCGCGGACACCAACGTCCTGATCCCGACCTTCGTCGCCGCCCTGCTGGGCCTCGGCCTCAACGAGGCCGCCTACATGGCGGAGATCGTCCGCGGCGGCATCCAGTCGGTGGACGAGGGCCAGACCGAGGCCGCCCACGCGCTCGGCATGAGCCGGTTCCAGACCATGCGCCGGATCGTCCTGCCCCAGGCCATGCGGGTGATCATCCCGCCGACCGGCAACGAGACCATCTCGATGCTCAAGACCACCTCGCTGGTCAGCGTGATCTCCCTGGAGGAGATCTTCCGGGCCGGTCAGGTCATCTACTCCCGGAACTACCAGAACATCCCGCTGCTGATCGTGGTCAGCCTCTGGTACCTGTTCTTCACCTCGCTGCTGACCATCGGCCAGTACTACATCGAGCGCTACTACGCCCGCGGCTCCAACCGGACCCTCCCGCCCACCCCGTTGCAGCGGCTGCGGGGCCTGTTCGCCGGGAAGCCCGCCCCGAAGACCGGCGCCGACGTCGTCCCGGGGCTCGAGGGAGGTGGTCACGTATGACCGACCTGAGCAAGACCCCGGCCGCCGCCACCGGACAGCCGATGGTGCGCGCCGAGGGCGTCCACAAGTCCTACGGCTCCGTGCACGTGCTCAAGGGCATCGACCTGGAGGTCAAGCAGGGCGAGGTGTTCTGCCTGATCGGCCCCTCCGGCTCCGGCAAGTCGACCTTCCTGCGGTGCATCAACCACCTGGAGAAGATCAACGGCGGACGCCTCTGGGTGGACGGCGAACTGGTCGGCTACCAGCAGAAGGGCGACAAGCTCTACGAGCTCAAGGACCGCGAGGTCGCCGTCAAGCGGCGCGACATCGGCATGGTCTTCCAGCGCTTCAACCTGTTCCCGCACATGACGGCCGTCGAGAACGTCATGGAGGCCCCGGTCCAGGTCAAGGGCGAGAGCAAGGCCGCCGCCCGGGAGCGGGCGATGGTCCTGCTGGAGCGGGTCGGCCTCGCCGACAAGGCGAAGAACTACCCCTCCCAGCTCTCCGGCGGCCAGCAGCAGCGCGTCGCGATCGCCCGCGCGCTGGCCATGAAGCCCAAGCTGATGCTGTTCGACGAGCCCACCTCGGCGCTCGACCCCGAACTGGTCGGCGACGTCCTCGACGTCATGCGCGGCCTCGCCGAGGAGGGCATGACCATGGTGGTCGTCACCCACGAGATGGGCTTCGCCCGCGAGGTCGGCGACGCGCTGGTGTTCATGGACGGCGGCGTGGTGGTCGAGTCCGGCAACCCCCGCGAGGTGCTCACCGACCCCCGGCACGAGCGCACCCGCGCCTTCCTCTCCAAGGTGCTGTAGAACCGTACCGACCGGCGCCCGGCAGGCTGCTCCTGCCGGGCGCCGACGTTTTCCCCACCCAGGTAATAGGCTGGACGCAATCAGCCCGTTACCGACCTTCTGGAAGGACCTCCGTGGAGCTCGCCTCGTACGCCGATCTCGCCGTTCGGCTGGTGAACACCGAGGAGCCCGGGCGCGGCACCGACACGCTGACGTCCGTGGACGCGGTGCGCGGCCTGTTCTCCGACTCCTCGCGGGCCGCCGCACAGGCCGACGAGTCCGACCTGCCCCGGCTGCGGGCGGTGCGGACCAGGCTGCGCGGGGTCTTCGAGGCCGCCGCCGAGGGCGACGAGATCCGGGGCGTCGACCTGCTGAACAGCCTGCTGATGGAGTACCCGGTCAGCCCGCTGGTCTCCGGGCACGACTACCTGGACGACGCCGGCCGGCCGCGCTGGCACCTGCACCTGGCCGACAACTCGCCCACCGCCACCGCGCACTTCAGCGCGGTCGCCTGCATGGGCCTGGCCGTCCACCTGACCCAGCTGGGCGCCGACCGGCTCGGCATCTGCCAGGCCGCGCCCTGCCGCAACGCCTACCTGGACACCTCGACCAACCGCTCCCGCCGCTACTGCTCGGACCGCTGCGCGACCCGCGCCAACGTCGCCGCGTACCGGACCCGCAAGCGCCAGGAGGCCGAGGCCGCGGCACTCGGCGCCGCCGGCTAGGTCCTGTCCGGGCCGGGCCCAGGGGGTCAGAGCTCGTCCGCCCAGACGCCCAGGCGGCGGGCCAGGCCCGGCACCCGGGCCAGCCGGGTGCCCAGCAGCAGCCGCTCCAGCCGCCGCCCGGGCGCCAGCCAGGCCGGGCGCGGGCGCAGCCGCAGCAGTACCCGGCCGAGCACCAGCTCGTCCGGGACCGGGCCGTAGCTGCGGCTGTCGCTGTCCACCGGCCGGTTGTCGGACAGCAGCCACCAGCCCCTCGGACGCCGCTCGGCGGCCCGCTTCACCACCAGCAGGTCCTGCTGGAAGGGGTGCCGGAAGAGCACCACCGCGCCGGGCCGGATCGGCGCGCCGTAGCGCACCAGCAACTGGTCGCCCTCGCGCAGGGTCGGGACCATCGACGGGCCCGCCACGTCGACCAGCCCGAACGGCACCGCGCCGCCGCCCCGCCCCCGGGGTTCCGTGCCCATCGGTTCCGCGTCCGCCGGTTCCGTGCTCCGCGCCACGACTCCTCCTCCCGGACCGCCCGGTCCCAGTCTGCCGTACGGACCGTCACCCCGTTCGATCCGTTCGATGTCCGGATTACCCCGGTTCCGGGTCCGCCTTTTGCCCTAGGCCCACCGCCCGATCGCGAAACCCCGGGCGCGGAAGGGTAATCTCGGGCGCGGGAAGACGATCTAAGGAAGGACTCCCATGTTCTCTCGTCTGTTTGCACCGCGCGCCACCGCCCACGCCCACTGTGACCTGCCCTGCGGCGTGTACGACCCGGCGCAGGCCCGGATCGAGGCCGAGTCGGTCAAGGGCACCCAGGAGAAGTACCAGGCCAACGAGGACCCGGCTTTCCGCACCCGCGCCCTGATCATCAAGGAGCAGCGTGCCGAGGCCGTCAAGCACCACATCTCGGTGCTGTGGAGCGACTACTTCAAGGCCCCGCACTTCGAGAAGTACCCGCAGCTGCACCAGCTGATCAACGACACCCTGAAGGCCGCCTCGGCCGCCAAGGCGTCCACCGACCCCGCCACCGGCCAGGCCCTGCTGGACCTGATCGCCGAGGTCGACAAGATCTTCTGGGAGACCAAGCAGGCCTGAGCCTGACGCGTCGCCACCCGACCGCCCCCGTCCGCGAGCCCGGACGGGGGCGGTCGTGCGTTCACGCCCCATCCGAGCCCGGTAAGGGTTGCCTAGCCTGAGTGGCTGTTATGCTGCCAGGGCGTCCGAGGGGGAAGTCCGGTGTGAATCCGGCGCTGACCCGCAACGGTGAGCACGGCCCCGGGGCCGCGCCAGCCCGATCGCCCCCGGCCGCTGAACTCCCGACAACTCGCCGTGGACTGCGAGGGGATGGCGCCCGGGCCCGCGCCCGACCGGTGCCGCCCCCGCGCACCCGCGGCCCGAGGCAAGGCGCACCGTGAGCAGCACCGCAGCCGCGGGCAGTGGCGCAACGAGCCCGCCCGCCCGCCGAATACCCGCCCTCCCGCTCGCCGTCGGCCTGGCCGCCGCCCTGCTGCTCTCGCTGCTCTGCGGCGTGGCGCTGGGCGCCTCCGGGATCGGCCTGCCCCGCGCCCTGCGGCTGCTGGCCGCCGGGCTGACGGGCGGACGGCTGGAGGCGGACGAGGCCGCCGCCTACGCGATCGTCTGGGAGATCCGGCTGCCGCGCGCCGTGCTGGCCGCGGTGGTCGGCGCCGGGCTGGCCGCCACCGGGGTCGCCGTCCAGGCCCTGGTGCGCAACGCGCTGGCCGACCCGTTCGTGCTCGGCATCTCCTCCGGCGCGGCCGTCGGCGCCAACGCCGTGCTGCTGCTCGGCGCCTTCGCCTCGCTCGGGGTGTGGGCGATCTCGGCCTCCGCGTTCGGCTCCGCGCTGGTCGCCATGGTGCTGGTCTACCTCGCGGCGCGCACGGCCTACGGGCTCACCCCGCTGCGGCTGGTGCTCACCGGCACCGCGCTCTCCTACGGCTTCTCCGCCGCCACCGCGCTGATGGTCTTCGCGGCCGCCCGCGGCGAGGCCGCCCGGGACGCCATGATGTGGCTGCTCGGCAGCCTCGGCGGCGCCACCTGGGGCTCGGTGCCGATCGCCGCCGCCACCGTGCTGGCCGGCCTGGCGTACCTGGCCTGCGCCGCCGGCCGGCTGGACGCGCTCGCCATGGGCGACGAGACGGCCGCCTCGCTGGGCGTGGACCCGGACCGGCTGCGCCGCGAGCTCTTCGTGGTGACCGCCGCCGTCACCGGCACGGTGGTGGCCGTCAGCGGGGCGATCGGCTTCGTCGGGCTGATGGTGCCGCACCTGGCCCGGATGCTGGTCGGCGCCGGGCACCGCCGGGTGCTGCTGGTCGCGCCGCTCGCCGGGGCGCTGCTGCTGGTCTGGGTGGACATCGTCTCGCGCACCCTGCTGGCGCCCGCCGAACTGCCGGTCGGGGTGGTCACCGCGGTGCTCGGGGTGCCCTGTTTCCTGCTGCTGATGCGCCGTCGCGGCTATTCCTTCGGAGGCCGCTGATGGATCTCGCCCTGGACTCCGTCTCGGTCGAGCTGGCCGGCGCCCGGCTGGTCCACGACGTCGCCCTGGACGCCGCCGCCGGGCAGGTGGTCGGACTGGTCGGGCCCAACGGCAGCGGCAAGTCGACGCTGCTGCGCTGCGTCTACCGGGCGCTGCGGCCGGCCGCCGGGGCCGTCCGGCTGGACGGCGCGGACCTGCACGCGCTGACCGCGCGCGAGGCCGCCCGGCGGGTGGCCGCACTCCCCCAGGAGCACTCCGCCGAGTTCGACTTCACGGTGGCCGAGGTGGTCGCCATGGGCCGGCTGCCGCACCGGCGCGGGCTGGGCGGCCCGGGTGCGGACGACCACGCGCGCTGCACGGAGGCGCTGCGCAAGGTCGGCGCCGAGCAGTTGGCCGGGCGGGGCTTCCTGAGCCTGTCCGGCGGCGAGAAGCAGCGGGTGCTGATCGCCCGCGCGCTGGTCCAGGAGCCCCGGCTGCTGGTGCTGGACGAGCCCACCAACCACCTGGACATCGGCCACCAGTTGGACGTGCTGGCCCTGGTCCGGGAGGCCGGCCCGACGGTGCTCACCGCGCTGCACGACCTCAACCTGGCGGCCGGCCACTGCGACCTGCTGTACGTGCTGCGGGCCGGCCGGATCGTCGCCTCGGGGCCGCCCGCCGAGGTGCTCCGACCCGCCCTGCTGGCCGAGGTGTTCGGCGTCCGGGCCACCCCCGTCCGGCACCCGGTGACCGGCGCCGTCCAACTGCTCTTCGACCGGATCTGACCCACCCCCGAAGGAACCCCCGTGCGCACCAAGGCCGTTGCCATCACCGCCCTGCTCACCCTCGGGCTCACCGCCTGCGGCGCCGAGATCGCCCCGAGCGGCGACGCCACCGCCGCCTCCGCCCACTACCCGGTGACCGTGGAGAACTGCGGCACCAAGCTCACCTTCCCGCAGAAGCCCGCCCGGACGGTGACCAACGACGTCGGCATCACCGAGCTGATGCTCGCCCTCGGCCTGGCCGACCGGATGGCCGGCTACGTGATGCCCGACGACAAGGGCCGGGTCGACCAGGTCGCCTGGAAGGACGGCTACCAGCAGACCGCGTGGCTCTCCAAGAAGGAGATCACCAAGGAGATCGTGCTGGGCGCCAAGGCCGACCTGGTCTTCGCCGGCTGGCACTACGGCTTCGACGAGGGCCGCGGCTTCACCCCGCAGGCGCTCAAGGACCTCGGCATCCCCTCGTACGTGCTCAGCGAGTCCTGCCGCAGCGGCAAGGGCACCGAGCGCGGCGTGATGTCCCCGCTGGACGCGCTCCACACCGACCTGGCCAACCTCGGCGAGATCTTCGACGTCCGCGACCGGGCGGACAAGCTGGTCGCCGATTTCAAGGCGCAGGTCGCCGCCGCCCCGCAGCCCGAGCGCCGGCCGTCCGTGTTCCTGTACGACAGCGGGCAGGACAAGCCGTACACCGCCGGGAAGTTCGCCGCGGCCGACGAGATCATCGCCAAGGCCGGCGGGACCAACGTGATGGGCGACCTCTCGGACACCTGGGTCACCGTCGGCTGGGAGAGCGTGGTCCAGCGCGACCCCGAGGTGATCCTGATCAACAACTACGGCGAGACCGGCGCCGACGCCAAGCGCGCCTTCCTGAAGTCCTTCCCGCCGCTGGCCGGCGTCTCGGCGGTCAGGAACGACCGGATCTTCGTCCTGGACTACGTCGACCTGGTGGAGAGCCCGCGCAACCCGGCCGCGATCACCGCGCTGGCCGACTACCTGCGCACCGTCCCCGCCCGCTGACCCGCCCGCCCCCGGCCCGGGCCCCGATCCGGGCCTGGGCCGGGGGCGGGGGCGCGCAGTAGGCTCGCGGCATGATCCGCACCGCCGTCGTGACCGACGTTCCCGTCATCCTCGCCCTGATCCGCGAGCTCGCGGAGTACGAGAAGGCCCCGGAGGAGGCCGTGGCCACCGAGGAGCAGCTGCGCGACGCCCTCTTCGGCGCCAACCCCGCGCTGTTCGCCCTGATCGCCGAGGACGACGCCACCGGCGAGCCGGTCGGCTTCGCGGTCTGGTTCCTCAACTTCTCGACCTGGCGCGGCACCCACGGGATCTACCTGGAGGACCTGTACGTCCGCCCGCTGTCCCGCGGCGGCGGCCACGGCAAGGCGCTGCTGCTGGAACTGGCGCGGATCGCCGTCGAACGCGGCTACGCGCGGGTGGAGTGGTCGGTGCTCGACTGGAACACGCCCTCGATCGACTTCTACAAGTCCCTCGGCGCGGTGCCGATGGACGACTGGACCGTCTACCGGCTCACCGGCGAGGCCCTCGCCGCCGCCGGCGGCGGTCACTGAACGGACCGCCCGAACCCCTGCCACCCTGCGTCGCGATGGCTTACCATGAGTGACTCCCGAGCCCCGGCCGGCGTGCGGAAGGCGGTAAGGTCTCAGGCGGATACGCGGCGTCCGGTCGCCCCGCGAAGGGTATGACCGGTACGTACCGCACCACCCCTCTGGACAGTTGGGGCGAAGCAGTTGAGCCAAGCAACAGACAGTGCCGCGGCCACCGGCCCGGAAGCACAGCGCGTCACCCAGGAGGTGAGGGTGTCCCAGATCGACGGCGAGCCCGGAGTGCAGGACTTCGTGGAGGTCCGGCTGCCCGCGGCGGGTGCCTACCTCTCGGTCCTGCGAACAGCGACGGCCGGCCTGGCGGCGCGGCTCGACTTCACCCTCGACGAGATCGAGGACCTGCGGATCGCGGTCGACGAGGCCTGCGCCATCCTGCTCCAGCAGGCGGTGCCCGGCTCCGTCCTGACCTGCGAGTTCCGGCTGGTCGGCGACTCGCTGAAGGTGACCGTCGCCGCCCCCACCACCGACGGGAAGGCACCCGAACGGGACACCTTCGCCTGGACGGTGCTCTCCGCCCTGGCCGGCGAGGTCGACTCCTCGGTCGGCGAGGACAAGACCGTGTCGATCAGCCTGCACAAGAAGCGCGGCGGCCCCGTCGCCCACTAGCCGGGGCGTCGACCAGCACCGCACAAGGGCCGTCCGCCCGGTCCCCGATCAGGGGCCGGGCGGGCGGCGCCCGGTACCGCCCCCCACGCGGTACGACCAACGAGACGATGCCGGGGCCCGAGGGCCCCGGTGCTCCCGGAACGGAACGGGGGAATGGCCGTGAGTGATCTGGACCGTACCGGCCTCGCGACGGCGGGACCTGCCGTACCGACCCAGGCGAGCGTTCCTGGCCTCGCCGCCAACGACGATGCGCACCCGAAGGACGCCCACCGGATGAGCCACCCGACCGAGCCGACGTCTGAACCGTCGCCCGCATCCCCGCCCCCGTCCGATCCGGCGGACGAGGCCGCGGACCTGCGCACCGCGGTGCCCACCCAGGCGCCGGCCCCGGCCCCGCACCGCTCGGGCGCACCGGACCGGGAGGCGGCCCGCGCGCTGTTCGTCCGGCTGTCCGCGCTGCCCGACGGCTCCCCGGAGCGCGTCGAGCTGCGCAACCAACTGGTGCGGATGCACATCCCGCTGGTCGAGCACCTGGCCCGGCGGTTCCGCAACCGGGGCGAGCCGCTGGACGACCTGACCCAGGTCGCCACCATCGGCCTGATCAAGTCGGTGGACCGCTTCGACCACGAGCGCGGGGTCGAGTTCTCCACCTACGCCACGCCGACCATCGTCGGCGAGATCAAACGGCACTTCCGTGACAAGGGCTGGGCGGTCCGGGTGCCGCGCCGCCTCCAGGAGCTGCGGCTGTCGCTCACCACGGCGACCAGCGAGCTCTCCCAGCGGCACGGGCGTTCCCCCACGGTGCACGAGCTCGCCGAGCACCTGGGGATCTCCGAGGAGGACGTCCTGGAGGGCCTGGAGTCCGCCAACGCGTACTCCACGCTGTCCCTGGACGTCCCGGACAGCGACGACGAGTCGCCGGCCGTGGCGGACACCCTCGGCGCCACCGACGAGGCGCTGGAGGGAGTCGAGTACCGCGAGTCGCTCAAGCCGCTGCTGGCCCAACTGCCGCCCCGGGAGCAGAAGATCCTGGTGCTGCGGTTCTTCCGGAACATGACCCAGTCGCAGATCGCCGCCGAGGTGGGGATCTCCCAGATGCACGTGTCCCGCCTGCTGGCCCGGACCTTGGCCCAGCTGCGGGAGAAGCTCCTGGTGGAGGAGTAGGACTGACGGCCGCCCAGCCGGCGGCCGACCCCCGGCGGCCCTGTGCGCTCAGCCCTCGTGCGAGGCGTACAGGGCCGCCGTCGACTTCGGGTTCAGCAGCGCGCCGATGCCGACCAGCCCGAGCAGGCCGACCAGCACGCCGACGCCGATCATCGCGCCGCCGCTCTCCAGCATGTAGTACCCGATCGGCAGGCAGATCGAGTTGGTGAGCACGGCCGGGCTGCGGCCCCAGCGGCGCTCCTTGAGCAGCGCGCGGGCGGCCAGCACCGGCAGCACGCCGAGCAGCACGATGACCAGGCCGCCGAACTCGTTCAGGGCGAGCTGCTTGGACTGGCCGGACAGCGCGGACACCATGTCCCAGACGCCGACGACGGCCAGCGCGGCGCCCTCCAGGGCGGTGATGGCGGCGCCCACGGTCAGCGGCAGGGGGCGGGCCGGGCCCGCCGTGGGTACGGGTGCGGAGGATTCTGCGGTCACTCCAGCAGGGTAGCCGCCGGTTGGCCCGTACCGACCCGTAGGCTTTCCCCATGCGCGCTCTCCTGGTCGTGAACCACAAGGCCACCACCACCAGTGGCCGCACCAGGGACGTACTGATCCACGCGCTGCGCAGCGACCTCAAGCTGGAGGTGGCCGAGACGCAGTACCGGGGCCACGCCCGCGACCTGGCCCGCGAGGCCTCGGAGGACGGCACGGTCGACCTGGTGGTGGCGCTCGGCGGTGACGGCACCGTGAACGAGGTGGTGAACGGGCTGCTCGCGCACGGCCCGGGCGAGAAGGTCCCGCGACTGGCCGTGGTGCCGGGCGGTTCGACCAATGTGTTCGCCCGCGCGCTGGGCCTGCCCAACGACCCGGTGGAGGCCACCGGCGCCCTGCTGTACGCGCTGGAGCACGGGAGTGAGCGGCCGGTCGGCCTGGGCAAGGCGATGACCGACGGACTGCCGGACCGCTGGTTCACCTTCACCGCCGGCCTGGGCTTCGACGCCGGGGTGGTCGGCCGGGTCGAGGAGCAGCGCCGGTTGGGGCGCAAGTCCACCCACGCGCTCTACGTGGGGCAGGCGCTGCGGCACTACGTCACCCAGCGTGAGCAGCGTCGTTCCGGCCCGGTGGCCCTGGAACTACCGGGCCGCGAGGGCGTGCCGGGCCTGGCCCTGGCCATAGTCAGCAACACCTCGCCGTGGACGTTCCTCGGCAACCGCCCGGTGTATCCCTCACCGCTCGCCTCCTTCGACACCGATCTCGACGTCTTCGGGATCACCCGGATGACGGCGTTCGGCACCGTCCGAACGATCCGTCAGATCCTGCGGTCGTACGCCTCTTCGAGCGAAGGCGCCCCGCCGGCCGGCCCGTCCGGCAAGCACGTCGTCTCCTATCACGACGTCAGACACTTCACCTTGGTTTCAGAGGAACCGGCCCCGTTCCAGGTTGACGGGGACCACCTTGGAGACAGGAGTCGCGTCAGTTTCACAGGCGTACGGCGGGCACTGCGTGTGATTGTGTGACCGGAAGGGGGTTTCACCCTTCTTCTCGAACGCACAAGCCCCCTTCACTCCATAGAAGTACTGGCTGTGAGCTAGGCGACACCGAAGAATCAAAAATTCCTCCCTGAAGGGGGTTGTATCCGGGCCCGAGGTTTGCGAACCTCTACATGGCGATCGGGACGCATCGCAGCGACGGCAACCTCAGAACCTGGCGGGTGTCGACCGCGGAGCGTCCCTCGAATCGCCGAATCCCTCCCCAGCACAGACCACCCGGGCCCCGGCGGGCCTTTGGTCTCTTTTGCTGTTGCGGGATTCGTGAAAGCGTTCACATTCACAAGCCACATTCACAAGCCATCGATTATGCCGACCGGGTGCCCCCCGCCGGCAGGAGGAGTTGGACGACCATGGACTGGCGCCACCGCGCTGTCTGCCGCGAAGAGGACCCGGAGCTGTTCTTCCCGATCGGGAACACCGGTCCTGCTCTGCTGCAGATCGAGGAAGCCAAGGCCGTGTGCCGCCGCTGTCCGGTCATGGAGCAGTGCCTGCAGTGGGCTCTTGAGACCGGCCAGGACGCCGGCGTCTGGGGCGGTATGAGCGAGGACGAGCGTCGCGCGATGAAGCGCCGTGCCGCCCGCAACCGCGCCCGCACCGCCTGATCACACGCCGTAACACCAGCAGTAACCGAAACACCGATCAACACATGATCAAAGGCTTCCCTGCACCTCCTGGTGAAGCCTTCCGCACAAAGGGCCTTGCCTGGCGAGGTCCCGCGACACCGGACCGTCCAGCCACTTGATACTGTTCACTTAGAGCAATATCGTGGAGCTGTGGCGCTCACCGTGTGCAACGCACGGGCGAGGTGTCGCACCACCCAGAGCCCCCGTTCCGGCCGACTCCCCCCGACGGCCGGAACGGGTTGAGAGGCCCTGTCGACCCACCCCCCCCCGGTCGACAGGGCCTCGTTTCTGTTTTCGCGCCCCGGTCCGTGTGCGCGCCCCGGCGCGCCCGCACCCCGGCACGCCCTCGCGCGGGCCGCCCGCGCCGGGCTCGCGAGGTGGGCACCCGGCGCTTTTCGCCGAGTGCACGCCCCCACCGCGCGCCTCGATGCACCTTTCCGCGGACCGCGCCGCACCGCAGCCCGGCGGGCCAGGCCGGCCGGCGGATCAGCGGACCGGGATCTCCAGGATCACCTTGGTGCCGCCGTCCGGACCGGCCACCATGTCGAAGGTGCCGCCCAACTCACCGGTGGCCAGCGTGCGGACGATCTGCAGGCCGAGGTTGCCGGCCGTCTGAGGGTCGAACCCCTCGGGCATGCCGCGACCGTCGTCCTGCACCGTGATCAGCAGGAACTCCTCCGGCCGGGCGCCGCCGTTCCAGCTGTCCGACCAGCCCGCCCCGGTCGCCGGGGCCCGCCCGCGCAGCGCACTGACCTCCAGGTTCCCGGAGGCGGACGGGCCGAAGGCGTGCTCCAGAGCGTTCTGCAGCAGTTCGGTCAGCACCATCGACAGCGGGGTGGCCACCTCGGCGGACAGGATGCCGAAGCTGCCGCTGCGGCGGGTCGCCACCCGGCCGTCCTGGGACAGCTCCATCACCATCGCCAGCACCCGGTCGGCGATCTCGTCGAAGGCCACCTGCTCGTCCAGCGCCTGGGACAGCGTCTCGTGCACGATCGCGATCGAGCCGACCCGGCGCACCGCCTCGTCCAGCGCGGCCCGGCCGGCCTCCGACTCCATCCGGCGGGACTGCAGCCGCAGCAGGGCGGCGACGGTCTGCAGGTTGTTCTTCACCCGGTGGTGGATCTCCCGGATGGTGGCGTCCTTGGTCATCAGCTCGCGGTCGCGGCGGCGCAGTTCGGTGACGTCCCGGCACAGCACCAGCGAACCGGTCAGCGTGCCCTTGGGCTTGAGCGGGATGGCCCGCAGGGTCACCACCCCGCCCTGCACCTCGACCTCGGTCTGCCGCGGCGCCCAGCCGCTCGCCAGCTTCACCAGCGCCTCGTGCACGGCCGCCCGGGAGGGCGGGACCAGTTCGGCGGTGGCCCGGCCCAGGTGGCTGCCGACCAGGTCGGTGGTGAGGCCGAGGCGGTGGTAGGCGGACAGGGCGTTGGGGCTGGCGTAGGTGACGATGCCGTCCGCGTCGAGCCGGATCAGGCCGTCGCCGACCCGGGGGGCGGCGTCCATGTCGATCTGCTCGACGCCGTGGAAGGGGAAGCTGCCGGCGGCGATCATCTGGGCCAGGTCGGAGGCGCTCTGCAGGTAGGTGAGCTCCAGCCGGCTGGGGGTGCGGACGGTCAGCAGGTTGGTGTTGCGGGCGATCACCCCGAGCACCTTGCCCTCGCGCCGGACCGGGATGGACTCGACCCGGACCGGCACCTCCTCGCGCCACTCCGGGTCGCCCTCGCGCACGATCCGGCCCTCGTCGAAGGCGGCGTCCAGCAGCGGGCGGCGCCCGCGCGGGACGAGGTGGCCGACCATGTCGTCCTGGTAGGAGGTGGGGCCGGTGTTGGGCCGCATCTGCGCCACCGAGACGTAGCGGATGCCGTCCCAGGTGGGGATCCACAGCACCAGGTCGGCGAAGGAGAGGTCGGAGAGGAGCTGCCACTCCGAGACCAGCATGTGGAGCCATTCCACATCGGCCCCGGTCAGGGTGGTGTGGCGGCGGACGAGTTCGTTCAGCGAGGGCACATGGCGAGGGTAGCGCCGCCGGTCGGGGCGGGGCGCGGCGGACCGGGGAACGGATCACGCGCCGGGCCTGCGGCGGAGCCCACTGCCCGAAGTTGTCCAGACCAATTTCCGGAGCGGCCTGGACAACCCAGATTGGTCTAGTCCACAATGAAAGGGCACCAAGGAGAGGCCCACCGCGCAACTGCCCTGACCGCGCGAGGCCTTTCCTCGGTCGGACGCCGCCGAACGAGGACCCCGCACAGTTCTCGATCGACTCCGGCGACCGACGACAGCTCCGGGCTGCGGTGCCGCATGGGTTGAGGGTCCCGTGTCGGCGCCGTGGCCCGTAGTGCTTTCCGGGTGCGCCGGGCTCCGGGGGTGCGACGCGTTCCCCGGGCGCTCCCCCGCCGAAGCCATGTTCCGCCGCTCAACGAGTCGGGCCCCTGTCCACAGCCTGTGGACAGGGGCCCGATCGCGTGGCGCCGTGCCTCAGTGCGTCTCGGTGACCTTGGCCAGGGCGCGCGGGGCGTCCGGGTCCTGGCCGCGGGCGATGGTGACCTCGTAGGCCAGCAGCTGCAGCGGGAGGATCTCCAGGATCGGCTGGACCTCCTCCGGCACGCCGGCCGGCAGGGCGAAGCCGGCCGAGGCGGCGTCCACCTGCGCCTGCTGGCCGACCACGACCAGGTCCGCGCCGCGACCGCGCAGGCGGTCCAGCACCGGCTGCAGGGCCTCGCCGCCCTTGCCGTCCGGGACGATCGCGATGACCGGCGAGACGTTGTCCACCATGGCCAGCGGGCCGTGCAGCAGGTCGGCGCCGGAGAACGGGGAGGCCGGGATGTAGGTGGTCTCCATCAGCTTCAGCGCCGCCTCGCGGGCGGTCGGGTAGCCGTAGCCGCGCGAGGTGATGACCAGGCGCTGGGCGAAGCGGTACCGCTCGGCCAGCGCCTTCACCTCGGCGTGGCGGGCCAGGACGCCGGCAGCCAGGCCGGGCAGCTCCTTGGCCGCCGCACCGTCGCCGCCGCGCAGGCCCTCGACCAGCAGGTAGAGCGCCAGCAGCTCGGCGGTGTAGGTCTTGGTGGCGGGCAGCGCCTTCTCCGGGCCGGCCAGCACGTCGATGTGGAACTCGGAGACCTCGGCCAGCGGCGAGGACGCGTTGTTGGTGACGGCGAGGGTGATGGCGCCGGCCTCGCGGGCGGCCTTGGTGGAGGCCACCAGGTCGGGCGAGCCGCCGGACTGGCTGACGGTGACGACCAGGACGTCGGTGAGGTCCGGCTTGGCGCCGTACGCGGTGGTGGTGGACATCGAGGTCAGACCGGCCGGCTTGCCGAGCAGGATCTCGATCAGGTACTTGGCGTACAGCGCCGCGTTGTCGGACGTGCCGCGCGCGGTCAGCAGGACGAAGCGAGGGTTGCGGGCGGCGATCTCGGCCGCGATCTGGCGGATCTTCGGGGCACCCTCGTCGAGGATGCGCTGGAGGACGGCCGGCTGCTCGGCCATCTCCGCCGCCATGATCCGGCCGGGGACGGAAACAGTCTGCGGGTCGGACATCAGGATGTGCCTCCGATGAGATGGTTCGACCCCTCCGGGCAGGTTGCCCGACGGGGACCTCTACGGCGGCGAGTCCGCACACTCGCTGCGGTGGTTTCCTGCCGCAATCCTACGGGGGCCGCCCCCGGCGGGCACACCCGAAGGCCCGCCCCGGACGGGACGGGCCCTAGGACCTGGACGGCGGCGCGGGGTCAGGACGCCTTGTTGATCAGCTGGTCGATCGCGGCGTCGGCGTCCTTGGTGGCCTGGTCCACCGACTTGCCCTTGAGGATGCCGGTCAGCATGTCGGGCAGGATCTTCTGCTTCTCGATCGCGCCCCAGCCGGGGGCCAGCGGGGTGAACCAGGCGTCCGGCACGGCGTTGGCCGCCGCCGCGGTGGTCGGCTTGTTCTTCAGCGGGTTCAGCTGGGTGAGGTTGTTCGGCAGGATGTCCTTGTCGGCCAGCGTCTGCTGGGACTTGGTGCTGGTGAACATCCGCACCCAGTCGGTGGCCAGCTCGACCTGCGTGGACTTGGCGGTGACCGCGAGGTCGGAGCCACCGATGAAGGTGGGCAGCGGCTTGCCGTCCGGGCCGGGCATGGTGGCCATCTTGACGGTGTCCTTGAGGCTCGGGTCGCCGGTGCCCGGCGCGACGACGCTGGCCGCCTCGTAGCCGTTGCCGTAGAAGGACCCGGCGCGCCCACGGGCCATCGACTCGAACTGGTTCTGCTCGTTCACCGTCAGGTCGCCCTTGGTGTACTTGCGGACCAGGTCGACGAAGTGGCTGATGCCCTGCTGGGACTTGGCGTCGTGCAGGGTGCCGTGCCAGTTGCCGGAGCTGTCGAACTTGGCGATGCTGCCGCCGTACGCGGCCACGTAGCTCATCGCGGCGTACCAGTACGGGCCGGGCAGGTAGAGCGAGGAGTAGCTCTTGTCGGCCTTGTTCTTGTCGGCGACCTTGTCCAGGGCCGCCGTCAGGTCGGCCTCGGTCTTGGGGAACTCGGCGCTGCCGGTGGCCTGCTGGAAGGTGGCGGCGTTGTAGATGGCGACCCGGGCGCCGGCGTAGTAGGGCACGCACCAGAGCTTGTCCTGGTACGTACAGGTGTTGGCGAGCGCCTTGATCCAGCTGTCGGAGTTGTCGAAGGTGGTCCGGTCGACCGGGGCCAGCGCGCCGGAGAGCACGTACTTCATGGTCTCGGTGTTGCCCAGCTCGACCACGTCGGGCGCGGAGCCGTCGGCGATCGCCTTGTCGAGCTTGGTCACCTTGTCGGCCCAACCCTGGTAGGCGAGCTTGAGGGTGACGTTCGGGTACTTCGCCGCGAACTGGTCGTTGACCTGCTGCACCAGGTCGGGCCAGTTCTTCTGGGCGTCGTCCATCAGCCAGACGGTGACGGTGCCGCTCGCGGCCTTCGGGTCGGCGCCGGGGCTCTTGCCGTCCTTCGACGCCGTGCCGGCCGACGAACAGGCCGTCAGCCCGATCGCCAGGGCAGTGATTCCGAACGTCGACATGAGCTGACGCTTCTTCACGCCATCCTCCGAGGGTGCTAGAGCCGTGTTGCCCGCCGGCAGCGTGATGGCGCCCGCAACGGAGGGTCCGGGCAGGGGCGAAGAGCTTCGGGGAGGGCCGATACCACATCCGGTGAGGTTGAATTTCGAACCGGATGACTGGACTCTGGCCTAGACCATAGGTGGTGTCAACGGCCAAATGGCCTCGTCGCCACGGCCGTTGCAGAGCTGTTGTACCCCGTGGCGATCAGTCGCCGTATCGTCACCCTAAGTGGAACTTAAGGTGGATTTAAGGCCCACTTGAGGGAGCACGGTCACCTGGCGAATCCGCAGGTCAACGGCGGGGAAACGGAACGGGCCCGCCATGCGACATGCGCATGACGGGCCCGTCGGCCGGCGCCTCCCGGACACTCCCGGTGACGCCCCCCTCGGTCTCAGCCGATGGCTCCCGGCTGCCCGGTGAGCACCTCCACGGCCGCCAGCCCGCAGACCCGGGCGGCGCCGTGCGTGGCGATGTAGAGCGCGCCGACCGGCTCGGACTGCGGCAGCCCCATCTCGACCACCGCGGCGTCCGGCCGGGCCGCCACCAGGCGGCCCAGCGCGGCGGACATCCAGGCGTGCCGGTGCGCGTCCCGGACCACCAGCACCAGGCGGCGGCCCTCGGCGCCGGCCGCCAGCTCGGCGACCAGGGCGTCCAGCAGCTCGGGGGCGGCCTCGGCCGCCGAGACCGCGCGGGTGCGGGTGCCGGGGAAGCGGTCGGCCAGCATGCCGGCCACGCCCCACGGGGTGACGTCGCCGACGGCGATGTTCGGCTCGTCCGAGAACGAGGCCACGAACGGGCGCTCGGACACCGGCTGCGGCTCGCGGCCCGGCGCCCGGACCACCTTCAGCGCCCGGCGGGCGGCCCGCAGGCCGACCGCGAGGTCCGGCTCCGGCCGCTCACCCTGGGCCGAGATCCGGCCCCAGCTGCCGAGCGAGCGGACCCGGTCGGCGGCGTCCGCCAGCCGCTCCTCGGAGAGCACGCCGGCCCGCACGCCCGCCACGATGGCGTCGCGCAGCATCAGCACGGTGTCCTCGTCGGCCAGCCCGCCGCCGACGCAGATCGCGTCCGCGCCGGCCGCCAGGGCCAGCACGGTGCCGTCGCCCATCCCGAAGGTGTCGGCGATGGCGCCCATCTCGATCGCGTCGCTGACGATCAGGCCCTGGTAGCCGAGGCCGCCGTCGGCCGGGGCCGCGCGCAGCAGGTCGCGCAGCACGAGCGGGCTGAGGGTGGCCGGCAGCTTCGGGTCGAGCGCCGGGATCATGATGTGGGCGGTCATCACGGCCTTGGTGCCGGCCGCGATCGCCGCCTGGAACGGGATCAGGTCGCGGGAGCGCAGCACGTCCAGGTCGACGTCGATGACCGGCAGCCCGTGGTGCGAGTCGACGGCGGTGTCGCCGTGGCCGGGGAAGTGCTTGGAGCAGGCGGCCACGCCGGCCGACTGGAGGCCCTCCACCCAGGCGGCGGTGTGCCGGGCGCACAGCTCCGGGTCGGCGCCGAAGGAACGGACGCCGATGACCGGGTTGCGCGGGTTGGAGTTGACGTCCGCGGTGGGCGCCCAGTTGTAGTTGACGCCGGCCGCGGCCAGCGCCCGGCCCAGCTCGCGGGCGACGTCCCGGGTCAGCGCCGGGTCGTCGATCGCGCCGAGCGCGAGGTTGCCGGGCCAGGACGAGCCGGAGCCCGCCTCCAGCCGGGTGACGTCGCCGCTCTCCTCGTCGATGGCGATCAGGAGGTCGGGGTTCTCCTCGCGCAGCGCCTTGGTGAGCCTGGCGAGCTGGTCGAGGTCGACCACGTTGCGGTCGAACAGCGCGACCGAGCCGAGCCCGGCGGCGAGGTGGCGGCGCAGCCACTGCGGCGGCTCGGTGCCGACGAAGCCGGGCTGCAGGACGGTCAGGGCGTCGCGGTGCAGCTGGTCGCTGACCGGAGCGGTGGGGACGAGGATGCTCACGTTTCTCAGCCCTTCACGGCGCCGTCGGTCAGTCCACCGACCGCCTTGCGCTGCAGGAAGACGAACAGGATCAGCACGGGGATGGCGAACATCGTGGACGCGGCCATGGTGGCGCCCCAGTCGTTGCCGAAGGCGGTCTTGAAGGACGACAGCCACAACGGGAGGGTCTTGCCCTCCTCCTTGTTGAGGATCAGGACGAGCGGGAACTCGTTCCACGCGGTGATGAAGCCGAACAGCGAGGTCGACATCAGACCGGGGGCCAGCAGCGGGAAGATCACCTTCACGAAGGCCTGGGAGCGGGTGCAGCCGTCCACCATGGCCGACTCCTCCAGCTCCTTCGGCACCGCCGCGATGAAGCTGCGCAACGTCCAGATGGTGAAGGGCAGCACCATCATCATGTAGAAGAAGGTCAGCGGCACGAGGCTGTTCAGCATCTCGTTGTCGCGCGAGATCATGTAGACCGCGATGGTCATGACCTCCCACGGCGCCATCTGCGCGACCATGACGACCAGGACGAAGGCCTTGCGGCCGCGGAACTTCATCCGGGCGATGGCGAAGGCCGCGAGGGTCGCGATCACCAGCGAGATCAGCACCGCGCCGATGGTGGCGACGAGGCTGTTGGTGACGTACGTCCAGAAGTTGGGCGCGTTGATCGCGGTGGTGAAGTGGTCGAGGGTCCCGTTGAACGGGATGAAGACCGGCGTCTTGCTGATGATGTCGTTGTCCTGCTTGAAGGCAGTCGCGATCATCCAGTAGACGGGGAAGATGAAGAAGACGAAGAGGACGACCGCGATCACGTTCGGCCAGGTACGTCCGATGAGCGAGCGCCTCACAGCTCGTCCTCCTGCTTGATCATGATGCGGAAGTAGTACGCCATCATCGCGCCCAGCATCAGGATGGTGAGCACCGCGATCGCGGAGCCGATGCCGTAGTGCTGCCCGGACGAACCCTCCAGGAAGGCGTGCACGGGCAGGGTCCGGGTCAGGTTCTCGGGGCCGCCGCCGTTGATCGCGTACACCTGGGTGAAGGCCTTGAAGACCCAGATGATCTCCAGGAACGTCGTGGCCAGGAAGAACGGCTTCAGGTTCGGGAAGATCACCGAGCCGAAGATCTTGGACGCGCCGGCGCCGTCCATCCGGGCGGCCTCGTAGAGCTCCTTGGGGATGGTGGTCAGTCCGGCGTACATGTTGAACGCCACGAAGGGGACCGACTGCCAGACGATCAGCAGGATCACCACGAAGAAGGTCGAGTACTGGTCGCTCATCCAGTTGTAGTCGGCCATCGCGTGCCAACCCAGCTTGTCCAGGAACCAGTTGACGACGCCCCACTGCTGGTCGAACAGCCAGGTGTAGACGGTGGTCGCGGCGACCACGGGCATCGCCCAGGCCATCAGCAGGCCGACCGAGAGGAGCAGCCGCATCCGCTTGCCGAGGCGGTTGAGCAGCAGGCCGATCAGGGTGCCGCCGGCCATGATCAGCACGACGTTGACCAGGGTGAAGGCGACGGTGCGCCCGGTGACCGCCCAGAAGTCCGGGTCGGTCAGCTGCTCCTTGTAGTTGTCGAAGCCGTTCCACTCGGTCAGGTGCTGGACGAACTGGCGCTTGTTGAGGTTCTGGAACGACAGCAGGACCGTCTTCACCAGCGGCCAGCCGAGCAGGGCGACGGTCGCCACGGTGGCGGGCAGCAGCAGCAGGTACGGGGCGAGACGGGAGCCCAGGCCGGGGCCGTCCGCGGATCTGGTGCCCTTCGGGGCGGAGCCCTTGGCACCGCCG
>NZ_JBIUYQ010000010.1:211488-279888 GCF_044744605.1 Kitasatospora sp. NPDC087271
CACCCTGACACCAACCCCCCCCCCCCCCCCCCCCCCCCCCCCCCCCCCCCCCCCCCCCCCCCCCCCGGGGGGGGGCCCCCCCCCCCCCCCGCCGCTCGGTGCCTACTGCTTCTGGTTGAGCCGCTTCGCGATCTCGTCGTCGTACTTCTTCGCGGTGGCCGCGTAGTCGCCACCCTGGAGGGCGGCGGTCAGGAACTCCTTGATCGGGTTCGGCTTGTCCTCGACGCTCGCCCAGTTCGGGGTGATCGGGGTGACCGCGCCGACCGCCGAGGCGGACTGGGCGGCCTTCGCGAAGTCGCCGGTGAGCTGGCTGTTCAGCGCGGCCTTGTTCGGGATGTTGCCGGCGGCGGCGACCGCACCCTCGTTCTTGTCGTTGAGGGCGATCTTCAGGAAGTCCTTGGCCATGTCGGTGTTCTTGCTCTGCGCACCGATCGCCAGGTTCGAGCCGCCGAGGAAGACGCCGGAGGGCTTGTCAGCGGTCTTGCCCGGGAGCGGGAAGAAGCCGATCTTGTCCTTCGGCATGTCCTTCTCCGCCGGGAGCTCCCAGCCGAGGGCGATCATGGTGCCGACGTTGCCCTTGCCGAAGACGTCCTTCTGCTGCGGGGTGGCCTCGTCCTTGTCCTTCGGACCGGTGGCCGAGTAGCCCTGCAGCTTCTTGTAGGTCTCGAAGGCCTTCTGCGCCTCGGGCGAGGACAGGCCGCCGACCCACTTGTCGCCGTCCTTCTTGGCGATCTTGCCGCCCTCACCGGTGAGCAGGCCGAAGTAGGTGTACCACTCCTGACCCGGCAGGTAGATCGGGTCGACGACGCCCTCGGTGGCCTTCAGCTTGTCCAGGTCGGCGTAGAACTCGTCCAGGGTCTTCGGCGCGTCGGTCAGCTGGGCCTTGGCCCAGAGGTCCTTGTTGTAGGCGACGACGCGGTTGGAGACCCACCACGGGGCGGCGAACTGCTTGCCGTCCAGCTGGGCGGCCTCGTTCTGGTTGGCGTTCCAACCGTCGCCGCCCAGGGCGGACTTGTCCTTGGTGATGTCGAGCAGGCCACCCGAGGCGGCGTAGCCGGAGGTCTGGGTGTTGCCGAGCTCGACGACGTCGACCGAGCCCTCGGACAGCGCGGCGGTCACCTTCTGGCCGATGCCGTCCCACTCCTGGATCTGGAAGTCGACCTTGGAGCCCGGGTAGGTGGTCTCGAACTCGCTCTTGACCGCGTCGGTCCAGCCCTTCGGGGCGGAGCCGGTCATCAGCCACACCTTCAGCGTCTTGCCGCTGTAGTTCTTGGCGCCCGCCGCGGACGACGAGTTCGAACCGGCGTTGTCCTTGCTCTTGCCGTCCGAGCCACAGGCCGCCAGGCCGACGACCATTGCTGCGACGCCGACCGCCGCGATGAGCTGACGCTTCACGCCATCCTCCTGAGGGATGCCTGGGTTACCCCCGTCGGGCGGCAGCGGCAGACCCACGTAAAGCGGGGGGAAAGGTGCCGCGGACCCCTTCGAGCGGGTGGGGGGATTCATAGTGACCGGCCTAGTGGTGTAGACCAGATGCCTGGAGCTTGGCCTAGACCAATGGGCCTGTCAACGGCTGTTCGACCGATCCGGACCACCCGTTATCAAGCCGACACCGCACATCGTTCATCGCGTGATGAGGTATTCGTTCCGTAGCCATACATGCAACGATGTCACCCGTTAACTATGTGGCGGGGCCCGTAAAGGCCCCGCGAGAAGCGGGAGAACAGGTCCGATGAGCAGCGACGGGGGAACCACCGCCCAGGTCAACGACCCCGAGGTGAAAAACCTCCCGACGCAGGCCGGCGCCGACCCGACCGCGCGCGTCCCCAAGTACTACGGTCTCAAGCGCCACCTGCTCCAGCTCACCGAGACCCAGCCCGCCGGCACCCCGGTCCCGCCCGAGCGCGCGCTGGCCGCCCAGTTCGACACCTCCCGCACCACCGTGCGCCAGGCGCTGCAGGAACTGGTCGTCGAGGGCCGGCTGGAGCGCATCCAGGGCAAGGGCACCTTCGTCGCCAAGCCCAAGGTCGCCCAGGCCCTCCAGCTCACCTCCTACACCGAGGACATGCGGGCCCAGGGCCTGGAGCCCGCCTCGCGGCTGATCGAGATCGGCTACATCACCGCCGACGACCGGCTCGCCCCGCTGCTCGACATCAAGCCCGGCGGCCGGGTGCTGCGGATCGAGCGCCTGCGCCTGGCCAACGGCGACCCGATGGCCATCGAGGTCGCCCACCTGTCCGCCAAGCGCTTCCCCGCGCTGCGGCGCAACCTCGCCAAGCACAACTCGCTGTACGCGGCGCTGCGCGAGGTGTACGGGGTCACCGTGGCCGAGGCCGAGGAGACCATCGAGACCACCCTCGCCAACCCGCGCGAGGCCGGCCTGCTCGGCTCCGACCTCGGACTGCCGATGCTCCAGCTCTCCCGGCACTCCTTCGACGCCGACGGCGACCCGGTGGAGTGGGTCCGCTCGATCTACCGCGGCGACCGCTACAAGTTCATCACCCGGCTCAAGCGCCCGGAGTAGTCCGGGCGGAGCAGTCCGGGGCGAAGCAGTCCGGGCGGGGCAGTCCGGGGCGAAGCAGTCCGGGCGGGGCACTCCCCCCGCGCACCACGGGCACCGGCGCGCGCGACCCGCGCGCGCCGGTGCCCGTTCGCGTCACGGAAGGGGCAGTACCGGTCGAATACGACCGGATGCCGTCCGGATGGCGGGAAGTTGCGCCGACCCCGGTGACATGGATCACCCCATGCCCTAGATTGCGCAGCCGTACTGACTGTCGATCACCGATGGTGCTGCTCGGCGGGTTCGCGGGGGCGTGCGGTGCCCCGCGGGCTGCGGCGCCGACGGGGAGAACCCTCCGGAGCGGAGCCGAAGATGCCGTCTGATCCCGATACCGTCGAACCTGTCATGCCCGAGCCACCCGGGGAGCGGGTGCCCGCCGTGACCCCCGAACGGGTGCTGGCCGGGCTCGCCCTGCTCGTGCCGATCGTCGCGACGCTGTGGGTGTCCTCGTACGACAAGACCGACCCGGACGTCGGCGGGGTGCCGTTCTTCTACTGGTACCAACTGCTCTGGGTGCCGGTGTCGGCGGTGTTCACCGTGGCCGCGTACCTGCTGATCAACCGGGACGAGAAGGCCCGCAAGGCGGCGCGGAAGGCGGGTGGCGCGCGATGAGCCACGTCAACGTGCCGGCCCTCACGGTCTTCGTGCTGTTCTTCGTCCTGGTCACCGTGATGGGCTTCCTCGCCGCCCGCTGGCGGCGCGCGGACGACGCGGCGCACCTGGACGAGTGGGGCCTGGGCGGCCGCAGCTTCGGGACCTGGGTCACCTGGTTCCTGCTCGGCGGCGACCTCTACACCGCGTACACCTTCGTCGCCGTCCCGGCGGCGGTCTACGCGACCGGTGCGGCGGGCTTCTTCGCGGTGCCGTACACGATCGTCGCCTACCCCCTGGTCTTCCTCTTCCTGCCCCGGCTCTGGTCGGTCTCCCGGGTGCACGGGTACGTCACCCCGGCCGACTTCGTCCGCGGCCGGTACGGCTCGCGGCCGCTCTCCCTGGTCGTCGCGCTGACCGGGATCCTGGCCACCATGCCGTACATCGCGCTCCAACTCGTCGGCATCCAGGCGGTGCTGGACGTGCTGGGCGTCGGCGGCGGCGAGAACGCCAACTGGTTCGTCAAGGACCTGCCGCTGTTCCTCGCCTTCGGCGTGCTGGCCGCGTACACCTACTCCTCCGGGCTGCGCGCCCCGGCGCTGATCGCCTTCGTCAAGGACGCCCTGATCTACATCGTGATCATCGTCGCGGTGATCTACATCCCGATCCGGCTCGGCGGCTACGGGCACATCTTCGACGCGGCCGCGCACAAGTTCAGCGCCCCCAAGTCCGCCGGCTCGCTGACCCTCCCGGGCGACAAGCAGTGGACGTACGCGACGCTGGCGCTGGGCTCGGCGATGGCGCTGTTCATGTACCCGCACTCGGTGACCGGCGTGCTGGCCTCCAAGTCCCGCGGCACGGTGCGCCGCAACATGGCGATCATGCCCGCGTACTCGCTGATGCTGGGCCTGCTGGCGCTGCTCGGCTTCATGGCCATCGCGGCGGGCGTCGGCAAGGGCGACAAGAAGTTCAACGCCCAGCTGTCCGTGCCGCAGCTGTTCGCCGACATGTTCCCGGACTGGTTCACCGGCGTGGCCTTCGCGGCGATCGGGATCGGCGCGCTGGTGCCGGCCGCCATCATGTCGATCGCGGCGGCCAACCTGTTCACCCGCAACGTCTACAAGGAGTGGCTGAAGCCCGCCGCCACCCCGGCGGACGAGACCCGGATCGCCAAGCTGGTCTCGCTGCTGGTGAAGGTCGGCGCGCTGGTCTTCGTGCTCGGCATGGACAAGCAGGCCGCGATCAACCTCCAACTGCTCGGCGGCCTGTGGATCCTCCAGACCTTCGTGGCGATCGTCGGCGGCCTGTTCACCCGCTGGTTCCACCACTGGGCGCTGTTCGCCGGCTGGGCGGCCGGCATGGCCTACGGCACCTGGAAGGCCTACGGCATCGCGAGCCCCGCCACCAAGCACTTCGGCGGCAACGCGGCCGCGATCCCCGGCATCGGCGAGATCGGCTACATCGGCCTGACCGCCTTCGCGCTCAACCTGATCGTCGCGGTGGCGCTCACCCTGGTGCTGCGCGCCGTCAAGGCGCCCGAGGGCCCGGACGAGACCAGGCCCGCCGACTACAGCGCCGAGGCCGGCGACGAGGAGCCGAAGAACGCGCCGGAGCCCGTAGCGGCGCACTGATTCGCGCCGCACGCGCCCTGTGATCGCGCCGCCCTCTCCGTGAACACTGGAGAAGGCGGCGCGATCATATGTATGAACAGCCGCCTTCGCAGGGCACCACCAGACCGGACCGGCGACCGGCCGGCAACTGATCGACCCACGGGGAGCACGCGGCCATGGCAGAACTCGGCACCACCCTCAACGGCCAGCACCAGTCCACCCAGAGCCCGCACCACCTCACCACCCACCGCCCGGCGTCGGCCACCCGGCTGCCGTCCGTGCTGATCGCCACCCGGCACGGCGAGTCCACCGCCAACGTCGAGTTCCAGCTGGCCGAGGCCGCCGGCGCGCTCAGCGTCCCGATCAGCTGCCGGGACGCCGACATCCCGCTGTCGCTGCACGGCCAGCAGCAGGCCCAGGCGCTCGGCCGCTGGTGGGCCGCCCTGCCCAGCACCGACCGCCCGCGCAGCGTCTGGTGCTCGCCGTACGTGCGCACCACCGAGACCGCCCGGATCGCGCTCGCCCAGGCCGCCGGGCTCGGCGCCGTCCCGGTCACCCTCGCCGTGCGCCACGACGAGCGGCTGCGCGACCGCGAGCTGGGCGTCCTGGAGATGCTGACGCGGGCCGCGATCGAGGCCAAGCACCCGGAGGAGTCCGCCCGGCGGCGCAAGATGGGCGAGCTGTACTACCGGCCGCCCGGCGGCGAGTCCTGGGCCGACGTCGCGCTGCGGGTGCGCAGCCTGCTGCGGGACGTCTGCGAGGAGGAGGCCGGGCGGCCCGTCCTGCTGGTCGCGCACGACTGCACGGTGCTGATGCTGCGCTACGTGCTGGAGCGGCTCACCGAGGAACGGCTCACCGCGCTCGCGCCGGTGCGCAACTGTTCCACCAGCCTGTGGCGCGCCCAGGACGGGCGGCTGCACCCGGAGCGCTGGAACACCGTCGACCACCTCGCCCTGGAGAATTGACGAGCCGTCACGCGCCCTCGTCCGGTCGCGCCTCGTCGTCCGGTCACTCCCCGTCGTCCGGTCATGCCTCGTCGTCCGGGCAGGCGAAGCAGCGCCGGTAGGCCAGCGGCGTGGTCCCCAGCCGGCGCCCGAAGTGGTGCCGCAGCGCGGCCGCGTTGCCGAAGCCGCAGCGGGCGGCGATCGCGTCCACCGGTTCGGCGGTGGACTCCAGCAGCCGCTGGGCGAGCAGCACCCGCTGCCCGGTCAGCCAGCGGTGCGGCGTGGTGCCGGTCTCCTGCTGGAAGCGGCGGGCGAAGGTGCGCGGGGACATGTGGACCCTGGCGGCCAACTGCTCGACGGTGCAGTCCCGGTCCAGGTGGTGGCGCATCCAGTCGAGCAGCGGCGCCAGCGAGTCGCCGTCGCCGCCGGGCAGCGGGCGGCTCACGAACTGGGCCTGCCCGCCCTCCCGGTGCGGCGCCACCACCATCCGGCGGGCGATCCCCCGGGCCACCTCCGCGCCCTGCACCTTGCGCACCAGGTGCAGGCAGGCGTCGATGCCGGCGGCCGTCCCGGCCGAGGTGATCACCGGGTCGTCGTCCACGTACAGCACGTCCGGCTCGACGGCGGTCCGCGGGAAGCGCCGGGCCAGGTCCTCGCTGTGCCGCCAGTGGGTGGTGGAGCGGCGGTCGTCCAGCAGCCCGGCGGCGCCGAGCACGAAGGCGCCGCTACAGATGGACAGCACCCTGCCGCCGTCCGCCACCACCGAGCGCAGCGCCGCCAGCAGCGGCTCCGGGTACTCCGGGCGGATCGCCGTCGCGGTGACCACCACCAGGTCGGCCCCGGCCAGCCGCTCGGGGCCGTGCGGGACGTCCACCGCGAACCCGGCGTGCGTCGCGTGTGGCCCGGGGCGGGCGCCGGCGATCGCGAAGTCGTACCCGGGCAGGCCGTCGGCCGTGCGGTCGAGGCCGAAGACCTCGCAGGCGACACCGAGCTCGAAGGGGTGGATCTCCTCCAGCACCACCGCGACCACGTTCTTCAGCATGCCGCCCAGGATGCCCGGCCGGCACCGGCGACGGAAGGGCCGGATGGCAGTTTTTCGATGAGATCAGTCATTCCTGCCACTCGTGGCCGCCGCCCCGCCCGACCAGAGTGGAGCCATGGACAGCGGCACTCTCGCAAGCGCAATCGCCCTGGTCGGGGCCGTCGGCGGTTTCGGCCTGCTCGGCACCCTGATCGGCCGGGAGGTCGCCCGCGGCGCCGCCACCGGCCGCGACAACTGGCACCGCCCGGGCGGCTACCCGGCCGGCCCGGAACGCCTGGACCGGCTGTACGGCACCATGCCCGCCGCCTCGCTGCGCCCCTCCGCCGACCCGGCCACCCTCCCGGTCCGGGCCACCCCGGAGATCACCACCCCGGACGGTTCCGGCACACTGACGGGATGGACATCCTCATCCGCCAGGCCCTTCCGGAGGACCTCGACGACGCCGGCCGCATCACCGTCGAGGCCTTCGTCGGCGACGGCCACACCTCGCCCGAGAGCAGCTACGTCGAGCTCCTGCGCGACGCCGCCCGCCGGGCCCGGGAGGCCGAGCTCCTGGTCGCGGTCGACCAGGCCGAAGGACGGGTCCTCGGCTGCGTGACCTACGCCGTCGGCGGCACCGAGTGGGCCGACATCGCCGGCCCGCGCGAGGGCGAGATCCGGATGCTCGCCACCGCCGCGGCCGCCCGCGGCCGGGGCGTCGGCGAGGCCCTGGTCCGCGCCACCATCGCCCGCAGCCGCGAACTCGCCCTGGACGGCATGGCGTTCTCCACCCGCCCGCAGATGACCGCCGCCCACCGCGTCTACGAGCGGACCGGCTTCCGCCGCACCCCCGAGCGCGACTGGTCCCCGTACCCGGGCATGGACCTGATGGTCTACAGCCTGGCGTTCTGAGCCCGGCCGGGGCGTCGTCGGCCCTCCTCCTCCCCGGTGACCGACAGACGATCAACGGACGTCTTTTGATATAAACCACAGATCACGTCTGATGCCACGTCGCGGCAGCCGACCGATCCCGGGGGGACGCACCACATGGACGACGGGCCCGGCCTCGGCACGCCCGCGAGCGGCCCCACGCTCCAGGACATGCGCACGTCCCGGGGCATCGAGCCCCCGGCCACCAGCCGCTACGCGATCCCCGCACCGGCGCCCCGGCCGCGCGGGCCGCTGCCGCCCTCCGTCCGCTTCCCGGCGGTCGACGGGCTGCGCGGCCTCGCCATCGCCTCCGTCCTGCTCTACCACACCAACTGGTTCCAGAACGGCCTGTTCGGAGTGGACGTCTTCTTCGTCCTCTCCGGCTTCCTGGTGACCCTGGTGCTGATCCGCGAACTGGACCGCACCGACGGCATCCGGCTCGGCGTCTTCTACCGCCGCCGGGCCAAGCGGCTGCTGCCCGGACTGCTCGCCACCGTCCTCCTCGTCGTCGCGCTGTCCGCACTGGTCAGCCCGCTACGGGACGTCAGGGACCTCCGCCCGCAGGCGCTCGCCGCGCTCGGCCAGGTCGCCAACTGGGCCCAGCTGGCCCGCGGCGACGCCTACTGGCAGCACTTCGCCTCCATCGACCCGCTCGCGGCCATGTGGTCGCTCAGCATCACCGAGCAGTTCTACGCGCTCTGGCCGCTGCTGCTGCTCGCGGTCTTCGGCCTCTGCCGCCGCTCGCTGCGCGCGACCGGCGTCGTCACCGCCGGGCTGTTCGTCGTCGCCGCGCTCGTCGCCCCGCTGATGTGGAACGGCGACAACAGCGACCGCCTCTACCTCGGCACCGAGACCCGCGCGGTCGGCTTCGCGGCCGGCGCCACCGCCGCCTTCGCCGTCCACCTGCGGCTGCGCCGCCAGGTCCGCGCGGCGGCCCCCGACCGCGACGGCGCCACCCGCTCCCGGCGGCGCCTGCTCGACCGCTCCGGAGCGGCCGGCACCCTGGCGCCCGCCCTGCTCGGGACCGCGGCCCTCGGCGGCCTGGTCTGGGCCAGCCTGTCCGTCAGCGGCTACCACGAGCCGCTGCTCTACCAGGGCGGGCTGGCCGCGGTCGCGGCGCTGGCCGCCGTCCTGGCCGCCTCGCTCTGCCACGACCGGGGCCCGCTGGTCCGGCTGCTGTCACTGCCCCCGCTGCGGCTCACCGGCACCATCTCCTACAGCCTCTACCTGCTCCACCTGCCGGTGTACTGGCTGCTCCAGCACTACGTCGACGACATCTCGCCACAACTGCTGCTCGCCATCGGCGCACCGCTCTCCTGGGTGCTGGCCTGGCTGATGCACACCGGCACCGAGAAGCTGCGGGTGCTGCGCTGGCGGGCCTTCCCGGCCGTCCCGCTGCTGGCCGTCGCCACGGCGGTGGCCACCACCGGCGCCTGGTACCTGCCCGCCTGGGTCCAGTACGACATGCGGTCCGGGCCGAGCGACAAGCCCGCGGTCCTCGTCCTCGGCGACTCCTTCGCCCAGGACCTCGCCACCGGCCTCTACCGGCACGGCGACCGCTACCGGGTGGTCGACGGCGGGATCAGCGGCTGCGGCGTGTTCGACCCGGACAAGGTGCGCACCACCTCCGGCGAGGAGTTCGACACCAGCCGGGAGTGCCGCGACCGGGCCGCCGCGTGGGACCGGCAGCTCACCGGCGCCGCCCCGCAGGCCGTCGTGATCCACCTCGGCTGGGACGCCGCCGAGCAGTACCTCGACGGCAGCTGGCTCAGTCCCTGCGAGGAGGACTACCGGAGCCGCTACACCGCCCAGCTCAGCCAGGCCGTGGACCAGGTCCGTCGCCGGGCGCCCGGCGCCCGGGTGCTGCTGATGAACGAACGGGTCGAGAACGGCGCCATCGACAAGGGCTGGGGCACCTGTTACGACCAGCAGGTCGCCGCCTACGTGAAGGCCACCGCCGGCGCCGTCCGGCTGGTCGACCTCAACACCTTCTTCTGCCCGTACGAGACCTGCGCGTGGAAGGACCGCGACGGCCACTGGGTCACCCCCGCCAACGACGGGGTGCACCTCACTCCGGCCGGCATGCGGTTCGTGACGCCGTGGCTGGAGCAGCAGATCGCGGACGGACTGACCGGGCCGCCGTCGGGGCCGCCCACGGCCGCCCCGGCGCCGACCTCGACACCGACGCCCGCACCCACGCCGACTCCGACTCCGACTCCGACAACTGCGACGCCGGCCACCACCAAGCCCACGGGCCTGCCGAGTTCGGCCAAGCCCGGCCGGACCGCGCCCTGACCGGGGCCTAGGACGGCGGCAGTTCGTAGGTCTGCGCGAAGCAGTCGCGGATCGCCTGCTCGGAGGCCGGGCGCCCGGCGTAGTCCATCCGCGGGGTGTCCTGGTTGGTCGGCAGGTTCGGGTCGATGCCGAAGTACAGCGACCAGAAGTACAGCCCGCGCAGCTTGCGCTCCTGCGCCACCTGGCAGACCGCGGTGAACCAGGTCGCCTGGACGGTCTCGTTCAGCTCGGTCTTCTTGTAGTACTCGCCGGGCGTCTTGTAGGCGCCCTTCTGCGCCGGGATGCCCACCTCGGTGAGCTTGGTGGTCGGCTGCGGACCGCTGCCGCGCTTGTCGAGCCAGGCGTTCCAGCTGGCCTTCAGGTCGGCGACCGGGGCGTCGTCACCGGCCGACTTGGCCGGCGGGTAGGCGTCCACGCCCGTGCCGTCCGCCGGTACCGCTATCGGGCCCTTGGACCAGTTGTCGAAGTTCGCGTCGTACACCAGCTCGCCGTGGAAGGTCTTCCGCGCCTGGTCGATGAGACCGGGCCACCGCGGGTCGCCCTCCAGCGAGTTGAACTCGGTGCCGATGGTGACCTCGGCCGCGGAGTGTTCCTGGGCGGTCTTCAGGTAGGGCGTCAGGAAGGCGGCGTAGCTGGCGAACCAGGCGTCCCGGTCGGTCGGTGCGATGTTGCCGCGCCACTTGAGGGTGTTGAGGTAGTCGAAGACGTCCTCGTCCATGATCGGACGGATGGTGGTGCGCAGGCCCGCCCGGTGGGCGGCGTCCAGCAGCAGGGCCAGCCGCTCCGGGGTGGGGGTGGTCGGCCGGGCGGCGACGGCGTTCGACCTGGTGCCCGTCGTGTAGTACGGGAAGGTCACCGACAGGGAGTTGGCGTTCAGCCCGACGACGTACTTGACGATGCGGTCGACCTTGCCCTGGACGAAGTTGTCCGGGTCCGCCGGATCGTCCAGCCAGTACACCTGCACGCCCCACTCGGGGCTGCCCTTGGCCCACGGGCGGGCCACCCTGGGGCCGGTGTCCTCGGCCGACGGCGCGTCCTTGCCGAAGCCCCAGACCCGTCCCTGCTCGGTCGCGGAGCCGGCCCAGTGCACGGCGGTCGGGCGCTGGTGGACGAACTTGAGCGGGTGGTCCCCCCAGACCACCGGGACGGCGACGGTGACGGCGACCACCACGGTCGGCAGGATGAAGATGGCGGGGCGCTTCACAGCGGTGACCTCCGATCAGGCCGGCTTGGCGATGACGACGAACTTGTTCTCCTCGCCCTTGAGGAACTTGACCAGCCCGCGCAGGCCGCCCCAGCCCTCCAGGAAGGAGAACAGCGGGATGGCCGCCACCACGACGATCGGCTCCCACCACTTGCGCCGGTGGTTCGCCGAGGCGACGACGTTCAGGCGCAGGCCCTCCCAGTACGTCCAGATGACGTAGGCGAAGTTGATCGACCAGACCAGCACCACGGACTGGGTGACCGGGGAGGTGTTCCAGGTGCCGGTGAACCAGGCGACCAGCAGCACCAGGCCGACGTGCTGGAGCGGACCGAGCACCCAGCTGACCATGCCCATCCCGATGAACAGCCGGTACCGCAGCGGGATCGTCCTGTTGAAGCAGAGCGCGACCAGGCCCCAGGCCCAGCGCTCGCGCTGCTTGAGGAAGTCCTTGACCCCGGCCGGCGAGGCTCCGTAGCAGCGCCCGTTGAACCAGTCGCTGCGGCCCGGGTAGCGCTGGCAGAAGTTCAGCGCCATCTGGGCGTCCTCGACGATGGTCTTCGGGCCGAAGTCCCAGCCGATGGTGGCCTCCACCGAGGAGCGCATCAGGAGCAGTTCGCCGTGCACGCCGGCGATCGGGGTGCCGGTGCCGGTCATCGCGCGGAAGCGGGCGATGTCGTCGGCCGGGCGGATCGCGTCGGCGAGCCAGGTGAAGGTGGAGACGGCGTTCTCCCGCGGGTACGTCAGGATGCCCTGCGCCATGTGCTTGGCGTCGTCCCCGGCCCGGCGCTGCCGGTTGACGAACTGCGCGACGGCGGCGGCGGTGTCCGGGCCGACGCCGGTGTCGTCGTCCATGTGCAGCACCCAGACGTCGTCCTCGGCCTCGCCCTCCTCGATCCGCAGCTCGTGCGAGTAGTGGTTGGCGCGGGCCTTGAACTTGGTGCCGTTGGCCGTCTCGTAGGCCTTCGGCACGGTCACCACCCGGATCAGCGGGTTGCGGGCGGCCAGACCGTCGATCTTCTCGGCGGCCGCGCAGCCCTCCTCGGTGAGGACGTCCACCCGCATCCACGGGAAGTAGGCCGGCAGGTGCTCGACGTACGAGAGCACCGAGCGCTCCAGCGCCGGATAGGTGTCGTGGCGGCCGATGGTCGGCACCAGCACGATCAGGAAGTCGTCCTCGACCGGCACGGCCGGCGTCATCCGGCTCACCTGGCGCAGCCGGCGGCGGACCATCAGCACGCCCTGGAAGCCGATCAGGACGCCGAACACCGGCATCCCCCACAGGATGGTGATCGTCCAGCCGAGCGGGGTGGGGTTGGGCACGTAGGCCCAGACCGAGAAGGCGAAGATGACCGTGAAGGAGAAGTAGAACGGGAGGACCCGGGGCTTCCACGACATCTGTCGCTCGGCGAGCCGGGCGGCCTCGCGGGACGTGGTGAGCACCGTCCGTGCGGGGGATGTCGATGGCATGGCGAAAGTCGCTCCTCGTCTGGTGTCGGGCCGATCCCGTGCGGGAGCCGGGTCGTTCGTGAGCGGTCCGGGGCTGCGGAGGTTCAGGCCTGGGGCGGGCGGTCCGTCGGCGGGCGGTCCGTCGGCGGGCGGTCGACCGGGGACACGACCGGGCCGGGGGCGACCGGACCGGGCGTCACCGGCGGCGCGGCGGGCCACGGCTGCTGGGCGAGCGTCGACGGGTGCGGGGCCGGCTGGGCGGGCTGCTGCGCGTACGGCACCGGCTGTGACGGCTGCGAAGGCTGGGTCGGCTGGGCCGGCGCCGACTGCGGCCAGGCAGCAGGCTGCGACTGCGGCTGCGGCTGCGAGGCCGGGGGCTGCTGCGGCCACGCGGGCTGCGGCTGCTGTTGGAAGGGCGGCTGCGGTGGCCAGGCTGCCTGCGGCTGCGGCTGCGGCTGCGGCTGCCAGGCGGGCTGGTGTTGGAACGGCGGCTGCTGGTACGGCTGCGGGCCCGGGGGCGGCTCGGCCGGGATCGTCTGCAGCAGTGACCAGTGCACCTGGCCGCCCGACGCCGCGGCGGCCTCCGGCGCCCGCTGCTCCCGCCACTTCAGCCGGGCCAGCAGCAGGATCAGCGCCGCGGTGACGGCCACGCCGAGCGCGAAGGTCGCGAGCTTGAGCCCGCCCTCGGTGGTGCTGGTGAACCACTCCCGCTGCGGCTTGTCCAGGAGCGCGCCGGTCAGGCTGCGCACCCGGTTGTACCCCTCGACCAGCGCGACGCCGGCCGCCACCCCGAGCGCCCAGCTGCGCCCGCGCAGCAGCAGGATTCCCGAAAGCAGGTAGATCAGGCCGTAGTTGAGGCTGCCGGTCTCGGCGTCCACCGAGGTGCCGCCGTAGTAGAAGATGCCTTTGACGTAGGTCGCGAACCCGACCTGGCCGAAGCAGTTGTACGCCGCCCAAGCCAGCAGCACCACGCCCCAGCCGACGGCGATGCCGCCGGCCGCGCGCATCGCACGCGCCTGTCCCATCCCGCACCCCCGCCCCGCCGGGCCCGTCCCGGCGTCAGCCCCTCGGCTTCGCCGCCACAGGATGCCACACGGCACAACGGACACGGTATTCCGGCCGTTCAACGGAATTCGGTGGTGTAGCGCACCTCACGGCGACCGGCTCGGCGGACGCGCGGGGGCGGCTCGACGACCCTACGGACCGGCTCAACGAACGTGCAGGCCGCCCCAGTCGACGTTCGCGCCGAACGGCCCGGCGCCGCCGGTGAGCGCCAGCGGGCTGTGGTAGGTGGCGTTGACGTCCGCGCTGGCGTTGCGCGGCTGGTCCGGCGTCAGGTTGTCCGAGGTGAGCGACTGCCCCCAGACCGTCCAGATCGTCCAGGGCGTGCGCCGCAGCGTGTCCGGCTGGCGGGAGTTGACCGGGACGGCGAAGGACTCGGCCAGGATCCGCGGCTTGCCGTAGCCGGCGAGCCCGTCGTAGTACCGCTTGGTCCACACCTCGCCGGTGCCGATCGGGTGCGCGGGGCTGCCGCTGTAGTCGTCCACCCCGACCACGTCGACGTACTGCGAGCCCGGGTAGTAGTCCCACGGGTCCGCGCCGGGGGCTCCGTCCCAGGACACCGGCGTCCAGACGAACAGCAGGTTGTGCAGGCCCCTGGTCTCCACCAGGTAGCGGTAGGTGATCCGCCACAGCGCCTGGTAGTCGGCCGGCTTCTGGCCCGACCACCAGAACCTGCGGGAGCAGTCCTGCACGTTCATCTCGTGGTACGGGCGCAGCAGCACCGGCACGTCGTGGGCGGCCAGGTACTCCAGGTGGTCGGCCAGGTAGGACAGGTCGGTCATCAGCGCGCGGTACTCGGGGGTGTCGTGCGCGCTGTCGACGACCCGGCCGAACCAGCCCTTGTCCTTGGCGGCCGGAGAGTTCGAACAGAGCACCTGCTCGAAGGACTTGACGTCCGAACCCGGGTAGGGCTGGTGGAAGGACATGCCGACGATCCCGGCCGGCCCCCCGCCGTTGTCGGGCAGTTCGGTGGTGGTGCCGTCGCAGTTGTGCTGGACGCCGGCCGTGCCGTAGCTGCCGTCGTCGGCGCGCGGGTGACCGGACCAGACGGCGGAGAGCAGGTCGACGGCGTCGTCGGTGTACTGCCAGCCGGCCCGGCAGGTGGGCCACCGGCCGGCCGAGTAGGAGCGCGGGTCGCCGACGCCCCAGCCGGTCTGGCCGTAGCCGGGGCCGAGGTCGGTCTCGACGAAGCCGGGCAGCTTGCCGGTGAGGTCGGCGGCCTTCTTGTAGTAGTAGCCGACCTGCTTGGTGCCGCGGTAGTCGCCGTACTCGGGGTTGTTGCGCTCGTTGTGCGCCTCGACGTGCTGGCCGATGACCGTCCCGCCGCTCTGCCCGGTGCGGGCCCGGCCCTCCAGGTCGGCGAGCAGCTGCTGGACGGCCCGGGCGTTCGGCGAGGCCTGCGGATCCCGGGCGAGCAGGTCCCGGCCGACCTCCGGCGGCAGGGTGCGGCCGGGGAGGCCGACCGTCACCGGGACGCGGGCGGGCCGTTCGCCGTCGGCCCGGCCGTCACGCTGCAACAGCGCCACGGCGCCCGCGGCGACCACGACCCCGGCCGCGGCCAGGACGGCGGGCTTGCCGCGCAGGGCTCTGGGCAGGGCCACGGACCGCTCCTCCGGTTGCTCGCCGGCACCGGCCCAGGCGGACACAACCGGAACACTCGTGCGAATGACTGCCCCGAGAGCCTGCCACACTCCCCCGGCACCGGCGAGCGAACCCGCCGGGGCCGGGGTGTCACGGCGGATCAGCCGGCCGCGGCGGCCCCCGACGCACCCGGCGCACCCGGCGCGGCCGCGGACGCGGCCTTGGCGCGCTGGAGCAGCTGGCCCTTCACGTGCTCGCCGAAGCCGGCGGCCGCCGCGGTGGCGGCGGCGTCGGCGGTGTCGCCGCCCTTCGCCGAGCCCTCGACCGTGAAGTAGGCGTACCGGCCCAGGGTGTTGTGCGTGTTGGTGCAGCCCGGAGTGGCGCAGAAGGCCGGCGCGCCCGGCGCGACGGCGCCCTTGAGGTGGCCGGTGTAGCTCTTCATCGAGGTCTCGGCCTGGATCTTGTGGTCGAAGACCGCGACGCCGACGGTCACCGCGCTGTCGCCGGAGACGTAGGTCGCCCGGAGCACCTTCTGGCAGCCCTGGTCACCGAGGACCTTGCCGAGCCCGCCGGTCGTCGAGTTCCCGTCCCAGCAGGGCGAGTCCAGCGAGACGAAGGTCCGGTTCCAGGTGGCGCCGTTGACCGTCACCTGGAGCGCGGAGAACAGTGCCCCCGCGTCCTGCGGCGCCGGGTCGGTGGCGGCCTCCCAGATCGGCTTCGACGGGTCGTCCGGCGCGCCGCCCGGGGTGCCGGACGGGTTCCCGCCCGGGGTCGCGGCGGCACTCGGCGCGGCACCCGATGCGGCGGAGGACGGCCGGTTGGAGGCCGAGGCGATCGGCCCGGCGACCGGCTTGTCGCCGCCGCCCTTCGTCAGCAGCACCGCCCCGCCCGCGATCAGGCCGCCGACCAGGACGACCGCGACCGCCACGCCGAGGGCCCGCAGCCGGCGGCGGCGCTTGCCGTCCGCCGCGTTGCGGTCGGCCAGCGCCTCCCAGTTCGGCTCGGCGCGCTGCGGCGCCTGGGGCTGCGGGTACGACTGCGGATGCGGCTGGGGGTGTGCCTGGGGGTTCGGCTGGGGGTGCGGCTGCCACTGCGGCGGCAGCTGCTGCCCTGGCGGTCCCGGCTGCGGCAGCGGAGGCTGCCCCGGCGGACCGGGCTGCGCCACCGGCTGCGCGGGCGGCACCGGAGGCCCGTACGAGGCCGGCGGCGGCCCGAAGCCCCCGCTCGGCGGCAACACCGGACCGGGCACCACCGGCGGCTGCTGACCGTGCGCGTCCCCCGGCCCGGGGGGAGGCGTTCCCTGCGGACCCTGCCCGGGTGCGCCAGTTCCGTCGCTCACGCGCCCCCTCGCTTCGCTCGATGATCGCTTCGCGAAACGCGCCCCTCGGCGCTTCGCTCGCTCATGCGCCCAGATCGTAGGGCATGCCCGCGGCAACCGGTCCGCCTGGTGACCGTTCCGTATCGAAACCAGGACGCCGGGGCCCGGAATCAAGGCGCCGGGAGCCCGGAATCAGGGCGCCGGGAGCCCGGATCCGAGGCGCCCCAAGGCCACGACCCGCCCCCTCCCGGCACCCCCGGTCATCGCTCCGACACACCGCGCCGTACTACATGTGGGGTCGCATCAGAGAGACACCACTAGATGTATGCTCAATCCTGCTGTCGATGCAGGGGAACCCGGTGCGAATCCGGGACTGCCCCGCAGCGGTGAGCGGGCGGCTCCAGTAGCCGCCCCGCGAGTCCGAGTACCTGCCGACGGTGTGCGCACGGGCCCTCCCGCAGAGGCCGCGCCAGCACGAGAACTACCTTCCGGGCCTCGCGGGCGGGCCGGGGACGCCACCGTCGCGCGACGCTTCCTGCGTACGTGCCGTGCTCCCCTGCCCCGAACGGCCCGGTACCCCCGATCACCGCCGCCGATCGCCGCCAGGAGAGAGCGCCTTGACCACCGCTGCCTCAGCCACCCTGCCCGCCCAGGGCACCGGCCCCGCCCCCACCGACCCGACGGTCTCCGACCCCGGCGGCGCGCTCCTTCGGCTGCTCACCGACCGCAGCGTCGATCTCCCCCAGGTGGACCCCGGCCATGTCGCCGCCGCCGCGCTGCGCGGCCGCCACGCCGGCTCGGACTTCGCCGAGCTGCGCGGGCTGGCCGTGGACGCCGCCGCGTCGATGATCGCCGAGGACCCCCAGTACTCGAAGCTGGCCGCCCGGCTGCTCGCCCTGGAGATCGTCGACGAGGCGAACAGCCAGGGCTCGCGCTCCTTCGCCGCCTCGATCGCCGTCGGCCACGCCGAGGGCCTGATCGGCGACACCACCGCCGCCTTCGTCACCAAGCACGCCGCCGCCCTGGACGCGCTGATCGACGCGCACGGCGACGACCGCTTCGAGTACTTCGGCCTGCGCACCGTGCAGTCCCGCTACCTGCTGCGCCACCCGATCACCCGCAAGGTCATCGAGACCCCGCAGCACTTCCTGCTCCGCGTCGCCTGCGGCCTGGCGGTCGGCGACAGCGAGCAGTCGGTGCGGGAGGTCGCCGAGCTGTACGGCCTGATGAGCCGGCTGGAGTACCTGACCTCCTCGCCGACCCTGTTCAACTCCGGCACCCGGCACCCGCAGATGTCGAGCTGCTACCTGCTCGACTCCCCGCTGGACAACCTGGACTCGATCTACAACCGCTACGCGCAGATCGCCCGGCTGTCCAAGCACGCCGGCGGCATCGGCCTGTCCTACTCGCGCATCCGCTCGCGCGGCAGCCTGATCCGCGGCACCAACGGCAAGTCCAACGGCATCGTCCCGTTCCTGCGCACCCTCGACTCCTCGGTCGCCGCCGTCAACCAGGGCGGCCGCCGCAAGGGCGCGGCCTGCGTCTACCTGGAGACCTGGCACGCCGACGTCGAGGAGTTCCTGGAGCTCCGCGACAACACCGGCGAGGAGGCGCGGCGCACCCACAACCTCAACCTGGCTCACTGGATCCCGGACGAGTTCATGCGCCGGGTCAACGCCAACGAGGACTGGTCGCTGTTCTCCCCCGCCGACGTGCCCGAGCTCGTCGACCTGTGGGGCTCCGACTTCGACGAGGCCTACCGCAAGGCCGAGCTGGCCGGCAAGGCCGTGCGCACCATCCCCGCGCAGACCCTGTACGCCCGGATGATGCGCACCCTGGCGCAGACCGGCAACGGCTGGATGACCTTCAAGGACGCCTCCAACCGCGCCGCCAACCAGACCGCGCTGCCCGGCCGCACGGTGCACTCCTCGAACCTGTGCACCGAGATCCTGGAGGTCACGGACGACTCCGAGACCGCCGTCTGCAACCTCGGCTCGGTCAACCTCGGCGCCCACGTCGCCCCGGGGGCCTCCGTCGACGACCTGCTCGGCGCCATGGACTGGGAGCGCCTCGACGCCACCGTCCGCACCGCCGTGACGTTCCTCGACCGCGTGGTGGACATCAACTTCTACCCGACCACCGAGGCCGGCACCTCCAACTCCCGCTGGCGCCCGGTCGGCCTCGGCGTGATGGGCCTCCAGGACGTCTTCTTCAAGCTGCGGATCGACTTCGACTCCGCCGAGGCCGCGCGACTGTCCACCCTCATCGCCGAGCGCATCATGCTCACCGCGTACGAGCGCTCCGCCGACCTGGCCGAGCAGCTGGGCCGCCACGAGGCCTACGGCGAGACCCGCGCCGCCCGCGGCGAGCTGCACATCGACCACTTCCCGACGGCCGCCCCGCAGTGGGCCGACCGCTGGACCGCGCTGCGCGCCCGCATCGCCGAGACCGGCCTGCGCAACTCGCTGCTGCTGGCCATCGCGCCGACCGCGACCATCGCGTCCATCGCCGGCGTCTACGAGTGCATCGAGCCGCAGGTCTCCAACCTGTTCAAGCGCGAGACGCTGTCCGGCGAGTTCCTCCAGGTCAACCCGTACCTGGTGCGCGAGCTCAAGGAGCTCGGCGTCTGGGACCAGCAGACCCGCGACGCCCTGCGCGAGGCCAACGGCTCCGTCCAGGAGCTGGGCTGGCTGCCCGCCGAGGTCCGCTCGCTCTACCGCACCGCCTGGGAGCTGCCCCAGCGCGCGCTGATCGACCTGGCCGCGGCCCGCATGCCGTACCTCGACCAGAGCCAGTCGCTGAACCTGTTCATGGCGGCGCCGACCATCGGCAAGCTCAGCTCGATGTACGCCTACGCGTGGAAGGTCGGTCTCAAGACCACCTACTACCTGCGCTCGCGCCCGGCGACCCGGATCGCCCAGGCCGCCTCCGGTACCGCCCGCGCCGCCGCGCCCGCGTCCTCGTCCGCGCCCGTGCCCGTGAACACCCCGACCCTCACCCCGGAGGAGGAGGCCGCGCTGGCCTGCTCCCTGGAGAACCCCGAGTCCTGCGAGGCCTGCCAGTGAGCACCCCCGACCGCGAGAAGATGCTGCTCGACCCCGGCTTCGAGCTGACCCTGCGCCCGATGCGCTACCCGTCGTTCTACGACCGGTACCGGGACGCGATCAAGAACACCTGGACCGTCGAGGAGGTGGACCTGCACTCCGACGTCGCCGACCTGGCCAAGCTCAGCGAGGGCGAGCGCCACCTCATCGGCCGCCTGGTCGCCTTCTTCGCCACCGGGGACTCGATCGTCTCCAACAACGTGGTGCTGAGCCTCTACAAGCACATCAACTCCCCGGAGGCGCGGCTGTACCTGTCGCGCCAGCTCTTCGAGGAGGCCGTGCACGTCCAGTTCTACCTGACGCTGCTCGACACCTACCTGCCCGACCCCGAGGACCGCGCGGCGGCCTTCGACGCGGTGGAGAACATCCCCTCCATCCGCCAGAAGGCGCAGTTCTGCTTCAAGTACATGAACGCCGTCGACCACATCGACTCGCTCCAGACCAAGGAGGACCGCCGCGCGTTCCTCCTGAACCTGATCTGCTTCGCGGCGTGCGTCGAGGGCCTGTTCTTCTACGGCGCGTTCGCGTACGTGTACTGGTTCCGCTCGCGCGGCCTGCTGCACGGTCTGGCCACCGGCACCAACTGGGTGTTCCGCGACGAGTCCATGCACATGGACTTCGCGATGTCGGTCGTCGACACGGTCCGCGAGGAGGAGCCCGACCTCTTCGACGACGAGATGGCCAAGCAGGTCACGGAGATGCTGGAAGAGGCCGTCGAGGCCGAGCTCCAGTTCGCCCAGGACCTGTGCGGCGACGGCCTCGCCGGCATGAACACCGACTCCATGCGCCAGTACCTGGAGGCCGTGGCCGACCAGCGCCTCGCCCGCCTCGGCCTGCCGATCCGCTACGGGTCGACGAACCCGTTCGGGTTCATGGAGCTCCAGAACGTCCAGGAGCTGACCAACTTCTTCGAGCGCCGTGTGTCGGCGTACCAGGTCGCCGTCGAGGGCTCCGTCGCCTTCGACGACGACTTCTAAACCGCTCAGACACACCAGAGGTGCCCCGCCCGGCTCACCGCCGCGCGGGGCACCTCTGGTGTTTCCCCCATCGGCGGGTTACTGGTCAGCGAACTCGTCACCAACGCCATCCAGCACGCCCGAGCCCCGCGCGACCGGCTGATCTTCGTCCGCTACCACCTCGCCCCGGACGACACCCTCCGCATCGAGGTGTACGACGCCGACAGCGAGAAGCCCGCATTCCGCCCCGCTTCCACCTCCTCCGAGACCGGCCGAGGCCTGCTCCTCGTCCAGGAGCTCGCCACCCAGTGGGGCTGCTGCCCCGCGCCGGCGGCATCGGCAAGCTCATCTGGTGCCACGTCTCCGCCGCCGCGACCGCCGCATGACCGCCGTACGTCCCGAGATCACGGGCATCATGTTCCCCGCCCCGTTCCCCAGCCTCGACCACGCGCTCCCCGTCCTCTGGGAACACGTCCGAACGCTCCCGATCCGCGCGGCCCACCGGGATTTCATCCGCCTCTGCATCGGCCCCGGCGGCGGCAACGGCGTCGCCCGCTGCCTCACCCGGGGCAGCAGTTGGAGCACCACCCTCTACATCGGCGAGATGACCGACTGGACCGCCCACCCCATCACCACCCACCAACCCTGAACTCCCTCGCCCCCGAACGGCGTTCGCACCGATCGGGGGCGGCCACAACCCACCCGACCGATTTCCCGTTCTGGAAAGATCGAGTCCTTGACCCTGCACCCCGGGAGTCGGGAACATCGAACGAGACGCCAAGGGGAGGAACAGCCATGAAGCTGACCGAACTGGACAGCTCCTGCGACAACGGGCCCTGCCCGACGATCTACGCCACCGACACCGGGGAACTGGTCGTCCAGGGCTTCCGGGTGGACGACCCGGAAGCCCTGGCCACGATGCAGTTGCCGGACACCGAAACAGCCGTACGTATCCCGATCGACCTCCTGGTGAGGGTTGCCCGTGACCATCTCTCCTGACGCCTTCGGCGCACTCTTCGACGGCTTCCAGCGGGAAGCGTTCCGGCTGGAGACGCTGGACGACTACAGCAAGTCCGGCAGCGTCGACGCCTATCAGGCCTTCTTGGCCGGGGAACCTCAGCCCGCCGACTACAACGCCGCCTGGCTGACGCAGGTCCGGCGGAACACCACTGCCGGCCGCAGGATGTACCGCGTTCACATCCTGACCCGGCCGCTCACCCCGTATCTCCAATTCGAACTGGGCTGGGGCTACCGGACGAACACCACCGCTGGTGAAGAGTTCTTCATCCTCGACATCACGGAGAAGCCAAACCCCATCGAAGGCGTTCCCGACTTCTGGTTGTTCGACGAGTCCACGACCGTTTCGATGACCTACGACAACGAGGGCGGTTTCCTCGGTGCAGAGGATGAGCCCAACGTGAAGAAGTGGATTCACTGGCGAGATGCGGCGCTGAGTCACGCCGAACCGTTCACGGGCTGGTGGGAGCGGTACGGAAGCAGGTGAAAGGCAGTATCGGTAGCACGCTGCGGGAGCTGCGAAAGGCCAGCGGGAAAGAGGCCAAAGCAGTAGCCCGCAGCGCTGCCATGTCCGCGTCCAAGCTGAGCCGTATCGAGACGGGGAAGATCGCTCCGACGGCCATGGATGTTGACCGCATCCTCACGGCGATCGGGGTATCCGATGAAGTCCGAGCCGGACTGGTCGAGACGGCCCGGAGAGAAGCCACAGAGGCTACAGCATGGCGCCTGTACCGCCGCAGCGGCTTCCACTTGCACCAGGACGCCATCCGCGCCGTAGAAGCCGAAACGGTCGTTCAACGGATCTTCCAGCCGTCCTGCATCCCTGGCCTGTGCCAAACGCCGGAGTACGTCCGGGCAATCCTCAGCACAAAGGGCCTGACCGAGGAAGTGCTTTCCCGGACCATCGGTGCCCGAATCCAGCGCCAAGCCGTACTTTTCGAGTCCGCCAAGTCATTTCGCTACCTGATCACCGAATCGGTACTGCGCTGGCGACTTATCTCCCCACCCGAAATGGCCGTCCAGCTGGACCGACTTATCGCTCTTTCTCGCCTCCCGAACGTCTGGATCGGCGTAGTACCGCTCTCAGCTCACATGACGGAAGCACCATCCTCATCATTCGCCATCTACGACAACCGGATGGTGATCGTGGAGATCCCTCATGCGGAGATCACCACCAGCGAGCCGAAAGATGTGGAGCTATACCTGGAGCGGTTTGGCCGATTCGAACTGAAAGCTCTTGCTGGAGACGCCATGCGACATCTGGCTGGGACCGTCCGGGACGAGTTCTTGCGGGATCAGGAAAGTGCGCGGGAATAACCCCAACGCCCCGGTAATTTGGTGACTCGCCGAAATGATTCGAGAGCCACAGGAGCGCTCCATGCCCACTGACGGTTTCGCACAGCCGACCGGCACCACACGCCGCCGTACGCACGCGGAACTCATGGAGCGGATCGACAACAATCCGGTCCGGAAGGACCTGACGACCGGGTGTCTGGTCGAAATCGTGGGCGCCCAGGACGGCCGGGCGCTGGTCCGGCCGCTGTTCGATCCGGACGCCAAGTCGCGCCAGGTACCGGCCGACCAGCTCACCACCCGCATCAGCCTGTGGGGCTGAACTCCCCCTCGTTCTCCCGCCCAAGTCCTGGGCGGGGCGGGGCCGTTCCGTGCTGCCCCGAAGCGATACCGGAAGGTGCAGGCGATGACTGAGCGCAACCTGTACGGACTCGACCTCTCCCAGGTCGAGTTCAACCGTGCGTGCGGCGGCAACCAGGGCGGGGGCGACGACGGCGAGTCGTGCGTGACCCTCGGCCTGGTCGAGCACGGCGTCTTCGCCCTCGGCGACAGCAAGCGTCCCGACCGCGAACCGTTGCTGTTCACCGCCGAGGAGTTGACCGAGGCCGGAATCGACCCGGCGCGGTTCGGCCTGTCCGTCTGAAGTCCCCTGACAGCCCCGGCCGCCCGCAGTCCCGTGCGGGCGGCCGGGGCTTCAACGTCTCCGAGGAGAAGCACAGTTGCACTTCCACGGCTACGAGTGGACCGGTGACGGCCGGCTGTTGGCGAAGGAGCCGGAGCGTCGCCCGATCGAGGCCGCACGGTTCGGCCTCTCGGAATTCCCGCCGATGATGACCGGCTGGTGGCTACTGCGCCCGGCCGCCCAGGTGCGGGGCACCTGGGAGACGGCGGCAGGCGCAGCCAACTGGCTTGCGGAACGGTACGAGGAACACACTCCTGGCGGCGACCCCCAACTTCCCTTGGAGGCACGGCGACTCCGCGCGGTTGAGCAGTTGGAGGGCGCCTCGGACGTCGTCTGGTCCCGCTGGGTGTCCGACAGCCGCTGGTCGGGCCACTACGTGGTCGTGTGCCCCAACCGGATCTGGCCGGACATCCCGTGCCCGATCCGACCCGCTGCCCGGCCGTCAGCCTGATGAGCGATCGCCGGCCAGGCCAGTCACCCGACGTCCAGGTCCTTGATGACCGCCTCAGCGGTGCGGCACTCCGCACAGATCGGCATGCTCCTTGGCCCTTCTCGCTGTCTCAGGCCCAGGTGGAGCCACAAGAGGCGCAGCCCCAACGGCCCTCCATCGTCTGGTACATGGCGCCCGACCCGCACACGACGAAGGAGCGGCTGCCAACCGGTCGCGTGTGGGCGTCGAGCTGCTGGTCGTGGCGCTCCTCGACTCTAACCAGGCCCTGGTGACGTCCGATCCCAGTTTGCATCGAAGCGGGCTTTCTCCGCCTCGATCAGTGGCCGGACCACCTCGTCAACGGATCGGTGAGAGATCTCGGCGAACTCGTGGAGCCAGTCGACGAGGTCGGCGGGTAGGTGGAGGGTGATGCGGCGTGTGGCGGGAAGTTCAGGCATTGGGCTCTCTTGTGAGGGCTGTGTAGGTTGCAGGGCCATAGCAACGCCTGGTCAACCTTTGCTGAGACGGACAAGCCGGTCAATCTTCGCCGGGAAGGAACACCAGCTCAGGACTCTCGTGACGGCTCCGGTACCGGCCAGGCCTGCGGGGGAAGACACTGATGCCGGTCCCGCCTGCACGAGACTTCCGGAGGAATGGTGAGCGCAGGGTCCCTGCACGGCCACCACGACCACCAGCAACCGATCCCGCGGACCCAGGCCTCAACGTTCCTTCACCGTCTCGGGGCCAGTGAGCGACCACATCGAGGACCCGGACGACCCGATCGCCCTGTCCCGGCCGCGACGCTGATGGTCCCCGCCCGGCGTTCGCACCGGGCGGGGACAGGGCGATCGACCGGTCACACCTCCGCGACCGCTTCCAGCGGGCTGAGGGCGGCGGCCCGGCGGGCGGGGACGGCGGCGGCGAGGACGCCGATCGTGAGGGACGCCAGGCAGACGAGCGCGAGCGTGCCCCCGGGCAGCACCAGCGCGTACTGCTTGACCGCGCCGCCCGCCAGCGCCCCGACCGCCCAGGCGCCGAACAGCCCGCCCGCCAGGCCGAGCAGGGTGCCGAACGCCGCGACCGTCACGGCCTCCAGGCGGATCATGCGACGGATGCCCGCGCGATCCATGCCGATGGCGCGCAGGGCGCCGATCTCACGCGTCCGTTCGGTGACGGACATGGCCAGGGTGTTGACGATGCCGAGCGCGGCGATCACGACGCCGATGCCGAGCAGCCCGTACATCAGCGTCAGCAGGTCGCCCATCGTCCCCGCCGCCTCCCGCACCAGCTCGGCCCGGTCCTGCACCTTCAGCAGCGGGTTGTTGCCGACGGCGGCCCGCAGCCCGTCCCCGGACAAGCCGTCGCCCCGGACCAGGATCCGCTGGACGGAGCCGGGCTTGAAGCCGTTCTTCTGCACCTCGCCCCGGGCGCCGACCGCGTCGTGGGCGGTGGGGTTGTCCTGGTAGACACCCACCACGGTGTACTTGGTGAACTCCCCGCTCCGGCCCATCCGCGCGTTGACCTGGCCGCCCGTGCTCACCCCGGTCTCCCGGGCGACGCTGCTGGAGACGGCGATCCGGCCGGGCCCGAGGTCCTGCACGGAACCGCTCACGAAGTCGAGCTTCACGGCCTGTTCAACAGAGACGGGGTCGATGCCGGAGATCTCACGGACCTTGCCGCCGATGACCACCGTGGAGTCCGCGACCGCGCTCGCGCCGCGCACCCCCGCAAGACCGGCCACCCGCTGCACGGCCGCCGGGTCGATGCCGGTCATGGTGTCGCCGGTGCTGATCACGTAGTCGGCGGCGAGGCCGTCCGCCGTCTGCCGGTCGAGGGCCTGTCCGGTGGAGCTGCCGATGGTGGCGAGCCCGCTGACCAGCGCCGTGCTGATCAGCAGCGTGGCGGCGGTCGCCGCCGTGCGCCGGGGGTCGCGCAGCGCGTTCTGCCGGGCCAGCAGGCCGACGACGCCGAACCGCCGGGTGAGGCGGCCCGTCAGCCGGATCACCGGGACGGCGAGCGTCGGTGCCAGCACGATCAGGGCGACGACCAGGAGCCCGCAACCCGCCATCGCACTCCGCAGATTCGCCTCGGAGGCGTCCTTCGCCGCACCCGCGAGCGCGACCAGCCAGCCGACGCCGAGGACGAGCAGCCCCACCCCCACGATCGGACGCAGCCGCGAGCGCCCGCCCGGCTGCGCGGCCGCCGCCCGCAGCGCCTCGATCGGCGCGATCCGCGCCGCCCTGCGCGACGGCAGCCAGGCGGCCGACACCGTCACGCCGACCCCGACGAACAGGGCTGCCGCCACCGGCCGGGGCCCGATGACCAACGGCCCCTCCGGCAGCCGGCCGCCCTCGCCACTCAACAGCCCGGGCAGCACGGCCGCGATGCCGAGCCCGAGGACGAACCCCACCACCGACGCGACGACCCCGACCAGCACCGCCTCGGCCAGCAGCGAGCGCACCACCTGGCGCCGGGTCGCGCCGACCGCCCGCAGCAGGGCGATCTCCCGGGTGCGCCGGGCGACGAGCATGGTGAAGGTGTTGACCACGAGGAACGAGCCGATGAACAGCGACACCCCGGCGAAGACCATCGGCAGCTTCTGGTAGCCCCGGGTCAACGTGCCGACGTAGACGGCTTGTTGGTTCGCCTGCGCCTGTCCGGTGGTGACTTCGGCCCGGCCGGGCGGCAGGACGGCGGCGATCCGCTCCGCCAGCTCGTACTGGCCGGCGCCCGGCCCGGCGGAGACCTCAAGGCTGGTGTAGTGCCCGGGAGTTGCGAACAGCCGCTGCGCGGTGGCCCGGTCGAACAGGGTGAGCGTACCGCCGGCCGTGACCCGGGTGTCCGTGGTGGTCACGATGCCGACCAGCCGCGCGGTGAGGGCCGGGCCGTCCGTGGCGAGCGTGACCGGGTCGCCCACCCGGTACCGGCCCGCCGCCGCGGTACCCCGGTCGACGGCGATCTCGTCGGCACCGGCCGGAGCACGCCCCTCGACCACGGGGTAGCGGGCGTCCTCGCCGTCGCGCCCCGGGACGTAGGCGTCCGCGAGGTTCGTCCCCCGCTTGACCCGCAGCGGCCTGCCGTCGGCCGCGTTCAACGTGGCGCTCCCCTCGACCGACGACCGTACCGCCGCGACGCCGGGCACGTCCGCGATCCGGCGCGCCAACTCGTCCGTCAACACGTTCGGCTGGTCGGGGGCGGCAGGGGACTCCTTCGCGGTGACGCTGACCGCGATGTCGGCGAAGGTGCGGGACGCGGCCGCCCGGTGGGCGGCGGCGGTCGAGTCCGCGAAGACGAGGGTGCCGGAGGCGAAGGCGACGCCGAGGCAGACCGCGAGGACGGTCATGAGCAGCCGGGCCTTGTGCGCCAGGACGTTGCGCAGGGCTGTGGTCAGCATGATCAGCTTTCGAGAGTCGGGGGGTGCGGGTCAGCCCGCGAAGGACTTCATGACGTCCAGCACCCGGTCCGGCGTCGGGTGCGCCATCTCGTCGACCAGCCGCCCGTCGGCCAGGAACACCACCCGGTCCGCGTACCCGGCGGCCACCGGGTCGTGGGTCACCATGACCACCGTCTGCCCCAGTTCCCTGACGGAGTCCCGCAGGAAGCCGAGCACCTCGGCCCCGGACTGCGAGTCGAGGTTGCCGGTCGGCTCGTCGCCGAACACGATCGAGGGCCGCGCGACCAGCGCCCGGGCGACCGCGACGCGCTGCTGCTGCCCGCCGGACAGCTCGGCCGGCCGGTGGTCGAGGCGCCGGGAGAGCCCGACCATCGACACCACGCGGTCCAGCCACTGCCGGTCCGGCGTCCGCCCGGCCAACGACAGCGGGAGCGTGATGTTCTCCAGCGCGGTCAGGGTGGGCAGCAGGTTGAACGCCTGGAAGATGAAGCCGACCCGGTCCCGCCGCAGCCGGGTGAGCTCCCGGTCGCCCAGGCTGCCCAGTTCCGTCGTGCCGATCCGCACCGACCCCGACGTGGGGGTGTCGAGCCCGGCCGCGCAGTGCATCAGGGTGGACTTGCCGCAGCCGGACGGGCCCATGATCGCGGTGAACTCGCCCTCCCGGAAGGCCACGCTGACCCGGTCCAGGGCGGTGACCCTGGTGTCACCGTGGCCGTAGGTCTTCGTCAGGTCGACGACGGCGGCCGCGACCCCGGGGGTCGCGTGCAGGGCAAGGCGGTTGGCGATCACGGGAGGGGCTCCTGTCCGAGGTGCGAGTCGGTGCACTTCGAAGGGTGTCCGGAGCACGTATCAGGCCCCTGCGCCGCCGTGTATCGACGACCGCTCCGCTCGGCTGCAGTCCGGTAGCAACCGAGGCGGTCAGCCCGGCAGCCGCAGAGTCGCCACCGCGCCGCCGTCCTCCGCGTTGTCGAGGCGCAGCTCCGCGCCGAGCAGCCGGGCCTGCCCCAACGCGATGGTCAGCCCCAGTCCGTGGCCCGTGCCGCGCTCGGCGGCGCCGGTGTGGAAGCGCCGCGGGCCGTGGCGCAGCAGGTCCGGCGGGAAGCCGGGGCCGCGGTCGCGCACGACGACCGTACGGTCCTGGACGGTGACCAGGACGGGGGCGGCCCCGTGCCGGTGCGCGTTGACGACGAGGTTGCCGACGATCCGCTCCAGCCGCCGCGGATCGGTCTCCACCGTCAGCTCCGCCGCCACGGCGATCTCGGCCTCGTACCCGGTGCGCAGCGCGGCCTCCCGGACGACGGCCGCGAGCGGCACCCGGGCCCGCGCCACCTCCTCCGCCCCGGCGTCCAGCCGCGAGATCTCCAGCAGGTCCTCGACCAGATCGCGCAGGTCCCGCACCCGCGCCCGGATCAGGTCCTCGGTCTCGCCCGCCGGCAGCAGGTCGACGGCGGCCAGCAGTCCGCCGACCGGCGTGCGCAGCTCGTGCGCCACGTCCGCGGTGAACTGCCGTTCGGAGCGCAGTCGTCGGCCGAGGCTGTCGGCCATCAGGTCCACCGTCGCCGCGATGTCGGCGACTTCGTCGCCGCCCTTGGTGGGCCCGGTCCGGGCGTCGAGGTCCCCGGCGGAGATCCGGCCGGCCGTCTCGGCGACCCGCCGCAGCCGGCGGGCGAGCAGCCCGGCCCCGTAGACCGCGGCCGGTGTGGCCGCGGCGAGCGCGACCAGCGAGGCCACCGCCATCGCCACGTCCAGACGGGGCAGGTCGGAGAGCTGCGGTGCCAGGTTGACCCGGATGGCGAGGACGGGGCTGCCGGGCCCGCCGGTGCGCTGGGCGGCCCAGTAGCTCGGGCCCGAGTTCCCTTCGGCGTGCCCGTCGTAGGCCGTGTGCCGTTCGCCGTCGACCGGGTGGCGCAGGGCGGCGGGCAGGTCGACGGGGTCGAGTTCGGCGCCGTCCGCCAGCGATCCGGTGCGCCGGTAGACGTCCATGGCCGAGTAGACGGCGTTGAAGGCCTGCGCCTCGGCCCGGCTGCGGATGTCGTGCGCCGTCCACAGGTGCACCAGCACTCCGACCGCCGCCGCGACGAGGCAGGCGGTGGCGGCGGCCAGCGCGGCGATCTTCCAGCGCAGGGGGGCGCGGGCCGGCCGGGGAATCGTGTGCACCGCTCTCAGCGCCTGAGCTTGTAGCCGAAGCCGCGGACCGTCTCGATCCGCTCCCGGCCGAGCTTGCGGCGCAGCCGCTGCACGCACAGGTCCACGACCCGGCTGTCGCCGTCCCAGCCGTACTCCCAGACGTTGCGCAGCAGGGTGTGCCGCTCCAGCACGACGCCGGGGTGGGCGGCGAACTCCAGCAGCAGCTTCAGCTCGGTCGGGGTCAGCGCCACCGGCGCCCCGCCGACGGACACCTCCATTCCGGCGGTGTCGACGGTGAGGTCCCCGAACACCAGGACGTCCCCGTCGGCGGCTCCGGGCGAGGGCGCCGGGGCGGGTGGCGCGTACGTCGCCCGCCGCAGCAGCGAGCGGATGCGCGCCACCAGCACGTACGTGTCCACGGGCTTGACCACGTAGTCGTCCGCCCCGGCCTCCAGGCCGGCGACGACGTCGAGGCCGTCGCCGCGCGCGGACATCATCAGGACGGGCACCAGGCTGGTCTCCCGGACCCTGCGGCACAGGCCGATCCCGTCCAGGCCGGGCAGCATCACGTCCAGGATCAGCAGGTCGAACTGCTCGTCCCGGAACAGTTCCAGCGCCGTGAGGCCGTCCGCCGCGGCGCTCATCCCGTAGCCGTAGCGTTCCAGCGCGACGGTGAAGGAGCGGCGCATCAGCTCGTCGTCCTCGACCAGCAGCACGCGGACGGGGTGCGGGGGCGGCGCGGGCGAGGACACGGGCGAACGGCTCCTGCTCGGACGGCTGCGGGCGGTGGGCGGTGGGCGGTGGGCGGTGGGCGGCGACGCACGGTGGGCGGTGGCAAACGGCAGCGGCGGACAAGGGCACGATACGGCAGATACCGGACGCATCGGCCTCCTCGCCCGCATCGACGGCCGGCCGAGCGCTCCCTGATACCCGGCGGATACAAACCCGCCGACGAACCCCCCGCCGCACCCGCCACCGGTCACCCCTTGACCGACCCGGCGGTCAGGCCCTGGGCCAGGTAGCGCTGGAGGAACTGGTAGACGACGATCACCGGCAGCGAGGTCACCAGCGCCCCGGCCGCGAACAGCCCGTAGTTCTGGTCCTGTTGGCCGGAGATGATCCCGTAGAGGCCGACCGCGACGGTCTTGGAGTCGTTCGAGGTCAGGAAGATGTTCGCCAGGATCACGTCGTTGAGCGCGGCGGTCAGCGACAGGATCGAGATCACCACCAGCATCGGCGCGGCGAGCGGCAGGATCAGCCGGAAGAAGATCTGCGCGTGCCCGGCGCCGTCCACCTTGGCGGCCTCGTCGATCTCGCGCGGGATGGTGTCCAGGTAGCCCTTCATCAGCCAGGTGTTCACTCCCATCGCGCCGCCGAGGTAGACCAGCACCAGGCCCCATGGGGTGTCCAGGCCGATCGCCGGCAGGACGTCCCCGATCTTGGCGAACATCAGGTAGAGCGAGATCACCGCGAGGAACTGCGGGAACATCTGCACCAGGAAGACCGCCATCAGCCCGATCCGCCGGCCCCGGAAGCGGAACCGCGAGAAGGCGTACGCGGCCAGCACCCCGAGCAGCACGTTCAGCACCGCGAAGGTGCCGCAGACCAGCGCCGTGTTCCCCAGCCACCGGGCGAAGGGGTACTGCCCGCTGGTGAACAGCGCGGTGAAGTTGGCGAGCGAGGCGTGCCGGGGCAGCAGCGTGGACGACTGGAGCGTGCCGAGCGGGTTCAGCGCCGCGGACAGCACGAACAGCAGCGGGAACAGCGCGAAGCAGACGGCGAGCACGGCGATCAGGTGCCGCCAGCCGAAGCGGCGCAGCCAGCGGGCGGCAGTGGAGACGGCAGGGGCGGGGGCAGGGGCGGGGGCGGGGGCAGGGGCGGGGGCAGAGGCGGGGGCAGGGGCAGGGGCAGGGGTGGCGGTCATGCGTTCAGCTCCTCCAGGGCGCGGGTGCGACGGAAGCCCACCAGCGTGATCAGCCCGACCAGCAGGAAGATGACGATGGACAGCGCGGCGGCGAAGCCGTACTGCGCGCCCTGCCCGCCGAAGGCCAGCCGGTAGGTGTAGCTGATCAGGATGTCGGTGGATCCGGCCGTGCCGCCCGCGCCGTCGAACGGCCCGCCGCCGGTGAGCAGTTGGATCGCGTTGAAGTTGTTGAAGTTGAAGGCGAAGGACGAGATCAGCACCGGCGCGGCGGCGACCAGCAGCAGCGGGAAGGTGACCGCCCGGAACGCCGTCCACGGCCCGGCGCCGTCGATCCGGGCGGCCTCGTTGAGTTCGGCGGGCATCGCCTGCAGCACGCCCGTACAGATCAGCAGCATGTTGGGGAACCCGAGCCAGAGGCTGGTGAGCACCACCGCGAACCGGGCGTTCCAGGCGTCGCCCAGCCAGTCGACCCTGGCGTGCAGCAGTTGGTTGAGCAGCCCGAAGTCCCGGTTGTACATGCTCTGCCAGATCAGGATGCCGATGAACGCGGGCATCGCGTACGGCAGCAGCATCAGCGAGCGGTAGACCCGCTGCCCGCGCAGCCGCGGGTGGTGCAGGGTGAGCGCCAGGCCGAGGCCGAGGGCGAAGGACGCGCCGGTGGAGAGCAGGGCGAAGCCGAAGGTCCAGGCGAGGACGCCGAGGAAGGGCCCGCGGATGGCGGGGCTGGTGAGCACGGCGGTGAAGTTGGCGAAGCCGACGGTGCGGTGCCAGCCGGTGGGCAGGGTCCGCCCGGAGCCGTCGGCGGCGGTGAACCGGCCGTCCCGGGGTTGGTAGACGGTGTGGTCGCGGGTGTCGGTCAGGGTGTCGGCCTGCCGGTCGTACACCAGGGTGGGCCGTGCCGCGGTGGCCATCGAGAGGCCCTGGCTGACGATGAACCCGCCGTCCACCGGCACCCGGAGGTCCGTCAGCTCGCCGGACCGGCCGTTGACCTGGCCGAAGGTGAGCAGCTTCAGCCCGGGCGCGGCCTTCACCCGGCCGTCCGGCCCGGTCACCGTCCCGGCGGGGGCGGGGGCCAGGCCGCGCGCGGTGCCGACCGAGACCTGCCCGGTGTCCGGGTCGGTGAGCAGCAGCACCAGCGGGCCGCCGTCCGGGCCGGTGGCGATGGTGAGCGCGTACGAGGGGCTGCCGGGGGCGGGCTCGACGGAGTGCTCGACGAGGCTGCGCACCGCCTGGTCCTTGGTGAGCAGGTGGCCGTCGCCGTAGTCGGTGAAGGAGACCGCGACGATGTACAGCACGGGGTAGGCCACGAAGGCCAGGAAGAGCGCGGTGGCGGGCAGCAGGTACTTGGCGGGCAGCCGGCGCGGCGACAGGTAGATCCAGAACGTCGCGCCGACGGCCGCGGCCAGTACGCCGAGCGCGGCCCACTGCCCGTCGTCGTACAGCCTGGGCGCCGCGTAGAGGGCGAGGGCGGCGACGCCGGCCAGCAGGGCGATCTTCACCAGCTGCGCGGTGGCGGCGCCCGCCCGGCGGGGCGGGCGGGCGGGAGGGCGGTCCGGGGCGCCGGCGGATCGGTCGGCCGGGCGCCTGCTGTCCTGAAGGGTGGGGGAGGTCATGGGTGGTCCCTGGTCCGGAGGGCGCCCGGCGGTGGTGGCCGTCCGGGTGTCGGCGCGCGTGCCGGGGGGCTCGGCACGCGAGGGCCCGGCGGGCGGGCCCGACGGGTGTTCAGTGCGCGGAGCCGAGGGCGGTGCGGATCGCGTCGCCGGCCTGCCGCATGGTCGCGGCCGGGTCGGCACCGGCCACGATGCTGGCCTCGGCCTGGCCGAGCGGCCCCCAGATCGCGTTCATCGCGGGGATCGTCGGCAGCGGCTGGCCGCCCGCCCCGGCCGCCGCGAGGGAGCCGATGTCCGGGTCGTTCGCGGACGCCTCGGCGAGTGCGGAGGTCAGCGCGGGCGGCTCCGGCGAGGCCTGGTAGAGCGCCAGCTGGCCCTCCTCGGCGCCGATCTCGCGCAGCAGGAACTCCTGGGCCAGCGGCAGGTTCCTGGCCTTGGCGGAGAGGTAGAAGCTCTGCACCCCGATGAACGGGCGGGCCGGGCCCTTGCCCGCCCACCCGGGCACGGCCGAGATCGCGTAGGGCACCCCGGCCTGCTTGAGCTGGCCGAGCGCCCACGGTCCGGCCACCAGGAACGGCGTCCTGCGCCCGGTGAACAGCGCGATGGCGTTGGTGTCCACCGAGCGGTTGAACAGCCCGGCGCCCTTCTCGCCGTACTGCTTGAACAGCTCGCCGGCGGCGATCGAGCCCGGGCCGCCGACGCCGAGGTCGGCGGTGTCGTAGCCGCCGTCCGCCTTGGCGCCGAACAGGTAGCCGCCGGCCGAGGTGAACAGCGGCTGCAGGGCGTACGCGTTGCCCTGCTGTCCGATCGGCAGGGCGAGCGGGACGTCGCTCTTCCCGGCCTTGACGGCGTCCTGCCCGGTGGCGGCCAGGTCCTCGAAGGTGCCGGGGGCGTCCGGCGCGAGCTCGGTGTTGCGGAACAGCACCAGGTTCTCGGTCGCGTACGGCAGCCCGTACGGCCGGCCGTCGTAGCTGACGGCCTCCATCGCGGCGGGCTGGAACTGGGCCTTCTGCGCCTGCGTCAGCGGCACGGGCGCGACGACGCCGTTCTGCACCAGGTTGCCCAGCCAGTCGGAGGCGCCGACCACCAGGTCCGGTCCCTTGCCCGCGTTGGTGGCCGAGACGTAGGCCTGCTGGGTGTTGACGGACTGCGGGGCGACGGTGACCTTGACCCCGTGCTCCTTGGCGAACCGGTCGGCGAGCGGCTGCAGGGCGGCGGCCTGCTGGGTCTGCGCCCAGATCACCAGGTCGCCCTCCGGGCCGGCGATCGGCGGGGCGGTCATCGAGTCCCCCGCCGGCGACCCGCTCCCGGACGGGGCGCCGGCGGGCGAGGTGCCGGCGGGCGAGGTGCCGCCGCAGGCCGTGACCAGCAGGGCGAGGACGCCGAGGGCGGCGTGTCTGCGGTAACGCATCGTCCGAGACTCCTTCGTCTGGGCTGGGAGGGATGGGAGGGACCGGAGCCCCGGGAAGGGCCGGGGCCCCGAGGAGGGGCGGCGGGTCAGATGCCGTCCACCGGCCGGTGCCAGCGGTCGACGGTGAGGTCGAGGCGGGTGTCGCGCTCGACCGTCAGCGGGTGCATCACCCGCAGGCCGTCCTCGTCGACGGCGTCCAGGCCCCACCCGCGCGAGATGCCGCCGTCGAAGCCGGTGCCGCGCGGGACGGCGATCCGGCCGCGGAAGCGCCCGGGGCCGTCGGGGCGGCAGGGCAGCGGGCCGAACATCACCGGCGCGTCGTCGGGGGTGCCGTCCGGGACGGTGACGACCACCTCCAGGACGGGCCGCGCGGGCAGTTCGGGCGCCACCTCGATCTCGGAGTGCGCGGCCAGCCCGTGCGCCCGGACGGTCAGCGCGGTGCGCCCGGTGGCCAGCGGGCGCAGCAGCCCGTGCGGCGAGACGGCCGCGACCTCGGGCCGCTCCACCCGGTATTCGGCCTCCAGGGCGGTGTACCGCACGCCGTCGGCCCGGACGGCGACCGGGTTGACGGCGCTCCAGGTCTCGCCGGGGGCGAGCCGCAGCCGCTCGGCGGCGCTGAGCGAGACGACCGGCGAGGGGTCGCCGAAGAGGTGCAGCAGCGCGTGCCGGGAACGGGGTCGCCAGGCGTCCTCGTGGTGCGGCGCGGCCGGGTCCTCGTAGTAGAGGAGGTCCGCGCCGGAGGTGTAGCCGGCCTCGTCGAGCAGTTGGACGGCCAGCTCGCGGGCGGGCCTGGCCATGATCAGGCCCTCCCGGCCGCCGATGTCCAGCCAGAGCCGGCGCGGGCCGCGTCGCCGGTAGCGCTCGTGGACCACCTTCTCGCCGAGGTCGGCCGGGTCGACGTGGGTGAGGAACGGCGAGAGGACGGCGGCCAGGCCGAAGACCTCGGGGCGGCGGAAGGCCATGTGGTAGGCGACCAGGCCGCCCATCGAGGAGCCCATCACCGCGGTGTGCTCGGGCCCGGTCCTGGTCCGGTAGCGGGCGTCGACGAACGGCTTGACCTCGTCGGCGAGGAACGCCTCGTAGCGGTGCCCCTTGAGCGGGGTGCCGGGCGTGCGCCAGTACTCGGCGACGTGCGAGTACTCGGTGCCGCGCTCGACGCCGGCGTTGGGCACGCCGACCGCGATCAGCTCGGGGATCAGGCCCTCGGCGTACAGCTGCTCCAGCGTCCGGTCCAGCGCCCAGGTGGGTCGCTGCCCCTGGTCGAAGACCTGCTGGCCGTCCTGGAGGTAGAGCACGGGGTAGTCGGCGCCCGGGTCGTCGTCGTAGCCGGGCGGCAGGTGGACGAGCAACTCGCGCTCGTTGCCGAGCAGTTCGGAGCGGAAGCCGGGGATGCGCTCGATCCGGCCGCGGCGCACGCCGGCCCCGGCAGTCCCCGTGGTGCGCACGGCGCTCATCGGGCCACCGACCAGACGTGCACGGCCGGGCCCCCGGCGGGCAGGTCGCGGCCGGGGACGAGCTGGGGCCCGCCGAGCAGGTGGGTGGCGTGCCACTCGCCGGCCACCGGCGGGTGGTCGGCCCGGCTGATCTGCACCAGGATCCGCTCCCGCTCGTCCTCGCGCTCGAACAGCAGGACGTCGCGCTCGGCGAGCAGCCAGCGCAGCCCGCCGCCGCTGAGCGCGCTGTGGCTGCGGCGCAGCCGGATCAGCTCGCGGTAGGTGCGGTAGGTGTGCTGGTCCCAGGCGGATTCGTCCCAGGGGAACGGCTTGCGGCCCTCCTCCAGGCCCTCGCCCTCGACGCCGACCTCGTCGCCGGAGAACACCATCGGGGTGCCGGGCAGGGTGAACAGCAGCGCCGCGCCCAGCAGTTGGCGCTCGGGGCCGGCGAAGCTGCGGAACCTGGCGGTGTCGTGCGAGTCCAGCAGAGTGAGGTTGTGCACCCGGCTGCGCCAGGGCAGGGCGGCGCCGAACGCCGTCATCACGGCCCGCACCTGGGCGCCGCCGTAGTCGGGGATCGGCCCGGGCACCGCCCAGAAGTCCTTCTGGTCGTGCCGCTCGGCGAGCCAGGACCACACCGGGCGGGTGAAGCCCGCGTAGCTCATGGTGCCCTGCCAGCCGTCGCCCTTGAGGGTGAGCGAGGCGTCGTGCTGGTGCTCGGCGAGCAGGACGGCGTCGGGGTTGGCGGCCCGGACGGTGGCCGCGGTGGTGGTGGCGACCCGCTGGTTGAGCTCCACCTCGCCGCGCCGGCCGGCCATCTGTGCCACGTCGACCCGCCAGCCGTCCAGGTGGAACGGCGCCTTGAGGTACTTGGCGATCACCGAGTCGGGGCCCTCGTAGAGGCGGCGGCGCAGTTCGGGCGAGCGGTGGTCGAAGGTCGGCAGGGTGCGCACGCCGAGGAAGGTGGCGTAGTCGTCCGGGCCGCCTTCGCCGAAGAAGTAGAAGCCGGCCTCGGGGCTGTGCGGGTCCTGCTGCGCGGCGCGGAACCAGTCGTGGTCGCTGCCGGAGTGGTTGAGCGTGATGTCGCCGATGACCTTGATGCCGCGCCGGTGGGCCTCGGCGGTGAGCGCGATGAGCGCCTCGTCGCCGCCGAGCGCGGGGTCGACGCGGTCGAAGGAGACGGCGTCGTAGCGGTGGTTGGAGCGGCCCTCGAAGAAGGGGGTGAGGTAGATGACGGTGGCGCCGAGGCGCTGGATGTGGTCGATCCTGCGGACCACGCCCCAGAGGTCGCCGCCGTACATCTGCTGGAGGGCGGCGGCGTCGCCGGTGTGCAGCGGGGTGTCCCAGTCGGCGGGGCGGGCCCAGGCGGCGAGCGGTGCGTCGCCGGCGCGGGCGTAGCGGTCCGGGAAGATCTGGTAGACCACGGCGTCGGCGGTCCAGGCGGGCGGGGCCGGGTGGGTGGTGAGGCGGAAGTCGGTGGCGTCGGGCAGGTCGTGGTCGTGCAGGCCGGCGGCGGTGAGCCAGCGCCCGCCGTCGGGGGTGTGCAGCCAGAACCGGTAGTTCATCTCCGGGTTGACCATCGCCAGGCGGGCCCGCCACCAGGTCGCGTCGGCGTCGGCGCGTTCGGGCACCGGTACGGCGGCCTCGAAGTGCGGCTCGCCGTCGGGGACGGAGCGCAGGAAGACCCGCTCCACCTCCTGTCCGGCCGGGATCCGGACCAGCAGGTCGACCTGCTGCCCGAGCCGGGGCGCGAGGTCGCCGACGTACCGCGCGGAGCCGTCGTGGTGCGGCTGGTGGCGGGCGGCGAGGCGGTGGCTGCTGGCCGTGTCCATGGAGCTCCTCGGTCGGGTGAACAGACTGATGGAAGGCGGCGTTCCGCTTACCGGGGCCGACGAGGGAACCGTAACGGCGATGAAACTGTTGCGCAATACGTTGCTAAGATTGTTTCACCAGCCTCGCTGGCCCACGGCCGGGGATTTGTAAGATGCAGGCTCGACCAGGTCGGGAGGACCAATTGAGCGGCCCGTCACTACGGGACATCGCCGCCCGGGCAGGCGTCAGCGCCGCCTCGGTGAGCAGGGTGATCAACGACCGGCCGGGCGTCTCCGACGACACCCGCCTCAAGGTCGCCGAGGCCATGCGCGAACTCGGCTGGCAGCCCGACCAGGGCTACGACCCGCACCAGGGCGCGCTGATCGGCATCGTCGTCCCCGAGCTCGACAACCCGGTCTTCCCGCTGCTCGCCTCCGCGATCGAGGTGCAGCTCGCCAAGCACGGCCTGACCGCCGTGGTCGGCACCTCCACCCGGCAGGGCACCGCCGAGCTGGGCTACATCGACGTCCTGCTCCGCAAGGGCGTGTCCGGACTGGTCCTGGTCTCCGGCCGGCACGCCAACCCGCACGCCGACCACGGCTTCTACCGGCTGCTGCACGAGCGCGGCATCCCGATGGTGCTGGTCAGCGGCAAGGTCGAGGGCCTGGCCGTGCCCACGGTCGCCACCGACGAGGCGATCGGCGCCCGGATCGCCGTCGCCCACCTGCGCGAACTCGGCCACCGCCGGATCGGCCTGGCCGGCGGCCAGGGCTACCTGCGCCCCTCCCTCAACCGGCTGGACGGCTACCGGCGGGCGATGCGCGAGCTGCTCGGCGAGGACGCCCCCGCCGACTGGTACGCCGAGTCCTCCTACTCGATCGCCGGCGGCGCCGCGGCCGCCCGCCAACTGCTCGACGCGGGCGTCACCGCGGTCATCGCCGGCAGCGACCTGATGGCCCTCGGCGTCGCCCAGGCCGCCCGCGAGGCGGGCCGCTCGGTGCCCGGCGACCTCTCCGTGGTCGGCTACGACGACTGCTACCTGGCCGCCCACAGCAACCCGCCGCTGACCACCATGCGCCAGCCGATCCAGGAGATGGGCGCGGCGGTCGCCGAGGCCCTGTGGCGCCAGCTGGAGGGACACGGCGGGCGGGCCCGGGACTACCTGTTCACGCCGGAGCTGGTCGCCCGCGAGTCCACCGGCCGGGCACCCGGCTGACGGGACGCGACCGGCAGGGCGCGACCGGCGGCGTCAGGAGCGGGAGCGTCACGTGCGGGAACGCCGAGGGCCGGGACGCCCGTCGCGCCCCGGCCCTCGGCGGTTCGTCAGTCGTTCGCCACGGTCGCGTACCGCGGGGTGCCCTCGGCCATCTGCTTCAGCGCGTCCTTGCGGTCCCGCTTCGACAGCTTGTCGATGTAGAGGGTGCCGAACAGGTGGTCGGTCTCGTGCTGCAGGCAGCGGGCGAAGAAGCCGGTGCCCTCGACCCGGATCGGCCGGCCGTCCTTGTCCACGCCGGTCACCGCCGCGTACTCCGGGCGGGGCAGCTCGGCGTACGCGCCCGGCACCGACAGGCAGCCCTCGTTGCTGTCGTCCAGCACCCGCCGGCGGTCCGCCGGGTACTCCTCCAGCGTCGGGTTGATCACGTGGCCGACGTGGCGCACGCCCTCGTCGTCCGGGCAGTCGTAGACGAAGACCTTCAGGTCCACGCCGATCTGATTGGCCGCCAGGCCCACGCCCTCGGCCGCGTACATCGACTGGAACATGTCGTCGATCAACGCGGACAGCTCACCGTCGAACGCGGTGACGTCCTTGACCTCGCGGTGCAGGACCGGGTTGCCCACCACGGTGATCGGGCGCGCGGTGCCCTTGGAGAGGTCCGGCTGCTCGCCGACCACCTTCAGCGGGGCCTCGTCGGCCGCCGACTCCTGGTCATGGTCGTGGTCGTGCTGGTGGTCCTGCTGCTCCGCCATCGCTGCTTATCCGCTTCCGCTTCCGAGAATGGTCCAGGTATTCGGCTCTCGCCGGGTACACCGCTCAAGGGTAAGCGGCGCGCTCAACAGACTTCTTCCAGATCGCGGTACGCCCGCGTGCCGGGCGAGGACGCGGCCCAGCGGTCCAGCAGCGAGCGGACCAGCAGGGCGGGCGCGGCGATCCCGCACTCGCGCTCCACCAGCCAGGACATTCCGGCCTCCCCGCCCTGGCTGAGGTGGCTGAGGTGTCCGGGGTGAGCGGCGTCGCCGTCGTCGTGCGGGTCGTGGTGGGCGGTGTTCCCGTCGTCCGCGGCCATCCGGCTCTCCGAACAGGCCCGGCAGAGCAGCCGCACCGAGGACGTCCAGTCCTCCGCCGCGTAGCCGGCGTCCGCGACCACCCGCTCCAGCGCGTCCCGGTCCCCCGCCGTGGCGGCCTGGAGCAGCACCACGTAGGTCGGCACCGGGGACGGCGCCCACAGCTCGATCTCGTCGAACACCGGGTAGGCGACCCCGTCCGTGACCCGCTCACCGTGCGGGGCGCCGTCGTGCAGCACCACCTCGCCCCAGCGGCGGCCGGAGGACGGCAGCGGGATGGACAGCACCTCGATCCGGGCCGGGTCCAGCCGGCGGCCCCACACCACCTCGGACTCGCCGTCCGGGGAGAGCCGCACCGGGGTGGTGCCGAGGTCCAGGCTGACCGGGCCGTCCTGCTGCCCGCCCGGGCCGCCGGGCAGCTTCAGCCCGTACGCCTGCCAGGCGCGGCGGGCCAGCGGCCAGTCCTGCAAGGCGGTCGCGGTGATGCCGAGGTTCCACCAGTCGGGGGCGCCGTGCTCGCGGTCCAGCAGGGCGACGGCCCGCAGCCCGGCCGAGCGGGCCTGCTCCCAGTCCCGGCGGAACTTGTGCAGCAGGGCGAGGTTGAACCAGGAGTCGGACAGCCAGGGCTCCAGGTCGGCGGCCATCACCAGCAGCGCGCCGGCGTCCTCGTAGCGGCCGTCGCCGATCAGCGTGAAGGCCCGGTCGGTCGTCTGCCGCCAGGTGGCGGACGGCCGGTGCCGTGCCCGGTGGAAGATCCTCACGTTCGTCCCTGCCGTCGTCGTCCGCTCAAGTCCCGTACCGCCGCGTCCGGATCCACTTCCGCGGGGGTCCGGGGCACGGTGCCCCGGGTCGGTGTTCCACGCTACGACCGCATCCAACCACGCCCGCCCCCGCCCGCGCTCCCCACCGCCGAGGTTGGGGCCGCCCCTACCCAGCCTGCCCGCCCGGCCGCCCCGCCTCAACCCCGACGGAGGCCCGCCGGTCCGCGGCGCTCCACCGGAGCCCGGGTCAGCCGCCGAACTCAGGCCCGCGCCCGAGCCCGCCCGAGCCCGGGCCTGATCCACCGGGCAGGGCCTAGCCGCCCACCCGGGCCAGCGCGTCCACCACCCGGGCGTCGTACACCCGGCCGCGCCCCAGCCGCAGCACCTCCAGCGCCTCCAGCCGGCCCACCGCCTCGCCGACCCCGCGGCCGCGGGCCGCCGTCAGCAGGTCGTCGTGGGCGTTGGCCACCCGGATGATCCGGGCCGCCAGCGGCACCGCGCCGTCCCCGCCGGCCGTGCCGAGCACCGGATCGGCCAGCCGGGCGACCTGCTCGGCGACCTGCCGGGGCACCCCGGTGCGGCGGATCACCTCGCTGCCCAGCCGGGCGATCCGCTGCTGCTCGGCGCAGGGCAGCAGCGCGGTCGCGCCGTCCGGCACCGGCTCGACCAGCGACAGCTGGCCCACGTCGTGCATCAGCGCCGCGTACTCCAGCAGGGCGAGTTCCCGGGTGCCCAGCCCCAGCTCGCGCCCCAGCGCGCACGCCGTGTCCGCGACCCGGCGGGCGTGCCCGTGCGGGGTGTAGCCGGCCACCTCGGTGGCCCGGGCCAGGCTGGCGATGGTCTGCCCGGTGGTGGCCCGCACGGCCGCGGCCCGCCGGAAGGACACCTGGGCGAGCAGCAGCGGGGTACAGAACAGCGGCAGCGCCCACAGCCCGACCTCGCCGGCCGCCAGGCTGACCAGCATCCCGGTGGCGACGATCGCCGAGCCGATCCCGAACAGCGAGCGCAGCTCGTCCTCCAGCGCCGCCGGGAACCGCAGCCCGCCCTCCAGACCCGCCGCCGACCGGCGCAGCAGCGCCGCCAGGGTCGCGTCGCAGAGCGCGGCCAGCGCGGCGACGGCGGTCAGGAACGCCCCGTACGCCGGGCCCTCGGGCGAGAAGCGGTCGACCAGTCCGCCGTTGTAGAGCGGCTGGAAGACGGCGGCCGCGAAGCCGACCCCGAGCAGCCGGCGGGCGGCGCTGTCCCGCCGGGCCGGGTCGGCCCAGGGCGGGCGCCGGTGCGGGCGGCCGGGGCGGGCCCGCTGGATCGGGCCCGGCCGGCCCCGGCCCGGGCGGCACGCCCTGAGCCGGGGCAACGCGAGGCCGGGCAGCCAGGACAGCAGCAGGCCGACGCCGGTCACCGCGACGACCTGGAGCATCCCGGGCGCGGTGGGCACCCCGCGCAGCGGCCCGAGCAGGGCGTACGCCAGCGCGCCGGCCGCGCCGATCGGTGCCTGCTCGCGGTCGCCCGGAAGAGTGATCCGGACGCACTCGCCGAGCGCGATCAGCGCCGTGAACGCCAGCGCGACCCGCGCCCCGGCCACCCCGCGCAGCGCGACCGCGCCCACCGCGAACACCAGCAGCGCGGCCGCCGCCGCGTGCACCACGCGGGCCTCCCGGCCGGCCGCGGTCACGGCTGCCCGGCCGTGGGGACGCTCCCGCCCTGCGCGGGCACCCGGCCCGGCGCCGCCCGGGCCGGCTCGGGCACTCCGAGCGGAATGTCGGGGACGGCCCGGATGCCGTCCCCGGGCGGCGGCAGCACCGGCTGCCAGTCGTGCCCGGCCAGCGCGTCGATCAGCGCCCGGACCATCACCGGGTCGAACTGGCTGCCCGAGCAGCGCTCCAGCTCCGCCACGGCCTCGGCGACCGGGCGGCCGCGCCGGTAGGAGCGGGTGGAGGTCATCGAGTCGAAGGCGTCGGCGACCGAGATGATCCGGGCGAACTCGGGGATCTGCTCGCCGACCAGCCCGCTCGGGTAACCCCGGCCGTCCATCCGCTCGTGGTGGTGCAGGATCCCGGCGTGCGCCTCGCCGAGGAAGGCGATCCCGCGCACCAGCTCGTACCCGTACACGGGGTGGACCTCGACGGCCCGCCGCTCCGTCTCGCTGAGGGGACCGTTTCTGCGCAGCAACTCGGTGGCCACGCCCAGCTTGCCGACGTCGTGCAGGATCCCCGCGAAGCGCAGGGTGCGCAGCCGCTCGGCCTCCATGCCGAGCTGACCGGCGATCAGCACCGAGGCCCGGCCGACCCGTTCGCTGTGCCCGCGGGTGTACGAGTCCTTGATCTCCACGGCCTGCACCAGCGACTGCACGGTGGCCTGGTGGGCGTCCCGCTCGCGCTGCCCCTGGGCGAACACCCAGGCCGAGATCGACAGCGGCAGCAGCGCCAGCAGCGCCGCGAACGCCCCGTACGGGCCCTGCCAGAGCACGGCCACCATCAGGCCGCCGGCCGCGTGCACCAGCACCGGCAGCCCGCACACCGCGACCGCCCCGCGCAGCAGCACGACGGGCCGGCGGTCCTCCGCGAGCATCAGCATCGCGCCCACCAGCACCCCGTTGACCAGGCAGAACGTGACGACGGCGGCGAAGCCGGGCAGCAGCGCGGCCGGGAAGCGGGAGCCGAGCAGCAGTTGCGGCCCGTGCAGCAGGTGGAAGGCGGCCGCGGAGGCGAAGGCGCACAGCGCGAGCTGGGAGCCGTTCCACAGCTGGCGGGTCCGGCAGCCGCGCCCGGCCGGGCCACCGAGCACCGCGGTGGGCACCGCGACCAGCGCGGCGGCGGCCGGCGGCAGCATCAGCACGCCGGCGAACAGCACCGGGAAGAAGGCGTTGACCCCGGGGCGGGAGAGCGCCCGCTCGGGCGGCGGCGGGCGGCGCAGCAGCCGGCGGACCAGTCGCAGGCAGGGTGTCGGCAGGCCCTGGGCCAGTGACTCCCAGCAGCCGTGCAGGAAGGCCAGCAGCCCGACCTTGGGCCAGTCCACCGGGGCGCCGAGCCAGCGCGGGACCCCGGGCGGCACGCCGGTCGGCAGCAGCGGCAGCAGGCAGCACAGCGCCGCCACCGGGACGGCCACCAGGTAGCGCATCGCCCCCTCCGGCAGGGCCGCGTCTTCGCCGTCGATAGCGATCTCGACCTCCCCGACGTCCGGGCCCGCGTTGCCTCAGCTCGCCGGGCGGACCGGCGGTGAGCGTCCGTCAGGAGGATAGGCCGCCACCCGGGCGTAAGGACGCATGATGGCGCGACGACGCTGCTGGCGCACCGCCAACTCACTCGAACGAGTGAGGGGCGCATGCAAGCACAAAGGGAGCGGCCCCGGGAGCGCACGCTCCCGGGGCCGCCTGACTCCGTGTCCGGACCGCTCGGCCCGCCCTCGCCGGCAGGCCCGTCCGCTTGCTCCGCCCGGCCGTTGGACGGCCGGGCGGCTACTCCGCCGGGGCGCCCGCCTCGACGGTGGCACCGGGCCGGACCGTCGACTCCTCCGGGGCCTCGCCGGCGCCCGGCGCCGGCCGGTCCGCCTCGACGTGCAACTCGACCGTGGTGTCGACGGCGACCACCACCTGCTCGCCCGAACGCTGCCCCGCCCGGATCGAGTCGATCCTGGCCAGCACCTTGCTGCGCAGGTCAGCCGGGGTGTCGTCGCAGCCGCAGGAGCGCTTGATCAGCGCCTTGATCGCCTGCTCCAGCCCGTACTGCTTCAGGCAGGGCGAGCACTCCTCGAAGTGCACCCGCAGCTTGGCGCAGTCGCCCTCGGTCATCTCGTTGTCGAGGAATTCGTAGAGGTGGTCGAGGACCTCGCCACACTCCGTGTCGTGCGGATCGCCGCAGCTCATGAGCCCGAGCCCTTCGCTTCCTGCCCTGCCCCGCTGCCGGCCGGGACGAGCCCGCGCTCACGGGCGTAATCCTCCAGCATGCCGCGCAGCTGACGGCGGCCGCGGTGCAGCCGGGACATCACCGTACCGATGGGAGTACCCATGATGTCCGCGATCTCCTTGTACGCAAAGCCTTCTACGTCCGCGAGGTACACGGCGATCCGGAATTCCTCCGGAATGGCCTGGAGCGCGTCCTTCACGTCGCTGTCGGGGAGGTGGTCGAGCGCCTGGGTCTCGGCCGAGCGCAGACCGGTCGACATGTGCGACTCGGCGCGGGCCAGCTGCCAGTCCTCGATCTCCTCCGCCGCCGTGCGCTGGGGCTCGCGCTGCTTCTTGCGGTACGAGTTGATGAACGTGTTGGTGAGGATGCGGTACAGCCAGGCCTTGAGGTTCGTGCCCTCGCGGAACTGGTGGAAGGACGCGTACGCCTTGGCGAACGCCTCCTGGAGCAGGTCCTCCGCGTCCGCGGGGTTGCGCGTCATGCGCAGCGCCGCCGAGTACATCGGATCCAGGTAGCCCAAGGCGTCGCGCTCGAAGCGCTCCCGCCGGGCCTCCTCGCTCTCCTGTGCCGACACCCGGAAGGTGTCCTCACCGATCGCCTCGGCCAGCTCCTCACCGGTGAGCGCCTCGCCCACGGGCTGGCCCTCCTCCGGGCCCCGGCCCGGCTCGGCCTCGTGCTCGGTCCCGACGACCGGACCCACCTCCTCGGCATGGCGGGCACGACCCACGGCAGGCCGCCCCGAAATGGAGGATATCGGGCTGACGGGCTTCTCGCCCGCGACAATCCAGTCGGACCAGGCGGGGCCGAACGCCGCGGCGGCCTCGCGCTGCTCTGACCGCTCGGGGCACGCGATCGAACCCATCTGCCCTGCCTCTCAACCGGGAATCGTGCTGACGAGAGTGCCAACCACCCCGGCCCCGCCCGCATTCCCGCGCCCGCCCCGAAATCGCTCGTACGGGTGATCGAGTGGAAACCCCCCGCTCACGGCCGCCCCCGCCGCCTCAGACGACCCGCAGCACCCAGTCCCCGACCGCCCGGCAGATCGCCTCCAGCACCTCGTCCTGCCCCACCGGCGCCCGCTTGGGCACGTCGAAACCGTGCCCGCCGTACGGCACCGCCACCAGCTCGTGCCCGGGCGGCAGCTCCGGGAACTCCTGCGGCCCGCCGAACGGATCCGCCGTACCCTGCACCACCAGCGTCGCCGTCCCCGACTCCAGCAGCTCCTGCGCCCGGCTCTTCTCCGGCCGGCCCGGCGGGTGCAGCGGGAACGCCAGCGCCACCACCCCCACCGCCCCACTCGCCGCCCCGGTCCGGCAGGCCACCCGCGCCCCGGCGCTGCGCCCGCCGACCACCAGCGGCAGCCCCTGACCGGCCAGCCGCCCGGCGACCGGGGTCCAGCCGCGGTCCAGCGTGCGCGGCGCCGGGGCGAGCCGCTTGCCCGCCACCCGCCAGGGCTGCTCCACCAGCGCCACGGTGATCCCGCGCGCCGGCAGCGCCGCGGCCAGCGCCACCAGGTCCCGGGCCTCGATCCCGCCGCCCGCGCCGTGACCGAGCGCCAGCAGCGCCTTCGGCGCACCGGCCCGGTGGTAGCTGATCCGGGCGTCCCCCACCTCGGTGGGGACGAGTTCGGTGGTCATCGTCGGTCGCTCCAACCGGCTCAGGCTCCCTCAGCTGTCAGGACTCGATCGTCGAACTTCAAACATCGGACGGCAGAAGACGTCAGAACAGGGTGGTCTCGTACTCCGCCTCGGCCCACGGCTCCTTGAGCTCCGGCCCGTTGTTGCGGATGCTGCCGACCGCCGGCGAGACCGGGGTGGCCAGCAGCGCACCGGGCGGCGGCGGTATCAGCAGCCGGCGCAGCTCCTCCGGGTCGTCCAGCCCCGGGTCCAGCCACTCGTCGTAGGAGCCCGGGTCGAGGAACAGCGGCATCCGCTCGTGGATCGGCGCCAGCGACTCCTCGGCGTCGGTGGTGACGATGGTGAAGGTCACCAGCCAGGCCGCCGGATGGTCGGCCGGCACCGTCCGGTCGCGCCAGAACTCGTACAGCCCGGCCAGCGCCAGCGGGGTGCCGTCCGCCCGGGAGACGAAGAACGGCTTCTTGCGCGCCTTGCCGCGCTCGCCCGGCACCGTCTGCCACTCGTAGTAGCCGTCCACCGGCAGGATGCAGCGGCGCGAGGCGAACGCCTGCCGGTACGAGGGCTTCTCGTGCACCGTGTCCGAACGGGCGTTGATCATCTTCACCGCCGTCTCGGCCGACCGCGACCACTGCGGCACCAGACCCCAGCGCAGCACCCTCAGCTGGCGCACCGGCCGCGCCCGGCCCTTCGGCACCCGCTCCAGCACCACGAAGGCGCTGGTGGTCGGGGCGACGTTCCAGTTGGGGGCCAGCGTCTCCGCCGGATCCCACTGCTCGACGCCGAACAGCTCGACGATGTCCTCGGGCTTGCCACTGGCTGCGAAGCGACCGCACATGCGGGCCAGCTTGCCATGCCGCCCCCGCTCACCACTTCTTCATCCCGCCAGGAGAACCGTCCGCTCCCGCCCGCCCGTCCCCGCATGGGAGGCTGCCCCGAACGGCCCAACGCAGCGGACGGAGGCGGAGACGAGACGATGAGCGCACAACCCACCGACCAGAACCTCGGCGAACTGTGGAACCAGGTCACCGGCACCCAGCCCGCGCCGCCCGGCTGGCTGGTGCTGGCCACCGCCGGCGCCGCCCTGCTCGCCGTCCTCGCCCGCCCGCTCTGGCACGTCACCCGCAACGCCGTGACCATCGCCCACGAAGGCGGCCACGGCCTGATCGCCCTCGTCACCGGCCGCCGGCTCGCCGGCATCCGGCTGCACTCCGACACCTCCGGCCTCACCCTCTCCTACGGCCGCCCCACCGGCCCCGGCATGATCCTCACCGCCGCCGCCGGCTACACCGCCCCCGCCCTGCTCGGCCTCGGCTGCGCCGCCCTGCTCTCCACCGGCCGGATCACCCTGCTGCTCTGGCTGGCCGTCGTCCTGCTGCTCGCCCTCCTGGTGCGCATCCGCAACGCCTTCGGCCTGTTCACCGTGCTGGTCGCCGGCGGCGCCTTCTTCCTGGTCTCCTGGTTCGGCAGCACCGAGGTCCAGGCCGGCTTCGCCTACCTCGGCTGCTGGTTCCTGCTGTTCGGCGCCGTCCGCCCGGTCCTCGAACTCCAGCACCAGCGCCGCATCGGCTGGGCCCGCGACTCCGACGCCGACCAACTGGCCCGCCTCACCCACATCCCCGGCCTCGCCTGGATCACCGTCTTCCTGCTCACCGCCCTCGCCTGCCTCGCCCTGAGCGCGAGCTGGCTGCTCCAGCCCCTGTACTGAACCTCGCCCGCGGCACGGGCCGGCTGCTCCCGGCCCCGCACCGGGCCGCCCCCGCGGCACGGGCCGGCTGCCACAACCCCTGCACCGGGCCTCCCCCGTCCCGCCATGCGGTTGGCGCAGGGGCCGTTCCGGTACGGCCCCTAAACTTGGCCCCATGACCGAGACCCTGTGGCCCGCCCCCGTCGCGACCACCCCCGTTGACGCCACCGTCACCATCCCCGGCTCCAAGTCGGTCACCAACCGAGCCCTGGTGCTGGCGGCGCTCGCCGACGAGCCCGGCTGGGTACGCCGGCCGCTGCGCAGCCGCGACTCCCAGCTGATGGCCGACGGCCTGCGCGCCCTCGGCGTCGGCATCGAGGAGAAGGTCAACAACGACTCCGGCGGCACCGGTGGCGGCGAGGCCTGGCGGGTCATCCCGACCCCCGCGCTGCGCGGCCCCGCCTCGATCGACGTCGGCAACGCCGGCACCGTGATGCGCTTCCTGCCCCCGCTCGCCGTCCTCGCCGACGGCCCGGTGCACTTCGACGGCGACCCGCGCAGCTACGAGCGCCCCCAGCACGGCGTGATCAACGCCCTGCGCGCGCTCGGCGCCCGGATCGACGACGGCGGCCGCGGCGCCTTCCCGCTGACCGTGCACGGCACCGGCGCGCTCGACGGCGGCCCGGTCGAGCTCGACGCCTCCTCCTCGTCCCAGTTCGTCTCCGCCCTGCTGCTCTCCGGCGCCCGCTACAACCAGGGCGTCGAGGTCCGGCACGTCGGCGGCCCGGTGCCGTCGCTGCCGCACATCCGGATGACCGTCGAGATGCTGCGCCTGGCCGGCGTCCAGGTCGACGCCCCCGAGGACGGCGGCGAGAAGGACGTCTGGCGGGTCACCCCCGGCGCCCTGATCGGCCGCGACCTGGTGGTCGAGCCGGACCTCTCCAACGCCGCGCCGTTCTTCGCCGCCGCCCTGGTCACCGGCGGCCGGGTCACCGTGCGCGACTGGCCCAAGCACACCAGCCAGCCCGGCGACCAGCTGCGCGAGATCTACACCCGGATGGGCGGCGCCTGCGAGTTCACCGACGAGGGCCTGCAGTTCACCGGCACCGGCCGGATCCACGGCATCGAGGCGGACCTGCACGACGTCGGCGAGCTCACCCCGGTGATCGCCGCCGTCGCCGCACTGGCCGACTCCGAGTCCCACCTGTACGGCATCGCCCACCTGCGGCTGCACGAGACCGACCGGCTCGCCGCGCTCGCCAAGGAGATCAACGACCTCGGCGGCGACGTCACCGAGACCGAGGACGGCCTGCGGATCCGCCCGCGCCCGCTGCACGGCGGCGTCTTCCACACCTACGAGGACCACCGCCTGGCCACCGCCGCCGCCGTGGTCGGCCTGGCCGTGCCCGGCGTCGAGGTGGAGAACGTGGCCACCACCGCCAAGACCCTGCCGGACTTCCCGAAGATGTGGGCGGAACTGCTCGGCGAAGCGGTGGCGGACGCCTGAGCGGAGACTGAGCACATGCGCCGCTACGGCAAGGACGCCGACGAGGACGACATCCGCAACCGCCCCGCCCGCCGGGGCTCCCGGCCGCGGACCCGGATCCGGCCCAAACACGAGGACGCCGCCGAGGCGATGGTGCTGACCGTCGACCGCGGCCGGCTGACCTGCCTGATCGACCCGGGCACCAAGCAGGAACGCGAGATCGTCGCCATGAAGGCCCGCGAGCTGGGCCGCAAGGGCGTCGTCGTGGGCGACGTGGTCAACATCGTCGGCGACCTCTCCGGGGACACCGACACGCTCGCCCGGATCGTCCGGGTCGAGGAGCGCAGCTCGGTGCTGCGGCGCACCGCGGACGACGACGACCCGTACGAGCGGATCGTCGTCGCCAACGCCCAGCAGCTGGCCATCGTCACGGCGCTGGCCGACCCGGAGCCCCGGCCCCGGCTGATCGACCGCTGCCTGGTGGCCGCGTACGACGCGGGCATGGAGCCGCTGCTGGTGCTCACCAAGGCCGACCTCGCCCCGGCCGGGCCGCTGCTGGAGTCGTACGCGCCGCTCGGCATCGACTACGTGGTCACCCGTCGGGACGAACTGGAGACGGCCGGCGCCGAGGCCGTCCGCGCGCACCTGCGCGGCCTCTCCACGGTGTTCATCGGCCACTCCGGCGTCGGCAAGACCACCCTGGTCAACGCCCTCGTCCCGGACCACCAGCGGCAGACCGGCCGGGTCAACGCGGTCACCGGGCGCGGCCGGCACACCACCGTGTCCGCCCTGGCGCTGCGGCTGCCCCCGCCCCCGGGCGCCAAGCCGGGCTCCAAGAAGGCGCTGGACCCGGGCTGGGTGATCGACACCCCGGGCTTCCGCTCCTTCGGCCTCTCGCACATCGACCCGTCCCGGGTCATCCACGCCTTCCCCGACCTGGAGCCCGGCACCGTCGACTGCCCGCGCGCCTGCAGCCACGACGAGCCGGACTGCGCGCTGGACGCCTGGGTCGCCGGCGGCCACGCCGAGGGCGCCCGGCTCTACTCGCTGCGCCGCCTGCTGGCCAGCAAGGAGGCCCGCGAGGGCGACTGACCCGGGCGGCGGTTTTACCGTCCCATGGGTTTCCCGACCGTTCGAGGTGTCGGACCGCGCCGGCCTGGCGATCATAGGAAGGTCGGGCCACAGCGCGGTCCGACCCGTCGATCGACAGGGAGGGCACGCGATGGCATGGGCCTTGGTGGTCCTGGCCGGCCTGCTGGAGACCGGCTTCGCGATCAACCTCAAGCTCAGCGAGGGCTTCACCAAGCTCTGGCCCACCATCAGCTTCTGCGTGTTCGCCCTGGGCAGCTTCGGCCTGCTCACACTGTCCCTGAAGAGCCTGCCGGTCGGCCCCGCCTACGCGGTGTGGACCGGCATCGGCGCGGCCGGCACCGCCATCTACGGCATGGTCTTCCTGGACGAGACCACCTCGGTGCTGAAGCTGGTGTCCATCTCCCTGGTGATCGCCGGCGTGATCGGCCTCCAGCTCAGCGGCTCGGCGCACTGAGCAGGCCCGTCCCGGTCCGCGAGCCCAATCGCCTCCGGCGGGCCCGTCCCGGTCCGCGAGCCCGGCTGTCCCGATCCGGGCGGGATCGCTAGGGTTTCGGACATGGCCGATTACCACGACGATCTCCGACTCGCCCACGTCCTCGCCGACTCGGCCGACTCGGTCACCCTGGAGCGCTTCCGCGCCCTCGACCTGAAGGTCGAGACCAAGCCCGACCTCACCCCCGTGAGCGACGCCGACAAGGCCGCCGAGGAACTCGTCCGCAGCGTGCTGCAGCGCGCCCGCCCGCGCGACGCGGTGCTCGGCGAGGAGTTCGGCCTCCAGGGCTCCGGCCCGCGCCGCTGGGTGATCGACCCGATCGACGGCACCAAGAACTACATCCGCGGCGTCCCGGTCTGGGCCACCCTGATCGCCCTGCTGGAGGACGGCCCGGACGGTGTCGAGCGCCCGGTGGTCGGCATCGTCTCCGCCCCCGCGCTGCAGCGCCGCTGGTGGGCGGCCAAGGACCTCGGCGCCTACGCCGGCCGCAGCCTCACCAAGGCCTCCCGGATCCACGTCTCCGGCGTCTCCCGGATCGAGGACGCCTCCTTCTCCTACTCCTCGCTCTCCGGCTGGGAGGAGCGCGGCCGCCTCGACCCCTTCCTGGACCTCACCCGCGCCTGCTGGCGCACCCGCGCCTACGGCGACTTCTGGTCCTACATGATGGTGGCCGAGGGCGCGGTCGACATCGCCGCCGAGCCCGAGCTGTCGCTCTGGGACATGGCCGCCAACTGCGTCATCGTCGAGGAGGCCGGCGGCCGCTTCACCGGTCTGGACGGCGTGTCCGGCCCCGGCGGCGCCGACGCCGTCGCCAGCAACGGCATCCTCCACGAGGAGACCCTGCGCCGCCTGAGCGTCTAGGTCCTCCGGCCGAACATGGTGCGGGCCCGGTCGACCGGTCCTCCGGTCGACCGGGCCCGCCGCTCATCGGGGCGCGTCCCGGCTACTGCTTGCGCAGCTCCCGGACGGCCGCCTCCAGCCGCTGCCCGTAGTCGGCGTCGGCCTTGCGGAAGTTGTCGACCGCCCGCTCGACGATGTCCTCGCGGTCGGCGGAGACCTTGGCGATGAAGCCGGCCAGGTTGGCGATCAGCCGCTGCTTCTCGTCCTCCGAGAACAGCCGGTACAGGTTGCCGGCCTGCACGAAGTCGTCGTCCTCGGCGTGCGAGGGCGCCTCGTGGTTGCCGGTGGCGCCGGTGACCGCGGTGGCGGCCCACAGCGGGCGGCCGGTCTGCACCGGGCCGCCGAAGCTGTTCGGCTCGTAGTTCTTCTGTCGGCCGTGGCGGCCGTCGTACAGGTGGCCGTCGCGGCTGTTGGTGCGCGCCTCGGTGGCGTGCGGGCGGTTCACCGGCAGGTGGTCGGCGTTGATGCCGACGCGGTAGCGGTGGGCGTCCGCGTACGCGAACAGGCGGCCCTGCAGCATCTTGTCGGGGGACGGGCCGATGCCGGGCACGAAGTGCGACGGGGAGAAGATCGACTGCTCGACCTCGGCGAAGACGTTGTCGGGGTTGCGGTTGAGCTCCAGCCGGCCGATCTCGACCGGCGGGTAGTCGGCGTGCGGCCAGACCTTGGTGAGGTCGAAGGGGTTGAAGCGGTAGTTCGCCGCGTCGGCCGCCGGCATGATCTGGACCTGCACGGTCCAGCTGGGGAACTCGCCGCGCTCGATCGACTCGCGCAGGTCACGCTGGTGGCTGTCCGGGTCCTCGCCGGCCAGCCGGTTGGCCTCGTCCTGGGTGAGGTTCCTGATGCCCTGGTCGGTCTTGAAGTGGTACTTGACCCAGAAGTGCTCGCCGGCCTCGTTCTGCCACTGGAAGGTGTGCGAGCCGTAGCCGTTGAGGTGGCGGTAGCTGGCCGGGATGCCGCGGTCGCCGAACAGCCAGGTCACCTGGTGGGTGGCCTCGGGCGACAGGCCCCAGAAGTCCCAGACGTTGTCCGCCTCCTGGGAGCCGGTGTACGGGTCGCGCTTCTGGGTGTGGATGAAGTCGGGGAACTTCACGGCGTCCTTGATGAAGAACACCGGGGTGTTGTTGCCGACGAGGTCGTAGTTGCCCTCCTCGGTGTAGAACTTCAGCGCGAAGCCGCGCGGGTCGCGCACCGCGTCGGCCGAGCCGAGGTTGCCGGCCACGGTGGAGAACCGCAGGAAGACCTCGGTCTGCTTGCCGACCTCGGACAGGAACGAGGCCCGGGTGTAGGGCGTCAGGTCGGCGGTCACCGTGAAGGTGCCGTAGGCCGCCGCGCCACGGGCGTGCACCACGCGCTCCGGGATCCGCTCGCGGTTGAAGTGCGCGAGCTTCTCGAAGAGCTGCTGGTCCTGGATGAGCGCCGGGCCGCCGGGGCCCGCGGTCTCGGTGTTCTGGTTGTCGGCGACGGGGGCACCCGCCTCCGTGGTGAGGGTGGGGCGCAGCTCGTCCTGGGTCGTCATAAGAGGGCCTCCGCGTTATCCGGTCGTGACGACTCGATCCTAACTTGGACTTTGTCCAAGTCAACACTGGAACCAATCTCAGAGCGTGACTTACCCTGTTCCCATGAGCGACCTGCTGGAACGACTTCGCGGACGCGGCTGGCGGCTGACCTCACAGCGCCGGGTCGTGGCCGAGGTCCTCGACGGCGACCACGTGCACCTCACCGCGGACGAGGTGCACGCCCGCGCCGTCGCCCGCCTGCCCGAGATCAGCCGCGCGACCGTCTACAACACCCTCGGCGAACTGGTCGGCCTCGGCGAGGTCCTGGAGGTCGCCACCAACGGACGCGCCAAGCGCTACGACCCCAACGCCCACCGCGCCCACCAGCACCTGGTCTGCTCCGGCTGCGGCGCCATCCGCGACGTCCACCCGCACGGCGACCCGCTCGCCGCCCTCCCGGCCGGCGAACGCTTCGGCTTCACCGTCACCACCGCCGAGGTCACCTACCGCGGCCTCTGCCCGGACTGCACGGGCACGCCGTAACACGGCCCCCGGAAACCAACACGGCCCCCAGAAACCGCCGCCCCGGGGGCCTCCGGACACGCCCTACGCGCTCAGCTCCGCGTGCAGCGCGCCCAGCAGGCGCCCGGCCCGCTCCGCCACCTCGGCCGGCCCGTAGTCGGCCGCCCGGCGGCACCAGTTCTCCGCCTGCACCGGCTCCCCCCGGCGCAGCGCCAGCAGTGCCAGGCGCAGCGCCGCCCGCCCGTGCCCGGCGTCGGCCGCCCGGGTGTACCAGAGCATCGCCTGCGCCTCGCGGTCCTGCCGGGCCAGCAGCAGCCCCAGGTTGAAGGCGGCACTGCGGCTGCCGGCCTCGGCCGCCCGCCGGTACCAGCTCTCGGCGATCTCCAGCGCGCCGCGCTCGGCCGCCCGCACCCCCATCCGCACCTGCGCCCGCCGGTGCCCGGCATCGGCCGCCAGCGCGTACCAGTGCTCGGCCTCGGTGTCCGCGTCACCGCGCCGGTCCAGCACCGAGGCCAGCCGGAACGCGCCCTCCGCCGACCCGCCGGACGCCGCCTGCCGGTAGCGCTCCAGCGCGCCGCCCAGGTTGCCCCGCTGCTCCTGGGCGACGGCCAGTTGCAGCGCGGCCTCGCCGTGGCCCTCGGCGGCGGCCCGCGCGTACCACTCCTGGGCCTGCCGCTGCTCGCCGCGCCCGGCGTGCAGCACGCCCAGGTTGAACGCGCCGTCCACGCTGCCGGCCTCGGCCGCCTTGGAGAACCACGGCTCGGCGCCGGTCTCCTCGCCGCGCTGCAGCAGCACCACGGCCAGCGCGTTGCAGGCCTCCCGGTGCCCGGCGTACGCGGCCCGGCGGTACCACTGCTCGGCCTGCTGGTCGCGGCCGGTGGCGACGCAGAGCAGGCCGAGGTTGAAGGCGCCGTTCTGGTCGCCCGCGTCCAGGGCGGTGCGGTACCAGTGCTCGGCCTCCTTGGACTCGCCGCGGCCGGCGTGCAGGGCGCCCAGCGCGTTGGCGGCGTTGCCGTCGCCGGCCTCGGCGGCCTCCCGCCACCACTCGGCGGCGGCGGCCAGGTCCCCGGAGTCGCGCAGCAGGAAGCCCAGCGCGCAGGCGGCCCGCGGTTCGCCGTTCTGCGCGGACTGCCGGTACCAGCGGGCGGCCTCCTCCAGCAGCGGCTGGTCGGTGGCGGCGCGCTCCTCCAGCAGCACGCCCAGGCGCAGCGCGGCGCGGGCGTGGCCGCGGGCGGCGGCGGTGCGGTACCAGGCCTCGGCGATCTCCTTGTCCCCGGCGGCCTCGCGCATCCGGGCCAGCCGGTAGGCGGCCTCCCGGTGCCCGGCGTCGGCGGAGACCTTGAACCAGCGCTCGGCGCGCACGTCGCGCCGGTGCTCCATCAGGTCGCCCAGCGCGTAGGCGCCGAGCGGGTGGCCGTGGTCGGCGGCGAAGTGCAGCCAGTACTCGGCGGCCTCCTCCTCGCCCTGGTCGCGCAGTTGGAGCCCGAGCGCGTGCGCGGCGGGGGCGCTGCCGGCCACCGCGGCCTGGCGCCACCACTGGGCGGCCTCGGCGCGGTGGCCCTGCTGGTGCAGCAGCACGCCGAGGTTGTTGGCGGCGGCGCGCGTCCCGGCGGCCGCGGCGGCGCGCAGGTAGGGCTCGGCGTCCTCCAGGTCGCCGCGGCGCAGCAGCAGGGTGCCGAGCCGGCTGGCGGCGTCCGGGTCGCCGTCGTCGGCGGCCTGCCGGTGGCGGGCCTCCAGCGCGGCGCTCTCGCGGGCGGCCAGCGCGGTCTCGAAGCTGGTGGTGTCCAGGCCGGCCGGGTCGAGTGCGGCGGCGTTCGGGCCGTCGGCGGCGGCGCCGTCGGGCCCGTACGGGCGGACGGCGTCGGCGAACTGACGGGTGGGCACGCGGACCAGGCTGTCGGGGCCGTAGCCGGCGACCGGGGGGCGCTCGGACAGGCCGCTGGTGCGCTGGGCGGGCAGGGCTCCGGGGCGGCTCTCGGGGCTCTCCGCCCAGGCGTCGGTGTCCGCCTCGGTGGCCGCCGCGGACTTGGTGCCTGACCCGTTCTTGCCGATCAGCCTCATGCCGACTCCCGCTCCCCCAGAGTGTCGCGGCATCATGCCCCGGCCCGCGGCCGGGGGGACCCCCAGGGGAGGTACCGGAACCGACGGCCGGTCAGCAGCCGCGCACCGTCCCCCATGTGTCCCATCGTCGCACCACCCGCAACCCGCGTACACCTGCCCCGGCCGAATTCGGGCGGGGCCGACCCGAAGCCGACGAAATTGCTTCGGCGCTTTGTCGATTTCCCGACACTCGGGCCCCACAAACCCCGTGCCGTCGTCGTTGGCGACGGTTGATGGTACCGGAGCGGTTCCCGCCGCTTCGGGGGAAAACACCAGAGGCCCGGAGGAAGAATCCTCCGGGCCTCTGGCCACTGAGTAGCGGGGACAGGATTTGAACCTGCGACCTCTGGGTTATGAGCCCAGCGAGCTACCGAGCTGCTCCACCCCGCGTCGGTAGTTGAACCATAGCACGGGTGCGGGGTGGAACAGGAATCGGTTGCCGCAGCTCAGCGGGCTACGGCTACGGCTACGGCTACGGCTGCCCGGACGGCGATCCGGTCGGCGTCGCGCCCGGGGTCGCGCCCGGCGTCGGGGCCTGCGCCGGGCTCCCGCCGCGGGCCGCCTCGGCCGCCTTCAGCGCATCGCCCAGCGCCTTCTGGGCGTTGCCGTAGGCCACCCAGTCGCCGTTCTTGAACGCGGTCTGGCTGTCGTTGTACGCCTTCTCCGCGTCCCCGAGAGCCTTCTGCAGCTCCGGCGAGATCGTCCCGCCCGGCGTCGCCGTCCCCGGACCGGTCGACGTCCCCGGATTGGTGGACGTCCCCGGGTTGTTCGGCGTGGACGGCGCGGTCGGCGTGGTCCCCGGGGCCGCCCCGGCGAACACCTTCTTCAGCGCGTCCTCCAGGGTGTTCTCGAACGCCACGTTGTCGTTCCCGTACACCGCCAGCACCTTCTGCAGCGTCGGGTACTTGGCGCCGCGTCCGCGCACGTACACCGGCTCGACGTTGAGCAGCCCGCCGCCGACCGGCAGGGTCAGCAGGTTGCCGTACTCCAGCTCGGTGTCACCGCCGCTCTTCAGCGCGAAGATCTGCGAGGCCACCTCCTGCCGGGAGTTGAACGTCGACTGCACCAGGCCCGGGCCGGGGGCGCTGTTGTCCCCCGAGATCTTCAGGATGCGGATCTTCCCGTAGTCCGGCCCCGGATCGGCGTTGACGGCCATGAACGCGGCCAGGTTCGGGCGGCCGTTGGGCACGAAGGTCGTGGTCAGCGAGAAGCTCGCCGAGGTGACCTGCGGGTCCGGCATCCGCACCGTCACGTAGTACGGCGGCTGGACCTGCTTGGTGTCGCTGGTCGGGTCGACCGGGATCTGCCAGATGTCGCTGCCGTTGAAGAAGGAGTTGGCGTCGGTCACGTGGTACTGGCCGAGCAGGTCGCGCTGCACCTTGAACATGTCCTGCGGGTAGCGCAGGTGCGGCAGCAGCGTGCCCGGGATGTCCGTCTTCGGCTCGACGGTGCCGGGGAACGCCTTCATCCAGGTCTTCAGCACCGGGTCCTGGTCGTCCCACTGGTAGAGCTTCACCTCGCCGGTGTAGGCGTCCACCGTGGCCTTGACCGAGTTGCGGATGTAGTTGACCTGGTTGGCGACGGTCAGCAGCTCACCGCGCTGGTTGGTCAGCGAGTCCTTGGTCGCGGTGCCCAGCGTCGTCTTCGACGAGAACGGGTAGCCGTCCGAGGTGGTGTAGCCGTCCAGCACCCAGACCACCCGGCCGTCCTGCACCACCGGGTACGCGTCGGCGTCGATCGACAGCCACGGGGCGACCTTCTCCACCCGCTCCTTCGGCGTCCGGTTGTAGATCACCTTCGCGCCGTCGGTGATCGCCCCCGCGTACAGGATCTGCGGCTCGGCGAAGCGCACCGCGTACGCGGCCCGGGTGATCGGGTTGTCCAGCGAGACACCGCTGTTGCCGGTGTAGGTGTACTCCTTGTTCTCGCCGGTCTTGGTGGTGTAGTCGATCTCCTTGTTCGAGCCGCCGACGATCGAGTACGACGTCGTCTTCTCGCCGTAGTAGATCCGCTGCTGGTAGTCGCCCAGCGCGCCGGTGGCCGGCAGGCCGGACTCGGTGAACACCGGCTCGCCCTTGTCGCTGACCTGGTTGCCCTTGGCGACGACCGCGCCGTAGCCGTGGGTGTACTTGAAGTGGTCGTTGATCCAGTTGCGCTGCACGCCGTTGAGGTCCAGCTCGCGCAGGCCGATCACGGTGTCCTGCTTGTCCGTGCCGGAGCCGTAGCGGTCCACGTCCAGGGTGTTCGGGAAGGCGTAGTAGTTGCGCTGCTGCTCGATCGACTGGAAGGTCGGCGAGACGACGTTCGGGTCCAGCAGCCGGATGTCGGAGATGGTCTGTGCGTCCGGCTTGAGCGCCTCGGCCGTCGTCGACCCCTGCGGGCTGTACTGGGTGGTCTGCGCGTCCGCGATCCCGTACGCCTGCCGCGTCGCGTCGATGTTCTTCTGGATGTACGGCGTTTCCTTGGCCTGCTCGTTCGGCTTGACCTGGAACTGCTGCACGATCGCCGGGTACAGCCCGCCGATCAGCACCGCCGACAGCACCATCAGCCCCAGCCCGATCAGGGCCGGCGCCCAGGTGCGGCGCACCGGCGTCAGGAAGAACAGCAGCGCGCAGATGATCGCCACGAAGAACAGGATCGTCTTGGCCGGCAGGAACGCGTTGGCGTCCACGTAGCGCAGGCCGGTCCAGCCGGAGACCCCCTTGTAGGAGCCGGTCTTCACCGCCAGCGCGTACCGGTCCAGCCAGTACGCCACCGCCTTCAGCAGCACGAACACGCCCAGCAGCACCGCCAGGTGCCCCTGCGCGCCCGCGCTCGCCCGACGGCCCGGGCCCTGCAGCCGCAGCCCCCCGTACAGGTAGTGCACCAGCGCCGAGGTCAGCAGCGAGACGATCACCGCGCTGAACGCGAAGCCCAGCACGAACTCGTAGAACGGGAGGTCGAAGGCGTAGAACGAGACGTCCATGCCGAACTGGGCGTCCTTCTCGCCGAAGGGCGTCGCGTTCGTCCACATCAGCCAGGTCCGCCACTGGCCGGACGCCGCGGCGCCCGCCACCAGGCCGATCACCAGCGAGACCCCGATCAGCGCCCAGCGCTTGAACGGCGCCAGGCCCGACCGGTAGCGGTCCAGGCTCTGCTGCTCGACCGACATCGCCGACAGCGGCGGCCGCAGCCGGTGCGCCAGCCAGACGTTGAAGCCGACGATCACCGCCATCAGCAGGCCGAACACCGCGAACAGGCCGATCTTCGTCCACAGCTGCGTGGTGAACACCGAGGAGTAACGGACGGATCTGAACCACAGCCAGTCCGTCCAGAACCCGGCGAACATGACGAACAGCAGGAACAGCACCGCGAGCACGCCCAGGGTCAGCAGGGCCACCCGCGCCCGCCGGGAGGGCGGCCCTACCCTGCGCCGGAAACCCGGCCCTGAGCGTTCCGGCATCTGGAATACCACGGTGGCACCTCAGCTGTGTCGTCTGGAGTCAGTCGGTCTTCAGGGAAACTTAACCAGGCTTTGGCCGAGTTCCCACCGTTAGCAGACGGTTACGACGCCGTTCCCCGTCCCGGCCGTTCCCCGGCCCACCGGCGGCGCCCGGCGCCCGGGCCCCCGCCCGGCGTGTGAGGATTGAGGCATGTCCGACGCGTCCAATGCACTCAACACCCCCGGCTCCCCCGACGACGTCTCCAAGCTCCCCGCCGCCACCCCGCTCACCCGGGCCGCGCTGGAGATCGACGAGTACGCCGCCACGCTCGGCTGGGACCTCCCGGCCCGGCTGTTCGCCCTGGTGGACAGCACCGCCCTGCGCAAGGCCGACCCGAAGATCGCCGCCCAGCTCGGCCTCGGCGACGACGACACGGCCGGCCTCACCCCGGTCGAGCAGGACGAGCTGCCGGCCGGCATGGAGCTGGACAAGTTCCTCGGCACCATCGCCTGGCCCGACGCGGTGGTCGGCTGCGCCCTGGTCGTCGAGCGCCTGATGCTGCCTCCGGGCTCCGAGCAGACCCGCCCGCGCAACGCCAGCGACGCCCAGCTCGCCGAGTGGGTGGCCAACCACCCCAAGCGCGAGGAGGTGCGGATCACCGCCGCCGTGCTGCGCAACGGCAAGAAGGAGATCGCGCTGCGGCTGCGCTCCAAGGACGTCGCCCGCGAGGTGCTGACCGGCCCGGACCTGGTGCCCGGCCTGACCGCGGCGCTGCTGGCGACCTTCTCGTAGCCCCCGGCCGCCCCGGCGGCACCCCTTCACGTTCACCGCACTACGTCACGGCATTACTTCACGGCACTACTTCACGGCGCAGGACGGCAGCGCGGAGGTCTGCCCGGAGCGGATCTGCTCCAGCGACTTCAGCGCGCCGTCCAGCGTGTCCGTCTTGATCAGGTTCAGCCCGGACGGGACGTTCTTGGTCGCCTCGGCGCAGTTCGAGGACGGGGTGAAGAAGTACTCGGCGCCGGCGTCCCGGGCGGCGATCAGCTTCATCGATATCCCGCCGATCGGGCCGACCTTGCCGTCGTCGTCGATGGTGCCGGTACCCGCCACGAACCGGCCGCCGGTGAGGTCGCCGCCGGGGGTGAGCTTGTCGATGATGCCGAGCGAGAACATCAGCCCGGCGCTCGGCCCGCCGACGTCCTGGAGGCCGATGTCGATCTGGAACGGGTAGGTGTGCCGGATCGTGGTGCCGATGCCGACCACCGCGAGTTCCGCCCGCTCGGCCGGGGCCTTCGGGTCGAGGTCCTTGGCCCGCACGGTGGGGACGGTGACGTCGGTCCGGTCCCCCGGGTTGGCGCCGCCGTTGCCGGTCGCGTCCTTGACCCGCGGGACCACGGTGAAGACCACCGACTCGCCCGGCTTGTGCCTGGTGACCGCGGCCACCACCTGCTCGGCCGTGCTGACCGGCGTGCCGTCGACGGCCACGATCTGGTCGCCCGCGTGCAGCCGGCCCTCCGCCGGAGCCCCCGCCGTGACCGATTTGATGATCAGCTCGGTGCCGACCGGGATGCCCAGCTGGTTGAGCGCGGCGGTGCGGGCGCTGTCCTCGGAGGAGGCGAACTCCTCGGCGTTCTGCTTCTTGGCGTCGGCGTCCGTCTGCCCCTTCGGGTAGACGTTGTCGTGCGGCACGACCATCACGTCGTCGCGCAGCCACCCGACCACCGCGTTGACCAGGCTGGGCTCGTACTTGGCCCCGGTGACCTGGACGGTGGTCATGTTGAGGTGCCCGGTGGTCGGGTACGAGTCGCGCCCGGTGATGGTGATCACCGACTTGCCCCCCTGGTTGCCGAGCGTGTTGTACGTCGGCCCCGGGCTCATCTCCGTGTACGGCACCTTCATCAGCACCGAGACGCAGAGCAGCGCTATGAGCAGCAGGGTGGCAGCGAGCATCGTCGCGGAGCGGCGTGGCATGCCTCGACAGTACGGGACGCGGATGAGCGGGCGCCCCCCGGGCTACCGGCCGGAACCGTCCTCGGAGGCGGCGCTCCCGGCGGTGGTGCGTTCCATCGCGGCCATGAAGCGCCGGTGCTCGGCGAGCGAGGCCGGGTCCCCCGTGGCTCTCGGGGCACGCTGGGCCCAGCCCGCCCACAGGGCGGCGAGCAGGACGGCGATGACCGGAATGATCAACCAGGCGAGCGCACCCATATCAGTACTCCCAGCTCGTCGTGTCTATGAGCAGATTAACCACTCCGGCGGACAACGCGGCCGGCGCCGTCCGGGTTACGGGACGGCCGATCGGCTCACTGCCAGGGAGTATTCGGCCCACTGACCCGGACCCGTTCGAGTGAGAGCCCGGCCCGCCCGGCATGTTCGTCGCATTCCGTGCACAGATAGCCACTCTCCGCAGCCAATCGCCCTTTTCGGGTCCGTCCCGGTCCGATCCGTCCCGGTCCGGTCCGATCCGGCCCGATCCGCAGGGGCACCCGGGTCAGCAACTGCCGGCGCCGACCCACTCCTCCTCGCCGTCGGTGAAGACCTGGTGCTTCCAGATCGGCACCTCGTGCTTGAGGTCGTCGATCAGCCGCCGGGCGGCCGCGAAGGCCTCGCCCCGGTGGGCGCAGGACACGGCGACGATCACCGCCTTGTCGGTGATCTCCAGCCGGCCGACCCGGTGCACCGCGGCCAGCGCCCGCACCGGGAAGTCGGCGACGACCTTCTCGGCGATCCGGCGCATCTCCTGCTCGGCGGTGGGGTGGCAGCTGTATTCCAGCGCGGTGACCGACTTGCCGCCGTCGTGGTCGCGGACCGTCCCGACGAAGACGGTCGTCCCGCCGGCCGCGTCGTCGCCGACCGCCTCGTACACCTCGTCCAGCGAGAGCGGGGTGTCGCGGATGGCGAGCAGGCGGATGGGGTCGTGGTTCTCGGACATGCCCCCATGATTCCCCATCCCGGGTGGTTTGAGGCAAGCAGGTTCCGCATCACGATGACGGGATTCCGCATCGTGAGAAAGCCTGCCCGCCCCTCGGGGCCACCGGCCTCAGAAGCGGCGCCGCTTGCGGGCCCGGCGCACCAGCGCGGCCGTACCGACCAGCGCCACCGTCGCCCCGGCCGCCCCCAGGCTGGTCGCGGCCTCCTTGCCGCCCAGCCGGCGCCCGGCCACCGCGTGCTTCCCGGCGACCTGGCCCAGCAGCTCGGCCAGCACCTGCTCGTTGCTGTGCTCCGGACGCCAGCCCGCCTCGTGCAGCCGGCTGCCGGACACCACCCACGGGTACATCGTGTAGGCCAGGTCCCCCGCCGGGGCCGGGGTCAGGCCCAGCCGGTGTAGCCGGGCCGCGGTGCCCAGCGCCAGCGAGGCCGGCAGCTCCATCCGCCGGATCCCCGACAGCCGCTCCACGTCCTCCTGCTCCAGCCAGCCGTCACAGCCGACCGTCACCTCGCCCTCCACCAGGCCCAGCGCCGCGTACTCCAGTGCCGCCGCCAGGTCGTCCACGTGGCAGAACTGCCAGCACGGGCGGGAACCGGCCACCACCAGCAGCCTCGGCGCCTCGAAGTGCCGGGTCAGCACGGTGTCCACGCCGGGGCCGACCACCACCGCCGGACGCAGCACCGTCACCTGCAGCCCCGGGTGGGCGCGCGGCGCCCGGCGGGCCAGGCGCTCGATCTCCAGCAGGTCCCCGACCAGCGAGGCCTCCTCGGTCGCCCGCAGCTCGGAGTCCTCGGCCAGCGGCACCTCGTTGTCGGCCAGCGCGCCGTAGACCATCGCGGAGGTGCAGAGCACCACCCGGTGCACCCCGGCGGCCGCGGCCGCCGTCAGCACGGTCTGCGCGCCGCGCACGTTGTAGGCGCTGCGGGCGCGCGGATCCGACTCCATGCCGAAGTCCATCGCCAGGTGCACCACCACGTCCACCCCGGACAGCCGCTCGGCCACCGCGGGGTCGCGCACGTCCAGCACCCGCCACTGCACACCCGGCACCTCACCGCGCCGGTCGTCCACCGCCAGCACCCTGCGCACGTGCGGCGAGGCGACCAGACGGGCCGCGACCCGTTCGCCGATCACGCCGGCGGCACCGGTGACGGCCACGGTCAGCGGCCGTCCGCCGTAGGCTGGAGGCGGCGACGCCGTGATGTCCGGGGCGTCCTCGTCTCCGGTCAGCCCAGAGCGAACGTCCGAAGGCGGGGAACTCACCGACCATCCTCCACGGTTAGCTTATGTGCGTACGGACGTGTGTCACGTACGTCCATCCTGCCCGAGGCGAAGGCCCGGCGGTGCACCCGGCGCGGGCCTGCCGCACTGGAGCCGCCCACGAGTCCCCCACTCCGCTGGTGCCCCGGGCGGGCAGCACTTCCCGCCACACCCGTATGACGGCCGACCGGATCGAGGACCCCGTGAGCGACCTTCCCTTCGGATTCGGCGTTCCGCCCGAGGAGCCCGAGGACGGCAAGGCCAAGCCCGACAACGAGCAGCAGAAGAAGGACCAGGGCTCCGCAGGCTCCGACCAGAGCGGCGCGCAGCCGTTCGGCTTCGGCGCCGGCAACCCGTTCGGCGCGCTGTTCGGCATGCCCGGCGGCGGAGCCCCGGGCGGCCCCGGCGGGGCCGACAACCCGTTCGCCGCGATGTTCGGCGGCCTCAACCCCAACGACCTCGGCAGCGCGTTCCAGCAGCTCGGGCAGATGCTCTCGTTCGAGGGCGGCCCGGTGAACTGGGACCTCGCCAAGAACATCGCCCGCCAGAGCGTCGTCGCCGAACCCGCCGAGGGCAAGAGCAAGGACCGCTCGGTCAGCGCCGCCGAGCACTCCGCCGTCGCCGAGGCCGTCCGGCTCGCCGACCTGTGGCTCGACGGCGCCACCGAGTTCCCCTCCGGCGCCGGCACCGCCGTCGCCTGGAGCCGCGCCGAGTGGATCGAGGCCACCCTCCCGGTCTGGAAGGACCTCGTCGACCCGGTCGCCGAGCGGGTCGGCAACGCCATGGGCGGCGTCCTGCCCGAGGAGATGCAGGCCATGGCCGGCCCGCTGATGGGCATGATGCGCTCCATGGGCGGCGCCATGTTCGGCACCCAGATCGGCCAGGCGCTCGGCGCCCTCGCCGCCGAGGTGGTCGGCTCCGCCGACGTCGGCCTGCCGCTCGCCCCGGCCGGCAAGGCCGCACTGCTGCCGCAGAACGTCGCCGAGTTCGGCGAGGGCCTCAACGTGCCCGCCGACGAAGTCCGGCTCTACCTCGCCCTGCGCGAGGCCGCCCACCAGCGGCTCTTCGCCCACGTGCCGTGGCTGCGGGCCCACCTGCTCGGCGCCGTCGAGGCCTACGCCCGCGGCATCAAGGTCGACACCTCCCGGATGGAGGAGCTCGTCGGCCAGCTCGACCCGAACAACCCGGAGGCGCTCCAGGAGGCGCTGGCCGGCGGGCTGCTCCAGCCCGAGGACACCCCCGAGCAGAAGGCCGCGCTCGCCCGCCTGGAGACCGCGCTCGCGCTGCTCGAAGGCTGGGTCGACGCGGTCGTGCACGCCGCCGCCGAACCGCACCTGCCGCAGGCCGGCGCGCTGCGCGAGACCGTCCGCCGCCGCCGCGCCGCCGGCGGGCCCGCCGAGCAGACCTTCGCCACCCTGGTCGGCCTGGAGCTGCGCCCGCGCCGGCTGCGCGACGCCGCCCGGCTGTGGGCGCTGCTCGCCGACGCGCGCGGCATCGAGGGCCGGGACGCGCTCTGGCAGCACCCGGACATGCTGCCCACCGCCGCCGACCTGGACGACCCGGACGCCTTCGTGCACCGGGGCACCGGCGACCTGGAGGGCGGCCTCGACTTCGACGCGATCGACAAGCTGCTCGGCGAGGCCGCCGCGGGCGGCACCGCCGCCAAGCCGGACCTCACCAAGAACGACGGGCCGGCGAAGAGCGACGAGCCGAAGCAGGACGGCGACGGCGACGGCACCGACGGAAAGGGCGAGCCCACCGCATGACGGCCACCGACACCGGGGCGACGTCCCTGCACGCGGACGCCGTGCGCACCCTGACCGGGTGGCGCCCCGCCGAAGAGGAGCAGGACCGGCTGCGGCTCGACTACCTGGCGCACCTGGCCGAGCAGCCCGAGGGCCTGTACCGGTCCTGCCTGCCCGCGCACATCACGGCGAGCGCGGCGGTCGTCGACCCGGCGGCCGGGCGGGTGCTGCTCACCCTGCACCCCAAGGTCGGCATCTGGCTGCAGATGGGCGGGCACTGCGAGCCCGACGACCGGGACCTCGCGTCGGCGGCGCTGCGGGAGGCCGTCGAGGAGTCCGGCATCCCCGACCTGGCCCTGCTGGAGGTGGACGGCGTCCCGGTGCCGGCCAAGCTGGACCGGCACCTGGTCCGCTGCACCGGCAAGGACCGGCCGGAGAACACCCACCTGGACGTCCAGTACATCGCGGTGGCACCGGCCGGTGCGCAGGCGCTGATCAGCGAGGAGTCGCTGGACCTGCGCTGGTTCGACTACGACCAGCTGCCGGAGCTGACCGACCACTCGGTGCGGGACCTGGTGGCACGGGCCCGCCGGCTGACCAGCTGAGGTGAAACGCGAAGAGGGGGCGCGGGCCGATACGGCCCGCGCCCCCTCTTTTCGTTCCCCGCGTCGTTCCCCGCGTCGTTCCCCGCGCCGCCCTCTCCGCCGCCGCCTCCCGGCCGGGCGTCAAGCCGTCAGCCGCAGGAACAGGCCGGATCGGCATCCCGGTCGGCGTGCCGGGCACCGGGGATGTGCGGCAGCCGGGCCGCCGAGACCACGCCCTCCAGGTAGCCGCGGGCCCGTTCCGTCCGGGGGTAGGCCTCCAGCAGAGCCCAGAACGCCGGGCCGTGGTCCGGCACCAGCAGGTGGGCGAGCTCGTGCAGCAGCACGTAGTCCAGGACGTACTCCGGCATGCCCTGCAGACGGTGGGAGAGGCGGATCGTCCCCTCGCTGGGGGTGCACGAGCCCCAGCGCGAGTTCTGGTTGGTGACCCAGCGGACCTGGGCGGGCCGGGCGCGATCGCCCAGGTAGGCGGCCGACAGCCCGCGGGCCCGGTCCATCAGTGCGTCGTCGCCGAGGATCCGGCGGCTCTCCTGGGCGGCGAGCTTCTCCAGCATCTGCGCGACCCAGCGCTGCTCCTCGGCGTGCGACATCCGGGCCGGGATCAGCACGATCGTGCGGTCGCCCTCGCGGTAGGCCGAGACGGTGCGGCTGCGGCGGGCGCTGCGGCGCACTTCCACCCGGCCGCGGTCGTGCGGCTCCGGTGGCGCGGCGGCGGGTGGGTGTTGCGGCGACGCGGGCCTCGCCTGCTGATCCTGGTCCCGACGCCCACGCGTGCTGGGCGCCGCCACTTGCGACCCGGACGCTGCACGGGCACGCCGACGCGACGCCGGTGGATGGGAGTCCCGCTCGGCTGCCATGGCACACGACGTTACCCGGTACCACGGACAGAAGTCCGGTGCCGTGGCCGAAATCTTTCATGGAGTGATCGGGAACGAAAAGTCGACGGCGGGTGTCCGGAAACCGGCGCCGGAGCGGATGCGTGGTTATCCACAGGGTGTGCGAACAGATGATGTGATCATGAGCCTGAGCCTGTGGATAACTTTGCGCACGACGTCGGCGCGATGGGGCATGCTGCGGTCAGCCGTCCGGAAACGATCGGAAGGGAGATCGCCGTGCGCCTCGTACTGAAGCCCGCCCTGTCCCGCAGCTGGCGGGACTCCGACACCCTGCAGTTCGGGACCATCACCCGCTACGCCGGGGTGCTCGGCCAGGCCGACAAGACCCTCTGCGACTTCCTCGGCCTGGTCGACGGGACCAGGGACCGCCCCGAACTGCTGGAGGCCGGCGAGCAGCTCGGCCTCGGCCGGGAGCCCGCCGACGCACTGCTGACCGACCTGGAGGAGACCGGGTTACTGGACGACGCGGAGGCGGCCGGCACCGCACTGGCCCGCTTCCCCCAGCCCCACCGGGACCTGCTCGGCCCCGACCTCGCCTCGCTGTCCCTGGTCCACTCCGGCCCCGGCGCCGCACCGGCCGTCCTGGCCCGGCGGGCAGGCGCCCGGATCGAGGTCCGCGGCGCGGGCCGGGTGGGCGCCGCCGTGGCGGCCGTGCTCTCGGCCGGCGGGGCGGGCACGGTCACCGTGGTGGACGGCGGCCGGGTGCGCCCCGGGGACTGCTCCCCGGCAGGACTGCCGCCGGGGGACATCGGGCGGCTGCGGTTGACGGCCGCCCGGGAGGCCGTGCAACGGGCGGCGGGCCGACCACTGGTGCCCGTGCCCCGGCGAAAGCCCGACGGGCCGCCGCCCGACCTGGTGGTGCTCGCGCCCCGGGACGGGAGCGGGGCGTTCGCCGGCGGGACGTACGAGGCCCGACTGCTGCTCCGGGCCGGGGTGCCGCACCTGTACGTCGGAGTGGTCGAGGAGTTCGGGGTGGTCGGGCCCCTGGTGCTGCCAGGGGTGTCGGCCTGCGGACACTGCCTGGTTCTGCGCCGGGAGGACGAGGACGCCGCCTGGCCCCGGATCCTGGCCCAGCTGGCGGACGGCGGGCCCGGCCGGGCGCGCACCCCGGCCTGCGACACGGCCCTGGCCACGATGGTGGCCGGCCTGGCGGCGCTGCACGTCCAGGTCCACCTGGACGGCGGGCGGCCCCCGAGCGTGGACGGGTGGTGCGAGGTGTCGGCTGGCGAAGGGATGCCACGACGTCTGCGACTGCGCGGACACCCGGACTGCGGGTGCCTCTGGCAGCCGCAGCCACCGAGGTGAGGAGGAGAGGAACCTGCCGGGCGCGGGCCCGGCCAAGGAGAGGAACCTGCCGGGCGCGGGCCCGGCCAAGGAGAGGAACCTGCCGGGCGCGGGCCCGGCCAAGGAGAGGAACCTGCCGGGCGCGGGCCCG